>CAMDAH010000007.1 GCA_945888625.1 Chryseobacterium gleum
AATTTGAACTATTTCATCTGATGGACCTCCGGCATATAAATTAATGTCATCTAAATAGAAATTATTTCCTCCTTCTCCTTCAAATCGAAAACGCATTCTAAAATCTGAAGTGAAATAATTATTTGTCACATTCGGCATATGAACCGTTACCCAATCATCGTTTGAAGTTGGAGCCCAAGAACTTCCTGATGCATAAGGTGATAATAGATTGCCGCTAATTGTTTTTCGCTGCGCCCAAGTATTACCACAATTATTTGTAATAAAAACCTTCAAGTATTCGAAATCATCAACCGTTCTTTTTCGGTATGCATAACGAAAACTCAAGGTCACTATACCGCTATCTGGAATAATGGAGAGGTCAATCGGCGCACTAATTAATTCGTCAATATTGGACGGATTCTGATCAAAATTACCCAATTTAGCACAGTTGGAACCAGAATGCGACGTTCCACTTACAAGCATAAAATCATTGTTGTTATTTGGGTTATATATTTCCCAGTTTGGCAAATTTGCAAGCGTCGTGTAGGATTCAAAACCTTCCCAAAAAGGAAGCGATGTTGCAGATGGTAAGACACGGATGTAATTAGTTTTCGTTTCAATGTCATTGGTCGTTCCATCGGTTGCAGTAAGCGTAACAGGATATAAGCCAGGTAGATTATACGTTACGATTGGATTAGCAATAGAAGATGAGGATGGATTGCCACCTATAAAACTCCAAACTCGGCTAGTTACTAAATTAAACGAAGCATCTAAAAACTCGACAGACTGACCTTGACAAATAGTTGTTTGATCTGCCGTAAAATCAGCGTTACACAACGTGAGCAGGCCTCCTGCACCGGTCGCTAAGAGATTAGGAGCCGACCATAAATTAGATCGTCCAGTATTATTAGATTGTAAAGCCGTTCGCATGCGTGTTTTTTGTCCTTCAGTAAACATTTTAGAACAATACGAGTAATCCATGTAATTTTCCACATTGTCGCGGATATCAAATCCCCAATATGCATTATCCGAATTACAGGTATTGGAATTCAAAACACAGGCCTGTACACCAATACAATTGGGGGTGTCGGCAACGCCATCATCTGTATCGCAATTGCTCGCAAGAGCCGGATTATTTGTAGAGCCCCAGGTATGTGGTAAATTTAACCAGTGACCTACTTCATGTGTTAATACCCTCGCATGAGAGACAGAACTTGTGCCTACAGAACCCAAATAATTATGTAATAACCAAATACCATTAGTCATATTAGTGGCCGAATTACCAGATGGATAAGAAGTATAACCTGCAGCGCCACCAATATCGCCACAAACAAAGACATTCAGGTAATTATTTCCTGGCCATTGCCCTTGAAAAACGTTATTTTCATTAATTACAACACCTACCTGATCATCCCCATTGTCGCCTAAGTAACTGTAGGGAGACAAGGTTCGTGTTACGCCATTGAAACAAGCACCATTTGGCGCTTTAGTCGCTAGTACAAATTCCACTTCGATATCTGCCGGCATCCCAAGAAATTCAGCATGAACAGTTAAAGCATCAAGATTTTGAAGTCTAAAATCGCGGTTTAAGTTGGCTAAGCCACTTACAATTTGCTCATGCGTAATGTTTTCAATTCCATTGTTATGGAGCACGTGAAAAACTACAGGGATTTTATAAACTATTCCCTTTTCTATTGGGTCTTTGGTTGCTTTTTGGTATTCTGCCTCGTCTTTTGCAAACTGCACAGCAAAAGCGGAATCCTTTAGTGACTCAATTAGTTTAATATGTTGATGGCAATACTCGACACTTTCTCCTTCCCTAGCATTCGATGCATCAAATGGTTTTTTCTGGGCTAAAATCGAAATAGATGATGCAATAAAACAAGATAAAAAAAGAATTTTTTTCATTTTACAATTGACTTTATTTATTGTAATCATTTGATTACAAAAGGTAAGGTCTTAAAGTGATCATCTGACATAATTTTCAAAAAGTAAGAACCTGCAGCAAAGATCCGAGTGTCAAGCAAGACCAAGTTTGATCCCTGGACAGCATTCACTAGGTTATTTTGAATTATTTTTCCTGTTATATCCATCACTTGAAATTGCATGTTTTTATTTTTTGAAGCACTAAAACTTACATTCAGTTCACCATCAGTTGGATTAGGATAAAGCGAAAGATCATTAATGCTTTCATTGAATTCATTTATACCTAACACTATTTCATTGGAAGGTGCACCAGAATATAAATTAATATCATCTAAATAGAAATTGTTCCCCCCCTCACCTTCGAATCGAAACTTAACTTTAAAATCTTGACTATAATAATTGCTGGTCACATTGGTAACATGAACTGTTACCCAATCAGCATTTGATGCCGGCGCCCATGAATTTCCTGTAAACAAAGAAGATAATTGATTTCCTCCTAAGGTTTTACGTTGTGCCCAAGTTGTTCCACAATCACTAGAAATAAATACTTTTAAATATTCGTAATCCCCGCTTGTTTTTTTACGGTAAGCATAGCGAAAACTCAAGGTTACAATTCCGTTAGCTGGAATAACTGATAAATCAATTGGAGCAGAAATTAGTTCATCTACACTCGAAGGTGCCTGACCGAAATTAACCAATTTGGCACATTTTGAACCTGTATAGGCAATTGCAGGATCAAGAACAAAGGCATTATTATTATTAGGGTTGTAAATTTCCCAGTTTGGTAGATTTGCAAGAGAAGTATACGATTCAAAACCTTCCCAGAAAGGCAAGTTCACAGCTGTAGGAAGTACACGAATATAATTCGTTTTTGTCTCAACATCAGTTGTTGTTCCATCGGTTGCAGATAGGGTTACAGCATATAGTCCAGGTTGAGAATAAGTTACTGTAGGGTTTGAAGAAGTTGATGTACTTGGACTACCACCAGTGAAAGTCCACGTTCGACCTGAAACTATATTATATGAAGCATCCGTAAATTGTACTGATTCTCCCGTACAAATCGTTGTTCTGTCTGCATTGAAATCAGCAGCACAAAGCGTCAAAACACCTGTAGCGCCAGTAGCTGTTAAGTTTGACGCAGACCATAAATTTGATCGTCCGGTATTATTCGATTGTAGGGCTGTTCGCATTCTTGTTTTTTGACCTTCCGTAAACATTTTTGAACAATAAGAGTAATCCATGTAGTTTTCTACATTATCTCGAATATCGAATCCCCAATAAGCATTATCGGAATTACAGGTATTAGAACTCATAACGCAGGCCTGTACCCCAATACAATTTGGTGTATCTGTAACATTATCATCCGTTGAACAACTAGTTGCATTTCCAGGATTATTATTACTACCCCATGTATGGCTAAGATTTAACCAATGACCTACTTCGTGAGTCAATGTGCGGCTCGAGCCAGCAGAACTCGTGCCAATTGACCCCAAATAATTATGAAGAAGCCAGATACCATTCGACATACTAGTAGCAGAAGCAAATGACGGATTCGTTGTATAGCCTGCAGCTCCTCCGATTTCACCACAAACAAAAACATTCAAATATTTATTGCCTGGCCAAGACCCTTGGTACACATTATTGCCATTTTTGATTGCCGTTACTTGAGCACTCCCACTAGATCCGTCATAACTCAAAGCAGACATGGTACGTGTTACCCCATTAAAACATGCGCCATTTGGTGCCTTAGTAGCTAATACAAATTCCACCTCGATATCTGCAGGCATTCCTTGAAATTCCGCGTGCACATTTGCTGCATCCGCGTTTAAAAGTCTAAAGTCTCGGTTTAAAATAAATAATCCATTCTCAATTTGTTCGTGCGTAATGTTTTCGACTCCGTTATTGTGCAGGATATGAAAAACTACTGGGATTTTATATACTATTGCTTTAGGAACCGAACCCTTTTTTAACAATTGTTCAAATTCTAAGTCGTCTTGTTTTTTTATAAGAACAAAAGCTGGGTCTTTCATATACTCCATTAATTTTATATGTTGGTGGCAATATTCTATATTCTCGCCTTCACGAGCATTGGTAATATCGAAGGGTTTATTCTGTGCTGTAAGTCCAAATAACTGAAAAACTATTAGAAAAAGGAGTAAATTTTTTAACATAATATTTGATGTGTTAAATTTTTTTGTAAAGTTAAAATAATTTTTAAAGTATCAAAATAGCTGTATTAATAACCATTAAACAATAACTTTGTTCTATGAAATCAAAAACAGCAAAAGAGACACTGTCCATTACAACGATAATGGTTTTACCAAACGACACAAATACCCAGGGCAATCTCTTTGGAGGTCAATTATTAGCGTGGATGGATGTTATTTCGAGCGTTGCCGCTCAACGGCATTGTAAACGCGTTGTGGTGACCGCCTCAGTCAATAACGTATCATTTCAGAAGCCAATCAAACATGCTTCAATTGTAACCCTACAAGCAAAAGTTTCACGTGCTTTTTCTACTTCAATGGAAATTTTTGTTGACGTTTTTGTTGAGGACAATATTACGGGAGCAAGCGAAAAATGCAATGAGGCGATATACACCTTTGTTGCAGTAGATCAAAACGGAAACCCAATTAACGTTCCAGCACTTATTCCAGAGACCGAAGAGGAAAAAAAACGATTCGAAGGTGCGCTAAGACGAAAACAATTAAGCCTTATTCTTGCAGGTAAAATGAAAGCCTCAGAAGCTACAGAATTAAAAAAACTTTTTTTAGAATAAATGAAAAATCTCGTTTTTTGCTTTTTACTACTAAATTTTACTTGGACTACTTTCGCACAAAAAACAATAACAGGTGATTGGCATGGTCTGGTTTCGCTCGGTGCCCAGCAACTTGCTTTGATTTTACATGTTCAACAAGACGGCGAAAAATTTTTAGGCACCTTAGATAGCCCTGACCAAAAAGCTTTTGGTATTAACATAGATAAATTGAGTTTTGAAAAGGGAGTTTTTCACTTTGAAGTAACAAAAATAGGCGTGAGTTACACGGGAGACCTTAACGACTCAGTTATTAACGGGATTTTTTCTCAAGGCTACTTTAAAACGCCAATGGAATTAAAAAGGCAAGTAATTGCCAAAAAAATAATCCTTCGGTCTCAAGAGCCCAAAGCCCCGTTTAATTACGTTCAGGAAGATATCAATTTCCAACATCAAAGTACTAATTTCAACCTTTCTGGCAGCGTTACAAAACCACTTGTTGGCACAAATTTTCCAGCTGTTATTCTTATCAGTGGCAGTGGACCGCAAGACCGTAATGAAGAAATACAAGGCCACAAACCTTTTCTTATTATTGCCGACTACCTGAGTAAAAAAGGATTTCTAGTGCTGCGTTACGATGATAGAGGAACGGGGAAATCTGGAGGTCAATTTGAGGGGGCAACTTCAATAGACCTAGCCAGTGACGCTTCATCGGCAATTGCTTACTTAAAGACGAGAAAAGATGTTGACTCGCAAAAAATCATATTAATAGGACATAGCGAAGGAGGTATGTTAGCAACGATGTTAGCTGCTGAAGACAAAAGTATCCATGCTATTGTACTTTTAGCAGGTCTCGGTATTTCTGGGTATCAGGTTTTATTAAAACAACAAGCACTTATCGCAAAAGTGAACGGAGTTAGTGATACAGAAATTGAAGAGGCAAGAAAAATAAACGCTGCTTTATTTGATGTAATTATAAAAGCAAAAGATTTAGAAAGTGCAAAACGTCCAGTTGAAAAATTCTTAACAAAAACAAGCAAAAAATTATCCAAAGAAACACTCAAAGAATACGAAAACGAAGATGCGTTTGTAAAAGCATACATGGACGCTTTCCTGGCTCCATGGATGTTTACTTTTCTTCGTTACGACCCAAAGAATGATTTTTCCAAAATTAGCTGTCACGTATTGGCTATGAATGGGTCCAAAGATTTGCAGGTGAGCCCACAAGAAAACCTGTTGGCAATGAATCAATTTATTAATTATACAGGAAAGAAAAAAGAAGTTCTTGAGCTCCCCAATTTAAACCATTTGTTTCAACATTGCGAGACCGGAAACATCACTGAATACGGTGAAATAGATGAAACATTCGCTGTTGATGCACTCGAAAAAATAGTCCGCTTTTTAGCTGCTACCTTACCTTAATTAAGATCGTCAGCTATTGCGTTAAGATCTTGCTTATTCATACAATCGAAATGACCTTTGGGGCAATTTTGATAGCCAATTTTGGAGCAAGGCCTACACGCTAAATTAGAAACTTGATGAATCTTTACAGCATTTTCGCTCGAAGGTCGGTAAGGGTACATGCCAAAAGCAGGTACTGTATTGCCCCAAATTGAAATAATTGGAACGGCGAACATGGCAGTAATATGCATTAATCCAGTATCGTTTGTAAGCACGCGATTCGCTTTTGAAACGACACTTGCTGCACTAAGCAGACTTAACTCACCACAAAAACTATGTATATTTTTCGCGGGAAGTGCTGCCATTAATTTTTGTGCCTCTACCTTTTCATCTTCCCCACCAAGCAGTGCAATAGGTAAATTACAGTTCGTCAATACCTGAATTAAGGAGGCAACTGGAAATTTTTTAGTTGCAAATTGTCCCCCCATAACGACGGCAAGAAATGAACCGGGTAATAAATCGTAGTGCTTTAGGTCAATTTCTGCTGACTTGGGTATGCTAAAAACAGTGTTATTTTGGTCATTTTTAATGCCTAAATCCTTAAAGGTGAATATGTAGCGATCAACTAGGTGTCGTTTTGGCAGCTTGTTCAACTTAAAGTAAGTCAGCAACCATTTCTGCAAATTAAGTTTATCAACTCTTTTTATTCGCGCACCAAAGATACCCGCAGTGAGTAAACGTGTCCTTAAATTATTATGTAAATCAATGATATGCGTATACTTTTCCGCTCGAATTGCACATCTTGTTTGCATTAAATCCCCCTCAAAAAAGAGTGTTTTATCATGAAAGGTAGAAGCTTGTAGTAATTCGGCATAGGTTGATTTGGTAAGAAAATGAATTTCCGCATTAGGGTGTTTTTCTCTCAAGCAGCGAAGCGCATGAAAAGTTAGCACAATATCGCCAATAGAACTAAAGCGAATAACTAATACCTTCAGTTCTTTTCCCATAGCGTTAGGAATTAATTGTCATTTTAACCTTAACGCCTTTACCTATTTTGGAGTTATATTCACAATTAATATTTGACATCTTCATTCTATATTGAATATTTTGCATGCCCATACCTGATTGGGCTGTTTCAACATCAAAGCCAATCCCGTTATCTTCCAAGGAAATGAAAATTTGATCCGAAGATTTTTCCATAACAAAAGTCATTTCTGTAGCTTGAGAATGTTTTAAGGTATTATTAATTAATTCCTGAATAACTCTAAATAAATTAATCCTATCCACGTTATCCAGCGATTTTTCATCGATGCCTTTTTGAATTTTTACAATAAATTTTATCTCTCCTATGGAATTAATTCGATTGGCAAATCGATCGATTGCATTTAAAAACCCATGTTCTAATTCAGGGGGATTAAGCGCGTAAGCAATTTCTTTGATTGATCGAATACTTGACTGTAACAAACTTGAAATTTCATTAAACTGTGCTTCTTCTTCTTGTTGTGGGGTGATGTTTTGAAAAAGTAAATTCAATAGGACGAGTTGTTGCCCTAAGCCATCATGCAATTCCCTAGCAATTTTTTTCTTTTCCCTTTCTTCCGCTTGTGTAATTACATCAAACTTTTGCTTTTCGAACTTCAATTCTTCCGTTCTATCAATCACCAAAGCAATATATGCTCCAACCTCATTTTCCAATTTATTGATAACGATTTCATTAATAATTTCTCTCCCTTTAATCGTTTTTTGTTTTAACCGTTTTTTTATAAAATTAGAAGTGGTGTTTATTTCTATTCGTTGATCCTGAAAAAAATTAAAACTATACATTGATTTCCCAATCATATCGTCGATTTGGGCTTCGTATAGATTCAATGCGGCAGGATTTGCCATGACAATGGTTAGAGAATCATCAATGAGACGAAGAACAGGTAAAGGAGACCGGTTAAAAACATCCCTGTATTTTTTTTCGGAATTATAAATTCCTATTCGAAAAGTTCTACGAAGTATTCCATAACGAATGGTTTTATCTAATAATTGAGAATTAACTTCTGTTTTTAACACGTAATCTTGCGCACCCTTAGCTACGATTTGTAAAGCAAGATCCTTATCATTAAGACCAGACAGAATTATAATAGATGCTAATTCGTATAACTTATTGATTTCATCGTAAGTATTAATTCCACTAGAGTCGCAAATACTTAAATCCAACAAAACCACCTCTGCGTCGAATGCTATTTTAGCCTCTCGTGCTTCGCATAAAGAACTAACAATTAAAACACTTTGCAAATCATAACCCAACATTTCAAGTTGATGCTGAACCAGGTGAGCAAAAGACAAGTCATCTTCAACGATTAAGATTCTAACAGCCTCCATTACTCCACTTTACTAAACATCACCTTTTCTTTATCAACAATATCGCTAAGACCTTTAAAAATAGTTGCCTTATCTTCATCACGGATGCAATTTGTGGGAAAAGACAATTGCAATTCCTTTATGTAATCAAAATAAATGGTTTGCTGCTCGATACTAACTTTTCTTAATCCTTCAAAATAAAGCACAGTAACCTCTCTATCGCTAACAATTAGTGCTTTAGAACTCAACCCAATTCGAAATCTGCCTTTATACCCCAATAAAATGAAAACAATGTTATCGATTGAAAAGCTGATTAAAACAAGAGAGGGAATAAGCGCCAAACTTGTCAAATTAAAAATAGAAAAAGCAAGGAAAAGCATTACACTCGACTCGATTAAATTATAGGTAACCACCCTTCTTTTTCGTGAAGTACTTACCTCAAAAGAAAATAAAAAACGATCTGTCGTATTCACTATTTTCATTCCCATCCAGCGCTTTACGCTACGTCTTAAAGCAATAAGTCCCATAAGCGATGCTAATATTAGGAAGGCTTCGTCGACGAAAGATAAGTTTTTGCCCGATGTTCGTAGTAATTCAACAGGAAGATCAAACCCAACAATAATTGTTAAAATAATTAATGGAAACGTCAGCGCTAAAAGAATAGCGTTTACAAAACTATTCATTCGGAATTAATTTTAATTTACCTCTTAATTGGATAATTTCAAGTTTAATTTTTTCAATTTTAGCTTCCACTTCTAACTTCAGGGCGTCGGCTCCTTTCGACTTTGCGAAAAACCCCAAATTTGTTTCATATTGTAAGGCCTCTTGCTGCAGAGCATCCATTTGTCGCTTTATATCGGACCGTTCTTTCTGAAGGAGCTTTGTTTTATCAGGACTTGCATTCATCACATCGAGTTTGGCTGAGAAAAGCAAACTTGCCCGTTCGCCTCCTTCGAGCTTTAAATCGGCATATTTTGAATCGATTGCTTTCTTGTAAGCGCCAAAAATCATTTCCTTTTTAGCAACAGGAACATGACCAATTGCCATAAATGATTGGCTAAATACTTTTAAATCAGCAAGGGCACTTGTTTTATCTGAAATAACGTAGGTTTTGATTGATTCAATAAGCGCTTCTTTTAACTCCAAATTCTTTGTCAATTCCTCCGCTTGCTCTTTTCCAAATTGCTCACGTGCATGAAAAAAAGCATCGCAAGCTGCCCGAAAATCGGTCCACAACTTGTTTTCAAATTTATGCCCTGCAGAACCTATTGTTTTCCAAGTTTGCTGAATTTTTATTATTTTATCGGCAGTTAACTTCCAATCAGTGTCTTTATTAATCGCGTTTACCTGATCAATCAATCCTTTTTTTAGCGCCACGTTATCCTGAACTTGCGCTTCAATTTTTTTGTTTGCCACTTTTTTAGCCCCAAAAAACTGGTTACACAAGGTGCGGAAATCAGTCCAAACGAGATCATTTTCTTTTTTTGAACCGGGACCAATTTTTTTCCAATCCTCTTGTAGTTTTAAAACCGCGATTGTATTCTTCTCATAGAATTTAGGGTCGCTATTCTCCTCGATTTGATGTATGATTTCCTGTAAGTTTTGAATCAAAAGCTTCTTTTTTAGAAGGTTGTCGGCTAAAAGAGTGCGTTGTTCGTCATAATGGGCGTTAATTTTGTCGTAAATTGACCGTACAGCCTCCCAATAACTATTTTTTATTCCTTCCCACTCCGTGTTTGCAACCGGACCGATCTCCTCCCATTCATCCTGTAATAGACGTAAATTCGTTTCTAAATGTCGAATTAATTCCTTGCTGTTCCTCAACATTTGAAGACGATGAATGATTCCCTGCTTCAGTTGAGCATTTCTTTTGTAATCGTGCTCCTTAATTTCACGATAAATATTCATGGTATAAAAGAAAAACTCAAGAATACGTGAATACTCTCGCTGTACCTCATCTCTTTTCTCTCTTGGAATATCGCCAATTTTTTTCCATGTCTCATGGATTTCCTTGTAAGCTTGATGAGCAACGGATATATTTTCTTCTTTTTCAATAACCTCCTTGAGCCGATCCATCAAGGACTTTTTGAGCTTCAAATTTTCGGATTCAAGTGCATTTTTTAATCCCACTTGTTGCTTTCGAATCTCCTGAAACTTTTTATAAGCCATGTAAAACTGTTCTTTGGGCGACTCAAAATCAAAGGGTTCAAATTTTTCTCCGCTTTCATTTGCGAGTAATTTGGCAACCTGCTCCAAACGTTCTTGTTCGAGTAAAAAATCTTCAAATTGACTTCTGACTTCCGAAGCTTCCTTTCCCAAGACCACGAGATCCTCGGCTTGACCTAGACCAGTTATTTTTTCAATAAAAAAGATAAAGTCACTCATATTTCCTTAATTTGAAACTGAGCTAACTCTACAAAGCGTTCAATTCGCTGATTTAATTCTTCTTTGGTAATTTCCTTCAAGCGATTTGTCCCAAATTTTTCCACACAAAAAGATGCGAGAGCTGAACCAGCAATTATAGCGCTTTTCATGTTTTCAAAACTTATATCGTTTGTTGAGGCAAGGTAACCCATAAATCCTCCTGCAAATGTGTCACCAGCACCTGTTGGATCAAAAACATCCTCCAATGGAAGGGCGGGCGCACAAAATATTTTGTCGCCATGGAACAAAAGAGCGCCATGCTCTCCTTTTTTAATTATCACAATTTTGGGTCCCATTGCCTGTATAATCGAAGCGGCCTTAACCAACGAATACGTGCCTGATAATTGCCTTGCTTCTTCATCATTAATCATAATTACGTCTACTAATTTAATGGTTTTTTTCAATTCGTCTAACGCAATATCCATCCAAAAATTCATCGTATCCATAGCGATTAATTTTGGTCGCTTAACTAAGCGCTCAATAACCGTTCGCTGCACTTGCGGACTTAAGTTGCCCAATAATAGGTAGTCTACATGTTGATAATTTTCTGGTACTATTGGATCAAAGGTACCCAAGACGTTTAGCTCCGTGGCAAGCGTTTCTCGGGAATTCATATCATTATGGTATTTTCCTGACCAAAAAAACGTTTTTCCTCCTTTAATGATCTGAAGGCCGTCAAGGTTTACACCTTTTGCTTTTAATTCATCGAGTGTTTCATCAGAAAAATCTTCCCCAACGACAGAAATTATTCCTTGTTCTTTTAAAAAAAATGCAGCAGAAAAACAAATATATGTACCTGCTCCACCTACAATTTTATCTGTTTTACCAAAGGGAGTTTCAATAGCATCGAAGGCCACACTACCCACAGTCAATAATTTCATAAAAATAATTTAACCACAAAGATAGGGAATTACCCTTGTATCGTACAATGAAATAAGCGCATAAAAACGGATAATTAACTGCTAGTATGGAGATTTTTATTAATTTCAAACAAAAATTATTAACCGACCATGAAAATAATTCAAATTGCCTTTCTGTTTTTTCTATTCTCTTGTGGTAATGAAATTAATGAAAAAAGACCCGATCTCAGAGAAGTTAAAGATACTGTTCAAGTTGATGAAATAGGAATAAATGAACTGGACTTAGGCGATAGTATTCGAGCTGTCATTAATCATGCAAAATGGCAAGCCACGCAACAAGTCACCTATGACCCCGCATATGTCGTATTGAATTACCCAAATGGAGACGTTCCTGCGAACAAAGGTGTTTGTACCGATGTAATAATCAGGGCCTATCGTGCAATTAACATTGATTTGCAAAAATTAGTTCATGAGGATGTTAAAGCTAATCCTAGGCGCTACGGCAACCCTATTCTTGATGCCAATATTAATCACCGAAGATGCAGTACATTAATCCCTTTTTTCACTTCACATGCCACTAGTTTACCCATAAGTAATGAAGGCAGCGATTATAAACCCGGCGAACTAGTTTTTTGGAATATTGCAAGAGGGCATGTGGGACTAGTAATCGACGAAAAAGTTCCTGGAACAAATCGATATTACATAGTTCACAACATTTGTTGTGGACCACAAAAAGAAGACGTCTTGTTCGAATATCCTATTAAAGGACATTTTAGTTATACCCCATGGTAATTTAAGAACAATCTATAAATCAAATTTTATCCCTTGCGCCAAGGGTAAACTATCCGAATAATTAATCGTATTCGTTTGCCTTCTCATATACACTTTCCAAGCATCGGAACCAGATTCTCTGCCTCCTCCCGTTTCTTTTTCTCCTCCAAAAGCGCCTCCAATTTCGGCTCCAGAAGTTCCTATATTCACATTTGCAATACCACAATCAGATCCGGAATTAGCGAGAAAAGCTTCCGCTTCCTTTAGGTTATTTGTCATAATTGCAGAGGAAAGGCCTTGAGGAACGCTATTTTGAAGAGTGATTGCATTTGATAGTTCGCCCTTATATTTCATTAAATACAAAATCGGGGCAAAGGTTTCGTGTTGTACCATAGCAAAATGATTTTCTGCTTCAAGAATAACAGGTTTTACATAACAACCGGATGTATATTGTGGTCCCGTTAACACTTCGCTATCAATAAGTGCGATTGCCCCTTCGGCTTTGGCTTTTTCGATGGCTTCCAAATAATTATTAACCGCATCTTTATCGATTAAAGGCCCAACATGATTATTAACGTCAAGCGGATCTCCAATGTTTAGTTGCCCATACGCTTTCACTATAGCGTCTTTTACTTTATCGTAAATTTCTTCATGAATAATCAATCGTCGTGTTGATGTACATCTTTGTCCAGCAGTGCCAACAGCACCGAAAACAGCACCAGGGACAACTACTTTTAGGTCGGCACTAGGCGCAATGATTATTGCATTGTTCCCTCCTAATTCCAACAACGCTCTTCCTAGTCTTGCGCCAACTAAAGCGCCAACACTTTTTCCCATTCGGGTAGATCCTGTTGCAGAAATTAAGGGTACGCGTGTATCATTTGCCATCAACTTGCCAATTTCAGCATCGCCAATCACCAAAGAAGACACCCCTTCTGGAACGCCATTCGCCTTAAAGACTTCATTCGTAATAAATTGACATGCTAAAGCCGTAAGAGGAGTCTTTTCTGATGGTTTCCAGACACAAACATCACCGCAAACCCAAGCCAATGCGCTATTCCAATTCCAAACAGCAACAGGAAAATTAAAAGCAGAAATAATTCCTACAATTCCCAACGGATGGTATTGCTCATACATTCTATGCCCTGGTCTTTCAGAGTGCATAGTTAAACCATAAAGTTGGCGAGATAAGCCTACTGCAAAATCACAAATATCAATCATCTCCTGTACCTCTCCCAAACCTTCCTGAAGTGATTTACCCATTTCGTAAGAAACAAGTTTTCCTAAAGACTCTTTGTATATTCTAATTTTTTCTGCCAACTGCCTTACGATTTCACCACGTTTGGGGGCCGGAATAGTTCGCCATTCTAAAAAAGCTGTTTGCGCCTTTTCGATAATTAAATTGTAATCGGCTGCACTTGCTGAATTTACAGCCGCTATAAGTTTCCCATCAACTGGAGAAAACGATTCAATCTTATCCCCTGCGGTATTTAGCCAGTTTTGGCCTGTAGATGCGCCACTATTTATTGCTTGTATCTTAAATACATTTAGAACATCTTCAATCATTTCTGTTTTTTATTAAATTATATTCCACAAAAGTAATCGCTTTTCTTTCCTAAAATAAAAAACAAAAAAAAACCCGTTAAAAATTTAACGGGGTTTTTTTTTTATGTTTAGCCAATTATTCGGCAGCTTCCTCCTCATCGTCATCAGCTGGTTTAACAGCACCTCTTGCCATTTTCACCGAAACAACAACTGCATTTGCAGGATCCAAAAAAGTAATCCCCGGTATTGAAATACTATTTACCCTTATTGACTGCCCAATTTTTAACTTGGAAACTTCTAGAGTAATCGCGTCGGGAATAGCTGCTGGCAAGCCGACACATGATAAAGTCCTAAACACCTGCATTAAACGGCCACCCGCTAATACGCCACGTGCAGAGCCAGTGATTCGAACCGGTAATTTTACTGTTACTGGCTTAGACTCATTTAATTCAAAAAAGTCAACGTGTTGAATAGTATCCTTGGTGGGATGTTGTTGCAATTCACGGATAATACCAATGGCTTTTTTGCCTTCAATATCAAGTTCGACTTGATACACCTCAGGTGAAAATACGATTTTATCAATGTCCTGACGTTTTACCGAAAAATGTGTTTGGGACCCTTGCCCGTATAATACACATGGAACGCGGCCTTCATTTCTGATAAGCGCAGCGTCCTTTTTCCCTACGTTCGCTCTAAGCGAACCGCTCAATTGTGCTGTTTTCATTTATTATTTAGTTAAGAAATTACAAAATGTGAACTTATTGATTCATTATTTATCAATCTTTTTATTACATCAGAAAACAAATCTGCGACAGGAATTATGCGTATCTTAGGATTTGATTTTGCCAAAGGTATAGTGTCGGTAACAATAAGTTCAGTTAATCTTGAATTGGTGATTCTCTCGTAGGCAGGTCCTGAGAGTACGGCATGCGTACAAAAAGCACGAACACTCAGTGCTCCCTTTTCGATTAGTAAATCTGCCGCTGTGGTTAATGTCCCTGCTGTGTCGCACATGTCATCGATGATAATAACATCTTTTCCTTTAACATCTCCAATAACCGTCATTTCGGCAATTTCATTCGCTCTTTTCCTGTTTTTATGGCAAAGTGCTAGACCACAATTTAAATTTTTCGCATACGAATTAGCTCTTTTCGCACCGCCAACATCTGGGGCAGCCATTACCAAGTTTTCATTGTTAAAGGAACTGATTTCTTTCAAGAAAAGCGTTGATGCATACAAGTGATCGACAGGCACCTCAAAAAAGCCCTGAATTTGATCCGCATGTAAGTCCATTGTCATTACCCTATCAACCCCAGCAGCAATAAGCATGTTAGCAACTAACTTGGCGCCAATAGCAACTCGGGGTTTATCTTTTCTATCTTGTCGCGCAAAACCAAAATAAGGAATAACGGCTATTATTTTTCTTGCAGATGCTCTTTTTGCCGCATCGATAAGGAGTAGCAATTCGAAAAGATTTTCGGTTGGTGGCATCGTTGACTGAACAATAAACACATCTTGACCACGAACTGTTTCTTCAAATGATGGTTGAAATTCACCGTCGCTGAAAACTGTTACGTTCACATCTCCTAAAGGTAGGCCAAAATGCTCAGCAATTCGAAATGCTAAATTTTGCGATGCTCTCCCAGAAAATATTTTTACGCCCATGTAATTATAAAAGAAGACAAAGTTAGGGATTTAAAAGAAATTAAAATAATTTTAGGGCTTTATTATATGGGATTCGAAAATCAACATTGAACGATTTGCATTTAAAACTACTAAAATCATGAAAATCTTAAAAATTCAGGCGCTACAAGGGCCAAACATATGGAGTATAAAGCGAAAAAAACTTATTCAAATGCGTTTGGATTTGGAAGAGTTAGAAGAACTTCCAACCAATAAAATCCCGGGATTTAGGCAACGAATTGAAGAACTGCTACCCTCGTTAATAACTCATCGTTGCTCGGAAGGATGCCGAGGTGGATTCTTTATGCGCATCGATAAAGGAACTTGGATGGGTCATGTAATTGAACACATAGCCCTAGAAATTCAAACATTGGCAGGTATGGACGTTGGTTTTGGCCGGACAAGAGAAACTAAAACAAGCGGGATTTATAATGTGGTTTTTAATTACCTAGAGGAAAAAGTGGGTGTTTTTGCTGCCGAGGAATCGGTTAACATTGCGCATGCTTTAATTAAGGGCGAGGAATATGATTTGCAAGCTACGGTTCAAAAAATGCGTGAAATACGCGAAAAAGTTCGCTTAGGTCCAAGTACTGGCAGTATCGTAGATGAAGCAAAAGCGCGCGATATTCCTTGGATAAGATTAGGCACTAATTCACTTATTCAATTGGGGTATGGAATAAACCAAATGCGATTTCAAGCGACTATGACCTGCATGACGAGTAATATTGCTGTAGATATCGCTTGTAATAAAGAGCAAACAAAAAAAATGCTAGATGCTGCTTCAATACCTGTTGCCAAAGGATCAATTTGTGTCGATGAGGAGGACTTAGAAACAACCATTAAATCCATAGGATACCCAATTGTCCTCAAGCCACTTGATGGAAATCACGGCAAGGGGGCCTCTATAAACGTAACAAATTGGGCTGATGCGCTTTTAGGTCTGACGCATGCTCAAAAGTATTCGCGAAAAGTTATTGTTGAACGATTTATCACAGGACATGATTTTCGCGTGCTAGTTATCGATAATAAAATCGTTGCTGCAGCGCAAAGAGTACCTGCGCACGTGGTAGGAGACGGTAAATCAACGATTACCGAATTAATAAAACAGGTTAATGATGACCCTAGAAGAGGTTACGGCCATGAAAACGTATTAACCGAGATCGAAATAGATCGCGATAGTTTAGAATTATTGTCAAAACGAAATTATACCGTTGATACAAAGCCTGATAAAGGCGATGTTGTTTATTTAAAATCGACTGCTAACCTAAGCACAGGCGGAACTTCTATTGATGTAACCGAAATGATGCACCCGGAAAACATTTTTATGTCGGAAAGAATATCTCGAATAATCGGTTTAGACATTTGCGGCATTGATATTATGGCAGCCAATTTAACTCAATCACTAAAGGAAAACGGAGGTGTAATCTTAGAAGTAAATGCAGCACCTGGTTTTAGAATGCACTTAGCGCCATCTGAAGGATTACCAAGAAACGTTGCTTCGCCAGTAATTGACATGCTATATCCTCCAGGAAAACCGTCGCGCATCCCCATAATTGCCATTACAGGAACTAACGGTAAAACAACCACTACTAGGCTAATTGCGCACATCGTAAAAAATAACGGATACCGAGTTGGCTTTACTACCTCAGACGGAATTTACATTCAAAACCACCTGATGGAAAAAGGAGATACCACTGGCCCCGTTTCAGCAGAATATATTCTAAAAGATCCCCATGTGGAATTTGCTGTTTTGGAAACTGCTCGAGGGGGAATACTAAGATCTGGATTAGGCTTTAGTCGATGTGACATCGGAATTATTACCAACATTCAAGAAGACCACCTCGGAATAAGTGATATCCACGACCTAAACGATTTATCTAAGGTAAAATCGGTAGTCGTTAATAGTATTAAAAAAGGTGGTTGGGCTGTTCTTAACGGAGAGGATGAATATTGCTTAAAAATAGCTGCTAAATTAGATTGTAATGTGGCCTTGTTCAGCCTTAATGAAGATAATGCAGCAATAGAGGAACATTGTAAAAACGGCGGAATAGCTGCTATTTATGAAAACGGATTTGTAACGATAAAAAAAGGAGATTGGAAAATACGTGTGGAAAGAGCGACTGTAATTCCGTTAACTATGAATGGAAAAGCCAAATTCATGATTGCCAATGTGCTTGCTGCAACACTTGCCTCTTATCTTTACGGATTCAAAATAGAAGACATTAAGCTATCATTAGCATCCTTTCTGCCAGGAGCCGCTCAAACTCCCGGACGTATGAATGTCTTTAAATTCGCCAAGTTTAAAGTAATGATTGATTTTGCTCACAATCCAACAGGCTACCGAGGAATAGAAGATTTCTTACAAAGTGTAGAGGCCTCCCGAAAAATCGGTATTATTTCAGGCATTGGGGATCGGCGAGATGACGACATTAGAGAATGTGGCCGCATAGCCGCAAGGATGTTCAATCACATTATCATCCGCCAGGAAAAGTACCTGCGAGGAAGAACAGAAAAAGAAATTATTGATTTAATCATTGAAGGAATAAACGAATCTGACAGCACAACTACTCACGAGGTGGTCAATCTTGAAATAGATGCCATTCGTCATGCCATTTCACTTGCTCAAGACGGCACCTTCATTGTAGCCCTCAGTGATGTAGTCGTTAATGCGATTGAAATAGTGCAAAATTGCTTAGATGCTGAAAATCAAAAAACGAGTGCTTGATTAAATGAGTGAAAGGCAAATATTTACGCTTAAACAAGTTGTTTCTTCTATTAAGAAAACCATTGAGGAACGCTATCATAGTACCTATTGGGTAAAAGCGGAGATGCATAAATTAAACTTATATCCAAGTGGTCATGCTTTCCCTGAATTGGTTCAAAAAGAAGGAGATAAAATTGTTGCTCAAATAAACAGTAACATTTGGAAAACCCAATTTGCCCAAATAAACAGGCGTTTTATTGAGGTGGTAAAAGAACCATTGAGCGAAGGAACCAATCTATTACTTTGTGTAAAGATCGTCTACAATGAAGCATACGGTCTAAGTTTACAAATAATCGATATCGACCCCTCTTTTTCACTTGGTGAATTGCAAAAAGAAAGAGATGAAACCCTACGAAAATTGGCGAAATTAGGCATCATTAATGCAAACCAATCCCGACCGTTTCCATTATTGCCAAAACGAATTGCCATAATTTCTGCCGCTTCAAGTAAAGGACTGTCTGATTTTATGCAAATGCTCGAGGAAGCGAGTTCGTTATACACCCTTGAAACCCATCTCTTTTCTGCTTATCTGCAGGGCGACGTGGCTGTTAATTCAATTATTAAAGCGTTACAAAAAGTTGAAAAAGTACAACATCATTTTGATGTGGTTTTAATTATTCGAGGTGGTGGTGGTGAAGTGGGACTTTCTTGTTACAATAATTTTGAACTCTGCAAGTATATCGCCGAGTTTCCCCTCCCAGTATTAACAGGCATCGGTCATTCAACGAATTTAACTGTTGCCGAAATGGTTTCATTCAGACACGCGATAACACCAACTAAATTAGCTGAATTTCTACTTTTGAATTTTAAAGAATATGATTTAGCACTCAAGCAATTTTCTTATTCACTTGCCAGTAAAAGTCAGCATTGCTTTTCTACTGCCAAAAACGAATTCAGGGCAGCGGCAACATTATTGAAACAACTTACGGCCAATATAACGCTTTCAGGTCGAAATGATATGCGTCTTTTTTTTTCTAAAATTCGCTATTCAAGTAATCAGCTAATTGATAATTCTCACAATAAGATCGATAGCCTAGGTGGAAATATAAGTCGTTCATCCAAAAATAAATTTGATCGATATCAATCGACACTCATCGAGCTTAAGGCTAGAATTGCGCGTTCAGCACAACAAAAAACGAGGTTGGAAACAGAGCAAATCACTACGTTTGAAAGTATCATAAAAGTATTAAATCCCGAAAACGTACTTCAACGTGGCTATTCGATTACCTTACTAAATGGAAAATTAATAAATAGCAAAACAAATTTTAAAGTAGGAGACCAATTACTTACCAAAACAGAACACTTAGCGATTGCATCAACATGGATAGAAACTCTCGCTTTAGACGACGATAGGAGCAAAAAATGAATTGAGGGTAATGAATAAGGTCGCCACAAGTTGATTACATTTGTAAGCATGAACTTTAACTTTGGAAAACAGTACCGTTTATGCAGTAAAAAAAAGATTGAAGAGGTCTTTAAGAGTGGCAAAAAAATCCACGGATTCCCATTTCTTTCCTACCACCTAATCGTTACAGACCAAGAAAATTCGTTTAAAATACTAGTGAGTGTTCCCAAAAAATTTATTAAGCAAGCCCATGAACGAAATTACATCAAACGATGCATGCGCGAAGGAATCAGAAAAAATAAAGCGCCGCTAGAAGAATTGTTGCTTTTGAAAGGATTAAGCCTTAATATCGCAATGGTTTTTATAAGCCGAGAAAAAAAAGAATCAAGTGAAATTGAACAAAAAATAACTGATCGTTTATTAAAAATACAAAATGAATTACAAAAACTGCCTAGCTAAAGCCTGCCTTTTTAGCATTATTTTCCTTTTTTCTTCTGAATATAAAGCACAATCTAATGGATTTGAAGTTATAAAAAGTTTGGAATTGATGGACCAAATTTATGAAAACCTCGAACTGTATTTTGTCGATGAACTTCAACCTGGAAAATTATCTAAAGTGGCTATCGATGCCATGTTAAAAGAACTAGATCCCTACACCGTATATTACCATGAGTCAAATATCGAAGATTATCGATTAATGACAACTGGTCAATACGGAGGAATTGGTGCATTAATTAAAAAAATAGACGATTACACCTATATAAGTGAACCGTATGAGGGTAATCCTGCTCAAAAAAGTGGTTTGAGAGCAGGAGATAAAATATTGGAGATTGATGGGAAAACGATGTTTAAAAAAACAAGCGATCAAGTTTCGGATGCCTTAAAAGGTCCAAAGGGCACTGTTGTGAAATTAAGTATAGAACGTTTGAACGAGGGCAAAAAAACAATTGAAATAAATCGTGACGAAATAAAAATTCCCGATGTGCCGTATTTTGGATTGATTAAAGATAAAATTGGCTACTTGTCCTTGAATAGTTTTACCCAAACAGCAGCAGAAGAAGTTAAAAAAGGAATAATTGAAATGCAAAAAGAGGGAATGGAAAAATTAATTCTTGACTTGCGAGGCAATGGGGGTGGACTTTTAATAGAAGCGGTAAAAATTGTTAATTTCTTTGTGCCTAAAAATCAAGTAGTTGTTTTTACAAAAGGGCGCGTAAAAGAAGAAAATCATGTGTATAAGACCATGGAGGAACCTATCGCCTTGAATTTGCCTTTAGTAGTTTTAATTGACGAAGGCTCCGCATCAGCAAGTGAGATTGTTGCCGGGAGTTTACAAGATTTAGACCGAGCCGTAATTATAGGTGAACAGAGCTACGGTAAAGGACTGGTTCAGCGCACTTATGACTTAAAATACGGTTCAAAAGTAAAAATTACGATTGCAAAATACTACACTCCTTCAGGAAGATGTGTACAACGATTAGAATATTACGATAAAGAGTCGGGAACAAAAGCTAAAGATATTCCAGACTCATTGGTAAAGACCTTTAAAACAAATAACGGACGCGAAGTTGTCGACGGGCGGGGAATAGAGCCAGATATAGCCATTAAAAAAGAAGGTGTAAGTCGCTTGTGTGCACTATTAATTAGTAAACAACTCTTCTTTAACTATGCCACGCAATACCACGCAGAGAACAAAGAAATTCCCAAAGCTGATGAGTTTCATTTATCTGATGAAGCGTATAGCAAGTTCAAAAACTATGTGTTGTCAGCAAAACTAACCTACACTTCCTTAGCAGAAGAAACGTTAAACAAGCTTAAAGAAGCAGCAGAAAAGGAAGGTGTTTTTGAAGATATAAAGACAGAATACGAGAAGGCCTTAGCAAAAGTGAGACCTAATCAATCCACCGACCTAGAAAAACAACGAGTTGAACTATCGGAATTTCTCGAAAACGAAATCGTATCAAGGTACTATTTTCAAAAGGGAAGAACGATAAACTCCTTCCAACACGATCCCGCGGTAATTAAAGCGCTTGAAACAGCAAAAAACCCTGATGCTTACCGCGCTATCTTGAAAAAGTAAATAATTATAATGATCCGATCAAAAAACAGGCTTTCTAAAAGAAATAGTGATAGAATACACTTATTTCTTCTTGGAATAATGCTAATAGGTCTTGTTGGAAGTAAATTCCTAATTTCCATAAGCATGATGCTGTGTGTACTAAATTTAATCTTAGCCGCCGACTTTAAGGAATACTGGCAACGGATGAAGGAGAATAGATTAGTACACCTTATTATTGCCTTTTATCTACTGCACGTAATCAGTCTATTTTGGAGTACTAATTTATCCTATGGGCTAAACGACCTAAGAATCAAGGCGCCGCTGTTGGTAATTCCAATTATTTTAATTGCAAAGCCCATTTCACGCGAGAAACAAAATTGGTTGTATTTACTCTTATTACTCAGTTTGCTGATCACTTCAATCATTAACCTTTGCTATTTTCAGTTTGCGCTGAGAAGCAACATAGCAATAGATATTCGAGAACTTTCTTTATTTGGGTCACACATAAGATACGGTATTATTATGGCAATGGGTTTTGCAGCTTGTGTGTTTTTATACCTTGAACAGAAACGGCATCGATTTATTTATCTTTTTATTGGTGCATGGTTTATATTTTACACGTATTACAGCCAAGTTCTCTCTGGGCTCCTTACATTTTTAGTGGTTATTGTCATTCTTGGATTACTGCGCTTAAGAACCTCACGATGGATCTTGTTAAGCGCTTTATTGATTGGGAGTGTGGCAGCAATTACTGTGGGTATATTCATTTTTAAACCAAAAAATTCCGCCCCTGCTAAGTCGTATAATAGCAAAGAAATTGGCATTGCATGGAAGAAAAGATCACTTTTTGTATTTGATAGCCTTGATTTAAAAAAGCAGGTATTAAGAACAACTTTAATTCGTTATTTAGACTCAAAAGACCTCCCCAGAACTGCACTTGGTGTTGAGCAATTAGAGGACAAAGACATTAGGAATATTGAAAATGGTTATGCCGATGTTCATGAAACAGGATTTGGGCTGCTTGCTAGACTTTACGGTATAAGATACCAAATGCAACACCCAAATAACCCCAATGGACACTCACTTTTACAACGTATAGAAGCTTGGAAAACTGCCGCGGAAATTAGTAAAGAACATTGGTTAATTGGTACTGGAATTGGTGATGTTGCAGACGAATTTGAAAAAAAATACGCCATCAATAAGTCGCTTTTAATAAAAGAAAATAGAATTCGGGCGCATAATTCATACCTTACCTTCTGCCTGAGCTTCGGTATTTTGGGATTCTTTCTTTTTATTTATTTGCAAATTGCCTTTTTTAAAGAACAACTTAAAGAATTGAATTACTTAGGCATACTTTTCACTGGCATAGCTGCTGTTTCTTTTTTATTGGAAGACACGCTTGAAACACAAACAGGCGTTTCTTTTTTCGCTTTTTTCTATGGTCTTTATGCCACCAAAAAAGCAAGGTTAAATGCTAATTAATCTTTTTTAATTACCTTCGTATCCATGTCAATTGAAGTAAAAAATCTTTTTAAATACTACGGAGAGCAAGCTGCGGTTCATGATGTGTCCTTTTCAGTGAAGCAAGGAGAAGTTGTTGGTTTTCTTGGTCCCAACGGTGCCGGTAAGTCAACTACCATGAAAATTATTACCGGTTTTATTCCTTCAAATGGAGGTGAAGTAAGTGTCTGTGGTGCGCAAGTAGATGTTGACAAATTGGAAACCAGAAAATTAATTGGATACCTTCCCGAAAATAACCCTTTGTATCTTGACATGTATGTGAAAGAATACCTTGAATTTGTTGGAGGAATTTACAAGATTCAAAAATTAAAAACTAGGGTAAATGACATGATTGAGGCAGTAGGTCTTGGTTTAGAACAAAGCAAAAAAATAGGTGCCTTATCAAAGGGGTATCGACAACGAGTTGGATTAGCTCAAGCAATTATTCACGACCCAAAAGTACTTATTCTTGATGAACCAACGTCTGGCTTAGACCCCAACCAATTGGTAGAAATTCGAGCGTTAATAAAAACCATTGGCAAAGAAAAAACGGTGCTGTTCTCCACGCACATTATGCAAGAAGCAGAAGCGATTTGCAACCGCCTTGTAATCATTAACAAAGGGCGAATTGTAGCAAATGATAGTGCTGATAGCCTGCAGCAAGCAGTGAAAGAACAAACTGTTTATGTGGAATTTGACCAATCAGTTACGAAAAGTCAATTAATGACTATAAAAGGCGTTAAAAAAGTGGAGGCAATACAAAATGGCTGGTTAATAGCCTCGGATCTAGAACTCAGTTTGAGTAAAGAAATTGCACTTTTTGCGCAAAAACAAGGATGGCTTACCCTTGAACTAAAAGTTGAAAAGAAAAGCTTGGAGGAAGTGTTTAAAAATCTAACGAAATAAAAATGCCATTAAATTTTATTGCGGAATTAAATTGGAGGGGAATGATTCACGATATCATGCCCGGTACCGAAGAAGCGTTAAATAAAGAAATGGCGAGTGGCTACATTGGTTTTGACCCTACAGCTGACTCACTGCACGTTGGACACCTCGTACAAATTATGACGCTAGTTCATTTTCAGCTAGCCGGACATAAACCATACGCATTGGTGGGTGGAGCGACTGGAATGGTTGGAGACCCTTCAGGAAAATCAAAAGAAAGGAATTTACTTAATACTGAAACGCTCAATCACAATGTTGCGTGCGTGAAAAAACAACTGGAAAAATTTCTAAACTTTCAGTCAGGGCAGAATTCAGCAGAAATGGTAAATAACTTCGATTGGTTTAAAGACTTTTCTTTTCTGGACTTTATACGTGATGTAGGTAAACACATGTCTATTAATTATATGCTTTCAAAGGATTCTGTTAAATCGCGACTAGAAACAGGTATGTCGTTTACTGAATTTAGCTATCAACTAGTGCAAGGATATGATTTTTACTACCTCAACAAACATAAGAACTGTATACTGCAGTTAGGTGGGTCCGACCAATGGGGAAATATTGTCACCGGAACAGAGCTCATTAGACGAAAATCGGGGAACGAAGCATTTGCGGTAACTACCCCATTAATCACCAAGGCCGATGGAACTAAATTTGGAAAAACAGAAGGAGGAAGTGTCTGGCTCGATCCCCTCAAAACATCGCCTTATCAATTTTACCAATTTTGGTTAAATACAGGTGATGAAGATGCTGAGAATTACATTCGGATTTTCACGCTAAAAACACGTGAGCAAATAGAAAAAAGTATTCTTTTGCACAAAGAATCTCCCCATTTAAGAACCCTTCAAAAAGAGTTAGCTGAGGACATTACGTTTCGCGTTCATGGTCAAGATAATTTAACTAATGCACTTATTGCTTCCAATATCTTATTTGGAAAATCAACTTCAGCTGATCTAATGGCCTTAAATGAACGTGACTTTCTAAGCGTCTTTGAAGGGGTGCCCCAATCCGTTATTTCGTTGAGCGATTTAGAAAATGGATTGAGTATTGTAGATGCACTATCAGCTAAATCCGGATTTTTATCCTCCAACGGAGAGGCAAGAAGGGAATTAAAAGCAAACGCCATTTCCGTTAATAAAGAAAAAGTGGACGAAGATTTTCTACTAACACAAAATGAGCTTATTCAAGGAAAGTATATCCTAATTGGAAAGGGAAAAAAAAGTAATTATATCCTAACTTTAGCGGTTTAATTACAAGATTAACATGGCATCGCCATACGAATAAAACCGATATTTTTCTTGTATTGCCTCTTTATACGCCCTCATCATTAATTCGTGTCCACAAAATGCTGAAATCATCATTAATAAAGTAGAAAGCGGAGTATGAAAGTTAGTAATCAAACTATCGGCAATTGAAAAATCATAAGGAGGAAAAATAAATTTATTAGTCCACCCTGAAAAAGGTTTTAAGTCCCCCGTGGTAGAAACCGAAGTTTCAATGGCACGCATAGACGTTGTTCCTATGGCGCAAATTCTATTTTTATTGTTTTTTGCCGTATTAACTATTCGAACCGCCTCCTCGGTAACAATCGCCTGCTCGGAATCCATTTTGTGTTTGGTTAAATCTTCCACTTCTACGGATCGAAAAGTACCAAGACCAACGTGCAAGGTGACTTCTGCGAAATTAACCCCCTTCAACTCTAATCTTTTGAGTAACTCTCTTGAAAAATGTAAGCCGGCAGTTGGCGCAGCTACTGCTCCCTCTTCCTTTGCAAATATAGTTTGATAACGTTCCTCATCGGTCGGTTCAACAGCACGTTTAATGTATTTTGGTAGCGGTGTTTCACCCAGCTCAGTAATTTTGGCTTTAAATTCCTCATACGGACCATCAAATAAAAAACGCAAAGTTCGCCCTCGAGAAGTAGTGTTATCAATCACCTCTGCAACCAACGAATCGTCCTCCCCAAAATAAAGTTTATTTCCTATTCTAATTTTTCTTGCTGGATCCACAAGTACATCCCACAAAAGGCTTTCGCGATTCAATTCCCTTAATAAAAAGACTTCAATTTTCGCACCTGTTTTTTCTTTATTTCCATACATTCGGGCAGGAAAAACCCGCGTGTTATTTCTAATCATTACATCACCATCGCTGAAGTAAGACAAAACATCCTTGAATAATTTATGCTCTATTTTGCCGGTTTTTCTGTGAATAACCATCAATCTTGCCTCATCTCTATTTTCTGAAGGATATTCTGCTATTAATTCTTCCGGTAAATCGAAGCTAAACTCCGATAATTTCATCTTACTCATATGGATTTTTTAAGGTCATTTTTTATTGACGAGTGCAAAGATACACTAACTACACCGCATTTGTCAAGCATTTAGCTATGTTTTATTAATGCTCCGTTATTTCGGCTACAGATTTAGCGAGAAAACTTGATTGTAATAGGCTGCCCTATGCCTTTTAAAAAGTATAGTATCTTAAGGTATTTTTAATTTCTGCCCAACGCGAATAACGTCACTTTTCAAATTATTTTTACGCTTTAAGGCAGTAACTGTCACCTTATATTTTTTGGAAATCCGCGTTAAAGTATCTCCTGACTTTACCGTGTAGGTCTTTGATTTTTTAGGCGTGGAACTGATTACTTTAACCGGATTAGTGTCTAATGAGTCCTGATCTTGATAAATTTTTCCAGTAATATGCAGCGATGATAAATTAGGAACAGCACTAATTTTTCTTATGGTGTTTTCAAAAGACTCCACTATTTTTTGACCTTTTAATTGGTAGCCTTTTGTCGTTAAATGTATTCCGTCAGTCTGGGCGTATCCTAAACTAGCCCAAGTTCTTATGGTACCTAATCCACCCGATAAATCGAACCAATTCCAAAACAAACAATTATTAGCGCGTGCCATCGAATCCATTAATTCCCTGAAAACCGGGCCTGCGGTAATTTTATGCCCTTTGTAAAATAAGTCCTGCGTGCTCGTTAAAACGATAAGTACCTCCGGACTAATGGACTTTATTTTAGTTATCGCCTTCTGCAACTGGGTGCTTAAACTTGGGTCGATTTGATTGGTATACAAAATATCATTTGTGCCGAAATCTAGGAAAATAATGTCCGGCTTAATAACAGGCAACTGTTTCTCTAATTTATCTAGGACCAATATTGACCTTACTGCAGCGGCTCCAACGCCGGTTGAGTGATAAACGACACCTTTATTTTCTATTCGCTCTATATTGCAACCATAAAACGTAAAGTGCTTTCCTGCCTCACAACTTACTTCAATACTCAACTCGATTATTGATTTCGGACAGGGCACCACTAAACCATAATCGGTTACTGTAAACGCAGTACTATCCTGAAGCAAATTAAAGGAATCAGCAAGTATACTAATTTTTCCGACAGATTGGTCGTGCTCAAAAAACACATAAAGCAAACTGTTTTCTGTATCTAATTTCGTTTTAAAAGCAAAGTTAAGCGATGCTTTTGTTGACTTGGTATCAACTGACATTCCGCAAATACCCAATGGAATCTCTTTCCTTCCTTGAAAACTTTTCACGTAAGACCATTCGCCTGTAAATGTTGACTTGTAGTTAACTGATGAATAGGTGTTTGCCGCTCCATAATTAAAAATTAGCCCTCTTCCCCCATCGCCATACTTTTCTTGAAACTGTTTTCTTGCCACTGTTGTAGGAATCTCCGCTTGTATATGACTCCCGCCATAATGGATAAAAACCAATTTTTCAACTGCTGTATTCGCAAAATGTTGTTGAAGCTTTAAACCCACCTCAGCCGAGTAGAATTGAATATAATTATAGTTTGAATCTATTTTTAAATCAAGTGGAAATGGCTGTGCAAGTATTCTTGAAAAACAAACTAAATAGGTAACAACAAAGAATTTCTTTTTCAAATCAATCTGTTTTTAAGGTGTCTAACAGGGGAGTCACAACCTTATTTGAGTCGACAACTATGGATGGCTCAAATTTAGGAACGCCGTTATTTGTTGCTAACCTTCGCATCATATTTATTGTTCCATTACTCATTGCGCCATACATCCCTAATGAAAAAATTAAATCGTTGATGCCATTTTTCTCAATTAAATCCATAAGGTTATGGTTTGAATAGCGAAAATCAAGTACATACACTTCCTCGTAGTGACTAATTAAGTAAACCGCAAATGCATTTCCCATAGAGTTTTTTATGACCACCGCTTTTTTTCCATTTTTAACTGAAGTAGTTATCTTTATTAATGGCGCGTCACCACCTAAAAAAGTCAAATAGGTATTCCCACCCGTACTGTTGTGTGAAAAAACATTTGCTTTAGTCGGTTTATTAAAATTATTTGGATTGTACCGAACTGCTGTCGTAGTTACATTGGGAACAAAATAAACTAAGGTGTCGGGATTGTCCTTTACAGACTGATCACGCGTCAACTGATAAAGCGAACCTAGAAAATTATACTTGATTCTTTTTTCCATTTTATTGCGGTCTACTGGAACAAATCCTGCCCCGCGACAAAATGCAACATAAGCATAATAGGCCCCAATTGCATTCCAATGGTGATCAGTACTAAAATACATTTTCTCATTGGCGTGCTTATCTAATTCATTAAACACATCACAAAAAATGGCTCCGTTTGCAAGTGAGTTTTTAATCGCAAGTAATGTTTCTTTATTCTGCGTATTGTATTTCCTAAATTTCAAGGCGGGAATAAATGCCGAGGAAAGAGGTGCGACTGCAGATAACACCCTGGTCTTACCCTTTAATTTTTCAGCGTATTCGTTTAACATGGCACTAAAGAGTTTCGACATTCTTGGACTTCCACCTCCCGAGGGGTAAACACTACCATCGAGTATTAGCAAACTTCCGGAATACGCTTCATCAAAATCGTCCTTAAAATTTATATTTGCATGCGTGGTGTCCTCTATATTTTCTAAAACGGGCTTTTTCCTCTTTCCCACAAAGATTTTTTCCTGATGTTTAAATTGGATGCCTTTAGAAGCGTGGAATACTTCAGACATAGCTATAAAATTATTTCTAAAAGGGAAATGATCATCTATGTAATCATCCATGCCTTTTGCCCATAACCCATTTAAGTAGGTTTTATAAGATAGCGGCGTATATTTTGCCAATTTTCTTTTTTCTTCTAAAGAAATTTTTTGTGGCGGTAGCAAAAAGTAAAAAATATACATGGCCACAATAAACAGGATAAACAGGGTAGTATTAATTTTATTTGCCATCAGAACCGCGTATATAAAAATGGATTATAGGTAGAATTAACAAGTAACATCGTCGCTAAAAAAAGCATGGCAATGTTGATTGCAGGCTTAAACCGTAGGTAATAATAAGACACCTTATTATTTACACGTGAATCAGAAGTATAAATTTCATCCCACGGAATACAAAATAGTAGAACTAGTACAAACCAAAATAGGTGTTCGTATACATCCGATGAAAAACCTACTCCGATTGATTTTTTAGAATAGAAAAGCGTTCCTACAAAGGCCTTTAACTGAGCAAAATCAACAAAGTAAAAAATGGCACGACTAAATACAATTAAAATTAATGTGTAAGTATGGCGAAGGAAACGGGGTATTTTTGCAAGAAACTTTTCGAGTAATTTCTCTAAAATCATAAAACACCCAAAGTACAATCCCCACAAGGCAAAATTCCAACTGGCGCCATGCCAAATACCGGTTAATAGCCAAACTACCAAAATATTTCTCAACTGACTTTTTCTATTCCCTCCCATCGGTATATAGACATAATCCCTAAAAAATTTACCTAAGGAAATGTGCCACCGACGATAAAAGTCACCAACTGATTGTGCCGCATACGGATGCCTAAAATTTTCATCAAAATCAAACCCGAACATTTTAGCTAAACCAATAGCCATATCTGAATAACCACTGAAATCAAAATACAACTGAATTGAAAACATAGTTATTCCAAACCAGGCTTCTACACTTGATAAATCATTGAAGCCCGCATCAAGGTATTTCGTAACTAAGGCACCTGCCACGTTGGCAATCACAATTTTCTTAAATAGCCCCAGACAAAATCGTGAAACACCTGTACTAAATTTCGACCAATCAATCGTTCGGCTATCCACTTGATTACCAATCTGACTATACCGTACAATAGGTCCAGCAACGAGGTGCTGAAATAAACTAATAAACATTAAAAAATTCAGTGGATTTCGCTGTGCTTTTAATTGCCCTCTGTAAACGTCAACGATATAAGAAATAACCATGAAGGTGTAAAAAGAGATGCCGACAGGCAGGGAATTTTTCGGGCGATCAAATGGTAATTTGCCGATAGCACTTAAGTTGTCGTACAAAAAACCCCCATACTTGTAGAATATGAGTAGGCTTAAGTTTACTAAAATAGTTACGAGCATGACTATTTTTGCCTTTTTATCTCCTCTCCAACGCTCGATTAAAATAGCCATGAAGTAGTCAAAAAAAGCAGTGAAAATCATAAGGTAAATCCACATCGGTTCTTCCCAAGCGTAAAATGCTAAAGAGAACATTGTTAAACTTACATTTCTAAAAATTTTGTTTGGGGTGAGGTAATGAAAAATTAAGGCAAGAGGAAGAAAAAGATAAATGAACGTGAGACTTGAAAAAACCATGAATTATATTTTTTTTCCTTTTTAAGAGAGCGAATATACTGATTATATTTGTGAAATTTTATCCCACAAGCCCAACAATACAATGAACCAACTAGCAAAAGAGAGTTCGCCTTACTTATTGCAACACGCCCAAAACCCTGTAAATTGGGTGCCTTGGTCAAACGATGTCCTTGACAAAGCAAAAAAAGAAGGTAAATTAGTACTGGTTAGTATCGGATACGCCGCCTGTCATTGGTGTCACGTTATGGAAAAAGAGTGTTTTGAAGATGTGGAGGTGGCAACTTACATGAATCAACATTTTATTGCCATCAAAGTCGATCGCGAAGAACGCCCTGACATCGACCAAGTTTACATGAATGCACTTCAATTGATGACGCAAAAAGGCGGCTGGCCACTCAATTGCTTTTGCCTTCCCGATGGTCGCCCAATATACGGGGGAACTTATTTCCCGAAAGAAAATTGGATGGAAGTTATGTCTGCATTAATTAAAACGCAACAGACAGAGTATTCAAGAATGATTGAATTTGCCGAAAAACTCGAGGAAGGTATCCGTTCAAGTGAATTAATTACGCTCCCCGTTGTACAAACAGCGCTAATTGAAGATCAATTACACCAAACCGTAAAAGTTTGGGAGAAAAACTTTGATTTAAAAGAAGGAGGCGCAGCAAGGGCACCAAAATTTCCCCTTCCCAATAACTACCTGTTTTTGCTATTCTACGGCTATAATTTCAAACGTGCTAGCGTGGAAGAACATGTCAAGCTCACCCTAAACAAAATGGGACAAGGCGGCATCTTTGATCAAATTGGTGGAGGATTTTCGCGCTATTCCGTAGATGTTCTTTGGAAAGTACCCCATTTTGAGAAGATGCTCTATGACAATGCCCAGTTAATTGAATTATATGCTATGGCCTATTCAATTTTTGGCGATTTAAATTACAAGCAAACCGTTAATCAAACTTTTGAATGGTTAAAAAGAGAAATGCAGTGCGAACACGGCGGTTTTTATAGTGCTTTAGATGCTGACAGTGAGGGAGAGGAAGGTCGTTTTTACTGTTGGAAAAAAGAAGAACTCATAACTGTTCTAGGTGATGATTACAGTTGGGTTGAACAGTATTATTCTATCAACAAGGAAGGTTTTTGGGAACACGACAAGTACATTTTATTAAAACGGCAACAGGATGAAATTTTCGCAGGTAAAATGGCTTGGTCTTTAGCTACTTTGCACCATAATATCGCAAGAATCAATAAAAAATTGCTTAAAGAACGCCATAATCGCATCAGACCAAGTTTAGATAATAAATGCCTTACCTCTTGGAACGCCTTACTAATCACTGCTTTTTGTCAAGCTTACATTTCATTGAATAATGTGGCGTACTTAGACGCAGCGGAAAAGATAGGTGATTGGATTACTCGATTCCAAATGCAGAAAAATGATCGTTTATTTCACAATTTCGCGCAAGGGAATGGCTGCATAGACGGTTTTCTTGAGGATTATGCTTGTTGTATCGATGCTTTTGTAAAGCTTTATCAGTGCACTAAAAATATAAAATGGCTTTCTAAAGCAGAGAAATTGACCCACGTTGTTGAGAAAGAATTTATGCATCCAGATAGTAAGATGTGTTATTTTACAAATAAAGAAAATCAACTCATTGCAAGGAAAATGGAAATCCACGACAATGTTATGCCTTCCAGTAACTCCGTGATGGCAAAAAACTTTTGGGTCATGGGGGCTTATTTTGCAAATGAATCTTGGGCTAACCACGCGCTTCAAATGCTAGCAAACGCAAGTGAGGAAATGATAAGTTACGGACCCGGACATTCCAATTGGGCCATCTTATATTTAATGGCTTTAAAAGGACCTATCGAAGTCGTTTGTTTGGAGTCCTCCCCTTTTAGTTTAAACGAACACCCTATTTATCCGAGGGAACGATTAATAATAAAATATCACTCGGAAATTCTGGATGGCGCTGCTCACCCAAAAGAAGGAATTCACATTTGTGCAAACGGAACTTGTTTCACTCCCGTATTTGACCAAAAATCATATTTAGTACAACTAGGTGATTTGTAAATCAATCTTTTCTAGCGATAACTTTGAGCGCAGCATTAACGATGTTTTCACTGTCAATACCGTATTTAGTCATTAACTCCATGGGGGTTCCACTTTCGCCAAAAGTATCATTAACGCCAACAAATTCGTGTGGAGTTGGCATGAATCGACTTAATACTTGAGACACAGCTTCACCTAATCCACCGTTTAACATATGCTCCTCTGCGGTAACCACACATTTCGTTTTAGAAACAGAGGTCAAAATTGCCTTTATATCCAATGGTTTAATCGTATGCATATTAATAAGCTCAACAGAAATACCACGCGTCTCTAAAATGGCAATGGCTTCAATGGATTTCCAAACTAAGTGGCCGCATGCAATGATAGTAAGGTCAGTTCCCTCTTTAATAATATCCGCCTTGCCAATAACAAATGCGGCGTCAGGTTTAATAAAAATGGGCATAACAGGCCTTCCAAATCGAAGATATACTGGACCTTGGTGGTCAGCGATAGCCAAGGTTGCTTGCTTAGTTTGATTAAAATCAGCCGGAACAATAACAGTCATGTTGGGAAGCATTCGCATCATGCCAATATCTTCCAATATTTGGTGAGTGGCACCATCTTCCCCTAAAGTTAGGCCCGCATGGGAAGCACAAATTTTTACATTCTTTTGAGAATAAGCAATGGATTGTCGAATCTGGTCGTACACTCTCCCGGTAGAAAAATTGGCAAACGTGCCCGTAAAAGGGATTTTACCTCCGATAGTCATTCCTGCAGCTATACCCATCATATTTGCTTCGGCAATACCAATTTGAAAAAAACGATCCGGATTTTCCTTTAGGAAAGCATCCATTTTCAAAGAGCCGGTTAAATCTGCACAAAGTGCAACAACATTAGGATTCGTTCGACCCAGTTCGGCTAATCCTTCCCCAAAACCTGAGCGAGTATCCTTATGACCAAGTATTTCTATTTCCATAACTTATAGGGTTAAAAGTATTTTTTTTGTAGACTCTATTTTAAACTTCTTTTCTTGCGTGTACCCAGTTGACTTTTGGTCTTTTTGACGATATACCACTTTATAATTTCCTGGTTGAAGGACATGTTTGGATGTCAATGATTTTTCGTCTAGATTGAAAACCCATTCAACTATCCCATTTCCCTTATCAACAAAAACCTGACCTACATTAAATTTCACGCTTTTTAATTCCAATGAGCCTGGCGCGGTTATCGCCACCACAGTTGTTTTACTTTGACTAATTTCAATTCGCTGATATGTTCTAGGCAAAGTCAAGATCTCAAGATCATAAAATCCCACAAGGTATTTATCTTGGCTATTGTTGGATTGCACGTTTATTGTTGCAAACTTTCCTTTTTCCATGATGCGAATAGAAGTTAGGTTGGTTCCTTGAAATTTTAAAAACCCCTGAGCAGCGTCTACCTGAAAGGTATTGTGGGTATTCCGTATTAAAGAAATACCTTTTTTTTCAATTTTAGGTAAGGTGTTCACCACGAGGTCATACTTTAGTGATGGATCCATTACAAGTGTGTCTGGATTGGCATACCTATTTATCGTATGGGTGAATGTGTACTTTAAATTTTGTGTACCTGCCTCGTAAAGGAATAACGTTACGTTAGTTTCAGTGGGTTTCTGTAAAATATCATTTAAGTTAAATTGGACACTTGTTTTGGTTAATATTTTTCCAATTATCGTAATAAGTACATTTTTAAACGAGTCTTTATCTTCTGCGTCGGAATACGTGCCGATGCATGAAAAATTTTCCAAATAAGACAAATCCATGCCGAGTCCAATAACAAATGGGGTTACTTTCACCCCTTTTTCGCGTAATTTTTTTGCGATGACACAGGGGTTATTATCGCAAGATTCCAGTCCATCAGTGATTAAAATTATTACGTTACGAGCCAGTGTATCTGGAAAGTCTCCTGCCGCGGCCTCCAAGGAACGAGCTATTGGCGTAGCACCTTTTGCAACCAGTCCGCGAATTTTATTTTTAATTACATCGATGTTTCCAACAGAAAAAGGAACCTCTAATTTAGTATCATTGCAGTCTTGTGTGTCATTGGTAATCGGTGTTTGATGTCCATAAATCCGCAGTGCAATTTCAATATTGGGAACCTCCTTAAATTGTTCCATTGCTTGCAACAGAACTTCTTTTGCCCCTTCTAATCGGGTTTGTTTATCCCAAGTAGAATTCATACTATTGGAAGCATCAAGAATAAAAAGAATACGCGTTAAGCTTGGTTTCTGTGCAAAACAAAAGGTCGGGAACAAAAGTACAAGCAACCATTTTTTCATATTAATAATCCCCGAGGGTTTCAGGCAATTGCAACAATGCAGCTGCTAGTTGTTGGTCGTTTGGGGCAGACCCATGCCACTTGTGCGTTCCCATCATAAAATCTACTCCTTGCCCCATTTCTGTTTTCATAAGTATAACCACTGGCTTACCTTTTCCTGAGAGAGCGATTGCATCATGCATCACGCTTCGAATACTATCAAAATGGTGACCATCCATTTCAAGTACCTCCCAACCAAATGCCTTCCATTTGTCAGCTAAATTGCCAAGCGGTAAAACCTGATCGATATCACCATCAATTTGTCGGCCATTGTAATCAATTGTGGCAATTAAATTATCAACTTTGTTCGCTGAAGCATACATTGCCGCTTCCCAAACTTGTCCTTCTTGTAATTCCCCATCTCCATGTAAGGTAAATACCAATCGATTATCCTTGTTTATTTTTTTTGAAATAGCTGCACCAATTGCCACAGAAAGTCCTTGTCCTAAAGATCCTGATGCCATTCTTACACCGGGTAATTTTTTATCCGTTGACGGGTGACCTTGTAAACGAGATGATAATTTCCTAAAGGTTGCAAGTTCTGAAACAGGAAAATAACCTGACCTAGCTAAAACGCTATACCAAACGGGTGAAATATGGCCATTAGACAAGAAAAACAAATCTTCTTTCTTGCCATCCATGGAAAATTGTTGTGGATTAAAACTTAGCTGTTCAAAGTATAAATAGCTTAGAAAGTCAGCGCACCCAAGTGATCCCCCAGGATGTCCTGAACTTACGGCATGCACCATTCTTAAAATATCTCTTCTTACCTGTGAGGCTATTGCCGTTAATTGAGTGTTCTCCATAAGGCATTTTAATTTTACGTGAAGCAAAACTAACTTTTAATACCTTACACTAAGGCAAGAAAAAATGAACATTAAACGCAACTTTTCAACTAAAAAAGTGTCTTTAACTAGTGACTCGAATTATTATGTGTTTCAACATGTTAAAATTTGATTCATTTTTGGGTCGAAAAAGTGTAAATTTGAATTTAAAAACACAAAAAATGCTTAAAAAACACACTATTTTATTTTTCATTTTTTCTTATCTATGTATTTTTAGTTTATCAGCACAAAAACAAGCTAGCCAAGAAGACTTGCTCCAACGTGTTTATTCTAAATCAGAATTAAAAGAAATACAAAAAGACAAAGAGCAATATGCCACTTTGTGTTACGCCCTTGAACATGCCCTTTATCTAATCGATTCCCCTCAGGGAAAAGATGTGAGTGCTTTTCCAGAAATATCGATTAAAATGGACCAAGTTCCATTGTTTACGGATTTAAATATTAAAATAAGTGACCGCTCTCAATATTTCCGGGTGGCTGGTCAAAACAAGTTGTTAATTGTGAAATCAATGTATGTTTTACAATTGGAAATGAATAAAACAAGCAAACAATGAAAAAACTAAAAGCACTGGTTATCTTTCTTTCTTTGGCTCAATTTAGTTTCGGTCAATTAACTTTAACAGGACCAGACTATCTTCCAGCAAATCCTTTAAATTGTGCAGGGATAATACCGCCTGCCGGAGGTACAAACTTCACCGACGGACCCACTAATTATTTGCCTAATATGAATGAAATCGTCGTTTTTTGTCCTGATTTGACACAAGGCTCAAAGGTTTCAATTGCGTTCGCAACAAACATTGGATTTACCTTTAACATCCACCCCACAGATACCTTATATGTCTACGATGGCCCATCCATTGCTTCGCCTTTACTTGGTGCCTACAATTCAGGAACTAATCCAAATGGTTTTTTTGTACAGGCATCATTTCAAAACAATCCATCAGGTTGTTTGACCTTAAGATTTAAGTCCAATGGAAGTAACGAAGGAACAGGATGGGATGCAAATGTAGCCTGTGGCAATCCACAACAACCGTTTTTTCCTCACATACAAGCTTATATTAATGGTACAGGTGCAAACGCATTAAACCCGATAGATACTGGATATGTTGATATTTGTTTTGGAGATTCTATTTTATTTGTTTCCACTGCAAACTTTCCATACGCGTCAGAAATCACCAACACAGGGTACTCACAGAATGCTAATAATTGTTCTTATCAATGGACGATTGGTGGCATCGGCCAATTTAACAATGACTCACTTTGGTTTACTCCACCTCAACGTGCCGGCTATTTTGTGGACTTACGTATAACCGATATTTTTCCGCTTATCGAAAGAATAACTTGTAAAGTGAGGGTTTCACAATTACCTAGTTTCGCTGGCACAGGTCCTTTCCAAGATACCGTTTGTTTGGGGGAAAACACCCTGTTAATTGGCGGTGTTACCCCTCAAGATACCGTTGGGGTAGCTATTCCAAATGGTGAATTTCAAATTGGGGGTATTTTTGCAGGATTAACATATCTTCCTGATGGATCGGGGGCACAATACCAAACAAATATTGCCATCTCTGGATTTGATGACAGTACACTTATAACCGGCGCAGGTGACTTTGACCAATTGTGTATCGACATCGAGCACTCCTATATTGGCGACTTAGAAATTTCATTAACCTGTCCCACTGGTGTAGTTGTTTCCTTGATGAATGCCTATAATCAATTTGGTGAAATGATTCCGGGAGGTTGTGGAAATGGAATTGGAACATTTTTGGGAAATGACACGAATTTGGACGGAGGTGCCCCAGGGTCACCTGTTTGGACCTACTGTTTTTCTCCTACAATGGCTACATTGGGTTCTATCTGTTCAGAAAACGCAGCAGGGAATTTTATTACCAACTCTTATGGATTTCCTTCAATGAATCCCAATGGTGTTTACCTACCAGATGGAAATTTTAATGACTTTATCGGTTGTCCTGTCAACGGAAATTGGACCATCACCGTGCAAGACAATCAAGGAATAGACGATGGATATATTTTTCAATGGGGACTTTATTTCAACGCGTCACTTTATCCTGAATCTGAAGGATACCAAAATTCAGTTGTTTCTGATTTTTGGTCGAACAACCCCTCCATCATATCTGGACAGCTAGACACTGCGATAATAATACAACCACTTATTGCAGGTACTTCTTTTTACACTTACAATGTGGTTGATGACTTTGGGTGTAGTTATGACACTACAGTAACTTTAGAAGTGTTGCCCTTACCCTATATTTTTAATGACACAGTTGCCTGTAACCTGTTCTATCAAGTACAGAACTCCTTTTCATTCAATGGAGGAACATGGGCCTGTTCAGATACGGCTATTGATTTTTCAAATATCACTGCGCTAAATCCGATAATTACTACAACAAGCCCAGGTATTTATTTAGTTACCTACACAGACTTCGCATGCAGCAAAATAGATTCCGCCGTTATTGAATTTCCTCCGTACGTGTATACACAAGTGTTGGACTCAGCAATTTGTTTTGGTGCGGAAATAGTAATAAATGCAGCAACCATCAACTCCGGAAACATTCAGCAGGGATATGATCCCCCGTTTACATTAGACTGGAATACCGGTTCTTCTGGACCGTCAATAACTGTTAATACAGCCGGAAATTACGCAGTTACAATGGCAAATGTTTGCCACTCCAGTAGCGATACAGCCACGATAACAATCAAACCTTGCGACATTGAAGTGCCGAATATAATTGTCTTATCATCAGCAGCGGGTAACCATATTTTTAACGTTGACTACGATGGAATTGCCACTTTTGAATGTTTTATTTTGAACCGTTGGGGGAATATTATTTATACTTACACTGACCCAGCAGGTGGTTGGGATGGGAAAGCACAAGACGGGAAACTCGTGGAAGAAGGGACTTATTTTTACAAAATCAACGCAACTTTTGATGGTGGAATTGAAATCGAAAAGCATGGTTTTGTTTACGTAAAATACTGATTCAACCTTATTGGCCGGTACTACATTTATAATATTTATAGAATCGATTTACAACCAATGTGTTTCAAGATAGCCATAAACATTTACCCAAATGCCCTGTTTATCAACCAGACGTTTTTGTAATTTTGTAAATAAAGAAAATGAAAATTGTTGGTGTTAATGGATTTGGGAGAATTGGTCGTTGTTTTACACGTATTGCCCTGTTTGATCCTACAATAGAGATTGCACTTGTAAATGATTTAGCTGACATTTCTATTTTAGCCCATCTACTCAAATACGACAGCGTGCATGGCAAACTTCCGTTAGATTTTGTAATTGAGGGTAACGCGCTAGTTTTCTCCAATGGAAAAACAATCAATTTTCTTCAGAAGAAAAATCCAGAAGATATCAATTGGAACGAATACAATGTGAACTACGTGATTGAATCCACGGGCTTGTTTTTATCGAGAGAACTTGCAACAAAACACTTAAAACCAGGCGTGAAAAAAGTAATCCTTTCTGCACCATCCACAGACGCCTCGGTAAAAAGTATCGTTTTAGGTGTAAATGACAGCGAATTAGATCCAAATGATTTAATAATTTCAAACGCATCCTGCACAACTAATAACGCGGCGCCGATGATAAAAATACTTAACGAGTTGTTTCCGATAGATGTTGCTTATATTTCCACCATCCATAGCTACACATCAGATCAACGCTTGCATGATTCTCCTCACAAAGACTTAAGAAGAGCACGTGCTGCCAACATGTCTATTATTCCTACATCGACAGGCGCAGCAAAAGCGATAACTCAAATCTTTCCTGAACTTACTGGAAAAATTACCGGCGGAAGCGTACGCGTTCCCGTTTCAGATGGTTCAATGACAGAACTAACACTAATAAGCCACAAAATAATTACCGCAGCAGCAATTAATGAAGCGATGAAATCTGCATCGGAAGGTCGCTTAAAGGGAATTCTATCTTACACTGAAGATCCTATCGTTTCAGCCGACATAATCGGAAATCCAACTAGTTGTCTTTTTGATAGCGGCCTAACCCTTGTATTTAACAACCTCATTAAAGTAGTCGGTTGGTACGATAATGAAATGGGATACTCAAACCGTTTAATCGATTTAATAAAGATTATTTAATTTGTTAGTGCGGAAATTCCAGGTAATTCCTTTCCCTCAAAATACTCTAACAAAGCGCCACCTCCCGTACTAACGTAACTGACTTGATCTTCAAAGCCAAATTTTTGTACTGCAGCAGCACTATCACCGCCACCTATTAAACTGAATGCCCCATTCTTCGTGGCTAAGGCAACATCAGCAGCAATTGATATTGTTCCTTTAGAAAAAGGAGTGAGCTCGAAAACCCCCATTGGTCCGTTCCAAAGTAACGTTTTGCTATTCAAAATCACCTCCCGAAAGTCGCCAATGGCTTTTTCGCCAATATCCAGTCCCATCCAATCTTTTGGTATTTTATCGCTTGAACAATTGCTTACTTGAGCCGAAGCGGAAAAAGCATCTGCAATGACGGAGTCTGCCGGCAAATGAATAGCGACTCCTTCAGATTTAGCTTGTGATAAAATGGAATTACAGGTTTCTAAAAGTTCCTCTTCGCAGAGCGAATTTCCTATTTCACCTCCCATAGCCTTAAAAAAAGTGAAGGCCATTCCACCGCCAATAATAATATGATCCGCCACAGATAATAAGTTTTTTATAATTAATAGCTTGTCAGACACCTTAGCACCACCAATTATTGCTGTAAATGGTTTATTTCCATGCTTTATGACTTTTTGCGCTGTTTCGATTTCTCCCTGCATTAAAAACCCCATCATTTTTGCGTTTGGAAAAAAAGTTGCGATTTGGGTAGTACTCGCATGTGCTCGATGCGCGGCACCAAAAGCATCGTTTATAAAACAATCACCTAAATGCGCCAGCTTTCTTGCAAAACTAATATCTCCAGAAGTTTCTTCTTTGTGAAACCGAACATTTTCCAAAAGCAAAACCTCTCCTGGCTGCAATTCTTTGGCCAAGGTTTGGGCGTCTTCGCCGATGCAATCCTCTGCAAAATATATTGTTTTACCTAACAAGTCAGCAAGACAAGAGCGTAATAAGCGCAAAGAACAATCCTTATCAAAACCAAATTTGGGACGCCCAAAATGCGACAACAAGATAACCGCTCCACCACCCTTGAGCACATGTGAAATTGTGGGGATAGCAGCCCTGATGCGCTTATCATCTGTTATTACTCCTTTTAACTTATCGAAAGGCACATTAAAATCAACTCGTATTAGTGCTTTCTTATTGGAAAAATCAAAATCGTTTAATGCAAACATTGAGAAAAAAATTATTTTCAAAATTAGCTAAAAACAAAAGAAATAAAGAAAATCTTAAGAACAAGAATTATGTGTAATTTTAACAAATAAATTAATTTAACATGACAAAAATATTTTTTATCCTTCTTGTTTTAGCTTCACTTGCAGCCTGTAAAACAAAACAAGCTTTTGAGTTACAAGACGAATTTACTTTAGAAGACACCCCTTTCGATGACAGTTCTGAATATATCGGCGATGATTTTGACTTTGAGGGTGAGTTTGACTTTGAGGAGGAGGAAGTTGACGTTCGTGGGATTTACAATCCTTCTCGAACATTATTGAGTGACCTAATTCACACGAAATTAGACGTTAATTTTAATTGGGCTCAGTCGCGAATGAACGGAAGAGCTACCATAAGCGCTAAGCAACATTTTTATTCCTCCGATAGCTTAATTTTAGATGCGAAAGGAATGGACATTTTGAAAGTGACCTTAAATGGAAAGCCGCTTTCTTATACCTACCGAGATAGCTTAAAATTATTTATTCAATTGGATAAGTCCTATAAGAAAGAGGAGGTTTTTACGATAGTCATCGACTATACAGCCAAACCTGATGAGCGACAAGTTGGCGGCAGCCAAGCTATAACCTCAGATAAAGGACTTTTCTTTATTAATCCCAAAGGAAGCGACAAAAATCAAATGCCACAAATTTGGACGCAAGGAGAAACAGAGTCAAATTCCGTTTGGTTTCCAACAATTGACGCACCAAACGCAAAAACAACGCAAGAGATTTTCATGACGGTTGATAATAAATATAAAACCTTGTCAAACGGAAAACTTATCGCTAGTAAACAAAATGTAGATGGCACAAGAACGGATCACTGGAAACAAGATCAAGCTCATGCTCCGTATCTATTTATGATGGCTGTCGGTGAATTTGTCACAGTAAAAGACAGCTACACACGACAGAACGGCACAAAAATGGAGGTTAACTATCTTGTTGAGCCCGAGTATGAAAAGGATGCTAAAGCTATTTTTGGGGAAACGCCGGCTATGATAAAGTATTTCTCTGATCTTTTGGGTGTGGATTATCCTTGGGACAAATATGCACAAATTGTAGTAAGAGACTATGTTTCAGGCGCGATGGAAAATACTGGAGCAGTGATTTTTGGCGACTACGTATACAAGACAGAGCGCGAATTATTGGATGGAAATGACCAATCTACTATAGCGCACGAATTGTTTCATCATTGGTTTGGTGATCTTGTAACATGTGAGTCTTGGGCCAATTTACCACTAAATGAATCCTTTGCAAATTATGCCCAATACCTTTGGGATGAAAAAAGATATGGACAAGACGAGGCTGACTATCAGGCAGAAAATGAGGCCAGTGGTTATTTTCAATCGGCCATGAATCAGGGATACCATAATTTAATCTGGTTTGAGCATGGAAATAGAGAAGAAATGTTTGACGGGCATTCTTACAACAAGGGTGGACGTATATTACATATGCTTCGATCCTATTTAGGTGATGAAGCATTTTTTAAAGGCCTAAATAATTATTTGACTTCTAATAAATATAAAGCAGCCGAAGTTCATAATCTTCGCATGGCATTTGAGGAAGTTTGTGGCGAAGACCTCAACTGGTTTTTTGATCAATGGTTTTTATCTAAAGGGCACGTGATCATACATACAGCTCAAAAAATCAATCAAGAAAAGAATACCGTTTCCATATCTATTAAGCAACGCCAAATAAGACCTGACTTTCCAATTTTTAAAATTCCCGTAAAAATAGCGATTTGGGATAGCGAAGGAAAACGGACTGAAAAAACAATTATCGACAGTTTAGAACAGACATTTACCTTCGAATTTACCGGAAAGTTAAACAATGTTTTATTTGACGAAGACCAAATGCTACTTGGAAAAGTATACGAGGACAAACCACTTGAGCAATTCATCCATCAATACTATAATTCCCCGCGATATAAAGCGAGGTTAACTGCACTAAATCGTGCTGCAAAGAAAAAAAATAGTGCCACGGATAAACTTATTTTTGATGCGCTAAGCGATAAGCATTGGGATATAAAATCAAAAGCTATAGAGGCATATTCTTCTCCATCTAACATGCTACCTGAAGAAGCATTAGCCGTATTAAAAAACATTGCTTTAACAGAAAGTAAATCAAACGTTCGTTCACTCGCAATAAAAAAAATGAGTCCTTCAGCTACTGAACCACTCATTAGCCTTTGTAAAACCGTTATTGCAAAAGACCAATCTTACTTGGTTATTGCTACAGCACTAGAAAAGTTAGCCGATTTAGATACAGCAGAGGCCGTTATTCAAGCAAGAAACTTAATTAAATTAAACAATCCTAAATTAACGATTAAAGCGGTAAATGTTTTAGGGACTTACGGATCACCAGAGGACTACCCATTTCTTGAAACATTAAATTTAGTAGACAAACCAAAAGGTGAAGATCAATTAAATGCCATGATTGCTTATACCTTATTTATTATTCGTCAGGACATAAACCTGCAAGAAAAATCATTAGCTGTATACAGTTATTTAACTGATGTTGGAAACAAATACACCAAAATGTGGTTGTCTAGAGCCATCGAATACACTATTGAACAATACACAGAAAAGTCAAGCATACTAGAAAATGAAATTGCGGAAGATGAAATGGCCAAAGCTTTTAGTGAAGCAACAAGCAAAAAAGCCTTACGACAACGTTATGAAGACCTGATTAACAACCTAAGTCCAATGGTTATAGAAGAAGAAACCATAGACACTTATTAGACAAAATCAAGGTGTGTTTAACTTAAGCACTAAAATTAAATGTTAAAAAAAAATAAAAAAAATTGAAGCTATTAAAATATTTATTAGTTTTGATTAATTATACGTCAAATAAACTGATTAAAATTTAAGTAATGATAGCAATTGGAGACCAACTACCTAAAATAAATGGGATAGACCAGCATGGAAATGAAATTAATTTTTCGGAGTCTGCAGGTAAAAAAACAGTAATTTATTTTTACCCCAAAGACGATACGCCGGGGTGTACTGCTCAAGCATGTAATATAAGAGATAACTACGCGTTACTGCAAGAAAATAATATACAAATTATAGGCGTCAGCGCGGATTCTGTTGGCTCCCACCTCAAGTTTATTCAAAAGTATGACCTTCCATTTTCATTAATAGCGGATACAAACAAAGAAATAATAAACGCGTTTGGCGTTTGGGGAGAAAAGAATTTTATGGGTAAAACATATGATGGTATTCATCGAACAACTTTTTTAGCGAATGAAATTGGTCAAGTGATCTCGGTGATTAAAAAACCAAATACAAAAAATCATACAATAGAAATTCTTGAATTATTTAATAGTTAGGAAGTTCGTAAATAGTTTACGTGCTACGTCAATAACTTTGTTGTATTAAAAATTTATAAAAAAAATTAAATTAAAAAAAATGGCAAAAAAAGAAGTAAATGAAGAGAAGCTAAAAGCGCTTCAATTAACAATGGAAAAATTAGATAAAACATACGGAAAAGGTTCTGTAATGAAATTAGGTGACTCGCCGGTAGAAAAAGTGGAGGTTATTCCAACAGGATCATTAACATTAGATTTAGCGTTGGGCATAAATGGCTATCCAAAAGGACGAGTTGTTGAAATATACGGACCGGAATCATCTGGTAAAACAACACTTGCTATCCATGCAATTGCAGAAGTCCAAAAACAAGGTGGAATTGCAGCATTTATTGATGCAGAACATGCATTTGATCAATTTTATGCTAAAAATCTGGGTGTTGATATCGCTAATCTACTAATTTCACAACCAGACAATGGGGAACAAGCGTTAGAAATAGCAGACAATTTAATTCGATCTGGTGCAATTGACTTAATTGTGATTGACTCCGTAGCCGCTTTAACGCCGAAAGCAGAAATTGAAGGAGAAATGGGCGACTCACAAATGGGGCTTCAAGCAAGACTAATGTCTAAAGCACTAAGAAAATTAACAGGTTCAATTAATAAAGCGGGTACTTGTTGTATCTTTATTAACCAATTAAGAGATAAAATTGGCGTCATGTTCGGAAATCCAGAAACGACAACAGGAGGAAATGCACTGAAATTTTACTCCTCTATTCGACTAGATATAAGGCGTTCAACGCAACTAAAAGACGGCGAAGAAATTGTGGGTAACCGCGTAAAAGTCAAAGTTGTAAAAAATAAAGTAGCGCCGCCTTTTAGAAAAGCCGAATTTGACATCCTTTATGGATCAGGGATTTCAAAGATTGGCGAGATAATCGATTTAGGTGTTGAACTTAATGTACTTAAAAAAAGTGGTTCATGGTTTTCGTATGGTGAAACAAGATTAGGGCAAGGACGCGAATCCATCAAATCGATTTTATTAGATAACCCAGAATTAGCTGAAGAACTTGAATTGAAAATAAAAGCTCAACTAGAACAACCAGGAGCCCAAACTCAAATTCTTCAGGACTAAATTATTGTGACTATAAAAAAGAGGAAGAAAACCTCTTTTTTATAGAATTATTCTTTTGGAATTAATATTTTCCATTAAATTTGGTAAAAAATCTAAACCATGAAAAAAATTTTATTATTGAGTGTATTATGCACTTTAGGACTTTCAATTAGTTCTTGCAAGAAAAAAGGTTGTACAGACGCTAGCGCTGTAAACTACAACAGCATTGCTAAAAAAGATGACGGATCGTGTTTATACAAACCGTTTTTAACTTTAAATGGTGCTGCAACTGTTACCTTAAATGTAGGCGCTACCTATACTGACGCAGGAGCAACAGCAACGAATAAAGACGGGTCAGCAGTAACGGTAACCGTTAATCAAGCACAAGTTAATACAGCACAAACAGGAAGTTACACGGTAACTTATACAGCAACAAATGCCAATGGTACCACTTCAGCGTCTCGAACAGTGAATGTTGTAATCGGTACAGAAAATTGGACAGATCCAACTGCTACATGGGTAAGCTCATCTACTTGCAGTGGAACTCAATTTCCTCTTTCTGCAGATCCAGTAATCGCGGCCGGTGGCGGTGCAAACCAAGTTACTATAGACAACATGTTCAACCTTGTTGGAGGTATGGCAACAGGAGTAGTAAATGGTGCAGCAATCTCAATGGCTCAACAAACTGTTAACATTACCATAGGAGATGTAAACTTTTCTGGAGTTGGGTCAATGAATAGTACAGGAACACAATTTCAAATTACGTATACCTACGAAAATACAGCACCAATTATTGGTGGCTCTGGTACTTGTGTTGCCATCTACGACAAACAGTAATTAAACCCGAATTTTTTTAAAAGGCTAGCAAAAATGCTAGCCTTTTTTAATGGGCCCTATTTTAAACATACGTTTGGTGATTCTATATTTCACTTTGTAACTAATTCGTGAAATCAAAACACCATAAAATATGGCTACATGGCTTTTAATGTGATAAACGCGATTGGCCAAACAAAATTCACCTTGCCACCAAGTCTTTAAATTAATTTTGACTTGATTATACTAAGCGCGCACAGAAAACTGAAAAACGATCATTTTGCCAACATTCCATTTTTACCAAACTGGCTAATGTATACAAAATTTTTAGCGGTGATAGAATGGGATGTAAACAGAAATTGCTTGTCATAAAGCACTTCATCCACCCAAAAACTCACCCAAAATTCGTTATTTAAACCAAATACATCAGGAATAATAGACTCTATCTTTGCCACTTCATTTGGAAGTAACACCTCCAAACTGTGTCGCAAAGTCGCTGTCTTTACCTCATCACGTGTAAGAGGATCCTCACCAAAACCAGCACTCGTTATAATTATACCCTCAAGAATATCCTCTCGCTGATTCCATAAATAAACATTATACTCGTTGGTTGTATCATCCTCCAAAATAACAACTACATCGACACCCTTTACTACAGGCCCTAATAAATCATCTTTCATCTTTAGTTTCGTTTTACACCTAGCATGCGATTAACCATTTTCAAATAAACAAATATATCATTAGGATGACCAATTTTATCAATAAATGACCTATCTATTCCACCTCGCTTGGCATTAAACATATCGATAAGTTGAACGTCACTACTGCGATTATTTCCAATACGAACAATAACAATTTTTCTAGACGGAATTGCGATAATAAATTGGCCTTTCAATCCATTACAACAAAGTACTTTTTCATAACCATCAAAATAAATCCAAAAATGCAAACCATAACGTTGATTTTTAATGCCCTCTTTGGTAGATAAATCAGCATAAGCGAAGGCCTCATTCATGTAGGACTCACTGACAATGTTTTTTCCGTTAAAACTTCCTTTATTCACCATTAGCGAGCCAACACGGGCAAAATCTCTAGCCGTGGCATAAAAACAACAAAAAGATTTTTCATCACCATTCAACTTATCCGTACTCCAATAAGCTGCGTTTTCTGCTCCTAAAGGTTTCCATAACTTTAAGGAAGCGTAATTCGATAAGCTCGTACCGGTTGCTTTTTGAATAACATACCCCAACAACTGAGTGTTTCCACTTTGATAATTAAACCTTAGCCCAGGCGAATCAACCACTCGCTGTCGCATTAATAAACTTCTTAAATTATTGGTATAGTAACCCTCCGCATTATCAGACAGCGGATTTGAACCACTTTCACTCCACTCTAAACCCGAAGACATCGTTAAAAGATGGCGAAGCGTTAGCGATTTTCTACCATACGCGGTAAATGTTGGTAAATATTTGGCTACTGGGTCGTCAATACTTTTTATTTTTTTTTCATCTAGCGCAATACCTACTAATAAACTAACAATTGATTTTGATAATGAAAAAGAGTTAGACAATTTATTGTCGCGGTGTTCTTTCCAATACTTCTCATAAACAAGCGTATCATTTTGAAGAACAATAAAAGCCCTACTGCCATAATCTTGGTGGTACTTCTCCTCTTCAGCGGAAAGCGACATTGCTGAAGTTTTTGTGCTGTTGCCCCACGAAATTGGTTTACTTACAGGGATTATACGTTTATTAAAACTATCTAAATCGTATATCCCAGGACTAGCTCGTCCTTGCAAATACGTTTGAAATATTCCCTCGTATAAATATGTTTTGCCGGAAAGTAAAATAAACACATTAAGCACTAAGATGACGTAAAAAAAAACAATTCCAAGGTGCTTTACCGCAAAAATTAGTGCTTTTCTCATGCCTTACTTATTAGCTGGAAATTAAATGATTTAGCCATATTGGCCACTAACTTATTAGTTAATTCATCCATTTCGACTTTACCGCCAAGTTCGTTTGCCATCGAAGTAACTGCTTTATCTGGAATACCACATGGAACTATATGATTAAAGTACGATAAATCCGGGTTTACATTAAACCCTAAACCATGCATAGTAACCCAACGAGAACTTTTTACACCCATTGCACAAATTTTTCTTGCCTTTTTTGTTTTTGCATCAAGCCATACACCAGTTTGACCTGCCATGCGTTCACTTTCGATGCCATAGGCCAGTAAAGTATTGATAACCGCCTCTTCTAAAAAGCGCATGTATTTATGAATATCTGTAAAAAACTGTTCTAAATCAAAAATTGGGTAAACGACCAGCTGGCCGGGACCGTGGTAGGTGATATCCCCACCTCGATTTATTTTGTAAAATGACGCTTGATATTCCAACAATTGATTTTTATCCAGCAATAAATGTTCTTCTTTTCCACTTTTCCCTAAAGTAAACACATGGGGGTGTTCGCAAATCAACAGATGGTTTTTGGGTAAAACGGCAGTCTTTTCGTTCCTATTTTTAATCTTAAGTGCTATGGCTTCGTTAAATAAAACTTCCTGGTAAGCCCATGCCTGTTCGTAGTCTATTAGACCAAGACGGTGAATAATTACCCTGGTTTCTTCCATCAAAAATCAGCTAACTCACTTTTTAAATAGTCAATAATATCAATATCCATGATGTCTACTTTATTCAAATCACATAGATAATAAGAGGCCCAATCGACTACATGAATAAAATATAAAGCACGCTCAATCATCGTATCCCCTTTTGCGTCAAGAATAAAAACCTCAGCCGACTTTTTCTTAATCGCATCCACGGTTATTTGAAATCTTTTAGCATTGCGCGGATGCACATCAACTGTCCGAAAAAAGACTGGTGCAAAACGCGTATCTCCTCCCCCCCAACCAACAAGCTCGTTGTGATTCATTTCAGGTATAACATGGTGCCAACCGAGGTACTTTGCATTTTCGTTAAATTGCTGCCTAGCTCTAACTACAACACCTTCATACTTGGTTTCCGCATAATAAACGCCCACTTTTTTGTACAAATAATCGGCTAACTTCCTTCCAATTAATTGAATATCTTCACTTTCTTTCGACAACAACGCTGAAGCCTTATGAATTGAATTTAAACAATCAGGTAAAATGAAAGCTTGCACGACAAGATAGTGTAGCAACTGAACCAACGAAAAGGCTAAAGCACTTCGCGGAGGATTCCCACCTGGGACAATAATGCAATCGTACATGTTTTTTTTACAGAAACCCGCTAGATTTCCACCACTTGTAATTCCGATAATATGACATCCCTTCTCATGCGCCTGATCTATTGCCATCGTTGTCTCCTCGGTATTACCAGAATACGAGCAACCTATAACTAGGGTATCCTTGCCAGCGAAAGCGGGTAATACATACTCGTTCACACATGTTATTGGCACATTGATTTCATCTTGCGTCCAGTTTTGAACAATTTTAGCACCAATTCCAGACCCTCCTAAACCACAAATAATAATGTTTTTTATTTCATTTTTTGGTTTGGAAAAAACACTTGATTCGCCAATTTTTATGGCCTCTAGTAAGTTATTTGGAAAAGCTTCAATCAACGTTTTCATAGTGTAATTTATATATTAAAGTGGTATATTTCCGTGCTTTTTGAAAGGGAGATTTTCTGACTTTTTTTCAAGCATTTTAAAACTTGCAATTAAAATTTTACGTGTTTCTTCCGGCAAAATCACATCGTCAATTATTCCTCTTTCTGCCGCCCTATATGGATTAGCAAATAATGAAGCGTACTCGGCTTCTTTTTCAAGTAATTTTTCAGCAGGAACAGCGGCACTCGCAATTTCCTTTTTAAAAATAATTTCCGCAGCCCCTTTTGCTCCCATCACAGCAATCTCAGCGGTTGGCCACGCAAAATTCAAATCGGCTCCTAAGGTTTTGGAATTCATTACGCAATAAGCTCCCCCGTATGCTTTACGGGTGATGACTGTAATCCTCGGAACAGTGGCCTCTGCAAAAGCATAGAGTAATTTTGCGCCATGCGTAATAATTCCGTTCCACTCTTGATCAGTTCCAGGAAGGAAACCTGGCACGTCTTCGATTACTAATAATGGAATATTAAAAGAGTCACAAAAGCGAACGAATCGCGCTCCTTTTCGAGAGGCGTCAATATCTAAAACTCCAGCAAGCGAAGCCGGTTGGTTGGCAACTACACCAATTGTTTTTCCTGCCAAACGAGCAAATCCTACCACTATATTCTTAGCAAAATCAATATGAACCTCCCGAAATGTATCATCATCAATAAGACAATCAATTATTTTTCTTGAATCGTACGGCATATTTACATTTTCAGGTAGCACCGTCTTAATTTGCTCTAACTTAGCATTTGCAAAATCAACCACCGAAGGAACAGGCGATGTTTCGTAAGCATTTTGCGGAAGATAGGAAATTAAATCCCTCACTTTTTTAAGGCAATCCACATCATTCGCTGCGGTAAAATGATTCACCCCTGATTTTTCGGCATGCGTTTTTGCACCACCTAAATCCTCTGAAGACACCTCCTCGTGCGTTACCGTTTTAACCACATTTGGTCCAGTTACAAACATGTACGAAGTTTCCTCCACCATGAATATAAAATCGGTAAGTGCTGGCGAATAGACTGCTCCCCCTGCACAAGGACCCATAATAACTGATATTTGCGGAATTACACCTGATGCCCTTGTATTTCGAAAAAATATATCTGCATAGCCACTCAAGGAAACGACACCCTCTTGAATTCGTGCGCCACCTGAGTCATTCAATCCAATAATTGGAGCGCCATTCTTCATTGCCATATCCATTAATCGGCAAATTTTAGCGGCATGTGTTTCGGATAAAGATCCGCCAAGCACCGTAAAATCTTGTGAAAACACATAAATTAATCGCCCAAAAATAGTTCCGTGCCCAGTAATTACTCCATCACCCGGAATGCGTTGATTTTCAAGTCCAAATGTACTTGCTCGATGCTCTACTAGGGCTCCTAATTCATTGAATGAACCTTCGTCCAGTAACAAGGTAACCCTTTCGCGCGCGCTTAGTTTTCCCTGCTCATGTTGCTTATTAATTCTAGCCTCTCCGCCCCCTAAGGAAGCAAGATTTCGCTTTTCCAATAATATTTTGTTTTTATCCATGTTTAATCGACATCAAAAATACAAGATTTTTTCGCGATACGATAATTGAAAATTGAAATTAGCGGTGTTGTCTCTTTGTAAAAGGCACAAATACTGTCAATCCGATTCCCGTTAAAAAAAGAAAGACAATAATTGACTCTGCATAGAGACCAAAATTGACAATTGCTAAAACAAATCCCATAAAAGCCAAACGAACTTGAGCTTGCTGCAAAGCACGTTTTAAATTATCCTGCTTAAGCTCATCAGTTTGGTTTTGCTTCTGTTCCGTTTTTATTTTCATCCATTCTGCAAAAAATAATAGTGGAATTAATACCAAACCCTGTTGAATACCCATGTCCTCGAAACTCAAAAAATTCACAAAGCCAGCGACCGGATTGAAATCGGTGGTAATTTGAAAATTAATCAATAAAACAACGGATAATTCGAAAAGAAAGAGCAACATACTTTTAGCCAAATAAATGCCCTTTTCATTTTTAGATAAATGGCTGTTTTTAAACCGAACCAGTAAAAAAAGTTGCTTTACTAATTGATCTAATAATAAATAAAGTGCAATGAAATAAAACCCCCAATTCCAAAAGAAAAAACCTGCGAGTGGAAGCGCCACATCGCCAATTAACACAGCTATTTTTTCCTGACTTTTCAACGTCTCTTTTTTAAGACAGCCACCCTTTCTTTTGTTAATTCAAAATCGGGATTAATCTTTAATACTTTAGCATAAGAAAACAACGCTTTCGAAAACTCTTTTTTATCCTCGTAAATTAAACCAACATTATGGTTAGACTCAACATGACGAGGCTCTATCGCTAGCACCTCGTTGTAAAAATACAAAGCGCTGTCTATGTCTATGTCCGTAAACTGTTTGATGTAACCCAGCTGAAAATAGGCTTCATAATAAGTACTGTCGATTTTTATCATCTTTCTGTAAATACTTTTTGCCTCATTCTCTTGGCCAAAAATTTCTTTAGCATAAGCCAAAGCATACAGACAGTCTGGATTAGTTGGCTGCAACTGAGTTGCTGTTGTGTAGTATTGAATACAAATTGGATTTTTTTCATACTGGTATAAGGCCCCTAACATAAGATAGCCACCGTAAAATTTTGAATCTTGTTGCACCGCTGTTTCGTAAGAGGATATCGCTAATTTTGTATTCCCTAACATCCTGTAATTACTACCTTTTAAAACGTAAGCATTACGATATCGCGGATTAATCTTGAGTGCACGATTTATGAACTTAAATGAATTGTCGAAATCTTGACGTAAAGTAAATGTCATTGCCATGCCAACAAGTGCCCTTGTATTCTTGGCATCTTGTTTAATTAATTTTTGATAATGGTATTGTGCTTTTGAAATATCCGAATTTTGAATAGCCGGATTATTACAAATGGCATCGGCATAAAGCATCCTTGTATCTGCTCGAGCGCTATCTAATCTAAAGGCCCTTGCAGCATCCGCAATTAAAACATCATACTGAAAATTCCCTAAGGCAAACTCGCCATGACGAACCAATAGATCAACACTGTCGGGATAAATTATTATTAAACTATCGAGTGAAACAGCTGATTCTTCCGATTTTTTTCCTTTTTGGTTACAAGAACTAACAACTATCAAGAAAATAAATAAATTAATAAATAACCATTTCATAGAAACAAAGGTAAGTATTTTGTGTTGAGAGTTTATTATTACTTTTGTAACGTATTTAAATTATGAATAATAAAATTTTCTTTCTAGTAGCAATTGCGATTATTCTAAACAATTCTTTGTTTAGCCAAGGATGTTCTCAATGTCGTTTAATGGCGGAACAAGGTTTGGCAATGGAGGAAACTGCCTTTGGTTCGAACATCAATAGCGGGATATTGTATTTGATGCTTATTCCTTATTTTTTATTGCTATTTCTGTTTCGTCATCAACTAATTGGGCTATTCAAAAAGTTGAGAAAGTCGAACAATTAATTATTCCCAAAACACCGTTATTTTCCCGATTGATTTGCCACTTTCAAGAAAATCATGTGCCGCAGCGATGTCTTTTACATCATATACTTTACCAACCTGAGGAATTAATTGTTCTTTTTCAAAAAGCGCCATCACTGCCTGTAAACATTCTTGAACGACGTGGGGCTTATTGTCTGCAATTTTCAACATGTTTATCCCCAAAATACTTTTGGAACGCATCATAAACGCCACAGGCATAAACAATCCCATTTTACGCAAGAAAGATACTTTAGAAAAAATTCCCCAACGACCGCTCAACAATTCAGCACCTCCAAATAAGAAAAGTCGCCCACCTGCGCCCAATAGTCGCAAATCTTTTTTTACCGTTGATCCCCCCACAGCATTAAAACTAATGTCTAATCTTCTATCTTTCAACAACATGAAAATTTCCTTCTCATATTCCTTCTCCGTATAGTTAATCGTATAATCAGCACCCAATTCGAGTGCTACTCTTTCTTTCTCCGCGCTACTCACCTTTGCAATAACCGTAGCGCCAGCGATTTTAGCAAGTTGGATTAACAGTGACCCAACGCCACCAGCGGCAGCATGAACTAAAACCCAATCGTTCTTGCGAATAGTTGAAATATAGTCCGACATGTAATAGGCTGTTACCGCTTGGGTACTTAAAGCCATTGCCACCTCAGCTTTTATATTTGAAATAGTTATTACAGCATGCCGTTTTGTGACCACTTTTTTTGCGTAGGCACCAAAACGACTAAATGCTAGAACACGTTGACCAACAAGTTCATCATTATCTCTTCCACCAACCTCAATTATAGTCCCAACAAGTTCGTAGCCAATTACACAAGGCAAAGGTGGTGCTTCACGGTATAAGCCCCTTCTAGCCATTACATCCGCATAATTTAAACCAAAAGCTTCCGAATCAATTAGTACCTCATCTTCTTTTAAGTTAGGAAGGGTTACCTCCTGAAAAGAAAAAGCCTTCGTTGGCAAACCTGTTTTTGTTAATACTACCGCCTTTGTATTCATTTTTTAATTTTAGTGTTATTAATTAATACAAAACGCAGACTAATAAAAAGATTATTCGCTTCAAACGATGTAGCTGGTTTATTACTTAACAACTGATACCCTGTCTGTGCATGCAACTGCCATATTTTGTAACCAATCAAAGGCGTAAAGCCAATTCGTGTGTTATTAAAATCAGTGCGTAAGAGAAGTGACCCACCAAATGTAAATCCCACGTTACTCGACTTATACCAATAGCCTAAATCGTAACCCAGGACATTATTTATAAAATCATAATTTAAACCAATATTTACAGCATGGGTTTTTGGTTTTCTGAATTGTAACTCTTTCCACTGTCGCTCCCCTCCGAGTTCTGCAATAATAAACTTCCCTTTTTGAAGTCCAAAATAAGGCCCGTTTTTTACAATGGTCATGTTTTTCTTTTCAAAAAACCCTTTTCTTTGGGCGTTACAAAACTGGGAAATCCAACAAAATAAAAGAATTAAAAAAACTTTTTCCATTACTATAAATTTTATCTTTTACAATGTAAATAGTTTGTCGAAATTACTAAAAGGAAGCCAAATAAATTTGTTTGTCAATTTTATTACGAACTTTGATTAGTATTAACTTATTTGTTTTTTAGTTGAGCCTAATTTCTCCATACAATGAAAGCTACTTCATGCAAAAAGCCCTGTTTGAGGCCGAGCATGCGTATTCACTAAACGAGGTGCCCGTTGGTGCTATTATTGTTTGTAATAATCAAATAATAGGTAAAGGTCACAATTTAACGGAAACATTAAACGATGTGACTGCGCATGCTGAAATGCAAGCAATTACCGCGGCTGCTTCATTTTTAGGGGGTAAATACCTTAAGGGTTGCACGTTATACGTAACACTCGAACCTTGTGTAATGTGCGCTGGCGCTTTGTATTGGTCTCAAATCGAAAAAGTGGTTTTTGGTACACGTGACGAAAAAAAGGGCGCTTGTCAACACCTACCTTCTTTGTTTCATCCTACGACCTTAGTAACTAATGGAGCGCTAGAAGCGGATTGTTCCGCCATATTAAAACGATTCTTTAAAGATAAACGTTGAACGGAATTCCTTTCTGATTTGATGACATTTCCTTATATTTGCCTAAAAAAGATAGTTGAGTAACAATCCCATTTCAATAAACAATGCCCCTAAACCTGTTGGTTTATACCCCCATGCTCGTCGTGTAGGGAATTTACTTTTTTTATCCGGCGTTGGTCCGCGCGTGGCCGGTTCAGATGCAACAGACTCTGTGGTACCCGGTTTGACCTTGGATAAAAATGGAAATTTTCTGACGTTTGACTTCGAAGCACAATGCCGAAGTGTGTTTGAAAACGTGCGAGTAATACTCGAAGCATCTGGATCTAGTTGGGAAGAGTTAGTTGATGTGACTGTTTTTTTAGTTGACATGAAACGTGATTTTCAAATCTACAATCGTTTATATGCCGAATATTTCAAAGACAATCAGCCGTGTCGGACAACTGTAGAAATTAATGCTTTACCGACACCAATAGCCATAGAATTAAAATGTGTTGCTTCAATTAACCAATTATGATCGGATTTACTATTAGATGCCTCTTGGCTTTAATCGCTGTATTCTTCAATGTTTACCTGTTTTTTACTGGCTCTTGGGGATGGGGAATATTCTTGATTTTCATAACAGCCCTTATTATTTTGTCGTTTTTTAGAAATGAAAACATGATTTTAGCGCTAAATCAAATGCGAACAGGGAATCAAGAAAAAGCCAAGAAATATATCAATAGAATAAGTGCCCCCCAATTTCTTCCTCGCAAGCAACATGCCTACGTTTTATACCTTCAAGCGGTTATGAATGCGCAAGAGCTCGGATTTGGTGGCAGTGAAGTTTTGCTAAGAAAAGCGCTGCATTTAGGGCTAAGGACTTCAGAAGACAATGCTGTGGCAAGAATGCATTTATCGAGTATCTGCGCGCAAACAGGTAGAAAAGCAGAAGCAGTTTCTTTATTAACTGAAGCCAAAAAGTTAGATAAATCGGGAATGATGAAAGACCAAATAAAAACCATGCAACAGCAGTTGCAAATGGCTCCTTCAAAAAACCAAATGCGCATGGCACAAATGATGGGGGGTAGAAAAAAATCACCCAAAATGCGCTAAGCAGGAAAATGGCAAAAAACAAACAAATTGTGTCATCTTCTTGGGAGGATTATGAACTAATCGACGCCGGTGGAGGTAAAAAACTTGAGCGATGGGGTAAAATAGTCAGTATTCGCCCAGAGGTGAACGCCTATTTCAGGAGTGGATTACCTTTCGAAGAATGGTATAAATTAGCTGACATTGAATTTATAATAAAAAAAGGGCAACAAGGTATTTGGAAAATACTTAAAAACAATCCGCCAAATGCCTGGAAAATAAAATATGAAAAAACACTTTTTGAATTAAAACAAACTAGCTATAAGCATCTTGGTTTATTTCCAGAACAACGGACCAATTGGGATTTCATAAAAAAACACCTAAAACAAGACACAAAATTTTTGAATCTCTTTGGTTATAGCGGAGCTTCCTCTTGTATTGCACGCTACATTGGAGCCGATACTTATCATGTTGACGCATCCAAAACAGCACTGAATGCCGCAAAACTTAATATGGAACTGAACAAATTATTAAATATCCGTTGGGTTTTTGAGGACGCTGCTAAATTTTTAGCTAAAGAAGTGCAACGGGAGCATACATTTCAGGGCATTCAAATGGATCCGCCGGCATGGGGCAACGGAGCAAAAGGAGAAAAATGGAAATTAGAAGACCAATTAGATGCATTAATGAGTAATGCGGCGAGTGCACTTAGTGATGACGGATTTTTAATTTTAAATACCTATTCACCAACGGTTAATCTTGACTTAATAAATGATTTAAGTGGTATTTATTTTTCTGACAGAAAAATAGAAACTGGTGAGTTAGTTATGCAAACTAGTACAAATAAGACCTTGTCGTTTGGTAATTTACTGCGTGTGTTGCCAAATGCTACTTCTGAAGAAACGTATTAGCGTTTGATGTCCATACCGAGGGACCACCTTGCATATAGCCAGACTGACCAAGCTTATCGTATTGAAAACCTGCTTTCGATGGGCTAGTGCTTGCAGCAACAAAAACTATGGTCGGATAACCCTGAATAGCATATTGCTTACCTAAGAGAGCATTTTGGTTTTGAAGCGCCGTAGATTGCTTGCTCCTGTCTTTTGGAAAGTCAACATCAACTAATACTACTTTGTCTGTAGCCCATTTCTTAAATTCCGGCGTTAAAAACACTTCTTTCTGTAGTCTTATACACCAACCACACCAGTCACTCCCCGTAAAGAAAAGCATAAGTGGTTTGTTCGTTTTGGCGGAAATTTTAGACGCCTCATTTAAATCAGTATACCAGGTTAATTGATCTTTTTGAGCAAATAGATTAGCTGAGATTAAAACAACGAATAATAGAAAGAATGTATTTTTCATATAAACAATTTTAGTAAAGTTAATAATGCAAAATCAATTTTGCAAATACCATGCAAATTATTCATCTAAGGCTACTTAATATAATTTTTTTAATGTCCTTGTTATAAATAACTTATATTCGTACTATAAATATACTATTATGAAACTAAGCATTACCTTCCTTCTTTTCTCGTTCTTCTCAATGACACTAATCGCCCAAACCCCCACTCAAACAATACGTGGGAAAATCGTAGATAACGAATCGCAGGCCTCATTAGTGGGCGTTAAGATTGTAGTTAGCTTAGAATCTGGGGAACAGTTTCGCGCTTTAAGTGACACCGAAGGGTATTTCGAATTAGTTAAAGTTCCGATTGGAAAGCATCAAGTAATGGTAACTTTCGCCCTATACGAACCAAAAACTGTTACCGCAGAACTTTCATCGGGAAAAGAAACCATCTTGTCGATTTCACTAACAGAGAAAATTAATGAGCAAGAGGAAGTAGCTGTTGTTGGAAAACGAAAAGGAGCTGTTTTGAATGAAATGGCCGTGATATCAGCACAACAATTTAGTGTGGAAGAAACCAATCGCTATCCAGGATCAAGAATGGATCCTGCTCGAATGGCATCAAATTTTGCCGGCGTACAAGGTGCAGATGACTCTCGAAATGATATTGTTATTAGAGGCAATTCGCCGCTAGGCGTCGTTTGGAAAATGGAGGGGATAGACCTCCCAAATCCTTCCCACTTTGCCATTGCAGGCAGCTCGGGAGGGCCTGTATCCATAATTAACAACAAGTTTTTGGGAAACTCAGACTTTTTTATGAGTGCTTTTCCCGCAGAATATGGGAACAGCACCTCGGGCGTTTTTGATTTAAAAGTTAGAAATGGCAACGAAAAACGCCACGAATTTACGGGGCAATTCGGATTTTTAGGAACAGAGTTGATGGCAGAAGGTCCATTAAACAAAAAGGGTACTGCGAGTTATTTGGTAATGGGCAGGTACTCTACACTTAGTCTTTTTCAACAAATAGGGGTGAAATTAGGCACTGACGCTGTTCCTGTATATGGCGATGCTTCTTTTAAATTTAATTGGAAACTTAAAAATGGTGGAAACCTTGCTTTGTTTGGATTAGGAGGGGCAAGTCAAATAGCCATAGAAATTTCCAAGCAAAAAGAATACTCCCAAGAATTCTATGGGGAGGGAGATCGAGACCAATATTTTAGTACGGCCATGGGGATTGTGGGACTGAACTATAAAAAGTCAATAAATGAAAAAACCTATGTTACATCTACTTTAGCAGTTGCCTATGAAACCCAACGAGCGAACCATAATTACCTTGTGCGCAGTTTGGATACACTAGCCAATGGGACCATCGAAATTAAAGTCGATACCTCCTACGCATTAATGGCTTATACCTTTAGCTTTATGAAATATTCGGGATTCGTTAGTATAAACCATAAAATTTCAAAGCACCACCTTATTAAAGCGGGGATAAACATAGATGTAATGACGCAGCAGCAGATAGACTCCGCGCTGGTAAATGTTGGGGTGCCTAATATTTTTAGACTCCGATGGGATTACACAGGCGCATGTGCATTAATTCAACCCTTTGTGCAATGGAAATGGCGAATAAACGATAAAATGGACTTTGTTGCGGGAATCCATGCGCAATACTTTAGCTTGAGTAATAGTATTAGTCCTGCAGAACCAAGAATTGGATGGAAATATCGCTTAAGAGGAAATCAATCTGTTTTTGCAGGTGGTGGAATGCACAGCCAGATTCAACCATTGTACACTTATACCTATAACAAATATGGAACCCAAGCGAACCCTGTTTACCATAATAAAAACATGGACTTTATGCGTAGCTTACACTCGGGATTTGGCTATGAAAAATTCTTTAAAAAAGGCATCAGTGTGCGGAGCGAAGTCTATTATCAATACCTCTATAATGTTCCTGTAACCATCGCACCGTCGTCGTTTTCAATGATTAATATGGGCAGTGCTTTCTCCCGGATTTTTTCGGATTCATTAGAGAATACGGGCACTGGCTTAAATTACGGCTTAGAATTAACCGTTCAAAAATACTTTGACAAGAATTTTTTCTTTTTATTTTCAGGAACCATTTATAATTCTACCTACAAGGGCAGCGATGGCATCGAACGCAACACTTCGTATAATGGATTATACGTAGCCAATTTACTCGCGGGTAAAGAATTTAAATTAGGAAAAAATAATGTGCTCGGACTCGGTCTTAAGATTACACGTGCTGGTGGTAAGAAATATGGCTTGGTTGATGTTAATGCAACCAATGCCAATTACGAGCTGATATTCCTAGATTCTGCTTTTAACACCCGACAATTTAGGGATTATTTCCGCTTGGATCTAAAAGTTAGTTGGCGATTAAATACAGCGAATGTAACACATGAAATTGGGCTAGACTTGGTTAATTTATTAGGGACGAGAAACATTTTAAGTTTAGCATACGCTCCTAGTTTAAACCCTGCAGAAACCAGCCAAGCAGGCTACCAGCCAATTGCTGAAAAAACACAATTGGGATTTTTACCAATTTTTTACTACAAAATTGATTTTAAAGGGAACAACACCCGTTAATTCCAAACGGGACAGTCGCAATCTTTTTTTGACTTTAGGTAAATAATTAGTCCAACTGAAACCGACGTGTTAAACGCCCCTACGACATGAGAAACCTTATTTTTAGCTGCATTTTGGTGCGTGTAAACGCCCACTTGATTCAGTAAAGAGGCCGAAAGACTAGGTTGAAGATAAAAATACTTGAAAAACTCAAAGCGCAAGCCAGCATTGGCATTTACACCAAAACCAGACAAGCTGCGTTTGTTTTCTTCAAAACCTCCGAAATTAAATGTAGAGTTGGTGTGTAAAACACCTGCTCCTATACCGTAAATAGCATTCACCACAAAGTTTCTGCGCTTAGTCCTATATAAATTTTGAATTAAATTTAATTCAATGTTCACAAAACTCATCCCCATATCAGACCCGAACTGAATTCGGGCAGAGTCAAGATTAATTAATTCATCTGTATATTGTCCAGATAAATTCGAAACCGTATCCACTTCAGAACTTACAACCCCTGTCAAATAAACGGACTGATTGGGTTTTATTCCATATTGAAGGCGATCTATTCCGAGAGAAATATTAACGCCTCTGCGAATATTATACCCGACGCTAATAGCATATTGATTAGAAAGTATTTTACTAAAATCGGGCATTGAAAAAGCGGGGGAATTTTGCCAAAGACCTACCTTTTCCAACGAGAAATTATACCCTGACCCGATGAACTTAAGAGTGGAATTAGAATAAAAATTAGAGCCTAGCCCAACAGAGAAATTAACATTTCCAGCGTATGCAGAGTTATTTGCTTTGCCGTTCTGTGAGAACAAAACAAACGGAAAGAAAGCTATTGCGAAATAGAAAAAAAACCTAGTTAGTGAGAAATAATCTTTAACCATTCGTCTTGTGTTAGAATTTGTTCTAAGCGAAAGTGTAACTTTTTAGTTGGACTATACCATTCAACTAGTCCAATTCCTTCTCCAAAAAAGGTAAACATTTTAGCTTCAATACTATTTTCTTTCTTAGTGAAGGGGTTTAATAATGTTTGACGCAGCTCGTCATGAAATTCGAGACAAGGTCGTTTTTCATCCATTATTTCTTTAACAACGGCTTTCTTATGTAGGTGACGCTTTACCTCTCTTAAAAAAACGGTAGAATCGTTTACACCTTGAAACTTGCTAGCAAACCATGTGTCTAGCTGTTCATTAATTGGAAATAATTTAGCTTTGTAAAGCAACGCCTTTGTTTTTTCCTGACGATAATTTACAACCATATGATCCTGAATATCTAATGAATCTATATTATAATTCAGCGCCTCCAAAATCCGTCCGTCGGAGGAGTAGCGCTCAACAATAACATGATTCCCCTCGTTATCACCTATCAAATAAATTCGATGAAACTCCTCTTCCAAGCCATTTGCAACATCTCGATAAAGGTAAATTTTTGGAATAGAATCGAGTGGATAAAAATAACTGGCTAAGGGATGTTCGCTTTTAATTTTCGCATTCGAAGAACAAGCCGTTAGCAAAACTATAGTACTAAGTATCAGGAAAAATTTTATCATGCTTTGGACATTTTTAAAAAAGCGACTTCTTGCTCTGTTAAATGCCGAAACATTCCCCTTGGCAAGTCCTTTTTTGTTAAACTAGCGAACTGAACACGATCTAATTTTACAACCTCATATCCGATAGCCTCAAACAGGCGCCTTACAATTCGATTTTTACCGGAATGAATTTCAACACCGACTTCTTTGGAAGAGGCATCGCTTACAAAAGAAACTAAATCAACTTTAGATCGCCCATCCTCTAAATCTACCCCTTTAAGCAGCTTTTCAAAATCCGCTTTGTTCGCTGGTTTGTTAAGCTCAACGTGATAAATTTTCTTAGATTGATATCTGGGATGTGTTAACTTTTTAGCCATATCACCATCGTTTGTAAAAAGTAATAACCCCGTTGTTTCGCGGTCTAATCGGCCAATCGGATATATTCTTTCCCTGCAAGCTTTGCTCACTAAAGTCATAACAGTTTTTCGGCCGCGGGGATCATCCATAGTCGTTATAAAACCCTTAGGTTTATTTAATAAAACATAGCGTTTTTTCTCGGCGTTAATCGTCTCGCCGTCGTACTGCACCACATCATCTGGTTTGATTTTATAACCTAACTCTGTTATTGTAACTCCATTAATTGTTACAACGCCGGTTGCAATGAACACATCTGCCTCTCTTCTGGAACAGATACCCGCATTTGCTAAATATTTGTTTAATCGAATAGCATCTTCATTAAAGGTTGGCAAGGGATCCCCTTTTTTAACTTTTATTTTATAATCTATGTATTTTCTTTTATCTCGGGCGGAGACCTCTTTTGACGCTGATTTAACATCAGTTTTTGCTTTTACCGTTGTTTTACGAGTTGGTTTCTCGGTTCTTTTAACGCCTCTTTTTGAGGTCTTAGGTGTGTTCATCGCGAGCAGATTTTTACAAAGATACGGCTAATTGCTCGTTAAGCAATAGGGCTAAAAGCGTCCTCAATATGCTGTATTTTTGTTTGGTACTGGTTATGTACAATAGATACCACGTCGAAACGAACTTGCTGTTCAATGTTTTTTGATTGAAGATAGTGGTTGGCAACTTTAATTATTTGGCGCTGTTTTGAACGCGTAACAGCTTTCCAGGGCTCACCAATTTCTGCCGTTTGCCGCGTTTTTACCTCAGCGACAACAAAGTTTTCCTCTTTACTAAGAATAATATCAATTTCATATTTGTTGAAGCGGTAATTTCTAGCCTCTATTTTGTACCCTTTGCTCACTAGTATATGGCAAGCTGTATCCTCGCCCCATTGTCCTAACTCATCGTTTGTCATAACCTCTTTTATTTGAAGTTACGATTTTATTCCTAGTTATACAAATGAAGAAATCCGTGTCCAACTATTTCTTTTCCACTCAGCCCAATTGCCGTATACTTATAGAAGTAAATTCCGTCGTTTGCATCTTTACCATCAATCTTTCCATCCCAACTTGGGTTGTCATTAACTAAATCCGTTGAGGATTTATCAAATACGACATTTCCCCAACGATTAATGATTACCAAGCTCAAGGTCGTTAAATTTTTAGATGTAAGGAAAAAATTTGCGTTTTTATCATCTCCGTTCGGCGTGAATACGTTTGGTGCCTCCACCTCGGGATTTGGTGGCACTGGGTAAGTACAAGATCCATCATCCTGACTTGCGCTTGGATCAAAATTTAATGCTGTGGAGTCATTACAGCCACAAATTTCAACTGTAATTGTTGCATAAGCTGTATCAGAACACAATGAACCTTGAAATACGATTAATTGAATAGTATATAACTGTGCAGCTGCTGGATCGTAGCTAGTGGATTGTGGGTTTAGGTCACCTGCTATAATTGTTTGCCCATTACCAAAGTTCCAATTGTAACTATTCCCATTTTGACTATTATTGATCACTGCAACATCAAGTGGTGCGCAGCCACTTGTTGGAATAGCTTGAAAAGAGGCTATTGGTGGGTTTAATATGTCTATAAAAGCACTATCACTAACTTCACAAACATCGTCTGTTACTGTTATGAAATACCAACCAGACGGCAAGTTTTGCCAAACCGAAGCATCAATGAAGCCATTTGGCCCTGGTCCAGTCCACGTATACGAAGGTATTCCGTTTGTTCCACTTGCCACTGCAGAAACAGCTCCTGATGGCTGACAACTTGATGGAAATATTAAAATCGTATCAATAGCCAGTGTTTGATTCATTGTTACTGTCAGGGTGTCCGTTTGGGAAAAATTACAAAAATCGACTGCTGTTATAATGAAATTTACGGTCCCATTCTGTGAAACATTGAGGTAAAGGGAATCATTTGTACTTAATTGAGTCCCTGACATCGATGTCCATGTGTAAGCATAGGGCGCATATCCTCCTGACGCGGAAACAGTTACCAATAAATTATCATCGGCACATAGGATAGTGGTATCGGACTCTGAAATGTTAATTATCGGTCCGTCTCCAATATAAATTGTCCCTGTGGAAAATATGGTGTCTCCACACGGGTTAACAATTGCAACAGAAATGGTTACCGATTCAAATCCTTCAAGAAGACCATCTTGGATTGGCGTAAGATTAATTATTACCGTATCCACACCCGGTAAAAACACAATTGGATTAGTTAAATTGTTGTAATCAGAACCTTGGATTGCGTTTCCTGTTATTGTATAATTAATGATTAAGGTGTCGCCAACTTCCGTGTCAGGACGAGTAAAAATAAAGTCAGCATAAGTGCAACCCTCTACGATAGTGGTGTCCCCTGAAACAGTGGCAACGGATACGTCAACGGCATCCGAATTAAAACTTCCCGCTTCTAAAAACACCCCTGAATCATAACTTTGATCACCCACATTAGCAATCGCCAATTTAATATGATAAACCTCATTGCATTGTACATCCGCAGAAGCTGTCAATAAAACGGTTGTCCCATCATATTGAATGGCATCGCCATAGGTTGGTGTTGAAACCGCTTCATTAAAAACATAATAAGAAGTATTAGATTGGTCACCTACATTATTTATGGTAACAGGAATTCCTCCAGGAATAACCGCAATATTGGCGCCTCCATTAGGATAACCGCCTAAAATGTGTGGGCCAGAAATTCCAGGTCCCCATAAAAACAAACCGAATGCATCGTTAAAACTAGATGGTGAAAATTCTGGGTATTCATCAGAACCAAACATATAATTGAAAAACAAAGTGTCCCCTGAAGGGATGAAATCAAATTCTAGCACAATTCCATTTTCAACTGATCCATTTGCAATGTCATTTAAATGAGGGTCTCCTGAAACTGACGCTGTTGGAGGTGTATTATTCGTGGAAAATGTTGAGTTATTAGGCCCAATTGCACCACTAGCGTTTCCCGTCGTTAATACTAGTCCACTTGAAATTGGAAAAGTTGGATTTGAATTGGTGAAATAACCTATGCTCCCAACGGGCGTGTTGGAGGCTCCTAAATTGCCATTTATCATAATGTTAAAAGCTGTAACACCGGAACCCAATAAAACACCATTAATTAATTGTTGTGGTGTTTGTGTATTAGTGACCACAATAGGTTGAGCCACAGCAGATAAAAAAACAAAAAACAGAGTGCAAATTGCTAAAATTAATTTCATTATTATTATTTTAGTATTAACTATTAAACGTAGACCATTCCTCCTCGACATTAGTTGCATAAACACAAATATAGCAAGAAGAACTGTTTCAAAAAAACACGCCCTTTTATCTACACTAACTCACTTTAAGGCTTCATATTGGTATTTTACCAATGCTCCTTTTAAAAAATTAATGTAGCTTTTAACTGAAAAAAATCTACTTTTAGAAAAGTAAATAACTACTTATTAAATTTTTGTAAAGTAATCGAATCCATTACTTATTTTTACGAATAATTTAACCGATATACCCCACATGAAACAAATACTCATTTTTATTTTTTCGGCAGTTCTTCTTGGTGCATGTTCTGTTTTTGAAACACCAGAATTAGTTTCCTTTGACGGGTACAAATTAAACGAAATGAACGCAAACAATATTAAAGTTAATCTTGATGTGGTAATTGACAATCCAAATTGGTACGCCATTAAAGTAAAAAATGCTGCCGTTGATTTATTCGTTGAGGATAACAAACTAGGCGAAATAAAAATCAACGAAAAGATAAAAATGAAACGAAAAAAAGAAAGTAAAATAGCTGTACCCCTAACATTAGAATTAGAGCAGGGTGCTATGATTAAAATGGTTGGGTGGGCTGTCCGAGATTCCATAAACCTTCAATTTAGGGGCTATGTAAAAGCCGGCACATTTTTCTTTTACAAGAAATTTCCTGTTGACCTAAAAAAAAATATTTCGACTAAAAACATCACTAAAAACCTATTTAATTCTCCCTAATTATGCTGTCTATTGATTCACCAAAAAAACTGTTTTTATTAGACGCCTACGCATTAATCTATCGGGCCTATTTTGCCTTTGCTAAAAATCCACGGGTCAACTCAAAAGGGGAAAACACTTCGGCGGCTTTCGGTTTTACTAATGTCTTGATTGATATCATCAAAACTGAAAAGCCGACCCATATTGCCGTTGTTTTTGACCCTCCTGGAGGCTCAACCCATCGCCAAGAACAATTTGAAGCATATAAAGCACACCGGGAGGAAATGCCAGAAGCTATTCGATCAATGATTTTACCAATTAAACAAATTGTTGAGGCCTTTAATATTCCACTTTTGGAAATGCCCGGGTACGAGGCCGACGATTTAATTGGTGCCTTAGCTAAAATTGCTGAAACAAAGGGTTTTATTACCTATATGATGACGCCAGATAAAGATTATGCGCAGCTGGTTAGTGATAAAACATTCATTTATAAACCCGGAAGAGGAGGTAATCCGGCGGAAATTTTAGGTGTAAAAGAAGTCTGTGAAAAATTTGAAGTTGAAAATCCACTCCAAGTAATCGATATTTTAGGCTTGTGGGGTGATGCTGCAGACAATATCCCAGGAATACCTGGTATAGGCGAAAAGACCTCTAAAATACTAATTGCTAAATATGGTTCTATTGAAAACCTGATTGCCAACGCACATGAATTAAAAGGAAAACAACAGGAAAATGTTATTGAATTTGCTGAACAAGGATTGGTTTCAAAAATGCTGGCGACAATTATCACCGACATCGACGTTGTATTCGATGAAGATAAACTTATCATGTGTGATGTTGATTCGGAAAAAGTAAAAAACATTTTTACCAAATTAGAATTTAGAAATTTGGCTAAACGAATACTAGGGGAGGACTTAGTAATACAAACGGATTTTGCGCATCCTCAAAATGGAACAAATAATCAGCTTGATTTATTTGGCGTGCAAAGCATGATTGAACCACAAGAACCTGTTGAAACCGCTACATATAAAACCATAGTTAGTGAAAAACCAAGCTATCATCTTATCAGTACACAAGAAGAACGCGATGAGTTATTAGGGATTTTGCTTCAGCAAAAACAAGTTTGCTTTGATACCGAAACAACGGGTATTGATGCATTACATGCCGACCTAGTTGGGATGTCTTTTTCATACAAAGCAAGAGAAGCTTTTTATGTTCCTGTTCCCAAAGACTTTGAAGAGGCAAAAAAAATAGTTGGCTTTTTTGCACCCTGCTTTGAAAACACATTGATTGAAAAAATTGGACATAACATTAAATACGATTTAAAAATTTTAAATCGATATGATGGAAAGGTACTTGGACCAACCTTCGATACCATGATAGCCCATTATTTAATTAATCCGGAAGCTAGGCAAAGCATGGATTTCTTAGCTACCTACTACCTAAACTATCAGCCTATTTCCATAGAAACGCTGCTTGGAAAAAAAGGCAAGGGGCAAGGAAATATGGCAGATTTAAAGCCTGAAGAAATTACTGATTATGCCTGTGAAGATGCAGATATTACCTTGCAATTAAAACAGGTGTTAGAACCTCAAATTCAAAAGCCACATTTAGCTGATTTGTTCTATAAAATGGAAATGCCCTTAGTTGAAGTGCTAAAAGACATGGAATTTGAAGGGATTGCAATCGATGTGCCAGCGCTAAATAGTTATTCTAAAGAATTAGACCTTATTTTAATTGAGCTTGAAAAAGAAATTAAAAATGATGCTGGGTTGGATTTTAATCTCGATTCTCCTAAACAATTGGGTGAGGTGCTTTTTGAACACTTAAAAATTTCTTCAAAGGCAAAAAAGACGAAAACTGGGCAGTATGCTACGGGCGAAGATGTTTTACAAAAGCACGAAAAAGACCATCCCATTATACCCAAAATATTAGAATACCGTCAGCTTCGAAAATTAAAATCCACCTATGTTGACCCATTACCTATGCTTTGTGATCCTGTTGATGGGAGGATTCACACCAACTTTATGCAAACCGTAACCGCAACAGGTAGGCTTAGTTCAAACAATCCAAACCTTCAGAACATTCCTGTTCGTTCAGCAAAAGGACGTGAAATCAGGCGGGCATTTGTGGCTCGGAATCCTGAGTTTAAGCTTATGGCAGTAGATTATTCTCAAATAGAATTAAGAATTATTGCTGCTCTAAGTGAGGACGAAACCATGATTTCGGCTTTTAAGGCGGGGCTCGACATTCACACTGCTACGGCATCCAATGTGTTTAAAACCCCATTAACAGCGGTAACAAGAGATCAGCGTAGCGCAGCCAAAGCGGTAAATTTTGGGATTATTTATGGACAATCCGCTTTTGGACTGGCACAAAACCTTTCTATTTCTAGAACAGAAGCGAAAACTATTATTGATAGTTATTTTGAGCAATTTAAAACGATTAAAACCTACATGGAAAAAGTGGTTTCAGATGCCCGGGAGCTAGGCTATGTTGAAACTATAATGAAGCGCAGAAGGTATTTGCCAGACATTAATTCTACCAATGCTATTGTCCGTGGATTTGCGGAAAGAAATGCGGTCAACGCACCGATTCAAGGGTCTGCCGCTGACATTATTAAAATGGCCATGATTGCTGTTCACAAAGCTATGAAATCCGAAAATGTGAAGTCTAAAATGATTCTTCAAGTGCACGATGAATTAGTTTTTGATGTACATGTGTCCGAAGAAATAATGATGCAATTACTGGTAAAATCAGCGATGGAAAATGCGATTGACCTAATCGTTCCGATGGAAGTAGAATTAAAACTTGCACAAAATTGGCTGGAGGCTCACTAAATAATTAATATGAGCAACTTCATTTTTTTTAGCCTGATGACCAGCTTTCTTTTTGCTTGTAATAAACCTATTTATGATTATAGAAGTAAATATGTTGGGACATACGAAGTGATTCAATATAATCAGAGCTGGACAATGGGACAAGCGTATTCCTATGACACGAGTTATTATGATATAAAAGTGGAACGTTCGGATGAAAAATATTATGTGAATTTTAACTCTGATAATGGGGAAACAAGTTATCTTTTAGAAAAAGACGGGACGATACATTATAAAAGTTCTGATTGGCATTACCAAATTGAAGGGGGTTTTCTTACAAAATCTAAATTTAAGCTAACTGGTGGTTATTTTGGCTTAGGGGGAGGAAATTCTTTTACAGCTACCGGGAATAAAACAAAATGATAGAAAAACACATTGAATTGGTTAAATTTGACGAATGAATAAGAAGAAGGGAATTGCCATTCTAGGCTCCACAGGTTCCATTGGCACGCAGACATTAGAAGTAATTGAAACTTATCCAGACTATTTTGATTTACAAGTCATCACGGCTAATAACAATGTTGATTTACTGATAGAACAAGCGCTGAAATTTCACCCCAACTCGGTCGTTATTTCTAATGAAAGTCATTATAAAAAGTTAAAAGAGGCCTTGTGGAATGAAGACATACATATTTATGCTGGAGAGGACGCGCTGTGCCAAGTGGTTGAGTCTACAGACGTTGATATTGTACTGACGGCCTTGGTTGGTTATGCGGGCTTACGACCAACCATTTCAGCTATTAATGCTAAGAAATCTATTGCTTTAGCCAATAAAGAAACATTAGTGGTTGCAGGGGAATTAATAACGCAACTGGCAAAAGAAAATGGAGTTCCCATATTTCCTGTAGATTCGGAACATTCAGCTATCTTTCAATGCTTAGTTGGCGAGTTTAATAACCCAATTGAGAAAATTTACCTTACGGCATCCGGAGGGCCATTTCGAGGATATTCTATCGATCAACTTTCAAAAGTAACCTTAGAACAAGCATTAAAACATCCGAATTGGTCGATGGGGGCAAAAATAACCATCGATTCTGCTTCTTTAATGAATAAAGGATTAGAAGTGATTGAGGCCAAATGGCTATTTAACTTACAAAGCCATCAAATAGATGTAATTGTGCACCCACAATCTATCGTTCATTCGCTTGTTCAATTTGAAGATGGGAGCATGAAAGCACAAATGGGCTTACCAGACATGAAATTGCCTATCCAATTTGCCCTTACCTATCCCCAACGGCTCAAAACAGATTTCCCTCGTTTTAATTTCATAGATTATCCAAATTTAACCTTTGAACAAGCGGATAGAAATGTCTTTAAAAATTTAGATTTAGCCTACCGAGTTATGGAAATGAAGGGCACCGCCGCCTGTGCATTGAACGCAGCAAATGAAGTGGCTGTAGCGGCATTTTTAGAAAACAAAATTTCATTTTTAGCTATTTCCGAGTTAAATGAACACGTTGTAGAGGAAATGACAAATATACTTTCCCCAAAATACGATGATTTCGTAAGCGTGGACCTAAGCGCTCGAGAAATCACCAATCAAAAAATAGAACGCTTATGAGCATTCAAAACCTATTCGTGTTTTTTATGAGTGTATATTTTATCGCAAGTTGCCAATCCTATCACATACAGCTGCACGGTGATATTTATAAACCATATTGCGGAGGAGCAAGACCTACAGAGGAGCAAGAAAAGGGTGACGTGATAGCTGCTTCGAATAGCGTTTTTATTGTTTTTGACTTATCAAATAATCAAAAAAAAGCGGTAAAAAACATTAAACTGGATAGTAATGGGAATTATTTTGGTGTATTGAAAGAGGGGCGTTATGTATTACAGCAAGTAGAAAAATCTTGGTCAACAGAAACCTTAAAAAATTATTATTCCGTATCAGACACCATAAATTATCGCTATGCCGGTGAGAAAAAAATTGCGATTTGGAAAGATCAACTAGATTATGATTTTGAAGTTAAGAAAGAAACATCAAAAAGTGCCTATAATTTTGTCCTCAAAGAAAGATGTTTTGTCGGCTTAAATCCATGTTTTGAATATATTGGGCCAAAACCTAGATAACAACTACTAATTAAGCGGTTTCTCCTCCAAATAATACTCATTGGCAACAAAATAATCAATCATCGCTTCTTTAATAAGGTGCTGTTGTTCCCTATCGGTAATAGCAGGAATCGCTTTTAACAATTTAAAATGTGGCCAATTTTCTTTGTCACGCCCTTCAAATTGGTAATAGCCATATGGTTCTAAAAGCGTACAAATCGCAATATGTAGTAGATCTGTTTTTTCCGCTTTCGTATAATTTTTATGCCCTTGACCCAATTCATTCACCCCTATCAAAAATAAGATCGCCTGTACGTCCATCCCTCCACCAAAAGTCAGCTCAAGATGAGTTTTTAAGGCATTAAAGCGTAATTCAATATCATAATCCATAGTGCAAAAGTACGAAAGATAAAGTGATCATTATGGAAACGTTTAGGAGAACACGAAATCTAAATTCCATAAAAATTAATCGAATCCATTGAGTTTTTCACTTACTATTCGATCAAGGTACAGTTTTTCGACCTTGGCCCTGGCCCATGGCATGCGTCTCAAAAATTTTAAACTTGATTTTACACTTGGCTCGTGACTAAAACAATTTATGGGAATAAAATAAGCGAGCTTTTCCCAACCAAATTTTTCATGGAGTTCAGTGAGCATTTTCTCGAGCGTTATCCCATGCAAGGGGTTATTCGATTGGTCTTGTGGTGTAGGCATCCTAATATATACTGACAAGATAAAAAAAATTATTCATTTAACTGAATTACCCATTTTATTGACAAAAAAAAGGGGCGAAAAAATCGCCCCTTTAACTCGGTGTTAAAACTCTTAATTTCTAACTATTCTGATTGTTTGGTTCTCTCCTTTCACAGTGAAGTTCAAGAAATAAATACCAGCGTTTAAGCTCGCTATATTAATGCTACTTTCATTGCCTTTTAATGACATGACTGTCTCACCCATGATATTTGTAATGTTGTTCAAGATTGCTGATGAATTAGATACAACGGCTAATGTTCCATTAGATGGATTTGGATAAACCGATACCACCTGGTTGGAGATATCTTCGATACCAGAAACACAAGCAGCGCAAGTGTTAAAACATACAACACCAAGATCAGCTATTCCAGCAACGGTATATGAACGATTCGTAAATCCTCCATTTGTTACTGTGCAAGGTTCACCACCAACAAATTGCTCTTCAACGTTCCAACCATCCAAGGTGAACTTATATTCAATTGAACCATTTGGTAATGGAAGAGTAACCTCCCAAATTCCATCCATGTTGGCATCCGTCATTGGATTACATGATCCACACCAACCATTAAACGTACCATTTATGAAAACACCTGTAAAAGGTAGACCAACATAATTAGCCATGTCTACTTTGAAAGTAACATTGCTAGCACAAGCCGTACAGCTGTTATAACAAACTGTACCTAAAACAGCATCGCCAGTAACAGTGTATGAACGATTTGTAAATCCGCCGGCAGTAACAGTACAAGACTCACCACCAACAAATTGTTCCTCAGCATTCCAACCATCAAGTGTAAACTTGTACGCAATAGGACCAGCACCAATTGGAAGCGTAACTTCCCATACACCATCCATATTTGCATCTGACATTGGATTACATGCACCACACCAATTATTGAATGTTCCATTTACAAAAACACCTGTGTAAGCAGGACCTGCATATTGGCTCATATCAACCTTAAAAGTAACATTTGGTGTTGGAGGGTTAATAACTACTGTTTTTTGATAAACAAACTGCCACCATCCTGGACCAAAATTAATTTGGACAGTCATGGTATTTCCTCCGTTAGAGAAAAGCACGTTGTAGGTAATTGTAGAAACTGCTCCAGCAGGACTAGTGAGCTCACCAGCGTTGTGTACTTTAGCCAATCCCATGTGTGCGCCTAAACCATTAACGGTTAAGGTACCTAACACGGCATCAAACGTATAAGTTGCTGCACCACCTGTGTGAGGAGCGACAGGCGTACCGCAACCTTCAGGAGCGCCTTGCCAAGCTTCCAACCAAGTACTTCCGTCCATGTAATGTGTCATAGCTCCTCCTGGTGCAAATTTTATAGAGTCGTCGAACAAACAAGCTCTCGTGGTAACGTCGCCTAAAGAACTTGAAAACCAAGTTAGATTATTCAATGCTGGACCAACAGCTAAGGCACCTGCCTGACCTGCTAATTTCCAAGTTCCCTCAATTTGGGCAGATACGCCTAAAATTGGGAATGCTAAAAGAAGTAATAGTTTTTTCATAGTAAAATAATTTAAGTTAATTAAATAACAATATAAATTTAATAAAGTTCGTAGACAAATATAGTAAGAAATACAATAAGTAACTATTTTTTTATTTATTGACTAAAAAACTTCTAATTAGTCAATATGAATTTGAAATCAAGTAATTGATTACCAACCGTAACGGTGTAATCTCCTTGTTCTAGCACAGCCCTTCCAGCGTGATCGGCAAATTTTAGATCTTCGGAGTAAAGGTAAAAAACAAGCTCTTTGCGCTCATTTGCTTGAAGGGTCACTTTCTCAAAACGTTTTAGGCTTTTGCCGGTAGGTACAAAGCTGGCATATTGGTCACTAAGATACAATTGTACCACCTCATCTGTTTTCTGATTACTTTCGTTTTGGATAAAAACAGATACCCTAAGGCTATCATTTTTATGCATCGTAGAATTATTTAACGTTAGCTTAGAGTAAGTAACTTTTGAATACGATAAACCAAATCCAAAATCCCATTCTGGGTTATATGCATCGAAAGGGCCATTCTTTGATCGGTCTACACTTCTCGGATGGTCATAAAATTCGATTACACCATCATATTTTGGATACGTGTAGGGAAGTTTGCCACTAAAATTTGCCTCGCCATACATCAAATTAATTAAGGCTTCTGCGCCATAGTCTCCTGGTAGATAACATTGAATAATGGCTGCAGCACTATCAACAATATCATGAATAATTCTCGGCCTACCTTCTAAAAGAACAAGTACAACCTTTTTATTTTTTGCATAGGCCAACTTCGCCAATTCGCGTTGTTGCGGATCTAAATTTAAACTAAGTATATCCCCCGGTTTTTCCGTAGCGGGTAGTTCACCTAAACAAAGAACAAGAACATCTGCTTTATCGAGCATTGAATTATATTCTTTTAAGTCGGTATAAACTGTTTTTTCAAAGCCGTTTTCGTCAAGAACAAGCGACGCACCGGGAGCATAGAAACAATTTTCTTTCCCTAACTTTTGTTCAAAAACTTGTCTGATGGTTAAGCAGCCCTTGGTATTGTATTGTTTTTCTACTCCTTGCCAAGTATGTGTCCAGGCCCCATTTAGAAAAATTAAATTATCCGCTGTAGGGCCAGCAATCATCACTTTTTGTTTTGTGTTTAAAGGAAGCGTGCCTTGATTGTTTTTCAATAAGGTTATTGATTCAGTTGCCGCTTGTTTAGCAATTGACTTGAATTTTGTTGATCCGAAATCGGGATACATCGAGAGAGTTGGAATTGGATGCTTAAAAAGATCCAGTTTCATTTTAACGCGTAAAATTCTTCTTACAGCATCCTCTAAGCGCTCCATCGTAATTTTTCCAGCTTTTACCGCTTCGGTCATACTTTCGCAATATTCCTGATACTGTGGGCTGAGTGGTACCATACTCATATCCACACCTGCGTTAAACGATTGAATGTATGCATCGCTAAGTGTCGGAGCGGTTCTATGCACTGTATGAAGCATAATAAAATCTTCCCAGTCGGATACTGCAAAGCCTTGAAATCCCCAATCTTGTTTTAATGTTTTGGTGATTAAATCATAATTCATGTGCCCTGGAATCCCATTCACTACACCACTATTAATCATGACCGTTAAGGCGCCGGCCTCTACTGCTTTTTTAAACGATGGTAAATACAATTCTGTCATGTATTTTTGCGGAATCCAGGCAGGTGTTCGATCTCTGCCACTGGTAGTTGCAGAATAGCCGACAAAATGTTTCATACACGCCGCAACATGAAAGGCGTCAATTCCCCCTTTTCCTTGGTAACCAGTCACTATTGCTGCACCCATTTGTGAGGCTAAATAAGGATCCTCGCCTAGCGTTTCAAATGTTCTCGACCATAATGGTTGACGCGCTAAATCTAAGACGGGCGAAAAATTCCAAGGAATTCCTGAGGCACGCAATTCATAGGCGGTAATTTCGCCAAAACTACTAGCCAATAGAGGATTCCATGTTGCAGCCAATCCTATTTCTTGGGGAAATAATGTCCCACCAACCGTATAGTTTACTCCGTGAATAGCATCTACACCGTAAATAATCGGCGCTTTCGAAAGGCCCTGCTGATAATTTCGATGTACAGCATTCAGAATGCCTTCCCATTCAGCAATACTTAAGGTATGGCTTCCCACATTTAAGACGGAACCCACTTTATACTTATCAATGGCTACTTTTAACTTTTCTTCATCAATTTCTGCTATCGTTCTTGCCGAACCATCAGAATTTGTTTTCAGCAAGACGTCCAATGTAATTTGACAAGTCTGACCAACCTTTTCCGCTAAGCTCATCTTAGCAATCAAGTGATTAATTTCCTGTTCATCTTCTGTAGGAAGCGAGAAAGAAGCCCGAACATTAGCCTGCTGAACCACTTCATTAGCACTTTTACACGATACTAAAACACAAAGACTCGCTCCTAAAACGAACGTAATAACTTTCATACTAATCAAATTATTCTTTGAATTTATTTTCAATTCTTATTGGAAAACTCTTACATAATCCACGTACATGGATTGAGGTAAGACCGTGGTAGCATCTGGATTTCCTGGGAAATTTCCGCCAACAGCCACGTTAAAAATTAAAAAGAATTTTTCCTGAAATTCGCTAAGCTCTGCAGGTGTTGTACTAACTGATTTAAACTCCACATTATCCAAAAGCCAGTGAATCCCAGCTTGATCCCAGACAATTGAAAAGACATGAAATTCATCGGCAAATTTTCCGCTTGCCAAGGTTTTTGTGCCCCCGTATTGTGCATGAGTGCCATTGTCTTGCCAGTGTATCGTTCCATAAGTAGTTCTATCATTAGCCCCTGCACCACCTTTCATTTCCATGATATCAATTTCACCGCAAGCTGGCCAACCAGCAGAGGTGATATTATCCCCCAACATCCACAAGGCAGGCCAAATCCCTTGACCGTATGGAAGGGCTGCACGAATATCAATTCGACCATATTTCCAAGATTTTAAGCCTTGGGTTTTAATTCTTGATGAAGTATACGCCTGTCCATTGAATTGCTCTTGCTTGGCCTTAATCTCCAATACACCATTGGCCACGATAGCATTCTGATTAGTATAATATTGTAACTCATTATTCCCCCAACCCCACGAACCAGTGCCAATATCATAGGTCCAATCACTAGACAAACTCGACCCATTAAATTCATCTTGCCAAACTAATGTATAATTAGGATACGTTAGCGGACTTGTATAACCCGAAGAAGGCTGACCGCCTTGGCCATTGGAAACCGTAACTTGCACTAAATCTGTTTTTGATATGTAATCAGCATAAGTAGCGTGAGCCTTAGTTTTAATGGTATATGTGCCCGTTGAAGTAAACACGTGTGTAGCCGTTCCTGCTTGAGATTCCACCACTGTTGAATCATTTCCATGGTAAAATGTTACGGTATAAAAGTTAGCGTTTTCGGCCTGGGCTGAAACATCTACCGTTCCATTAGTAACATTTAAGGTCGTTTGGAGGTTACTTGGTAAAGTAACTGCAGGTGGAACTGGTTTTTTACACGCTGTAATCCCTGCAAAGAAAATAATGAATAAGTAATTAATGTTCATCTTTTTATAGTTAGTTATTCTGTTTTTAATTTCAAGTACCACTTCAAACCACCAGCATGGTGACCATATTGTAGGTGCATTGTTGAATCAGTTAAATCTAATATACGATAAGTTAATACCCCTGTGTAGAATCCTAAAAAGGACCCATTTGAAACGGTAATAGTAGGCGAGGCACCTTCAGTTAAGAGCCAAGTTTTATCTAATTGATCACCATATGGGGCAGTAAAATCGCCTAGGTTTTGAAAAGACCCTGGAAAGCTAGCGGACAAAGAGTTGTGCACATAAACATCACCATTGGTAATCATATCAAACTTAAATCCGTTCAACGTAAAAATATATTTATCGTTATAAAGCCCTACCCCTGCTTTATCCAAAGGACCTGCAGCCCACCACTCAGGAACAGTTCCTAAAGCACTTTCTGGGTCTGGCCCTACGCCCATATGCCCTGTTTGGGTAGAATCAATCACCCACGTTTTAAATCCAGGACCACTTGCTCCCCCAGTTAACTTGGTAAATATTGGATTATTAAGAAGAGATAAATCTGTTTGAGCGATTACAACATCTTGGGTAGTACTTCTGCTGCCACCTTTATTAAAGACGGTTAGCTTTATAGTATAGGTTCCAGCGTATGGATATGAGGCTACTGCTGTTGCTCCTTGAGCTTTTACCCCGTTGCCAAAATCCCACAAACATTGGTAATTCTGGCTGGTGGCCGTTAAATTAAGAACATTCGCACTTGTTGAAGAAACGCTATACGTAAACGATGCCTCAGCTAAAGTAGGTGGGTTTCCTAATTGTGGATTATCTTTTTTACACCCAATAAAGAGCATAGAAATACTTGCTATAAAAAAAAGAGTCTTTTTCATCTATATTAATTTAATATCCATTATTTTGAGGCCAATTTCCTCCTGCTAAATCTATTTCCACTTGAGGTATCGGAAAAACCTCATGCTTTCCAACCACAAAACCATTAATAAAATCTGCGGCTTTTCCTGTTCTAACTAAGTCAAAAAAGCGATGTCCTTCACCGGATAATTCATAACGTCGTTCTCTGTAAATGACATCAAGGGAATTAACAGGGATTGGTTGAATGCCAACACGTTGACGAATTTGGGTAACTAAGGACTGAGCTGTAGCTGTGTTTCCACTCTGGTAATGCGCTTCGGCTGCCATTAAAAGTACATCTGCATAACGAATTACTCGATAATTCACAGGGCTAGTTAAATCATTGTCCGGTAATCCAATTTCACCTTGCCTTTTAATATACTTATTATTGTAAAAACCCGTATGCCCACCTGCACCAATAGCATATGAAATAGAGGCTGCATTTGGCTGCGCAGCAATAAAAACATCAATATCTAAAATTGTGGCCCCTCTACGAATATCAAGCGAAGAAAAAGCATCATAAAGCTCTTGCGAAGGGAGATTATAACTATTTCCATCACCATAAACTGGTCCATTATATTGTCGTATTCCTTGAAAACCAACCGCTGCATTTCCTTCTAAACAAATATAGCAGCCATAAGAGCCCCCTTCTAAACCAGAGTATTGAACATCAAAGACTGTTTCGCTATTATTTTCATTACTAGCAGAAAATAATTGATTGTAATCAGGAATAAGACTATACATGCCCATAGCAATCACTTCATCAAAAGTTGAGGCGGCTTGCGCAAATTTGTTTTGGTATAAATAAGCCTTCCCTAAAAATGCCAATGCAGCTCCTTTTGTAGCGCGACCTTTTTGACTTGCAACCGGATTTAATATGGAGGCAGCATAGGTAAAATCCTCTTCTATTTGAGCATAAACTTCTGCTTTGGGTGTTCTTGGTAATTGCATCGCCTCTTCAATTCCGATTCTTTTATCAATAATAAGCGGAATGTCTCCAAAAAACTTCACCAATTCAAAATAATAATACGCCCGCAAAAATCTAGCTTCAGCAATAATATGCTCTTTCCCTTGAAAGTCTATTTTATCCTTATTCTCTAAAATATAATTTGCTCGGGTGATTCCAGCATAATTCCATCTAAGTACATTTCGCAGCTCATTGTTTACGCCACCGTGGGTCATGTCATCAATTTGATGTAATCCTTGCGAGTCATTTACACTTTCTCCGCCAGCGATTGAATTATCAGAGGCTATTTCACCAATCCAAAATGACATAAACGAACCCTGAAGCAAATCATATGCGCCAGTTAAAGCGCGTTCATAATCCTCTTTTGTTTCAAAAAAGTTTTCGACATCCTGCGTGTAGGGAGGGTCTATGTTAAGAAATTTATCGCAACCTGCCGATAAGAAAACAATAAGTACACTAAAAATAACCTGTTTAAATTGCTTCATGTCTTAAAATTTAAGTTGAATACCTACCATATATGTTTTTGCTTGCGGATAAAATCCGTAATCTACTCCAGCTGCTAAAACTCCCGGAGAACCAATGTCTGGATCAAAGCCTTGATACTTGGTTAAGGTAAATAAATTGTTGACTGCTGTATAAATTCGGAAAGAATCTACTTTCAAGCGCTTTAATTTTTGAGTAGGAACGCTGTAGCCCAATTGAATATTTTTTAAACGAGCAAAGGATCCATCTTCAACAAAATAGGAAGAAAAAACATTATTTCTAGTCTGACCAGTCGTTACTCTTGGGTGCTCATTGGTCGATCCTGGTCCTGTCCAACGATCTACCACATAACCTAACTGATTGGCATAAGGTTGTTGACGTTCATAGTTTCTAATAATTTCCTGACCGATAGCTGCATAAAGGCTCCCTGAGAGATCAAACCCTTTGTATTTCAAATTAAATGCAAAGCCCATGGTAAAATCAGGGATTGGCGATCCCAAATACGTTTTGTCCAAATCGCCATTGAAATTTACTACGCCATCCCCATTTTGATCAACAAAGATTAAATCTCCTGGCTGTGCACCATCCTGAACCACTGCTGCATTATCAATTTCATCTTGCGTTTGAAAAATTCCCGCCGTTTCATAGCCGAAAAAATAACCGATTTCATATCCTGTTTGGAACCGTGTGGCTACATCTCCTCCTACGCTAAATTGCGCACCTGGAATATAATCAACTCCTTCTGGAACTGCAGTAACTTTATTTGAAATAGTCGTGAAGTTTATGTTTAAATCAGCCGTGAACGGTTTTTTGCGCTGCGTTTTGTATGCCAATTCTAATTCGACACCTTTATTAGATACATTTCCAGCATTTATTATTGGCGGATATCCACCTGGGCCATAGGAACCTAAAACCGCTGTTACTTCCGGCTGAAAGAGTAAGTCGAAGGTATTCTTAATAAAATAATTTGTTGTAAAATCTAACTTATTCCAAAATGTCATGTCTGCACCAATGTTAAATTGTCTTGTTGTTTCCCATTTCAAATCTGGATTGGATGGTCTTCCTATAGCAACGCCTGGCGTAATTACATCATTAAAAACATAGACACCTTCTCCATTTAACAATCCTCTGTATGCAAAGTTCGGAATTTGATCATTCCCCGAAACACCAAAACTAGCCCTAAACTTTAAAAAGTTAATAAACTTAAGGTTATAAAACTTTTCCTCCGAAAGTAGCCATCCACCAGAAAAAGTCGGGAAAAAGCCATAACGGCTATTCGGGCCAAATTTACTAGACCCATCGCGTCTTAAAATAGTTGAAAACAAGTATTTGGAGTCATAAGCATATTCCAAGCGCATAAAGGCAGAAATCAAACGCTCTTTAAATTCCCACGAACCAACATTATTTAAAAAACCACCTTGTGCCGTATTAGCGGAAATATCAGCATAATCTAAGGAGTTATTCGGAATGCCGAAGCCAGTTCCGTTAAGTGATTCGCCTTTCCGTTGGAATATGGAAATTCCTGCAGTTCCCTTAAAAGTATGGACCTCTTGGAACGTTTTTTCATAATTTAAAAAACTTTCATAGCTTAAATCCAAATAGCTTGATCGTTCTTCGTAAACCGCTGCGCCACGCTCAATAAACACACTATCTGCAATCTCAACCGTTGGCGATTCTAGTGATTCATTAATCGCTGTATTGGCATATTTTCCGTCACCATACCAAACCAAGGGTGAGAATACTTTTGAATTTATGACGGCATAATTATAATTGAATCGATTAGTGAAAGAAAGGTTTTCATTAAAAGCATAAACGAACTCTTCTTTCCCGACGAATTTTGCAGCGGTTCCCCAGTTATATTGATTTTTAATTTGTGCAATTGGGTTAATTATATCGCTCACTTCTTCAAGATAAGAAAATTGACCATTAGGGGTATAAACCGGTTCATTTGGAAAAGCATTTATAGTATTGTACAAAACCGAACCAATGCCATTTTCGGGCAAGGTATTTCTTGAATCATTAGAGAAAAGAAGCACCGAATTTAATTTTAGCTTTGCCGACATATCGGTACTAAAATTAAGTCGAGCATTATATCTAGAAAAATGTGATTTGGAGCCACCAACGATTCCATCTTGGGTAAAATAACCTAAACCAATAGAATACTTGGTATTTAATGTCCCCCCACTTAAACTTAAATTATGACTTTGAACAGGTGAAGTAGTAAATACAGAGTCTTGCCATGGCGTGCCAATTCCAATATTTGTGTTGGCAAAAGGCATTGCTTGTCCGCCCATTGCGAACATTTCATTTTTTATTACCGCATATTCTTGAGCGCTTAATAAATCAAGCTTTCGAGCGGTTTGTTGAATCCCGTAATACGCATTGTATTCAAATTTTGGCTTGGAATTCATGCTGCCATTTTTCGTTTCAACGATAATAACGCCATTTGCAGCGCGTACACCATAAATTCCTGCAGTCGCATCTTTCAATACATTCACCGACTTTATATCAGATGGATTTAAAGCATTTAAGCCCTCAGAGTCATAAACAATTCCATCAACCAATATCAAAGGATCATTATCGCCGAAAGTAGAGATTCCGCGTATTCTAATATTTGCAGAACCACCGGGCGAACCAGAGTTTGTAGAAACATTTACACCTGCAACTTGACCTTGTAAGGCTTGGTCAACTCGCGATATATTTAGCTTCTCAATGTTCTCTCCCCCTACTTTTGTGCTGGCTCCGGTTAACTCTTTACTTTTAGCAGAACCATAACCTATCACTACTACTTCCTCAACATCTTTGGTAATGAAATTAGACATAAGCACATCAACAATCTTTCTTCCATTAACCGGTATTTCGGTTTTCGCATAGCCCGAAAACGAAAAAATTAAAATTGCCTTGCTTGTATCGATTAGTGTTATGCTGTAATTCCCCTTAAGATCGGTTACCACACCATTTTTTTGACCCTTCTCAACAACTGTAACAAAAGGAATTTGCTCGTTTTGCTCATTTAGAACTACGCCAGAAACCGTATTGTTTTGAGAAAAAGCATAGATTCCAGAGAGAAACAAGATAAACGTCAGTAGTATATGTTTAATCATATGATAAAGTTTAGTTAGCAAATATACTAAAAATTTAATTTTAGTAAAAAGGACAATAAGCTTTAATTAAAAACAAATATGCCTACATTTTAAACTGATAATCAATGGTTTCGACCTTCGTTTTGTAGTCTTCTTTAGCAAAGGAAAATAGTTTTGCTGGGCGGTGCTTTACCATTTTTTGTTTCTCATCATGCGCAAGAAGCGGAATATGCTTTATTTTTTTTCTAAAATTCGCTTTATCTAATGACTGATTAAAGGCGTATTCATAAAGCTGCTGGAATTCACTTAAGGTAAACCGATCCGGCAACATATCAAAACAGATGGGTTCCACGCGCAATTTTTGCTTAAGTAGTTCAATGGTTGTGGCCATAATCAAGTTGTGATCAAATGCCAAAACTGGAATGTCATGAATTGGAACCCAAGAAATTTCATCTGCCCATGAAGATGCTTTTGCATTAAAATCCTCTATTCGAACCATTGCAAAATAAGAAACGGTGACAACTCGCCCTTGAGGATGACGCTTAGGGTGGCCAAATGATTGTGCCTGATGTAAGCCCACATCGGATAAACCGGTGAGGTCTTTTAAAATCCTGTTTGCCGCCTCATCAAGATCCTCATCAGGATATACCAAGTCTCCAGGGATAGCCCAAAAATTATTATACGGTTCCATCGCCCGTTTTATTAACAACGCTTTTATCTGTCCTTGAGAATACCCAAATAACATGCAATCAACTGAAAAAGCTGAGGTGAAAAAATCGCTAAAATTTATTCGATACATAAACTCCCTTTTTAATAATTTGCTTAATGTGAGCCCTCCTTAGTAGAGAAGTCTGTAACCCCTTGATTTATTAACGTTTTTCTTACGCTCCAGGCAAAGAAAAATAAATACATAAAACAAATCACCCCTACCCAATAGGAGTGTTGAATCCCCAACAAATCGTTACTAGCAAGTGCACCTTGTGCGGTAGAAATAAATCCACCTCCCATTATCATCATAATTAATAGGCTAGATGCAGTATTTGTTTTATCACCTAGGCCGGCAATTCCAAGTGTGAAAATACAAGGCCATAGAGTGCTACAAAATAAACCAACAGAAATAAAAGCAAAGACACTTATTATTCCTGAAGAGAAAATACCAACCACTAGAGCTAAAATACCCAAGGTGGAATAAATCATAATTTGATTCACTGGATTTCCTTTGCTTAATTTATCAGCGATAATTAACAAAACAACAAGGCTAAGATAAGGATAGAATTGCGCCATAGAATTCCCGGCAATCCAGTTTACGAAAAGAAAAATTCCAAATGCAGCAAAAGGTAAAATAAGCCCTAGTATTGATTTAATTTGATTTGTAAAATTAAATGCTCCTGCAGCAGAAGTCCAACGCCCAATCATTAAACTTGCCCAAAACAAAGATACAAAAGGAGCGACAGCACTTTCCTGTGTTCCCAATTTCTGTTTCATGAATTCTGGCAGATTACTTGCTGTAGCAACCTCAACGCCCACATAAACAAAAATTGCAATCATCCCTAATACAACTTGAGGGTATTTTAAGGTAGCCATTATATTACCTCCTTTAATCTCTGAATCTTCTGTCATTCTATCGGGAACAGATGAGAATTTGAAAAAAATGGCAGCAATTACAAATGCAAGACCGAGATAAAGATAAGGTGTTTGAACAGCCTGCAGGTTTAAGGTGGTTTCTCCTGAAGACAAGCCTCCAAAAATTGCGAAAGAAACAATGACAGGACCAATAGTCGTCCCTACATTATTAATTCCACCCGCCAAACTCAGTCGCATATTCCCTTTTGCAGGGTCTCCCATTTTTATTGCCAACGGATTTGCAGCAATTTGTTGTAGAGAAAAACCTAATCCTACTGTAAATAGCCCTGAAATCAATAAAGGGAATGAGGCATTATTTGAAGCCGGAATGAAGAGTAAAGTCCCTAAAGCTGATATAATTAAACCCAAAGCCAAGCCATTTCTGTAGCCAATAACATTTAAAATATCTCTTTTCAATAAAGAGGAAATACCAAAATACAATAAGGACCCAACAGTATAAGCAATATAAAAAGCTAAGGAAATCAATTGAGATTCAAATTGACTTAAGCTTAGTGCCTTTTTGAATACTGGAATTAGTATGTCGTTACTCGCGGCAACGAAGCCCCAAAAGAAAAATATGGTAATGAGCGTACCAAAAGCGCCGAAATTTGTTTTTTTCACTGTTGCTTATCTTTAAATAATTGTCGAAAATACAATAATTAAAATTGCTCCGCTTTTTTTTAAAAATAAATTTTGATGGAAAACTACTTTTCAATACTATCTATAAGCAGTCAAAAACTAGTATAGGCAAAGGGTAAGATTAACCAGCTTGGATAAATGATGAAGTAGACGAACTCGTAATACCTACTAGTTTCTCAATGGTTTTTATAATGGCTGCAACATCAAATCCACATTCATCCCATAATTCTTCTTGTGTACCATGATGAATATATTCATCTGGAATGCCAAGTCGCACAACTTCTGATTGATACTTTTGGTCGACCATAAATTCAATGATTGCTGAACCGAAACCGCCCATAATACACCCATCTTCTATGGTTATTATTTTTTTAAACTTACTAAAAATTTCATGGAGCAACATTTCATCTAAAGGCTTTACAAATCGCATATCGTAATGAGCAATAGAAATACCAGAATCGCTCATTTTAGCTATTGCTTCTTGCGCAAAATTTCCTGGGTTCCCAATGGAAAGTATAGCAATATCCTCACCATTTGTAATTTTTCTACCTTTTCCAGTTTTAATTTCTTTGAAGGGCGTTTTCCAATCCAACATCACACCATTTCCTCTAGGATAGCGAATAGAATAGGGGCCCATATTTTCAAGTTGAGCTGAGAACATTAAATTTCTTAATTCTTCTTCATTCATTGGGGCTGAAACGACCATATTTGGAATACAACGCATGTAAGCTAAATCATATGCCCCATGATGTGTTGCTCCATCTGCTCCAACTAATCCACCTCGGTCTAAGCAAAAAACAACATTAAGATTTTGAAGTGCGACATCATGAATAACTTGGTCATAGGCCCGTTGCATAAAAGTTGAATAGATATTGCAAAAAGGAACAAGACCTTGAGTTGCCATTCCCGCACTAAACGTTACCGCATGTTGTTCTGCAATACCAACATCAAAACTTCTGTCGGGCATCGCTTTCATCATAATATTCAAAGATGAACCCGATGGCATAGCAGGAGTTACGCCTACAATTTTTTCGTTTTTTTCTGCTAATTCAACAATTGTATGCCCAAATACATCTTGGTATTTAGGGGCTTGTGGTGACTTCGGAATTATTTTAACAATTTCACCTGTTTCTTTATTAAAGATTCCAGGCGCATGCCATTTCGTTGGATTGCCTTCTTCAGAATACTTATAACCCGCTCCTTTTCTTGTAATACAATGTAAAATTTTGGGTCCTGGAATGTCTTTCAAATCTTCTAATACCTTAGCCAAACCAATTACATCATGACCATCAACCGGACCAAAATACCTAAAGTTTAATGCTTCGAATAAATTGCTTTGTTTTAATAAACTTCCTTTTAAAGCACTTGATACTTTGGATGCTATCGATTGGGCATCAGGACCAAAAGCGGAAATTTTACCTAATAATTTCCAAACTTCGTCTTTAACTTTATTGTAGGTGTGGGAGGTAGTAATATCTGTTAAGTATTCTTTAAGCGCTCCTACATTTGGGTCTATTGACATGCAATTGTCATTTAGAATCACAAGCAAATTCGCATCTTTTTCAAATCCTGCATGATTCATCCCTTCGAATGCTAATCCGGCAGTCATAGCTCCATCGCCAATTACAGCGATGTGTTGAAAATTCTTTTTGCCCTTTAATCTGTTGGCAACAGCCATGCCCAAGGCTGCTGAAATAGAGGTGGAAGAATGGCCGACGCCAAACGTATCGTATTCACTTTCTGATCTTTTCGGGAACCCTGAAATTCCTCCTTTCAATCGATTGGTATGGAATTCTTCTCGGCGCCCCGTTAAAATCTTGTGACCATAGGCTTGATGACCAACATCCCAAACTAATTGGTCTTCCGGTGTATTGAAAACATAATGCAAAGCAACAGACAATTCAACAACTCCCAAACTTGCTCCAAAGTGACTATTTCCAATTTCGGAAATTACATCTATAATGTATTGTCTGAGCTCATCAGAAACTTGGGGTAAGTCATCTATATCAAACTTTTCTCTAAGATCGTTCGGATTGGTAATTTTTGATAAATGTAAACCAGGGGTATATTTTGTATCCATTGTGTTTGTAAAATTAATCATTTTACGAAAACCAAAACAAAGATTTATTGTGATTGTTTTTAATCAGCACCCAAAAATTTAATACATGGCTTAAAATACTTAAATTTGTCGCCCATGGATGAAACAATTAAAAAACCTTCTTTTTTAAAAATATACTTGGTTTTTACAAAATTTAGACTTTCTTTTTTAGTCGTTATCTCTGCTCTTTCTGGTTATTTATTTTCCGGAGGCAATAACCTGTCGCAAATTGCTTTGCTGATGGTTGGTGGAACGCTGGTTACTGCAGCCTCCAATGGAGCCAACCAAATCTGGGAACGCGAAATTGACAAAAAAATGCAACGAACTTCAAAGCGCCCTCTACCGATGGGCTGGATGAACCTTAGCGAAGCAATTTCAGCGTGTATATTATTTCTAGTTATTGGTGAAACGCTTCTGTTACTAATCAATGTTAAAAGTGCGTTGCTAGGACTGGGGGCATTTCTAATTTATGTATTCATTTACACTCCCATGAAACAAAAAAGTGCATGGGCGGTATTTGTCGGCGCAATTCCAGGTGCAATACCTCCATTACTTGGTGCGGTGGCCGCAACCAATGAATTTGGATTTATCCCTGGAGTGCTTTTTTTCGTTCAATTTACATGGCAATTTCCTCACTTTTGGGCAATCGCTTGGGTGCTGCACGAAGATTATCAGAAAGCGGGATTTTTTCTTTTGCCTTCATCAACAGGAAAAACAAAGAATTCAGCGTTTCAAATTGCCCTGTACTCACTCGCTTTAATTCCATTTAGTCTTGCTCCTTGGTTTTACGGACTAACTGGTGTTGCATCGCTAATTATCGCAAGTATTTTAGGAGCAACCTTTTTTTTATTTGCCTATCGATTGTTCTACAGTTGCGAAGATTTGGATGCGCGTAAACTAATGTTTGCCTCGTTTGTTTATTTGCCAATACTGCAATTCACTTATGTGTTTGATAAAATTTGATTACTATTTAAATTTGTAAATATGGATTATTCTAAAGAACTAAGCCCTGACGTTAGAAAAAAAATGAAGCTTAATGTTGTTTACCTAATTGCATTTAGTGTTACCATGCTTTTTGCTGGATTAACCTCTGCTTACATTGTTAGCATGGGTGCCGGATTTTGGTTGAAATATTCCTTGCCAAATGCGTTTTATTGGAGCACATTATTTATTGGACTAAGTAGTTTAAGCTTTGTATTCGCGCTAAAGTTTGCTAAAAATGATAAGCCTTCGTTACTTAAATTAGCCACCACAATTACTTTAATTCTAGGATTGATGTTTGTCTATTTTCAAATTCGAGGATTTAACAAATTAATTGATAAAGGTGTGCATCCCGCAAGAAATTACATCATGGTAACAAACGGGCGTTACGGCGACTACTTTGAAATCAAATACAAAAATAGTTTTGTGGAGGTAGATGGAAACGACTATAAAATTAATGGTCGAGAAATGAATCAAACTGAATTCAAAGAATTGCAGGACTTTACCGCCCAATTTATCAATCCAAAACAAAAAGCCGTGCGTAAAGTGAAAGAAAATAAAAACTTTACCTTAGTATTGAATGGCGCTCCATTATTTTTAAAAAACCAAGCATTTTTCAGTTCGGACAGTTTACCACTAACTTTTGTAGACGAAATTCGTTTGGGCGACTTAGCGGTGAATATCAGAGACAAAAGAGGTGACTTTTTTACAAAAGGCAAATACGGAAAAGACTTTACCATTTTTTTCAAGGGTAAAGCATTGGAATATAAAAATCGAAGCCTATTTTACAACAAAAAAGTACTCTCCCCTTCGTTACAAATTAAAGCGTCTGAAGCGGCGGATTCTGCCAGTTCGTATCTGTATATACTCACTGTACTACATTTTCTCCATGTCATATTTACCTTAGTTTTTCTGCTAGTACTTGTAATTAATTCAATATCAAACAAATACAATTCAAACAACTACTTTTTCGTTTTAACTACAAGTGTTTTTTGGCATTTTCTGGGTATTTTATGGTTATACTTGTTGCTGTTTTTGGTTTTTATTCACTAAATTCGCAACAAAAATAATTTATGGGAGAACATGCTGTAATTTTAGATTCCAAAATACTTTGGGGTGGCAAAGAATCACCATTTTCCACTAGTTACGGAAAATTAATGATGTGGTTTTTTCTCGTATCAGATGCACTAACCTTTACAGGATTACTTATTGCCTACGGATATACAAGACATGCAGCACAAGCCGCATGGCCAATCGGGGAAGAAACATTTAATTCAATGCCGTTTCTAGGTCATGGATATCCCCTACTGTATGTGGCCTTGATGACTTTCATATTAATTGTTTCTTCAGTTACGATGGTTTTAGCTGTGGAAGCTGGGCATAGAATGGATCGAAAAGGAGTAACTAAATGGATGATTGCAACTATTATTGGTGGTTTTTTCTTTTTAGGATCTCAGGCTTGGGAATGGTCTCACTTTATTCATGGATCTGAATTTGGAAAAATAGAATTAGCTGATGGATCTCAAGCTATTGTTAGAGGTCATTTTGGCGAAATAGAAAACTTCACCGTTTTAAGAGATGGAAAACATTTGAAAGCGGGTACTGTCATCAAAACAGACCTTCTACACCAATATCAACATGCGGCAGTATCAGGGAATTTATATCGAAATGAAGAAATGGTACTTAATTTAGAACAACAAACAAATATTGTTTCCTCACTAAAATCAGACACCACTACCACTCAATCCGGAAAAGATAAGAGAGCTATTTTAAAAAAGGAATTGGCCGTTTTAAAAAATCAAATTGTTGCGTACAAGAAACAGCCTTTGACGGGAGGAGTTATCGTTTTACACGATGGTGCAATTGCAAAAATCAACAAGGACGCTGACAATCACTTGATGTTAATTACAAAAAAATCTGGTAAAAAATTTAGAGTTGGAAAAAAGCCAGTCGAAGGAAGTACAGCAGCCAAACTTTATTACCAAGCGCTGCAAGATGGAGAAGCCAATAAGGTCATCTATGGAGCCAATTTAAAACAAAATGAATACGGCCCTCAACAATATGGTCAATTCTTCTTTTTTATTACTGGGTTTCATGGGTTTCACGTTTTTTCCGGTGTAATGATCAATATAATCATTTGTATTGGTGTACTAATGGGAACTTATCATAAAAGAGGGCACTATGAAATGGTCGAAAAAACAGGCCTGTATTGGCATTTTGTTGATTTAGTTTGGGTATTTGTATTTACATTTTTCTATTTATTATAACTAACGCGTATGTTAAGAGACGATTTAATTGAATATTCACTGAAAACACACCACTCGGAGGAGAAAGGCAAATTAATCAGGAAGAAAATTATCTTTGTTACCATCCTACTTACCGCAATAACTCTCGGGGAAGTACTTCTAGGCGCATTTATACACCAAGACTCCACGCTGTGGCCCCTTGTTAAATGGACCTTTGTTGTTTTGACATTACTAAAGGCCGGTTATATAGTTATGGTATTTATGCATTTGGGCGATGAGAAAAAGTGGTTGCGAAACGTAATTTTGATCCCTTATTTTCTCTTTGTATTGTATTTAATTTTTATTGCTCTTTGGGAGGCTCTAGAGGTTGGTAATGCGATCTCTACCTACGGGAATTAAGTATGACAAATAAAAAAATTAGTCCAAAAAAAAAGGCGCTTTTCGCTTTATTACTAGTTTTTACACCCGCTTTAATTTTAATTCTAGTTTCGTCCATTGGATGTGAACACAAGTTTCAAAGACTTGAAGACTTTGGAGAAGTTCAATCATTTAATTTTACTGACGAAAACAACCGCTCAAGAAACTCCGCTGAGTTTAAAAATGATATCGTATTAATAACTACCATACAAAACGAATGCCCAAACACCTGTGCCATCTCCCTTTGGCATCTAAACCAACTGATTTATCAACACATTCGAAAGAATAGTCACAAACAAATGAAGCAAGTTCGAATAATTTCATTCGTTACTGATGGAAAAGGAAACCCTTCTAAAAATCTCTCTGAAATTCGACAAAGTCTGCAGGACTTGGCGGAGGGTTATGATCCGAAACTTTGGATTCTAGCAAATGGCGATGTGAGAAAAATATACGATATTTCCAATAATGGCCAATCGCTCTTGCAGAAAGGCGAGAAGTATTTTGGTGGGGAGGCCTTTCAGGAGCTTCTCCTTTTGGTAGACAAAAATAGCCATTTACGAATGGTGCTCCCAGGAAACGAAGAGGGACTGATTCGAAGAATGAAGGAAAACATTGCACTCCTTCAAAAAGAATACGACAAATTAAACAGTAAAAAATGAAATTTTTTATTGGCATCATTTCGATTACCTTACTTTCTTTGATTTCTTGTAAAACAGATGTCCCAGCACCCCTTCCCAAGCTTGGTCATTATAACGTTGAAAAAAAAACCCTAAACGGAAGAACTTCAAACGATACCATTTATCCACGAATACCAATATTCCATTTTTTAAACGAAGACTCTATTTTGGTTACCAATACCAACTTTAAAAATAAAATTTGGGTTGTTGAATTTTTCTTTTCTAGCTGTCCCACTATCTGTCCTGTTATGAATAGCCAAATGAAAAAATTAGTGGCAGAAACTAAACCAGTTCAAGATCAAATTCAATTTTTATCCTTCACCATTGATCCGCTTAACGATACCCCTTCCAAATTAAAACTATTTAGAAACAAAAACCAGATAAAATCTTCCAATTGGACATTCTTAACAGGAGATGAAGCTACTACTCACCAACTTGGCATACAAAACTTTTTAACTTTTGCCGGAAAAGATTCAGAATCTGCTGGCGGATATGCTCACTCCGGCTCGTTTACATTGGTAGATAAGGCAGGGTATGTAAGAGGGGTGTATGCTATTACCGATTTTGGCCTCAAAGCGAGTAAAAGCGAATACAAGCGATTAGTAACTGATATTAATAATTTATTAAAATACGAATACCATGTCGACTAGCGAACTAAAATCCACGAAATATCGAAAAATAGTTATTGCTTTATCTATCATCATTCCTATTGCAGTGGCGGCTTTATTTGGAATCAAAATTCCTGGAATCAACCTTTCGTTCCTTCCCCCTTTTTATGCTAGCATCAACGCAATTACTGCTGTATTGTTAATTCTTGCGTTAGTATTTATTAAAAATGGGCACAGACGTAAGCACCAAATAACGATTCAACTGTGCATGGTACTTTCCATCATATTCTTACTGAGCTACATAGCCTATCACATCACATCAGACTCTACTGTTTACGCAGGGAAATTTAAAATTAGCTACTACATTATATTAATATCACATATCGTGCTTAGTGTTGCAGTAATTCCCATCGTACTTTTTGCTTATCTATTTGCTTGGGAAGGTGATTTTGTTCGACACAAAAAATGGAATCGTTTTGCTTTTCCAATTTGGTTATATGTGGCTGTAACAGGAGTAATTGTATATTGGATGATTTCTCCATTTTATTAAAGTACTTAATTTACTTTTATTTCCACGCGTCTATTAGACTCTCGCTGTTCGTCATCAACAGGAAACGCGAACAATGGCATTGAATTACCAAAACCAACGGCTGTTAATCTATCTGCGTTGATGCCATTTTGAATTAAATACGACATGATTTTTTGAGCTCTTTTCTTTGATAATCGCTGTGAGTTAACCGAATTCTCCCCTTCCTCATTTACATGGCCTTGTATTTCTATAGAAATACTGGGGTTCAAAACCAAAAAATCTTTTAACCGCTTCAATTTGGGTAAGGACTCATCCGAAATTACAGAAAGACCGCCAACGAAATTGATGTCTTCTAACTTGGCAACAGCACCGCTAGTAATTGGAACTAAACTTATGGTGTCATGGGAACTTTGGTTGCCCACAATTCTATGCTCAACTAAATCCTTCGAAAAATACCCCTGTGCATCAATCCGAATGGTAGCTTTTAAATTCCTCGTGTTATTAAGGCGCAAATCACTCGCTCGGTATGCCCCATCAAGGTTCCCAGAAGAAGATATGTAAATTCTAGCTACTACAGGCTTTTTAGTAAGCTCATCCACAAGGTGTAGCGCATAAATCGCTTGATCGAACTTACTAACTAAATTTAAGGAAAGGGAGTCCTCAATTGGAATACCACTTTGATTACTTTCTTCAAATTTCATGGTAAATGCCAATTCAGCCTTTGAAGCTCTTAATGTGTTAAAAGCAATGTAATAAGTAACTGCATTACGCACAAAAACAGTGCTTGTTTTGTGGTTTAAGTTTTTAGCAGTTAGCAAATTACATAAAATTAAATTAGCTTTTTTGTCCGCTATCTCTCCACATGGATTGTTTGATTTACATTCAAAAATAAAAACGGTGAGTGAATCGGGTAACTTATCGAGTAAAAAATTTAAATTTCCGTAAGATCGAGGCGTAAAATTAAACCACAAATAATTATTCGAAATTGTTGAAAGATTACAATAGCCAAAAAGATTCAGTGCATCCACTTTTTTTTTGCCTAAGAAATTTAATTGATAAGAAACGTTTTCAGCTATCGTAGAAGAACCACTGCATGATGCAGCATCTATTTTTTGTCCCAAGAGACTTGAACTTGTAAAAAACAAAAAAATCAACCATTTAAACGTCTTCATGACGAGTTGGAACGGACTAATTTAATTTTAGTTTCAAATCCCCGATAATATTTGTTCTTACAACCATGTGGCTATTTGTTACATGGATACTTTTTACTTTTATGTCCTTAATATCTCCTTTCATTTCAACCCCCTCTGTAATTGGTCCGTTCAATTGTTTACTGATGGTTTGTTTGGCATCGTTCAATAATACGCTTAGATCATAATTTGCTGATTTACTAATCTCATTAATAATTTTGTCGTTGAACATCCATTTTGCCGTCTTTAACATAACGCTTTTTGTTTGAATATCAAAACCAATATCCTCAATTGAAATCGTTTGTTTTTCTTCATTAATTCTAGGTTTTCCGACTAAAAAAACAGTGCCTTTTTTAGACCCATCGAATGTCACTTCAAAAACAATCGTACTGTCTATTGCGCCTTTGATGCGTATGCTTTTAATTATTACTTTCTTTTTTTTAAAATCGAAGGTCTGCCCCTTCATTGAATTATTTACTATAGAGGTTAGTGAGTCGTAGGACGCATTTATGTCCAACATCATATTGAGACCGCTCGTTTGTTTATACGGCTGCATATCTGGCAAAGGAGTATTAGGGATACTAAGTTTTTCAGTGACCACCATGGGAGCAACATTTAGATTTAAGTCAACATCCACTTGATTTTTTGAAAAAGTTAATTTCCCTAAAGAAAGGGCCTTAGGCTGCAAGAACAAAAAACCATAACTTTCTATGGGTATCGGTTGTTGAAGTTCCTTCCAAACCATAGACATCGACGTCCTCATGTCTATTGAAGCTATTTGCTTATCTATTTCTTTCTCGAGCGCTTTCAATTGACCACTTACTTGTTTCTTTACCTCTGAGGTGGCATCATAATTAAACACCGTTATTTTACAAGGGTCGAGCATATCAAATTTATCTAATTGCGTAGTAGCGACGAATTTGAATTTTGGACTTAAATTAATTTTGGTGGAATAAGCCACTTTAACTCTGCGCATGGGATCGTCTACACCGCAGCTAGTATAAATCCTCGGGACGGTACAATTTCCGTTTTTATCAAACAAATAATGACATTTGGGGCAGTAATTTAATTTCAAATCAAATTTTCCTTCAACCGAGTAAGAAATCGCATCTTTCTTAAAGCCAAAGACTATTGGACTTCGAGAAAATCGGTAAGCAAAACTTATCCCTTCGCATTGCTCTTCATTACCGGAGAAAGACAAAGGCAATTCCGCCTCTACTTCTTTTAAATAACTGGATAAATTTATCTGTATCGGAATAGATAATGTTGAGACCTCGTTGTTTAAAGCTGGAACTGGAATCGAACGAAATACAGGACTTGTTACCTCAATAGTTTTACAAGCGACAAATAAAAAAGGCAGAATAAAGAATAGTAAACGCATGTCATGGATATTAAAAACTCATTATTTCATTTTAGCTTGCATTCCTTTATCAAGTGCATCTAAAAACTCTTCTGTATAAACATAATGCTCCCCATAAAGTGTCTTATTTCCATGAATACAAACGGCCAAATCTTTTGTCATAACCCCAGACTCCACCGTCTCAATACATACGCGCTCTAGCTCATCACAAAAATCTATGAGATTTTGATTTTCATCGAGTTTTCCTCTAAATGCGAGTCCTCTCGTCCACGCAAAAATAGAAGCAATTGGATTTGTGGATGTCTTTTTGCCAGCTTGATGATCACGGTAATGTCTCGTTACTGTTCCGTGGGCTGCTTCAGCCTCCATAATTTGGCCGTCAGGAGTAATGAGCACAGAGGTCATTAAACCCAAAGAACCAAATCCTTGAGCAACGGTATCAGACTGAACGTCACCATCGTAATTTTTGCATGCCCAAACAAAGTTTCCGTTCCATTTCAGAGCAGAAGCAACCATGTCATCAATCAATCTGTGTTCGTAACTAATTCCTGCTTCAGTAAACTTAGCCTTAAATTCATTTTGATAAATTTCTTCAAAAATGTCTTTAAATCGTCCATCATATTTTTTGAGAATCGTATTTTTTGTTGATAAATAAAGTGGCCATTTTTTTGTTAACGCCATGTTAAAGCAACTAAATGCAAATCCACGAATTGATTCATCTGTGTTGTACATGGCCATTCCTACGCCATCTCCTTGAAAATTATACACCTCAAAAGACTGGATGTCTTCTCCATTTTCTGGCGTAAAAGTCATCGTTAGTTTTCCTTTTCCCTTAAAGATTGCATCTGTTGCTCTATACTGATCGCCAAAAGCGTGGCGTCCCACGATGATTGGTGCCGTCCAGTTTGTGACTAGTCTCGGCACATTTTGCATTACTATTGGCTCCCTGAATACCGTGCCGTCTAAAATATTTCGAATCGTTCCGTTGGGTGATTTCCACATGGCTTTCAATCCAAATTCTTTAACTCGATCTTCGTCTGGAGTTATCGTTGCGCATTTTATACCTACCTTATATTTCTTTATGGCTTCAGCAGCATCAATGGTAATTTGATCATTTGTTTCGTCGCGCTTCTCAATACCAAGATCGAAATACTTGATGTCTACGTCCAAATAAGGCAAAATCAATTTGTCCTTGATGAATTTCCATATAATTCTTGTCATTTCGTCCCCATCCAATTCAACAACAGGGTTTAGCACTTTTATCTTTAGCATTTCTTTAAATTTATTTCAGCAAACTTAGGTAATCATTGACGATTATTGATTAAAAAAAAATGAAATTTTGCGGCGAATAATCTATTCCTTAGTTTGACCAATCATTTTTGAAGGGTCAACGTAAAAGTCATAGTCCTCCGAGGAAATATGCCCGAGTCCAAGGGCAGCTTCTTTAAGCGTTGTCCCATTTTTATGAGCATATTTTGCTATTTCCGCCGCTTTATAATACCCAATCTTAGTATTAAGTGCCGTTACCAACATTAATGAATTATCCAGATGTAATTTTATTACCGGTAAATTTGCCTGTATTCCCACTACACAATTATCCGTAAATGAGACACATGCATCACCGATTAATCTTGCAGATTCCAATACATTGGATGCAATTACTGGTTTAAACACATTCAATTCGAAATGACCATTTGAGCCAGCAACCGAAACAGTCATATCGTTACCCATTACTTGAGCACACACCATTGTTAATGCTTCTGGTTGTGTTGGATTAACTTTGCCCGGCATAATCGAAGAGCCCGGTTCGTTGTCGGGAATTATTAATTCACCAATGCCACAACGGGGTCCTGAAGACAGCATGCGAATATCGTTTCCTATTTTCATTAAGGAAACAGCGGTTCTTTTTAATGCACTTGACAATTCAACCATCGCATCGTGAGCAGCCAAGGCTTCAAATTTATTTTTTGCCGTTATGAAAGGCAAGCCGGTAAAATCAGCTATTTTCTTCGCAACCAACACATCATAACCCCTTGGCGCATTTAACCCTGTGCCAACTGCTGTACCGCCAAGTGCTAATTCCGAAACGGTAACCAATGCATTATTTATTGCCCGGATTGAATTATCGATTTGTGCTACATAAGCACTGAATTCTTGGCCCAAGGTAAGTGGCGTAGCATCCATAAAATGTGTTCGGCCAGTCTTTACAATATCTTTAAATTCAACCACCTTTACTTGAAGTGCATTGCGTAAATTTAATAGCCCTGGGAGCGTAATCTCATTAGTTAATTTATAGGCTGCAATATGCATCGCTGTTGGAAAAGTATCATTGGAAGATTGTGACTTGTTAACATCATCATTTGGATTTAAAACTTTTTCTTCATCAAGCAATTTTCCACCGCTAATTACATGGGCTCGGTTAGCGATTACCTCATTACAATTCATATTAGACTGAGTACCGGACCCTGTCTGCCAAATAACTAATGGAAATTCGGAATCGTGTATTCCTGTTAAAATTTCATCGCAAACAATCGTAATTAAGTCACGCTTCTCGCTACTTAAAACACCTAAATCATGATTTGCGTGGGCAGCCGCTTTTTTCAGATAAGCAAAAGCATGAATAATTTCTATTGGCATTGACCCCTCTCGCCCAATCTTAAAATTATTTCTTGATCGCTCTGTTTGTGCACCCCAATATCGTGTGGCAGGAACATTTACCTCACCCATTGTATCTTTTTCTATTCTAAACTCCATTTTTTATTGTTATGTGATTATAAATTTTTAATTTTGCATAAATAATTGTACAAAAATAATAGAAGATGAATACTTTTGGCATTATAATGTTTCTTTTAATTTTCGGAATGGCATTTTGGATGCTCCTTTTTTTAATGGGATTTGTTCTTCCATTTTGGATTACCTTAGGCATCTTCGAACAAATTAAATCTAAAAGAGTCTTTGAAGACAAAAAAATAAAAGAATAAATTCTACCGATATAAAAAAAGCCCGAAAATTTTCGGGCTTTTTTTATGCACACAAATTAAGTGTTTACTGCTTCACGATTCGGACTGTCTTTGTTCCAAGATCTGATTTAACTCGCGCAAAATAAATACCATTTACATCTGTCATCACTATTTTTGCAAAAGCGCTATTCTTAACGTCTTGCTTTAAAATTATTCTTCCCTTAGTATCTAGGATGTCAATTGAAACAAGCGACAGTTTTTCACCAAACGAAAATGTGATTTCTCCATTGGTTGGATTTGGGTATAAATTAAACCCTCCCCAATTGTTATCTAATAACTCGGCAAATGACACGTCATAGCACGAAGATGAGTCGGAACAATTGTTTAGCGATATGATTACTGCATAACTACCGCTTGTTGTTGCTGTGTAAGACTGGTTTGTAGCCAGTGGAATGGGTAATTCTGTGGCGCAATCAAACCACTGATATGTTGCTCCATCCTGATTTGCCGTTAAAAAAGCGCCGCCCAAAACGGTGACTGAATTGTCTGGCCCTGTAATGTTTATGACTTGTGTTTGCGTAGTGGAATTACCGCTATTGTCGGTGTAAACCCAACTAATTGTCGTATCCGCTGTGATAGGAAAAACGAGTTGTGAAACCCCTTGAATTGTTGCACTACAATTGTCTGTTGCAGTCGGCAAAATTATACTAGTCAATTCGCATGCGGCACTCAGTTCGGGTAAACTCACTACATTGGGTACCGGAATTGTATTATCAACAACATTAACAATTTGTGTGGCTGTATTTATATTTCCCGCTGCATCTACAGCTGTCCATAGAACAGTGGTGTTACCCAATGGAAAAACAGCAGGTGCATTATTAATTATACTTGCAACAGAACAATTGTCAGAGGCAGTTGGAGTTCCTAAAGCCACGTTAGTTGCATTACAATCTTGTCCTGCAAAAACATTAATAGTAGCCGGAGGAATTACCGTTGGTAAAACGCCATCCGTTACCGTGATAGTAAAGGAACAGGTTTGTGTATTAGCCCCACTTGTAGTAACAAATGTTAAGGTATTCAAACCTAGCGGGAAATTTCCACCACTAGGCAGGCCAAGCGATTGAATTGTAGTCGTTGCAGCTCCAGCGTATGTAATAGTAACTTGGCCGTTCCCAGAATTAAATCCACTTATATTCGTTTGATTGGTCCCACCATTGAATGAACCTCCACCGCCGCCGGGCATGTTGCAATTCCCTCCACCACCTCCACCACCGGAATAACCGCCGCCACCTCCACCACCCATTCCGCCAACCCCACAATCGTATTGCGAATTATTAGTTGAACCGCCGCCGCCGCCATAACCACCGTTTAAAATACCTCCAGCGCCACCATTTCCAAAAGACAAGCCACCAAAAGCAGGGGCAAGACCAGCTCCATTCGTTAAAAACCCGCCACCGCCGCCAGCATTTCCATTGACACCACAGCTGTTACAATTACCTAGTGCACCACCATTTCCTGCGGTTCCTCCTACCCCTCCGTTTACATCACCACCTGCATTCCCATTTGCTGCTGTTGTACCATTACTGTAAGCTGCGCCCACACCATTATTGTTATGGCCAGTTCCTCCTCCTCCTCCTGCAGCAATCAACAACACGTTTCCAGGTGCAACAACAAATGAGCCACCACCACCACCACTTCCGTAACTTCCCCCATTTCCACCCAAACCACCTACTAATATTTGAAGGGATTGCCCAGGGGTAACAGTAAATGTTCCCGTCATCATGGCTCCTTGCCCTCCACTTCCGCCTCCTTGGGCCCCTTTGGCTTCTACTGTAATAGATGTTACACCCGGTGGAATAGTGAATGATTGGATTGCACCAGTGTAACTGAAAACCGTATTGCCGGAAACACATGGATTAACGCCTACAGGAGTTACATAATTAACAACGGCGCTACACTGATTTTGATCAGTTTGCTGAACAATATTTGAAGGACAAACAATCTGTAAGCATTGACTGAAAAAAAATTGAGTTGAAAAGAAAAATAGAAAAGTAATTTTAATTGATTTCATAAATTAAAATATTTAAATGATTTATTTTCAAATTTAACATTTTATTTTTAACAACCGTTTTTTCGTAACTAAAAAAAATAGTATGTTTGTAGCAACAAATTTTAGTGTCAAAAAAAATTAAAAAATTATGAACACAGTTAAACCAAACTCAAGCATTTCGAAAACATCAGGAGGGTTTTCCTCTTTAATGTCTGTATTAGCAATCGTTATTTCTCTAATTGCCGGCGTATTAATTTACAAGTTTGTCTTCGGCGATCCCGGTAACTTTGTCGATAACGACCCAAATGGAGAACCCCTTGACGGCAGTCTTTTAGCAACAATATACAAAGGCGGGGTAATTGTTCCTATTTTAGTAGCCATAAACATAATTATAATTATTTTTTCATTTGAACGATTTATAACACTTGCTCAAGCGAAAGGAAAGGGAAAGACAAACCATTTTGTAAGCAAGATAAAACAAATGTTAGCCGCTAAGGATTTATCGGGGGCAAAGGCAGAATGCGATAAGCAAAAAGGCTCCTTAGCCAATGTTGTTCGTGCTGGATTAGAAAAATATGACACCATGAGTAACGATACGTCCATGAACAAGGACCAAAAAGTGGAAGGCCTCAAAAAAGAACTAGAAGAAGCAACCTCGTTAGAACTACCTATGTTATCAAAAAATCTAGTTATACTATCAACTTGTGCTTCAATCGCAACCTTGATTGGATTAATTGGTACTGTAATGGGAATGATTCGTTCGTTTGCTGCGATGTCTCAAGGAGCACCAGACACAGCGCAATTAGCAACAGGTATATCCGAAGCACTTATCAATACATTCTTTGGAATTGCAGGGTCAACTATCGCCATTATTATGTACAATTTGTTTTCAACCAAAATTGATGCTATGACCTATAGTATTGACGAGGCAAGCTTTACAATTGTTCAAGATTTTTCGGCTACTCATTAAGCATAATTTAAACATTAATTTAACTATCGTTTAAATGCCAAAAATTAAAATCCCAAAAGGAAGTCCAAGCATAGATATGACGCCAATGGTCGATTTGGCTTTCCTACTTGTAACCTTCTTTATGTTATCTGCCTCATTTAGGTCTAGTGAACCTGTTGATGTGGATGTACCTTCAAGCATAAGTGATAACATCATCCCTAAAAATGTTGTGTTGATAACCATCGATAAGGGCGGCAGAGTGTTTTTTAACATGACGGACCCTGAAGCAAGAAGAGAATTATTGGCTAACATGGCAGGTAAATACAAACTAGGGTTCAATGAAGAACAAATCAAACGCTTTACATTTATGTCTAGTTTCGGGTGTACAATGAAAGAATTACCTGCCTACATTGATATGGAACCTGACAAGAGAAAGCAATTTAATACTCCAGGAATTCCTTATACTGATTCAACGGCCAATCAACTATCAGATTGGATAAACTTTGGGAATAGAGCAGCGTTAAACTCCGGAAAAACAGCATTCGTTGATGCAAAAAACAAAGGCGAAAACCCCGACCCAAATGATTTTAAACCTAAATTCATTTTGAGAGTCGACGGGAAAGCACTATATGTTCATGCTCAAAAGGTAATTGATGTTTTTAGAGACTTAAAACTTAACAATTTAAATTTTGTCACCTCCATGGAGTTAGCTCCAATTTAATATTTAGATATGTCAGAAATAGCTGAAGGCGGCGGAGAAGGCCAACACAAAGGAAAAAAAAGGGCAAAAAAGAGTTCCACTCGCGTTGACATGACGCCTATGGTAGATTTAGCTTTCTTACTATTAACATTCTTCGTTCTTACTGCCACTTTTAGTAAACCCAAAGTGATGAGTCTAGTATATCCGGCAAAAATCGATCCTAAAGACCCTATTAAAGACCAACCCAAAATAAACAACGCCATAACCTTTCTGCTTTCCGAAGATAAAATCTTCTATTACACAGGACAATTTTACCCCGATAATAGCCCTGGACCAAATGGCCCTACTAATTTGGAAGAAACAGACTTTGGCACGAAAGGTGTAAGGAAATTATTAGCTGATAAAAACAACTTTGTTTTAAGTGAGAAAAAGATTTACAAGAAAAAACTAGAGGGTAATCAAATAGCCGATAGCACTTATCTCAGAAGAGTTTCTGAAGCAAAAAAAAATAAAAAGGCGTTAAAAGTGCTCATTAAGACAGACGACAAAGCAACTTGCAAGAATTTCATCGATTTAATCGACGAACTTAAAATTGCGGAAATAGGAGTTATAGCACCCATTGAATTAATGCCTTCCGAATTTGCATTAATGAAATCTAAAATTAAATAGTATGGGTACAGTAATCAGTCTTATCGTTCTCGTTTTAATAATAACCATTTACGATTATGTTTCTGCAAAATCATGGCAGCAAGTTTCTTCTTCTAATAGAAATGACCTTGTTTTTGCGAACAGAAACAAAAGCTACGGCGCATATGTGCTTAGAAATGAATACGATAAAAGAATGATGATTATTATTATTTCTTTATTGTTATTTATTTCATTAGCCTACGGTGCATGGATGATTTACAAAAGTATACCTGAAGTCGTTCCTCCAATTCCACCTGTTGACACAACACAAATGACTGTCCCAGCCCCCCCTGTTGAAGAAGTTCCACCACCCCCGCCGGAAGATATTCCGCCTCCAGTAGAGGAGACAGTTGCTTTTATGCCCCCGATTGTAGTTGATATTCCTGTGGAAGATGAGATGCCAATTCAAGAAGAAATGGAAGAGGTAAAAGCATCAACAGAAACACAAATTGGAGACGGAGATGAATTTGCTGCGCCGATAGACGAGGGAGGACCTCCAGTAGTTGAAACAAAAGAGGCAGAACCTGAAACTTTCGTAGATGAAGAAGCAGAGTTTCCAGGAGGTTATCCAGCAATGATGGCTTTTATTCAAAAGAATCTTGTTTTTCCTGAAACAGCTATTGAAAACAATGTCCAAGGTAAATGTTTCCTTCGTTTTGTAGTAAGTGTTGCAGGTACTATTTCAAGTGTTCAGGTAACAAAAGGAGTTCCTGATTGTCCGGAATGCGACAAAGCTGCTGTAAAAGCGATTAAATCCATGCCCAACTGGAAGCCAGGTAAATTAAATGGAAGAAGTGTTTCTTCCTACTGTTCCATTCCAATCAATTTTTCTATTGAATAAGTTAAATAATCCTGCGATTTATTTAATCAAATGAATATAATTAATTCCGTTCTTTCGGTAATTGTTTTGCTGATTTGCCTTACCTTTGCCTTTACTTTATTGTTTTCGGAATTTCTTCAGCCAGGTATTACAGGATCAAAAAGAATTGCACTAATCATTATTTTATTTCTATATGCTTTATTTAAAGCGTTTAGGGTATACACAGCACTTAAAAAATAGAATAAAACATGTACGTAAACCTTGTTCGTTTTAGTTTTATCCTTTTACTAATTAGTGCCTGCAATACCAATGAAAATCCATTTTCATATGGCGACGATACGCATAGTAGAGGCAAGATGTCCATTTACGTTGAGGAATCTTTTAAACCGTTATTTGAAACCAGTATTTATACCTTTCAAGGTCAATATCCAAAAGCTAAAATTACCCCCTTGTATTTATCGGAAGGTGCAATCATAGACGCTTTCTTCAAGGACTCGGTGAAAACAATTTGTATTTCAAGGGATTTTACAGCGAGTGAAAAAAAGACCTTAAAAAAAATGAAAGTAGAGGTGCGAAGTGATAAAATTGCTGAGGACGCCGTTGCCTTAATACTTCATCCTTCAAACCCTGATTCGTTAATGACTATCAAACAAATAACAGCCATAATTCGTGGTGAAACCACCCGCTGGGAAGGATTAAAAACGAATATAAATATAGTGTTTGATAAGCAAAACTCTTCCAATTTTTTCTACCTTAAGAATTTTTGTAAGCTCAATAAAATGCCCCTAAATCTATTTGCTGTTAATTCAAATGAAGAAGTAATCAATTATGTTAAAGTGAATAAAAACGCCTTGGGTGTAATCGGCTTGAACTGGATCTCCGATAGCGATGACTTTGATACGCTTGCCTTTGTTAACGGCATAAATGTAGTTGCGCTGGCAAAAGATGAAAAAAGCGACTTTTTTAAGCCTTTCGCAGGATACATTTACACAAAAGAATATCCGCTAAATCGGGAGATTTGGCTAATTAACAAAGCGAAAAAGTCAGGTCTTAATACTGGGTTTGTGTTGTTTATGAAAGGAGATAAAGGACAGCTTATTGTACAAAAATCGGCTTTGGTCCCAGCGACAGCTCCGGTTCGGCTGATCCAACTAATCAACGAATAATGAAATTTACGGTAAAAAATCGCTACTAATACCTTAGTTAATTCTAACTTTGGCGCGAGAATTGATTTAGTTAAAATTATTTTAAATTAACCCTTATGAAATTAGTAAAACTCTCCTTAATTGCTCTTCTTGTAAACTCATCGGTTTTTGCTCAAACGATTAGTGATGCAATAAAAAAAACAGATAACGAACGCTTTGCAGAAGCTACAATTGACTTCAATAAACTCATGGCATTAGAGCCAGTAAATGCATGTAATTTCTTTTATGCCGGAGAAAATTATTATGAAAAAGGAGAGCTTGATTCCGCAATTATTTATTGGAATAAAACAATGCAAGCCGATGCTAAGTCTCCCTTTGCATCTGTTGGTCTTGGAAAAGCTTTGTTTGTTAAAGGAGATGTTGCTGCTGCGCAAGTTCAATTTGCAACTGCGCTTACTTTAACTAAAAGTAAAAATTCAGAAGTGCTTAGGTGTATAGCAAAGGCTTACCTTTCGGGCGAGTCAAAAAATATAGATGAAGCGATAAAATTACTAACTATCGCAATTAAGAAAACACCTGCAGATATTGACTGTCATTTATTAATGGGCGATGCCTTAAACTTTAAAACTCCTGATAATGGCTCTGCTGCGATAAAAAGCTACAATGAAGTACTCAAAATAAATCCAAAGTCGCCCAAAGGAATCGTTCGTACAGCAAAATTATATCAGCGAGCAAAAAATTATAAATTAGCCGATTCGTTGTATAAAGTAGCGAAGAGTATTGATCCAACTTATGCCCCATCGTATCGTGAAAATGCAGAGCTTAACATGATGTTTAATCAATCTGAGAAAGCAATTGAAAACTGGCAGAAATACCTGTCCTTAAATGATTCATATGATTCCCGTTACCGGTATGCCGTTGCCTTGTTCAAGGGGAAGCAGTATTGTGAGGCGATTAAAGAGTTACTGGCAATTAAAACTAATGCTTTTACAAATTTCTATATCGACCGCATGCTCACGTATTCCTATTACGAATGTGCCACTGAACCGGATGCAATACGAAAAGGACTGGAATCGAGTGCCTTGTTTTTTACATCATGTCCACCCGAAAAAATCGTATACTTGGATTATAAATACAAAGGTATGTTGCTCTCAAAAAATGGGCAAGATTCACTTGCTATTATTGAATACGAAAAAACAACCGCTTTAGACGAGAAATCAGCGATTGAGTTAGCGAGTGACCTTGCGAAACTTTACATGAAATTTAAAAATTATGCTAAAGCAGTAGAAAGTTATGAGTTAAAACTAAAAAACAATAAGCTGAATGCCGCAGATTATTATGAATTAGGTCGTGCTTATTATTTTGGCCCAAAAAATTATGTTGCTGCTGACAGTGCGCTAGCAAACGTTAATAAACTATCGCCAAAATACGTGCCCGGGTACTTCTGGCGTGCAAGAGCGCAAATTGCAACGGATGTAACTAAAACAACTTGGCTCGCTCAACCATCTTACCAAACAGTTATTGATTTAGTTAGCATTGAAGAAAGGAGCGCTCCAAAGTATAAATCGTATATTCTGGAGTCCGCGAAATACTTGGGAGACTACTATGTAAACTCAAGTTTAAAAGATATGGCAAAAGCCAAAGCGTGTTGGGAAATTGTACTTACCCTCGACCCAGAAGACAAGCAAGCAAAAACCTTTTTAGGCATCAAATAACATTACAGATTGCCTAATTTTTCAGCAAAATACAATGGGAATTTTCTTGTTTATCGTTTTTGCTCTAGGCTATACCTTCATAACTGTTGAGCACTTTATAAAAATTGATAAACTCATACCGTCTTTATTGATGATGGTTATTTGTTGGACAATCATTTCCCTGAATTTAGGTTCGATTACCACTTGGCTAGATATTTCCACATCTAAAATGATTTCGCTCTACTCTTGGGAAGTTTCGGAAAAATCAAAGCTATTACAGGAAACTTTGTTGCATCATTTTGGGAAAACCTCGGAAATTTTAATTTTTCTGATGGGAGCGATGGTCATTGTTGAAATTATTGAGCACTTCGACGGGTTTAGCGCGATAAAACGTGCAATTAGAACGAAAAGAAAAGTAAGCATCTTGTGGGTGATTACCGTTTTGACCTTTTTTCTTTCATCTATCATAGATAATTTAACGGCAACAATAGTTGTAATAACGATAACCCGAAAATTAATTCCCAATTCACATGATCGTATGTGGTATGCTGGGCTTATAATCATAGCGGCAAATTCCGGTGGTACATGGTCTCCAATTGGCGATGTAACCACTACCATGCTGTGGATTGCTGGTAAAATTTCAAGTGTTAAGGTTATGTCCTTACTAATTTTTCCTTCGCTCATCAGTATGCTCGTGCCGCTTACCATTGCATCATTTTTACCTGCATTCAAAGGAGTAATAACAGCGACTGAAGAAACGCAACCAGCTCGAAAAAATGCAACACTTATATTAATTGTTGGGCTATTATTGATTGTATTTGTGCCATTATTTAAAGCCATTACCCACCTTCCACCCTATATCGGAATGATGTTCTCACTTGCTGTTTTTGCCACTATCGCCGAAATTATTAGTTTACGTTCTTTTAGCTTAACCTATTGCCGCGATGAAAATGAAGCGCCGAATAGTCCAACACTTAAAGCAATTAAGCAAATCGAAATGACATCCATTCTGTTCTTTCTTGGCATCTTAATGACCGTTGCAGCACTCGAATCTGTAGGAATGATTTACAATTTTGGAAGGTCCGTTAATGCCTCGCTTCCCCAAGAAATATTTATTTTGCTTCTCGGGATTTCCTCCGCCATATTTGACAATGTTCCGCTGGTTGCGGCGAGTATTAGTATGTTTTCTGACTCCCCTGACAATGCTGTTTGGCATATGATAGCTTATGCAGTAGGAACGGGTGGCAGCCTTCTCATCATTGGTTCGGCAGCCGGAGTAGTTGTTATGGGAATGGAAAAAATCCCTTTTGGTTGGTACATGAAAAAAATTGGGCCGCTTGCTTTACTTGGTTATTTAGCTGGCTTAGGGCTTTTGCTATTAATCAAGTAATTTGAAATTTCTTCCCGTTAATAAATTATAGTATCTTTAATTTGAATTGTAGAATCCTAATGTTGACTATGACAAAAACAAGCACACTTCTAGCTATTGTTTATGTGGCTTTATCCATGCCTAAGCATACTTATTATTCACAAACGATTAACACTGGCGATGTGCCAAAATACATCCAAACGATAAACGAGGAAGACCTTCGTACTCACTTAACAATTGTTGCTTCAGATGAAATGGGCGGACGCGACACGGGAACGGAAGGGCAAAAAAAAGCAGGTAAGTACCTCATCTCGACCTATAAAAATATGGGTGTTTCATTTCCAAAGGGCGCACAAAACTATTACCAACCTGTTCCGGCGGCATTTATGAATGAAGAATATGGAGAGGATTTGCCAGACTCAGAAAATATTTGGGCCTTTATCGAAGGAAGTGAGTTACCCGAAGAAATCATCGTGATTTCAGCGCATTATGACCACATAGGAATTATAGATGGCGAAGTATACAATGGAGCAGACGATGACGGTTCGGGTACCGTAGCCCTGCTAGAAATTGCGCAGGCGTTTCAAATGGCAAAAAAAGATGGATATGGACCAAAGCGGTCCATTTTGTTTTTACATGTTACAGGGGAAGAGCATGGGCTACATGGTTCGCGTTATTATACCGATTTTCCTTTATTTCCATTAAAAAACACCATCACAGATATTAATATCGACATGATAGGACGACGCGACGAATTTCATGAAAAATCAAATGACTATGTCTATTTGATTGGATCTGATTTTTTATCCAGCGATTTACACAAGGCCTGCGAAAGAGCCAACAAAAAATATGTTAATATTACCCTTGATTACAAATATAATAGCAAGAAGGACCCTAATCGATTTTACTATCGTTCGGATCACTACAATTTTGCAAAAAACAATATCCCCTCTGTATTTCTTTTTAATGGAGTCCACGAAGACTACCATGGTGCAGGCGATGAGGTGGCTAAAATTGAATTTGATGCTTTATCTAAACGAACCAAGTTAGCCTTTGCCATTGCCTGGGAATTAGCAAATGGCGAAAAAAGACCCGTGGTGGATAAAAAAAATGAATAATAGCAAGGCCGGTATAAATTATTAATTAAGCAGGTTTGCCTAAGGCCTTTTCGTTACGATTCGAAAACGGACTTTGAGACACTTTATTATTGTTTAAACTAATCCTCGCTGGCGCGGTAAACTTCTTGGTAAAAGTTGTTTTCATCGACCTTGTACCAAGAAAAATAGATTAACTTAAATCCTTTTGATTGATTTCCAGGGACAACAATGGAATGCGATTCATTACTTATGTTGGTGAATGTGACATTAATTTGGACGAGTTCATTTGTTGTGAATTTTACTTTCGTACCGCTTAAGGAAATGGTCAAATAACACGGTCTCAAGTCAGCATGTAATTTAAAACTTGTGAAAAGAAGGAAAAGACAAAAAAGCAATTTTGTTTTAATCATAGGGCAATTCTCTTGAAAAATCGTTGATGTCGTTTACATCCTCCCAAGAAAATCCGTTCAATAAATCCACTTCGCCATCGGAGTAAATTAAAAATTGAAACGATCTTTCATAAGAACTGGAGGAGGCCATCGCAACACAATCTGTATATAGGGAAATGGTTAGGGGACGCGAACGATTCACTTTATGGAATGTTTCTAATGGCTCGACGTTTTTTGATTGAGGTGAAATGTAAATGAAGGATTGAAGTAAAGGAAAGTGTTTTTGAATAAACTTTTGGGTATAAAACCCTTCTACCTTTAGGTCACAATTGTAGTAGCCACTTTCTGATTTTAATTGAGTGGTACGCCAGCCATTTTTCTCAAAAGCAGTAATAACTTCCTTTACATATTTATCAGTCGTATCGCCTTTTACGAGCCCCGTTAAATAAACTGCTGGCAACCGAAAACTGATTACTTGACCTGTGATTTGATGTCCAGGAAAAGGAAAAGGAGCATATTTTGACCAGGTGTCAAACAAATATAAGTAATAGCTTGCTATGGAATCCACCTGTTTTTTCGTGTAGTATAACGGTGTTTCATTTGGCGAAACGTATTGACTTAAGTTATTGTAAATAAAGCTTATAAACGATTCTCTTTCGTCTTTAGTCAGCTCTTCGAAGTTTCGTTTTTTGGCAGGTAATTCACCCGTCATCTTTTTCGGACAACCGTTTTCGTAGTATTGCGCAAAAAGCAACTTACCCGTTTTATCGAAGCGTTTGCACCAGCCATTTCGTAGATTATTGGTGTAATTATATTCTAATAACAAGTTCCCTAAACTGTCAAAATGTTGGGTTTTGCCATCTAGTTTTGAATTTAAAAAGCGAACGCCAGATTTCACACTACCATTCTGAAAATGTTTTTCTTCCAATCTTGTTTCATTCAATTGGTATATGTGTGATTTTGTTTTCCCTGTTTCCCAAAATTCAAACAATTCAATAAACTCATTTTCTGGACGTGATTTCTTGTTTACCGCTGAAATTAAAATTCCTTTTTCGTTCCATTTTTTAATAGAAAGTATTTGGTCCAACTCGACTTTGGTTTTCAAATGGATTTCCTCCATTTTTCCATCTTGAAAATAGCTCACGTAAGTCGTGTCTACATTTCTCTGATTATTCAAATACGATTTCAATTGACCGTTGGGATACCAATTTTTTTCTGAGCCTTGTTCTTTCGAGTTGTAAACTAATTCAAGGTGCTGCATCAAGGTGCCATTATCATCCCATTTTTTCTGAAATCCCGTTCCTTTTCGGTCGATGAAACGTTCAAAAACAAGTAAACCTGCTTCGTTCCATTCTTTTTTATTGGCGTGAAAAATGAAATTCGAAAGGGTGTCGTATACGTGTTCAAAACGGTCCTTTCCGTTGTCGTGCCAACCTTTCCACGTACCCACTTTCATGTTACGTTGGTAGTATTGATCTTCAATTTTTTTACCTAAAAAATTATAGATTAACCAATTTCCATCTGGATCTCCTTCCTTGTAGTTTCCTTTAGTTTTGAGTTTGCCATTGTGGTGATAGTCTTCATATAATCCATCTCTTGAGGCATGCTCATGGCCACCGTTGAGTATCATTTTGTGGGTCGTTTTCGATTTCAAAATGCCCGTATCATCGTATTCTAGCGCCAAACCAAAAGGAACGCGCAAGGTGGTGTATCCATCGTAATCAATGGTGTGAGGCGGATAATCTTTGATATCGTATTCATTGATCTCAGACAATCTCGCAAAGGCGTTAAAATTTACAAATCGTATTTTTCCATTGAGATGGTAATCGGTGTATTTTTCACAACGCCGTTTATTTTTATCCCAATAATATATATTCGTTTGTTTCCGATTTCCATTTTCCCAAAACAGTTCCATCGTAGCAATGACGGTATCGCGTGGATTCCACCTAGAATTGACAGTTGTTTTTGAACTTCCACTTTCATAGTTCAGGATTTCCTCCATCAATTTACCGTCTATAAAAGTCCGTTTTTCAAAGATTCGATTGTCGTTGTATCTTCTTTCACACGTGCCATTTAAGGGCGTTTTTAAATCCGTTTCGTAATAAATTGAGAAAAGATAGTTACCGCCTTTTTTGTTCTGGTACTTGAATTCACAATCGGTTTGTGACAAGGCGATGTGGGAAACAAATAGCAGTAGAAAGGGATATAAATTCATGGAATGAAGACAGTCGTTTGGTGTTCAAAAATACACCTGCCTTTTGAAAAAGTTCAATTTATCGAGTTATTAATTTTTTACAATAAATGAATTGCCAGTTCAGAATTATAAAGTAAATGAAACTCGTTAAAGATTAATCAGGAATAATTCTAATACGTTATTAACTACAATTACACCGCCTTATAAATTATTCTTTAACAAGCTCATAAACGCCTATACCTTTTATATTTACCCAATAGATTCCAGCCTCAAAAGAACCTAAATCAATAATTGAATTAGTGGAAGAGACATTCCCGATTTTCAAAATTCTTCCTTGTCCATCTCTAACTTCAAAATCTGAACCGACCGTATTTAGGCCCATTATTTTAATATAACTAAACGAAGGATTAGGATAAATTATGATAGATTCCTTTAGATTTTCATTTAATCCGATGTTGTCAATATTAATACAATTTGACGTGTCCGCCCCACAAGTATTACTTACAATTACGCCGTAAAGGCCATTGGAGGTTGCTGTGTAAGTACTCGTTGTAGCTCCTGGAACATTTGTGTTATCAGAACATATGATCCATTGATAGCTTGCATTGAGTTGAACTGTTGTTGAGAGATTCACGTCATTTGTTACACTGACCATTGGTGTTGTTGGTGAATAATTCATAGTTAAATTCAAGTTAATAGTTGAATCACAACCTAAAGTATTGGTTAGCGTTTGTAAATATGTTCCTGATTGCGTATAATTTTGACCATTTAGTGTATAAAAATCACAGGCTGTTTGATTTAAAAAACTAGAGGAACTTTCATTTACAGTAAGATACATTGTATCACTGTTTGAGCATAAATTTGAATCAATTCCCGTTACGGCATAGGTTTGAGTCGCCACTGGCGTGAATGCAGTAGCATTAGTTACACCATTATTCCAAACATATGAAGTTGCTCCTGATCCAGATAAAGTAACACTTGTTCCCGAACAAACGGTTTGATTAGCTCCAGCACTTACTGTTGGCAATGCATTAACCGAAACTTGCACTTGTGCTGTATTCACACATCCATTAGCATCCGTTCCTGTTACTGTGTAAGTTTGCGTATTCGCAGGTGTGAAGGCAACTCCGTTTGTTACACCGTTGTTCCATGCATAAGTTGTCGCTCCAGAACCACTCAAAGTTAACGGTGAACCAGCACAAAGTGTTTGATTAGCGCCTGCACTTACCGTTGGCAAGGCATTTACCGTAAGTGCTACTTGTGCGGTATTTGTACATCCATTAGCATCCGTTCCTGTTACGGTATAGGTTTGTGTTGCCACTGGCGTAAATGCATTAGCATTAGTTATCCCATTATTCCAAACATAGGAAGTTGCTCCCGATCCAGATAAAGTAACACTAGTTCCCGCACAAACGGTTTGATTAGCTCCAGCACTTACTATTGGCAAGGCATTGACCGTAACCTGCACTTGCGCTGTATTCACACACCCATTCGCATTGGTTCCCGTTACGGTATAGGTTTGAGTCGCCACAGGCGTGAAGGCAGTAGCATTAGCTACACCATTATTCCAAACATAGGAAGTCGCTCCCGTTCCGGATAAAGTAACACTAGTTCCCGCACATACGGTTTGATTGGCTCCCGCAATTACGATTGGTAAGGCATTAACCGAAACTTGCACTTGTGCTGTATTCACACATCCATTAGCATCCGTTCCTGTTACGGTATAATTTTGTGTTGCCACTGGCGTAAATGCAGTAGCATTAGTTACACCATTATTCCAAACATAGGAAGTCGCTCCCGACCCAGATAAAGTAACACTAGTTCCCGCACATATGGTTTGATTAGCACTCGCACTTACGGTTGGCAATGCATTAACGGTTATAGTTTGGTTTTGAGTTGTGGTTGCACCGTTCATACTGATGGTGCAGGTATAGGTAGTAGTTTGTGTTGGAGTTACAGTTATGCTTGGAGTAGTTGCCCCGTTGGACCATAGATAGGTTGCTTGACCGGCATTATACAATTGACTCACCTCTTGTGCTGAAAGCGCACGATTCCATATTCCGATGTCATCGAGTTGACCTTGGAAATAACTATCAAATTGTCCATTAAATAAAATGGTTCCGAACCTGAAAAAAGGAGAACCTTGGTAATTAGTGTTCGATGGATAGGGTACAGCTGTAATCAAATTACCATCTATGTATATCCTAAGATTTCCGGTTTCAGCAACACTTACCAAGGAATGCCATTGGTTATCGTTATATGAATTATTAGATAAGGCATCCCATCCGTTAGGAAAATATCTTATGTGGCTTCCTACTTTATTATTATAGGAATAGGACCACAGTACTAACCATGTCGAAATTACTTGATCTCCACCTGAGGCCGATGAATAATCGGAAACCATTACCATATCACCTATTTGACTACCAGCACTTTTAAACCAACAATTCACGGACCATGAGGAGTTTGGAATCCCAATTTGGTTGTTTAAGGATCCAATATCAATTCTTGAGGCACCATTAAAACCATATGCGCTATTTACCACCCCAAAGCGGTCCGCAGTTAGTGTTGCGCCATTCACCGATCCATTGTTTCCATTACCTGAAGCATCAATGGCGTTACCACAGAAAGGCCAGTAGCCGACTAGGCCGTTGTTCAAGGACGGCGGCAAGCCAGCCGTATTACAAGAAGTTCCCGCATTAGCCACCGTAGCTGTAATCGTTGTGCTTTGACCTGCGCAGACGCTATTGTTAGCTGCGGTTATCGATGCCTGTGGAGCGTTGTTGGCATTGTATAAATTGGTGATCTCCTGTTGCGTTAATGCACGGTTCCATATACCGATATCGTCAAGCTGCCCCTGAAAAAATCTTATTAGGTGATTCCAATATGAACCGAAAACAACTGGATTAATTGAACTTGTGTTGATTGAAGTTAAGTTACCCTGTGAACAAGTTGTGGTTAAAAGAATCCCATTGCAATAATAAGCAACAGCATTGAAATTATTACCCGAACTATTATCAAAAACAATAACAAAATTATTCCAATTGTTATTACAAGTTGTTTCCGACTTTGTGTTGACGCCATTATCGATATCTAATGTTAAACCTTCACATGCATGATTGAGAGCCACTTCAAATACTGCGCCTGTTGAATTATTACCATAACAAAAGGCATTCATGTTTTGATTATTTGAACCATTTAGGCCATTGGTACGAGCCCAGAATGAAATAGAACGAGAATTACTCCCAGTTACTCCTGAATAATTTGTTTGTATGTAATCATTCACCCCATCAAAACTATACGCACTATTTGCCATCCCAAAGCGGTCAGCAGTTATCGTTGCGCCATTTACGGTGCCGTTATTCCCATTCACACTCAGGTCATTCGCATTCCCCGTAAAGGGCCACCAACCCACAAGGCCATTAGTGGGAACATAAGAAGGTAATTGAGCAAATATATTATTGCTTAACCCTAGGATAATAAAACAGAGAGGTAAAAAAACTTTCATAAGTATTTATCTTTAGAACTTGGTGCTTTAAAAAAAAAAAACATGGCTTCGGTAGAATTACAGCCAACACATTTCAAAGATAATCAGAAATATTATTCGTGTTGAATAATTTACTGCGAATAAGAGCGAACTAGGACCTTTCCCCTATTTTATTGTGTTTTAAAGCGATCGCTACTTTTTCATGGAGCATTAGGATCTTCATGCGGCTGTCTTGGGGATGCTGGTATTCAGAAATTGCCTTTTCCTCCAAAAGTTGAGTTTTGAAATAGAATTCCAGCGCTTGTTTCAGACCCTTGAGTAAGGTTTCTCTTCTTTTTTTCAAGGTGTCAATGCTTGGGTTGTCCTGCGCAACAAAATCATTGATTTCATTCATTTCAATTTTTAAATCTGGCTTGCTTAACCAAAAATTGAGTAATTCCACTTCCACTTTTTTAAATTCATAGACTTTTAATTCTTTGGGTTTGTCGCTTGATTTTTTTCTTCTTCGAATGATTAAATAACTTAGGATTAGAACAAGGAAACCTATAATAATAGAAGTAAGCCTTGAATAATTGTAAGGAGCGACTACAGGTACCAATAATGGCCTAGTCTCCACTATATTTTTAAAGAAATCAGATTTGTTATAAACCAAAACCTGGTAGCCATTGCTATTGGGTGACGTGGAGAAGGCAATTATTTTATTCGTAATTTCAAAAATATTCTCGATTTGAAAGTTTTCTGGATATAAATACTTAGAAATTTTGTTGTTTTCGTAATCTAAATAATAAAAAAAGCGATTCGTCAATAGAAAGGGAGATAGTTCTGTTTTATCGAAAAAATCAGAAAAACGAACTTTCAAATTGAGCGTCCCTATTGCGCTCCATTTTAATTTATTCAAATCAAATGAAAAAACCTGCGTTGAATCACCCGTATAGTTTGGCTTAAAAACGATACAGTTCAATTTATCTTTCAATTTAGTCGCATACCGATTTAAATGTGCGCTGGGTATTTGGTCACCAATAGTGGTGACTTTATACCATTCTTTGGTTGAGAAATCAAAAGAGGTCATTAAGTTCTTATATGAAAAATACCCGTAGCCGCCAAATATGTAGGGACTTCCATTATGCATAAAAACAGTTCCATCGAATTGATTTTTATGATGAAAAGAGCGATCAATTCTGATAATAGAATCATGCTGCCACTTATAAACAATCCCACAACCTCGATCTACAAAATAGACATGGTCTTGCTCGTCTGTTACTATTTTGTATCCCTTTGCAAATTCGAAAAAAATATCGTCGGCATCTCTGTAATAGGGAATCACTTTTGTTGCGCCAGTAGTTAAATCAATTTGAGTGTAATGAATAGAGTCGTCAAAAATCAATACGCTATTTTTTTTAGCATCAATAAAAAGTAAATCAGTTCTATTTTTTAACTCCACCCTAAAAAGCTGAGCAGAGGCTCCCGCAACAAGAAGAAACAAGAAAGTGATGAGTAGAAAAAACCTATTGTTGTGCATACATTCAAAGGTATAAGAAAAACACTTGAGCGATAGTAAATTTACGTGAGACAAGCCCGTTCTCCTATTTTCCCCTATTTATTTGAGGGGCTATTTTGATTGAATATAATTGACATCCAACCAAGAGCCAGCGTTGAAACAATCGATTCCATGGTGTGATAGAAATTGAGCAGCATGCCCACTTCTTCCACCACTTGCACAACAGAGAACCAAGGGTTGTTTCATGGCCTTTAACTCATCCATCCTATTTTCAATTTCTTGTAACGGGATGTTTATTGATCCATCTACATGGCCCCCATTAAATTCTTCTTTTGTCCTAACATCTACGACCCGACTTGTTTTGTGCTTCAAATCGCATTGTGGACTTTTTTTTTCAAAAGGAAAAGAGTAAAAAATTTGCTAGTTATTACACGCAATGTGTTTTTGGAAATTAGTGGGCAAGCTACTTTTTTAAACATAACGCCAATACGTTTAA
>CAMDAH010000008.1 GCA_945888625.1 Chryseobacterium gleum
GCTGATAAATTAATTGGAGATCCCGAGGAGGTAACACTGGGGGTTACCATTTCTACACCGACAGGCGTGTTTCCGTTTTTAAGATCTAAGGCCCAACTGGTATGAATATCACCCGTGAGTACAACGGTGTTATCAATATTGTTATTAGAAAGGTGGTCAAATAACTTTTGGCGTTCGGCAGGATAACCATCCCAAGAATCGGTATTGATAGGGTTTCCAAAAATTTCAACCGCACCCACCATTACTTGATTTCCGATGATTTTCCAAGGCTGACTGGTGGTGCTAAGTTCGTTTTTAAACCAATTAAATTGCGCTGAGCCTAACAATGTTCTACTCGTATCGTTAAAGTTGGGGTCATTCGTACCGAGTTGAATTTCCCTTCCCTCCAAGCGTGTATCTAACATTACGATTTTCGCCAAATCTCCCAATTCAAAGGTTCTAAAAATTTCCTGATTTCCTTGTGATTTTGGTCGTATTGGAATCCATTCGAAATAGGCTTGCTTTCCTGCACTTTTTCGGATATTCCAGTCGCCTTCTGCCGCTTGATGGTTCTCTGCCCCGTTTTCATATGAGTTATTCGCCGTTTCATGATCGTCCCAAATACAAATCCATGGAAAATTTTGATGCAATTTACGTAAAGCGTAGTCCATTCGATAAGAATTGTACCTTAAACGGTAATCATTAAGTGCGACGATTTCTTGTGCAGGTTGATGAACTCGATCAACACCGTTCGGATCGAACCCAGCCGAAGCATATTCGTAGATGTAATCTCCTAACATCAGTACTGCATCTACATCATTTCGTTCCGCGATAGCTTCGTATGAATTAAAGTAGCCGTTTTCGAGATCTGAGCAAGACACAACAGCCAAACGCATGTTATTTACGTTGCCCACAGGCAAAGTTTTTGTACGACCTACCAAACTGTAGGACCCGTTGTGTTCGAATTCGTAGTAGTAAAAGGTGTTTGGATTAAGTCCTGTAACATCGATTTTCACGGTGAAGTCTTTGGTGGAATCTGTGCTGAAACTGCCATTGGCGACCACACTCGTGAACTGATCATCCGTGGCTACGTGGTAGGTACCTGTTAAGGTTTGACCGTAATCCACAGGAGTAATACGTGTCCATATAATCACACGGTCACTCAAAGGGTCACCGGAAGCAACGCCGTGGTAAAACGGAGCAATACATTCTTGAGGAGTTACACTTGTTTGAGCTAATAATTTAGCGCTAACCAAACAAAAAACTAATACTAAAAATCGACCCATAATAAATAATTGAACCGGCAATATTAGAAACTATTTGAGTTGAATGAATTATGTAAAAATAAATTCTATGCTAAATAATTAATAATCCAATGCAACAAAATAGGAATGAAGCACAAATGTACCATTAAAAAAATGAAAAACTACATTTTTCTCTGAGTACTTCGCTGGAGCACGTGCGTGTACTTCGCGCCAAAAAATATAATTTGCGAAGAATAATTAACCCAAGCTAAAAGGATGAAAAAAGAACCGGCTATGCCGGACTTCCCAAGAAAAAAATAATTTTGAAGGTAAAACTTTATTCCTAATTGACTAAAGTACAACAGCAAAGCCGTTAGAATTGCACCTTTAAATGCCAATTTTGCTGAAATATTTGCATCATTTACGTATTTAAATATCACCCAAAAAATAATAATGTTACTAAAAATAGACAATGCGTGATTAAATAAATACAAACTAAAATCAACGAAACCGTTGTTGGTCATAATCCATTTTTCAATAAGTGAAACGGCGAAAATCTGAAAAAAATAAAATATAATAATTACCAATGCAAAACTGGCGATATAGAAGACAGACAAAAACCGAAACCTCAAAAGATTTAGTACGATATTTTGTTTTCCCACATCATTTACCTCTAAAAATTCATTTAAACTTCGTTTTAAGGAAACGAGAAATGCAGAGCAAGCATAAAGCAAGACAAAAACACTTATTAAACTCAACACCCAATTTCCGTTATCTAGGTCAATTACTTTTAAGTAATCGAGAATAGTGGCTGAGTCTGACAGGCCTACTTTTTCATAAAATAATTGTTGTATGATCGAAACCATTTTATCCTTACCGACAATTCTGCCAAAAGTTGTAAGCGACAGATATAGAATGGGAAATAAGGCAAAAAGGGTATAATATGCTAGTGCAGCGCCGTGAAAAAATGCACCCTCTTTGATGTACTCTACAAACGCATCCTTTACAACAAAAAGGTTATAAATCCAACGTTCTTTTTTTGTCTTTTTTAGTGATGTCAATGCTTACGTTTTTGATTATAGGTTCAAAACTAAATAGAATAATCTCCTCATTTATGGAAGAATAAAAATAATTATAGTAAATAGCACCAAAGAAAACAGAATGCTTGTAATGAAGCTTTAAAATTCCATTGTTAGCTATCGTGTACTCGTCAGGTCGAAAAAGAACCGTTTTCTGATTTAATAAAATTGAATTTACTGGTCCAAATAATAAAGCGTCCGATTTATTGGTCATTTGATAGTAGGTATCAAGCGAATTTCTTTTTTTACTTAAACGGCCATTTTTTAGTAGGCAAATTGCATCCGAAATCCCTAATAATTCCTGTCCATCATGAGAAACAAGCACAATAGCAAGTCCTTCCTTGTCTCTAATGCGAAGTAAATGATTCGTTAACTTCAAACGCAATCGGGCATCAAGGTGCGCGAATGGTTCATCGAGCAAAAGGACAAGTGGCTTTTTAGCAATTGCTCGTGCAATAGCGAGCCGTTGTTGCTCCCCCCCTGAAAGCACGTGTGCTTTTTGATTTCTTAAGGGCTTCAACTCAACTAAACGAAGCAATTGCTCGATTCGTTTTTGGCGCTTTTCGTTAGGAAAAAACAAGATAGCTTCTCGAATATTCTCCTCCACAGTGTGGTACAAATCGAGCTTAAAATCTTGGTTAACCAACTTGATGTCATCAAATCCTGGTATCAACTGATTGGACGCTTTAGATTGTACCTGTCCATTCAGTATAACCTCACCACTATCCTGATCAATTAACCCGGCAATAATTTTTAAAAACGACGATTTACCGACACCACTTTTACCAACAAGACCAATTATTTCGTTTTGATTAATCGTCAAAGAAATATTCGAGAGTACTTGTTCTTCGAAAGCGATTGAAATAGCTTTAAGCTCAAGCATCAATTAGCTAATTCCTTAGGGAATTCTTTTGATGAAATATAAATACCCGGGACAGGATTTGCCATTGGTTCTAAATCGCTCAAAAACATTTTAACAATAAACTGCTCTGCTGTTTTCGTTATTTCAATTTTATCAACAATAGATGCAGATGCTCCAATAAAGCAAACTGGCGCATCATTCGAAGTTATTTTTACTAAGCGCATACCTGTTATTTCGAATTGAAAAGGGGTATCATCTGCATAGGCCCCAATTAATTGATACGTTTCATTTGATAACTCATCCACCGCCAACACATCTGACGTAATTTGCATCTCATCCTCCCAGTGATGCTTTACATTATCAGCGGAAGGCTTACCCTCGTGCTTTTCATTTGCAAACTCCTGCGAAAACAATTCGTTGACTTGATAACATAATACAACACAATTCATAGCTATTATTTTTTTAGCAAAACTACTTTAAATTCATTTAGAAACTTTTAGCTTTACACCAACAAATGAAAATAGTCATCATCGGAGGAACAGGATTAATTGGTCAAGAAGTCGTCAAATTGGCCTGTAATGATGTTTATTTTACCCAAATTAATGCCCTAGTCAGAAATCCGCTTTTGCTTTCGCACCCGAAAATAAACGAGGTAATTGTAAATTTTGACAGGCTTTCCGATTACAAAAGTACATTTGAAGGTCAAGCGCTAATTTGTACCCTGGGTACCACAAAAAAACAAAGTCCCAAGAAAGAAGCATACCGAAAGATCGATTTAACGTACACTCTTGTGGCTTGTAAAATAGCGTTACAAAATGGATTTGAACAAGTACACTTAATCAGTTCCATTGGTGCAAATGAGAAATCAAGTGTGTTTTACCCTTCTTTAAAAGGAGAAATTGAGCGCGAAATTTCAGCGCTTTGTTTCCCCTCCACTTTTATCTACAGACCATCCTTATTATTGGGAAAAAGAAAGAACAATAGAGTGATTGAAACTCTTTCTAAGGTATTTTTATCAATTATTAATCCAATACTTATTGGTGCATTTAAAAAATACCGAGGCATTGCAGCTGAACAAATTGCGAAAAAAATACTTAATGAAATTAAAAACAAAAAATCAGGAATACATTATTTCGAATCAAATGAGATTTAATGCTGAACAGGTGGCAAATTCCATTTCCAAAATAAATTTAATTTATTTAGTTTGGTTTTAATAATAATTCTAATTTTAAGGTTATGAAAAAAAATACTTTTACCCTACTAATTCTTGTTACATTTCTTTCTCCATCTCTGATTTTTGGGCAGAAAGACAACACACTAATTGACAAAGCCGGTGTTAATTTGATGGTGACCAAAGGCATAGAATTGTATAATTTAGGTCGCTTAAACGATGCGGTTTCCCTATTTAAAAAAGCAGAATTAAAAGATACGTCCAATTGGAAAATCCAATATTGGATGGGGAAATGTTTTTACGAACTGACCGCCTATTTTTCAGCTGAGGAATGCGCCAATCGGTCCTTAACGCTTATAAATAGGGTGGATGATGCCGAAGCAGGCTTGAATGAATTATTAGGCAACATTAATCATCGACTCGGCAAATTAGATGAGGCGGCGATGTATTTCAAAAAAACAGCCGAACTAATGGGTAATAAAGCAGCTAAGGAAAATGACATTTTATTTTACATTGAACAATGTGAATTAGCCTTAAAAGATCAAAAATCAGGCATGTTAAATATACGGAAGCCATTTTCTTCATTAATAAATTCGATAGATGCAGAGTATGCGCCCATCTTAACCAACAATGGCAAAGACTTGTTTTTTACCGCCCGAAGACCGGAGACAACAGGCAATAATCTTAACCCTGATGACCAACAATATTATGAAGATATGTACCATGCCATTTGGGATGATGTTAAAAAAGATTGGGTAATTCAAACGGGAACTTTTGTGGACATAAACACCAATGGTTTTGACGCTATGAGTTTCATTTCAGCAGATGGTTTATTCGGTTTAACAACTGTTAATACCTCCGCCGCTGAAAAAACAACTAAAAGTTCTGATATTTTTGAGATTACGGCAGAGATTCCATTTAAGTGGACTGCAATGGACCTTATTAAAAACAAATCGATAAACACTGATTTTTTTGAAGGATCTGCCACACAATCTCAAAATAACGAGGGGCTAACTCAAATGATTTTCGTTAGCGACAGGAAAGCAGAAAACTCAGGAACAGATTTGTTTTGGGTTAACAAAACAGACGATACTTGGGGTTCAGCGCGAGCACTTCCGAAAAATATAAATTCGCTTGGCAATGAAACAACACCATACCTCAGCGTTGACGGAAAATATTTGTTTTTTAGCAGTGATGCGCTACCTGGATACGGCGGTTATGACATATTTTACGCTGAAAACGTGGATGGTGTGTGGGGAACGCCAATAAATATGGGACTTTCCATTAATGGCGTAAATAACGACACACATTTTCAATTTAATTCACAAACCAAGCAATGCGTGTTTGCCAGTATCAATCAAAATGGTGATTACTTTAGTTATGATGTTTTTCAGGCTGATTTAGGTGGTATGACCTACCCTTTCATCACCAAAGAATAAAGTTTACTTAATTCTTATTTTCTTTCGGTAGAATTTATCTAAATCGTAGCGAACAAAAACCTCCATTCCGCCTTTAAAATTTGAAACTATTGAAAGTCGCGACAAATTTATATCATAAGAAAATCCGACAGATACAGCCCCCCATTCAGCCATTAACTTAATGATCATGGCATCTTTGAAACGGTTAAAAAAACCAATTGAAAATGCTGCGTCTTTTTCAATTGAGGTGGCTCGTGAACCGTCTTTTAGGAACTGTTTGTAGTAAAACCCAACTAGAAGCTCGTTGGCTGATTTTTGTTTGCTAAAATATATTCCAGGTAGAATTGCTCCATTTGCCTGAGGAAGCGCTATGCTTCCATTTACAAAAAGGGAATACCTAATAGGCATTCGTTGAATACTTGAATTATAAAAAGAGGATATAGGACGGTTTAAATGAAAAGCAGAAAGACCAATATTTATTGATTTGTCTGCCTTATCATTAAAGTATTTATTATTCGTCTTTAGGGAGTAGAGCATGCCTGCACCCATGTCAAAATAAGAATAATTTTGTTTGTAAAAAGATTCCCCTGAGGCAATGGAGGGGTTATAGTTCATTCCGTCGTATTGAATTCCCCACTGCCCTGCTGCAGGATTTGTAGATGCTTGACCAAACCCACTCGAAAGACCTAAACCTAACTTACTGTACTTATTAATCATTAAATGATACGCCAAACTAATATTTACCAAACTTTGATTGTAGTTGTTTTGACCCATTCTATCGTTATAGAAATTTATTCCTCCTCCAATAATTCCTTTCTGCAAACTGTTTGCAGGAGTAAACTTACCGTCCATTGATGCGGCCATTGTGGTGTAAGGCGTTGCAAAACTACCGTACTGCGAGCGAAACATTGCAACACCTTGAAACGACGAGAAAGCGCCTGCCAACGCAGGATTTAGAGTCATGGGTGAATACTCGGCTTGTGAAAAATGAATGTCTTGTGCTTTCGAATTGGTATTCAAGAAAACACCAATAAAACAGATCCATAAAATTATTTTGTCTATGCCCATAACTATCTGACTAAGGTAATACTACCCGATGCATTATAAATTGAATCGTCGTACAATTGAATACTTAATTTGTATACAAAATTTCCACTTGGCATTGGTCTTTCCTTAAAATTGCCATCCCAACCATTGATTATGTCGGTGGACTCAAAAACCATTTCTCCCCACCTGTCATATATTTGAAAACTAAACCTATTTATACATGACGCCTTACAAAAAACGCTTAATTTATTGTTCTGCTCAGGACCTTGACCGTTTGGAGAAAAAATGGTTGGGACAAATATATCTCCACAAAGCAACTTTATTACAATGTAAACGGAATCGTACCCTACGCAGCCATTTGAATCAGAAGCAGTTACATAATACGTTATGCTTGAGTCAGTCAAGGCAGTTGGATTTGGACAATCAACGCACGATAAACCAAGCGTATTGGACGTCCATAAGTAATTTTGACCACCAATAGTAGTTATATCAACAGAAAAGCCAGGGTTAATAATTGTATCAGTCGGTAAAGAGATGACATTGAGCGAGTCGACAACTCCAATAGTGAATGTTAAGGTATCAGAACAACTGTTGGAGTCAGCGACAATAACACTGTAGTTACCAACAGATAAATTACCAATACTATCTATGTTCTGTGTACTTGACGACCATTGATAATTGTACGGAGTTGTTCCACCAATTGCTAGCGTAGAGATCGTTCCCAAAACACCAGTAAAACAATTAATCGGCGTAGAAACACCATTAAATAAAAGTGGTGTTGGCTCGGTAATAGAAAAACTTTGAACCACTAAGCAATTGGCGGCATCGGAAACGATAACATTGAATGAACCGGGTGTTAGACCTGTTATAGTATCATTGGAACCCAAATTAACAGGTGGTACGCCAGTAGTAAACCAGGTATAAGATATAGGTGCTGTTCCACCACTAACAACACTTACCGATGCTGAACCATCACCTGCTCCATTGCAAGAAACATTATCAACAAAACCGAAACTAATAACCGGAGCAATAGGGTTAGGATTCACGACATACGCTGTGCTACTCACGGAAACACACAGATTAGTAGAGTCTATGACTGTTACAAAGTAAGAACCAGCAGGCAGGTTAGAGAAGACGGTTGGATCCTGAAATACTGTTCCATTAACGCTATACGAGTAATTTGCTCCTGTTGGAAAAACAACTGTTAGTAAATTTGTTCCTATTGCACAAGTAGGTTGAACGACAGTGGCAACAGGAGCCGGGGGAGAATTGGGGGGCGTTTGTAGCGTTACCGGTGCGGAGGCAGCAGAAACGCAACTTTGAAAGTTAGTAACCGAAAAAGTGTAAGTTACGCCTGCTGTTAAACCGTTAAATAATGCAGTAGATCCAGAACTTGCAAGTGTCATTGAACCTGGCAAAGCGTTAATCGTCCAGTTACCTGCTGGCAAACCAGAAATAAAAATAGAACCCGTAACAACAGAACAAGTTGGTTGAGTTACTAAACCTATAATTGGAGCAGATGGTGTTGTAGGTGGATTAATAAAAACCTGATTGGTGGATGAGGAAGGACAACCGTTAGGGGTAATAGCAACTGAAAAGGTATACGAACCTACCGGTAAATTAGAAAAAGAAATAGAAGTTCCTGAGCCATTTAGTGTAATTGGAGCTCCCACTGCCGGCGTTGCTGTAATTATCCAATTACCCGGCGTGGGAAGGGAAGATAGGGGAACACTGCCAGAATTCACTAGACAAGTCGGTTGAGTTGCCAAGCCGAGTAAGGGTGTACTTGGTCCCGGTGGCAAAGCATTAATATTGTATGGCTGAGTGGCTGCGGATTGACACCCTGTCACAAGACTTACCAATGTAAACGTATAGCTTGTAGAAGGCACAAGCCCAGAAAAAATGCCCGTCGTACCCGTGCCATTTAAAATTAAAGCCCCCGGTGAAGCGGCAATGGCCCAAGCGCCTGAAGCAGGGCAACCAGAAAAGAATACCGTTCCCGATTGCGTAATGCAGGTCGGTTGTTGAATAGAAGAAACAACAGGTATTGAAGGATTCGCAGGAATACTTAAAATGGCGGCGGCAGTAGCAGCAACACAATTATTGGTATCGGTATAATTGAAAGAATAGGTTACCCCGGGAGTTAAGTTGGGTATAACAATGGTAGATGTATTTCCATTTATTGTTGCACCACCAGGAGAAATCGTAATGGTCCAATCATTTGCCGTTAAACCAGCTATGCTAACCGTTCCAGTACCTACTATACATGAGGGCTGAGTAGTAACGGAAGCAACGGGTACAACAGGCGTGATGCACTGAGAAAAAACAAGATTAACAGAACAAGCAATTAAAATAAATAATAGACTTGGTAATTTATTTTTCATGTAAAGTAATAAACATGGCATTTAACTGATTATTTTACTGTAAAGTTACAACAAAGATTGTGATAATTAAAACATAAATCAGTAAGGATACGATTGATTTTTAACGTGGTTGCCCTAGCCATTTTTAAAATATAGAAGATTCACATTAAAAAAATACTAACCTTTGTATTTGATATTATGGTGCGATATTTTTGTGAACTTTCATTTAAGGGTACTGAATTTCATGGTTGGCAACGACAAGTCAACGCTGATACTGTACAAGAAAGCATCGAAGTTTCGCTGTCTCACTTATTTTCAGGAACTTCCTACCCCATAATCGGATGTGGTAGAACAGATACAGGTGTTCATGCCAATCAATATTTTTTCCATATCGATTTACCTCATCAATTAGACGTAGAATCTGTTCAACACAAATTAAACCTATTATTGCCTAAAAGTATTGTTATCCATAAAATTTATGTTGTGGATGCACAACTCCATGCTCGATTTAGTGCGACGTTACGAACATATCGTTACTTCATTCATACTTCAAAAAATCCTTTTAACGACGAGGTAAGTTGGTACAACCGCAAAGAACACGACATAACCCTTATGAATCAAGCGGCAGCACTATTAATAGGAAAACATGATTTTGCCTCATTTGCCAAAGTACATTCAGACGTTTCCACTACGATTTGTGACGTAAGTTTTGCTAAATGGACTGTTGAAGGAAGCCAGCTGATTTTTGAAATTAGCGCCAACCGATTTTTAAGAAACATGGTAAGAGCGATTGTGGGGACCCTGCTCGAGGTTGGATCCGGCAAATTAAAATCAGATGCTATTTCTCTGATAATGGCGCAAAAAAACAGACAAGCAGCTGCCTTATCAGTTCCTCCACAAGGTCTTTTTTTGTGGAAAGTTACTTACTAGTTTTCGGGGATTGAGGCCGAAGACGTTGCCATTTCGCGATCTATTTTTTTAAACAATCCTTGTAGCACTTTACCTGGTCCCACCTCAATTACTTCACTAAGCCCGTCTGCCAGCATATTTTGCATAATTTGGGTCCATCTGACAGGCGCTGTCAACTGCTTCACCAAATTTTTCTTAATCTCATCGGGGGTAGCAACAGGAAGAGCCGATACGTTTTGATAAATAGGGCAAATAGGGATAGAAAAGTGTGTCGCCTCAATAGCGGCCGCCAACTCTTCTCTAGCGGGCTCCATGAGCGGCGAATGAAATGCACCTCCTACCGGTAAAATAAGAGCCCTCTTAGCTCCTGCTTCAGACATTTTTTCACAAGCCTGTTGAACAGCCAATAAAGAACCGGAAATAACCAATTGTCCGGGGCAATTATAATTCGCAGGCACCACTACCCCATCAATTTTAGCGCAAATTTCCTCAATTATATGATCCTCTAAACCGAGAATAGCTGCCATCGTCGATGCTTCAAATTCACACGCTTTTTGCATTGCCAAGGCTCTTTTATAAACAAGCGAAAGTCCGTCTTCAAAGCGCAATGTTTTATTTGCAACCAGGGCAGAAAACTCACCGAGAGAATGACCTGCTACCATATTAGGGCGGAACAAATCTCCTAAACAAGCCGCCAAGATAGTCGAGTGAATAAATATAGCAGGCTGGGTTACTTTTGTCTGTTTCAGTTCCTCATCCGTCCCTTCAAACATGATTTTTTGGATATCAAAACCCAAAATTTCATTTGACAAACTAAACATTTCTTTGGCGAGCGGCGATTGTTCAAAAATTTCCTTACCCATTCCGGAAAATTGCGCGCCTTGACCTGGAAAAACATATGCTTTCATACTGTTGTTGTTGTTTTATAATTGACCAAAGGAGTGAAATTTACCCTCCTTAAAAACTTTCACTTTAATTAACAATCCATTACTACCATAGATATACACTTTACCATCGTATAATTGCCCATCTTTAAAATCGCCGTCTTGCCAAATCTCATCATTGTCATTAAAAATTGTATTGTAACCTGATGGAATGAAGCGGACTCCTTTAGTCTTTGGATTCATTATTTTTGGTGGATATTCATCTTGGTATACTTTTTCAATATTATGGATATTAGGGTCGTTGTTTTTAGTCATTTTTCCAGGTTTACCCCCTTGGACAAGTTGAATAGACTTAACGTTTCCGTTTTTATAATACGTTTTGATCTTATCCGATAATTTTCCATCTATTTTAGTGTACTCTAGTTGAACCTGGCCATTCGCATAATAATGTTTTACTACACCCATTTCCTCGCCTTTGTCATTAAATTGCGCCCGGTATGCCACCTGCCCATTCTTGTGGTAGCGAACTAACTCTCCCTTATAATCATTGTTATTGAAACTTCCTTTTTCGCGAATAACGCCATTAGAATAGTAACGATAATACATGCCCTCGGGACGATTATTGACATAATTCCCTTTTAATTTTATTGTTTTCCCGTCAGGATGAAACTTAATCCATTCACCCGTTTTTCTATCGTTGTAATAATTTCCCTCCTCGACCTTAATGTTTGCTTCGTAACCAGAAGTTTTTTTGTCTTTACCCGTGTAAACCCACTTCCCCTGTTTAAGCCCTTTACTGTCTTTTTTATTTTGACAAAAAAGCGGATTAATTGATATAAGAGAAAAGCAGAATAAATAAATCCTACAATAAAACATTTGTTACATTTTGTTACAAGTAAAGATAAGCCATTGCGCATTATGGCAATCAAATTGTGGATAATTTATTTTAAATCAATTGAAAACAAGGAAGATAATTAGCTACTTTTGATTGTTAAATCACCCCTATGATTTCTTTTCTGCCTGAAGAACTTAGCGTTTCAAAATTGCATCATTTATTATTAGGTGCTGTTGGTCCAAGGCCTATTGCCTTTGCCTCAACAATTGATTTAGAAGGCCGTCCGAATTTAGCTCCTTTCAGTTTTTTTAATGTATTCAGTGCCAATCCACCCATTTTAATATTTTCACCTGCAAGAAGTGGAAGGACCAATACGACTAAAGATACCTACAACAATGTAAAGGCGCATCCTGAAGTAGTGATAAACATGGTTAATTTTGACATCGTTGAACAAATGAGTTTAGCAAGTTCCCCTTATGCTGCTGGAGAAAATGAATTTATCAAGGCTGGATTAACGCCCGTTCCATCGGATTTAATTAAGCCCTTTCGAGTAAAGGAATCTCCTGTTCAATTTGAATGTAAAGTAAACCAAGTAATTGAACTAGGTAGACAGGGAGGTGCAGGAAACTTAATTATCTGTGAGGTATTGAAATTACATATTCATGCACATCTTTTAGATGATAACCATCAAATTGACCAGCAGAAAATTGACTTAGTGTCAAGAATGGGAGGTGATTGGTATTGTCGTGCAGACGAAAAAGCCATGTTCGAGTTAAAAAAACCAATCACCTCATGCGGTATTGGGTTTGATCAGTTACCCCTAGACCTCTTGAAAAGCAGCATTTTGTCAAAAAACTTATTGGCTCGATTGGCAGGGATAGAAGAAATTCCTGATGAAACAGAAGTAAATGAATATAAATTGATGGAATTAAGTGATTTATTTCTATCTTTAGATAAACAGCCAAACGAATTAGAATTAGCTTTGCACAATCGCGCAAAAAATTTACTAATTGAAAATAAACTGAAGGAGGCATGGTTGACCCTTCTCTCATTTAATAACAGATAAAAAAAATAAATTATGTTTAAATTAACAGGAAGTGTAAAGATGGTTAATGCTACCGTTCAGGTTAGCGAACGATTTTCGAAAAGAGAATTTGTAGTGTCAGATACCTCAAGCCAATACCCACAGGATATCTTATTTCAAGCCACACAAGACAAGTGCAGCTTACTGGACCAAGTTCAAGTGAATGATCAAATTGAAGTTTCGTTTAATTTACGAGGCAGAGAATGGACTAGCCCTCAGGGCGAAATCAAGTACTTTAACACATTAGAGGCGTGGCGCATTGAAAAAGTAGGTCAAGGAATGCCGGCAGGTGGGCCTTCAGCTATTTCATTGGACCCAAGAGATTTTCCATCATCTGATAATGGATCTTCGACAGAGGCTAAAGGTGAAGAAGATGATTTGCCGTTCTAATTTTTTTCGTACTTCCTTTTGTATTTAAGGTAAAGTTCTTCTTGAAAGTTCGTTTTCGCTAGTATTTTTCCATGTCGCATGATTAACGTTACGTGATTTGTACGCATGTCTAATGCATTTCCCTTAGATACAAACAAGGTAGCTGACTTACCCACTTCGATTGAACCATAAAGCTCATCTATGCCTAATATCTTTGCGGTGGAAAGGGATATCGCGCTTACAGCTTCTTCCTCTGACAAACCGTAAGCCATGGCCGTTCCGGCTTGAAAAGGTAAATTTCGGGCATTCATTGTTTCCATGTCACCTTGATTTTGCAAACAGAACGTTATTCCTTGTTGTTTTAATAAAAAAGGTAATTTGTATGGAAGATCAATAGGTTCATCTTCTATTTCCGGTAAGCGATGTACCCTTTCCAACATCACTGGAATGCGCGCGTCTTTTAGTCTTGCACCCAATAAATAAGCATCATGACCTCCAATAATTACAGGGAACGTCAACTTAAATTTTTCACAAAATTCAATTACATCCAGCAATTGTTGCATTTCATCGGCATGAAAAAACACCCGTTTCTTGTCTTTAAAACAACCAATCATCGCTTCTAATCGCTGATCAAACTGCTTATTTTTTCCGCTTGCATAAGCAAAAGCCATCTGAAAGAACGCATCAATGGTTGCTTTTTGATTGATGTAGTCTTTGTTAATTGTTTTTGGCGCAGGTTCTGCCCACCAACCGCCTCCACTGGTAGCAGGTGGCCAATTTACGTGGACTCCGTCATCTTTTAGAATGGTAGCGTCTTCCCAATTCCATCCGGCCAGAAACATAACGGACGAGGTGCCTGAGATTGTTCCTCCCCTTGGAGTTGCTTGAGCAAAAAGTACCCCATTAGTGAGAACGGTTTCTATCACATTTGATTCGGCATTAAATGCAATTTGGGTTCGAATATGGGGATTGAACTCCCCCACATCTTGATAATCTCTTGTTGCCCTAACGGCATCTATTTCTGTTAATCCTAAAGTAGAGTTTGGCGCTATAAAACCGGGATATACGTGCTGTCCCTCAATATTTATAACGGTATCCCAATCACTTATATCGTAAGTTGTGGTCATTGCGTTTTTGACGGAAACTATTTTTCCATTTACAATTCCAATTGCTGCCGTGGGCATAACATTGCCATTTCCAATATGTAAAAAACCATTGACCAACATGGTTTTTTGTCCAAAGGAGATCAAAACAAAGCAACAAAATAAAAGCGTAATATAAATAGTTCGTTTCATCATCAATGGGCATTTTCTAATTCACTCCCTTCCTCACCTATTGTGTTACAGTGGAAGTGTCTATTTTTTTTTGGTTTAAATTTTTGTGTGTCTTGGCTGGTCTTATTTTGTTTTAGCATTAATGCAGTGAGTCGTGCGCGCTCAATTTTGTTATTCGACTGAAGTACTTTATCTTCCTCTAAACTAAATAACACCTTACCATCTACAACTGTCATTTGAACTACAGCGCTAATGCTCAATGGATTGTCGCTCCAAAGAACCAAGTCAGCATCCTTACCTACACGCATACTCCCCATTCGCTCATCCAAATGAAGTAATTTCGCTGGGTTTAACGTTATCATTTTCCAGGCATCAATTTCAGACATCCCACCGTACTTAACACTCTTAGCAGCTTCTTGGTTTAACCTCCTTCCCATTTCTGCATCATCAGAATTTATAGCCACAAGCACCCCTTGTTGATTCATCAATGAAGCATTATATGGAATCGCCTCATTCACTTCAAATTTGTAAGCCCACCAATCTGAAAACGTCGAAGCGCCCACCCCATGTGCTTTCATTTTGTCGGCGACCTTGTAACCCTCTAGAATATGCGTGAATGTATTTACAGTAAAGCCCATTGAGTCTGCCACCTTCATCAGCATATTTATTTCAGACTGAACATAAGAGTGGCAGGTAATTTTTCGTTCACCTGACAAAATCTCGCACAACACTTCCAATTCGAGGTCTTTTCTTGGTGCAATTGAACTAGCTGTTTTTTTAGTAATTGCGTAGTTGTCCCATTCATTTTTATAGGCTTGTGCCCTTTTAAATCCATCGAAAAAAACTTGTTCTACCCCCATTCGAGTTTGGGGAAAGCGAACGGTATTGAAATCTCCCCAATTGGCTTGTTTTACATTTTCACCCAAGGCACATTTGATAAATTTCGGCGCATTTGGTATGATCATTTCATCGGGAGACGAGCCCCATTTCAATTTAATAAGTGCAGACTGACCACCGATTGTATTTGCCGAGCCGTGAAGCAACTGAGCAGCCGTAACCCCACCAGCTAACTGCCTGTATATGTTAATATCATCTGAATTTACCACATCGGCAATGCTTACCTCAGCAGAAACTGTCTGGCCACCTTCATTCACGCCATTAGAAATAGCGATATGAGAATGTTCATCAATAATTCCAGTTGTAAGATGCATTCCTTTTGCATCAATGACTAGTGCATTTGGGGGAATTTTAACCTCCCCTTTACCGAGCATGATAATTTTTCCGGCAAAACACACCAAAGAGGCATTTTCAATTACCCCTTCGAGCTCATTTGTCCAAAGCGTTGCATTCTTGAAAACAAGCGGTCGATCCTCGGCTTCCATAGTGCGGCCAAAAGCTAAATTTGGCGACCATGCGATTGGGCTTTTAGGCTTGTCCTCCTGTTTTGCTGTTTCTTCGGATGCCTTTTCATTTAGCTTCTGTTTTTTTACTGCGGCCCATGCTCCCCAGTTTCCGTTAGGCAAAAGCACATCCCCTTCAATAATTGTTCCTTCCCGTTTTATTTTTCCGTGCAATTGATAAGCGCCAGAGGCCTTTTCAGCAGAAAAACTAAAAGCCAGAGAGATATCTGAGTGACTTAAAGAAATCGAAACAGCTGCAGAAATGGTGTCGAGAATACTCTTCTTCTTTTCGACTTTTTCCTCCAAATAAAAAACCTTTCCAACCGGCACATCTCGTGTTCCGGTAAGCTCCAACTCATACTTTTTGCCATTCATTGTTAAATTGAACTCGCCCAAAAGATTATTTTTTTGAGTCGTTTTAAAAACTGTTCTCTCCCCTAAGTGCCAGGCCTCTAGTAAAGTTGCTTCTGTCAAAAAAGGATTTCCATCGAAAACACTAAAACTAGCTAATTTCCCATTCTCCAATGAACCGACTAATTGATCTTGAGCTATCATTTTTGCAGGCACCTGCGTAAGCGCTTCCAATACTTGCTGCACACTTAAGCCAATTTCAATTTGCTTCCTGATATTTTTCCAAAAAGTAGCCGGTGTTTCTACGCCATCGCTTGTTAACGCAACCGTTAAACCGCCTTCCATGAGGTATTTTGGGTTGTAAGGTGCTAACTCCCAATGCTTGAGTTCACTTAACGATATTTGCCTTGCCAAATAAGGGTCTTGTACATTGTAAGCCAAGGGAAAATTAATTGGAACAACCAATCTCGGATTAATTTTTTTCAGGTAATCAACGTTTGCATATTCATTTCCCGAAGCAACAAAAATAAAATCCAAATCAAATTCTTTCGCAATTTTATTGGCCCTAAGAATTTCCCATTTTTCGTTTACCTTAAAAAAAGAGGGACCATGTAATTTATCTGACCAACGATCAAATGATATCGACCTATCATTTCCTGCAGGGTTATTTTGATAATAGGCTAAATCATATAAACTTTGTCTTAAAAGAGCAATGGAACCCATTTGTGAGGAGGGATAGGTTTGAGAGGATAGGCCTTTAGAAAAAGAGTAGAAATTTGCTGCATTACTTTTTAACAACTGCTTATTGACCTTTTCGCTTCCCAGTGAAATAAAAGCACCTGAACCTCTAACGATACCGTTTTGAACATGCGTCACCGCGTATCCAAAGCCCATATTTATTAAGTTTTCGTATTCTTTTGTATCAATTTTAAAAAGACTTGCAGCGTCTACTTCCGGGTGAATAGATTCATTCCAATAATAGGGACCTTTATTGCTTGTTTCTAATTGTGGTCGATAACCCTCTCCATTATTAACTGGTTTGGGAAGCGCTACATTTGAATATAATTCGATAAAAGCGGGAAGAATTGTTTGTCCCTGCATATCTATTTCGACGCATCCTTGTGGCAGAATAATAAGCTTTCCTATTTTCTCAATCTTATCTCCCTTAATTAAAACCGTTGCATTTTCTATTAATTCCGCAGCAGAAACGTAAACACTTGCATTTTGCAAAGCATAATAAATGACTTTAGATTCCTGTATACCATTGGAAGGTGTTAATTGAGCGAAACTCTTGGAGACCAGAAAAATTATACTTAACAAAAGATAAAGACGCGTCATGTGTTTTTTTCAAAGAATAAAATTAAAAATAAAAGCGAAAATAGATTTCAACCTTGCGAATAAAAAAAAGGGCAAATCGTAAGCCGGGTCCTGTTCACCTCTTCTAAAAAAGAATTAGCTGTCTATCATTTATCTAGCCCTAACTTCACAATTAGGGTCTATCAACCTACCCTCCGAGATCGGGCGAGCAACCCTCAAGCCTCGGTATACATGGTCTTTCAGTTCGTAAGGTTTACCTTGCCATAGTTGTCGCCAACTATGCGGTGGGCTCTTACCCCGCCTTTTCATCTTTTCCTTCCGAAGAAGGTAGTTTTCCTTTCTGCGGCACTTTCTGTTCTAAATAGATTTCCCTACTTAGCCCTTCCCGTTAGGAAGTACGATGCTCTATACTGCCCGGACTTTCCTCTCTTCCGCCGAAGCGAAACAGCGATAAACCGATTTGCCTTTTCAAAGGTAACAAAATTAGTTCTTAACTAACTTTATAAGTTTGGTCGATTGGTTATTGGCTATTTTCATTAAGTAAACACCCGGACTAAATGCCGATAGGTCAATCTTTCCAATAAGTAAATCTGTATCAGCTAATTGCAACACCACTTTCCCTTGAGCATTGCACAATTGTACTCCTTTTAATGGCGAATCAGAATCAAAATACACAAAATCGGAAAAAGGGTTTGGGTATGCGTTAACTTGAAACGCACTGCTTTCTAACCCTGCATCGAGACCTAAATAATCTTCTTGGTAAGCTATGGAAGAAATAGTATTGTTGGTTACCACCACTTTCAAAAGCCACTCGGTATTGTTTAATCCGAACCACTCATATTCTGTTCGTGTAATTGGAGGTGCGCCAAACCAGGCACCTGGACCAAAAAAAGTTTGATAAACCGAATCAATTTCGTCTATATCGTGTTTGACCCTAAGCACTTGAAAAGTACCTTTTGGGGTAGTTAAAGTCCCCCAGCCATCAACCGTTGTGAAACGTTGACGATACTGCCTAAATATAACATCAATAATCGGATTCAAATCAATATTAGAGTAACCACGAGAATAATGTTGGTCGTTAAAATTGAGTGGTAATTTATACCTGGTTTCAATCGTATCCGATTTGAAAGGGACACCTTGCCCATTCACAGAAATCGAATATCCAATTGAAGTAATCGAGTCATTTGTTGACTTGGTATACTGATTTAAGTCGCTCAAAGCAACGGGTAAAAACTGTGATAATTGGTCTAATGGAAGATCCTGCGTCGTATTAAAATAACTTCCTTGGTAGGAAGATTGTGCAATCGGTCCGTAAGTGGCAAAAATTAAAATCGAGGCAAAACCTATTGGATTATATTGGTTAAGTACTTGACTTGTTGCAACTAAATTACTGTAATCCCAATTAAAATTGGCACCGGTGCTAACGAAATCTAGGCCCTGTGTATTGGACTGGCTAATTCTAACCGAATCTCCGCTACTTGGAAAACTAGCCTCCGTTAAGGTAATTTGTGCAGGGAGATTAAGCACACAAAGCAGGGTAAATATACTTAGAAGAAGTTTCGACATAATTTTAATTTTATTGAGTAAAGTTAGTTTATTTGTTCAAAAACTAAAAAAAAAGAAAAGACCTTATCTTTACGATGTGGAAAAAACAAATTTATCTATACAGTTAAATGAATTGCTTCGGGAACTTAGTGTATTTAAAAGCGATGATCCCCTTGTTAACCTCTCAGAAAAACAATGCGTAAAAATTGGTAGCGGAAACTATCCGCTTAGCAAAGAACTTGAAAAAATAATCAGTGAAGCTAAAAAAACAGAAAAAGAAAAAGGCATTTTTCCTTTGTGTAAAAGTAGGGGAGTCATTCGATTATGCCACCAAAAAAAAGAGGTGGAAACACCACTGTTCATCATTCCACTTAGCGTTCAATTAAATAGAATTAATCAAACTGTTGTATTCACAGAAATTACAGAAGAAGCCCTTATCAACCCTTTTTTAAGAAGACAAGTAGAAAACGAATTTAGTGATCTCAAGCTACCTGAAAAAATTGATGATTCAGCTGGACTAGTTTCCTTGCTATATGAACTCGGGTTTGAATTCATTGATATGGATGTAGAATACATTGGTAATTTTCATCACCATAGATTAACTTTATTGGGAGAGCTCGAACAACTAATCAAAAGAAATAGTTGGTCTTCTCCCCTAATCGAATTATTTGGTGAAGAAGTTGAAAAACGGCCCTTTAACTTGCCTTTACCCAATGCCACTTTATTTCCTTTTGATGAACAACAAGCCGCGGTATTTGAACAACTGAAAGGAGGAAACTGTGTTGTTCAAGGTCCACCTGGAACTGGAAAATCACAGGTCATTTGCAATGTAATTGGTAAATTATTGGTTGCACAAACCAGTACCTTGGTTCTTTCTGACAAGCGAGTCGCCTTAGAAGTAATCCAACAAAAATTAGATGCGATCGGGTTAGGCCAACTGAGTGTAATTACCACGACCAACTATAGTTCTCACGCGCTCGTCAAAAATCTCAAAAAAAACTGGATAACCATAGAAACGGAACAAATCAAAAATCAACAATTTGAATCGTTGTTTCAGCAAGAAATTACATCGCTACAAAAAGAATTAAGCGTCTATAATCAAGCAGAAGCAATTGGTGGAATTAGCGTCAGGGAATTCCTTGAACAAAACAAATCGTGGAGTGACGAACAAACCAAACGAAGCTCAACTACTCCAAGTATAAAAACATGGCTCGAACACAAAGAAAAACTCCAAAAATTACCTGCTGTTTTGTTATTTCAGTTGCGCTACATAAGTAATATCCAACAAGCGTTTAGCACTGTTTTAGATTTCGAAATCGCTTTAGACCAGTGGCTAAATACTGCGCAATTAGTGCAAAACAATTTTGGTGTTCAGACCATCGGGGACTTCAAAAAACTTTTAGAGAAAGCGAGAATTTGCCATCGTTTCTCCACAAGCTACTTCAGGCAATTTGAACACGTAATAGTGAAAGACCACAAACTATTTTTATCTACTTTAAAAAAATACTTGGAAACAGTAGCCACATTAGAAAAAACCGCCTTTCAACAAAATCATTGGATAAAAATACCGACACCCACAGAACTAAGTTATTTAGAAAAAGAACAGCAGCAAAAAGGATTTTTACATGCCTATCGGTGGAAAAAAGAACTTAAAAAATGGTTAAGAACCCCAGGTATTAATTTTAGCGAAGCTATAAATTCATTAAAAAAGAGGCAAGTAATTGAAGACAAGTTGATGAAACTAACCCAGGTATTTTCCGATCTGGGGATCAAAAACCTTAGCATTGATTTAGAAATAATTTCATCGTTAATAGAGCAACAAGATTACAGTGAATGGAACGTTTTTAGGTCATTTAGCCAAGATGAATGCAAAACACTAAATGCTAATTACACTACGATAAACAACTTAATGAACGATTTCAGAAGTAAATTTAACTTTACCGATGAAGTGCGCTGTATTCCATACCTGCAAGAATTAGTTGACCAATTTAATTTTATTAAGCCCTTTAGTGTTCAATTAAGTGAACTGCCCAAAGACTTGCTTGAGTGCTGCCAAAACAACCAAGATCTCGCACAACTTGAGCGCCAAATTTATCAAACTGCCTGGTCAAATTTCAAGACAAGATTCCCTGCCTTTTCGGTTAACAAGGCAAAGGATTTTTTAGCTAGGATTGAATCCCTAAATGAGACATTTGACAGTGAAATAAATCAACTCGTTCAGGTAATCCGTTTACAACAACAACAAACATTTAACTCCTTCCACGCCCTTTTACAAACGCCTGCTTACAAATTATCAGCAGAAGAAAAAACACGAAAACAACAATTAAAAGCCGGCAAAGCCATTTTGGTGAAAGAATTTGCGAAAAAACGCAGGAATAAATCAATTCGAGAATTGTTGAGTAGTGAGGCGGCCGCTTGGATTCAACTTCTTAAACCAATATGGCTAACGAATCCCAGCCAACTTGCTAGTAATATCCCGTTAGAGAAGAATTATTTCGATCTTACCATCATAGACGAAGCAAGCCAGTTATTACTCAGCCACTCCATTGGTTGTCTTTACCGATCAAAACGTGTTTTAATCGCCGGAGATAGTCAACAAATGGCACCGAGCAACTATTTTAACCCTTCAGATGAAAATTCCATTACCCTACTGCACAAAGCGAGTTTTTATTTTAAAAACATCCACTTGCAATACCATTTTAGAAGTGAACATCCCTCATTAATTGCCTACTCGAATGACTATTTTTACAACAACGCACTAATCGCATTTCCCTCCGTCAATCAAGCGCGCCAACCATTAAAATTTCATCATATAGAATCTGGTCGGTACATGAATAGGAAAAATGAAATAGAAGCGAAATTTGTTGCCCAACACGTCGCGGCAGTGCTATCGGACAAAAAAGAAAAAATTGGAATTGTAGCCTTCTCAGCAACACAATTGTCGTGTATTTTTGACCAACTGACCTCAAAGGAACAGGAAGATTTGCTTACTCGTATTGACCAAGATACTTTGTTTTTCAAATCGTTGGAACAAATTCAAGGCGATGAATGCGACCGATTAATCGTCAGCTTTGGTTATGCAAAAAACGAAACAGCGCAATTCGACATGCGGTTCGGACCTGTAAATGAAAAGAATGGTGCTAAGCGCCTCAACGTACTTTTTTCTAGAGCCAGAAGAAATATTGATTTTTTTGCTTCTGTAACATCGAAAGACTTTTCTATAACAGATAATAATTCGGTGCGATTACTTTGGCGTTGGTTTCTATTTGTAGAAAATGAACAAAGAGAAGCAGCCGAAATTAAATTTCCATTTCAACTAGCACTTTCGCAACAAGGAAAAACATTAAGTAGTGCAAATTGGGCAAATCTATCAAGCAACGCAAGCGATATTCTTACGATTACACGCACACTTAAAAACCGAGGATGGCAATTAGGTATTTCCTAATTTTTCCTTTTTTTCAGGAACTGGGTCGTGTCCGTGTCCGCCTTTTGGGTGACATGAGGCGATGCGTTTAATACCAAGCCAAGATCCTCGGAAAGGCCCCCAAACTTTTATTGCTTCTAAGGTATAGTTCGAGCAACTTGGCGTATAGCGACAAGAAGCAGGCAACATGGGAGAAATAATTAATTGATAAATACGAATCAGGGCAATTAAGGGCCAACTCACTATACGAACTATCAATTTCATGATGCGAAGTTACTTAATTCAACATTAATTTGTGTTAAACTAATCTGTAACGTAACATTTACTCATCGTTTTTCAGCTACTTTTAACGCTTATTTATTAGCATGCGGTCTCTCCTAATTTTTACCTTCTTTTTTTTAACCAAGCTGCTTATGGCACAACAATTTTCATGGAGTGATGAAAAAATCATTGTAACAGCAAATGGAACCAAAAACACCCTGTTACATGTCGAGAACATCTTCGCAGATCGATGGGATGAATTAGCGCAAACCATTTTTTGGCAAAAGATAATGTTGTTGTCACCTGATACATGCATTATAAATGTTGCATCAACTAGACAAATACTAGGCTACATGTCCGTAAAAAAATGGGCAAGTCAATCTGAAACTGAAAAGGCAGCCTATAAAACAGCTATTAAGTCAGCAAATAATATCCCATTTGAAGAACAACTATACATTACCACTGGAAAAAATGACTTCTATAAATTTCGAGATGTATTTAACTCCCTTTCCAGAGGCCTTGCTACTTTCGAAAAAAATGGTGTTGATCCTTGGTATGCCCAATCAATTTTATTGATAGAAAGTCCAGGCCAACTAAAAAAATCCGTGGCTGGGGCATACGGTGCATTCCAACTGATGCCGTCAGTAGCGAGAAAATATGGCTTAACAGTAAGTGAGACTAACGATGAGCGAGCGGACTTTGAAAAAAGCGCTGGGGCAGCAAGTAAATTAATTTCAAGCGTTTGTATACCCGAAGCAAAAAAAATATTAGCTCGGCATAAAATAGATGTTAACGAGACTGAATTATGGTTCCGACTTTTTGTTATGCATGTCTATCACGCTGGTGCAGCTAACGTTTCGGCAGTAGTGGATAAAATAGCTCCACGTGCTGGTGCGCAAGATTTAATCACAAAAATGTGGGTAACAAGTGCTGCAAGTTTTGGAAACAATTCCCAAAATTACAGTCAGCTCATCTTGGCTGCTCAAATCATTTTAAATAACATGATTTATACTGAATGTGATGACTTAATTTCTTGTTCTTCAAAATAACTATTTCAATAATTTGACGGAAAGTGAGTTAACACAATGTCGGGTATTCTCCTCGGTAAATCGTTCTCCATAAAACACATGTCCTAAATGACCTTCGCAGCCAGCGCAAACAATTTCTGTCCTTTTGCCGTCTCGATCTGGAACAAAACGCACATTTTCATTTAAAAAAGCATCAAAACTTGGCCAACCGCAACCTGAGTCAAACTTGGCATCGCTGCTGTATAAAGGTAACTCACATCGTTTACAATGGTAAGTCCCTTGCGCCTTACTTTGACAATATTCGCCTGAAAATGGCAACTCCGTACCTTTTCGCTCAATTACATACGCTTCATCAAAAGTAAGCGGATTCCAATTTTCTTTTGTTTTCATTTTTTCATTGTTAATTGACCATTAGCTATTATAAGATTGGAAGGCAAGTTATTTGAAAAAACTCCTCCAGTCCCTAACCCTTGAGGCAAATTGACAGGATAGTTTCCGGTAAACTGAGCAATTGCTGCCAAGCCCAACGAACTTTCTAAGGCAGAGGTTATCCACCAACCTATCTTTCGTTCTTCTGCCAATTGAATCCATTCCTTCGTTCCTGAGAGACCGCCATGTAAACTGGGTTTTAATACGATATATTGTGGCTCAATTTCATCCAAAAGTTCCCTTTTCTTAGAACGATTTTGGCAAGCAATTAACGATTCATCGAGTGCAATTGGAACTATGTTTTCCTTTGCCAAAACGTTAAGCAGAGCCAGCTCATTTTGACCAACTGGTTGCTCAATCGAATGAACATCATAACGTTTTAATTCATTTAGGATTTTATAAACGGAAAACTCATTAAAAGCGCCGTTTGCATCCACCCGAATGGTAATTTCATTGGAAGAAAATTTTTCGCGAATCCCTCTAATTAAACCTAGTTCCGAATCAAAATCGATTGCCCCTATTTTTAATTTTATCGTTTTAAACCCTTCAGCTATTTTTTGCTCTATTTGTTTAAGCATAAATTCTTTATTTCCCATCCAAACCAAACCGTTGATTGGGATGGATATTTCACCTCGGCTAAATGGATTGTCGAAAATTATTCCTGAACCCTTTTGATTAGCATCTAGCAGAGCGCACTCTAGCCCGAACTTTATCGATGGCCATTCATTAAGTTCATTTAAAAACGATTGACCGAAAGTCGTGAAGGAAATTGAGTTTTCTTCAATAAATGCTGAAAAATTTATACTTTCTAAGCTGCTAATTAATTCATTTAACTTTTCGCAGTAGTCTTCCTCCGATGTAAATTCTGGCGATAATGAGGGAATCACGCTGCATTCACCTATGCCAACTAAGAGGGACTTCTCATTTGTAATGGATAAAAACCAGGCGTCCTTCGTATGTAAAACACCTCTACTTGTTCCAGCAGGAAATAGAAAATTAAACGTATGCTTTTTAAAACTTGCCTTCATAATTGCCTCAATTCATCCATTCTTTATACCACATTTGAAAGACAAGTAAGGTCCATATTTTGTTTGTATATTCCAACTTTCCTGCCCTGAACAAACTAAGTAATTTCGACACGCCTTCCCACTTTAGCAAACCCTGCTTTTTAATGTCAGCTTCATTGAGATAGGTATCAAGAAGAAACGAAATGTCGTTTTGTAACCAAGACCCAATTGGTATAGCGAAACCTTTCTTAGGCCGATTCATTAATTCCTTTGGAACGAAATCGTGTACAATTTCTTTTAATAAATACTTTTTTATTCCATTGTTGTACTTAAATTGATCTGGAAGCTGAGCAACAAACTCAATCAGTCGGTGGTCTAACAAGGGCTCTCTACCTTCAAGTCCCACATGCATCGTCGATCGATCAACCTTTTGCAGAATATCATCGGGAAGATACGTTTGATAATCAATTGCAAGTAAGTAACTAAGCGGCGTTTTAAATTCCTCCAAAAGCTGATTAGAATGATAAGCAGTAGAAATAGGCTCATTATTATTTACTAGTAAAAAGTCAAGCTCTTTATTAGTAAACTGCTTACTGAGCGAAAACATGAAGTTTTTTTCACTTGGATCGCTCAATAACAATTTTAATTTTTCATACCGTTGGTGAAAATTATATTGATTTCGAAAAACCGGTAGCATGTCAGCAGGAATTTTATCCATCAAAAAAACCAAGCCATCGCGAAGAAATTTAGGCGTAAACTTGAACTTATGATGGTAACGCATCAAGTAGTCGTAGCGGTTGTATCCTGCAAAAACTTCATCGCCCCCATCCGCGCTTAAAGCCACCGTAACCGATTTTCTCGCTGCTTCACTAACCAACATGGTCGGGAGTGCGCTACTGTCTGAAAAAGGCTCGTCAAAAAAATAGGGTAACGCAGTTATTTTATCCTGTGCCTCTTTAACATCACAGCGAATCTCTGTGTGATCAGTACCCAAAATATTTGCAATTTTCGCCGATTCAACAGCCTCGTTTAAACCAATATCAGGCACCGAAACAGTAAATGTTTTTAAGGGTTTTGACGTATTACTTTGTAAAATTGCCGTGACTGCCGTGCTGTCATAACCACCACTTAAAAATACACCAACAGGCACATCTGAAATCATCCTAAACTGACATGCGGAGACCAATAAGGACCTTGTTTTTTCCTTCGCTTCATCAAAAGAAAGCGATAACTTCGGTTTGTTGTAAACATCATATACCGACCAATATTCGTGAGCGACAAGAGAATTTTCAAAATCCTCCTTGTTAGCGCATACTAGGCGAAGATAGGATCCTGGCACTAACTTAAAGCAACGCAGAAAAATGGAATGAGGCGCAGGAACATTCCCAAACTGAAGATATAACTGAAAGGCCTCGATATTAATCGTTTTCTTAAACTGCGGAATTTGGTGAAAAGCCTTGAGTTCAGAAGCGAACAAAAACAATCCATCGGCATAATAATAAAAAAAGGGCTTAATTCCTGTTCGATCTCTCACGCAAAACAACTCCTCTTTTTGCTCGTCATACAATACAAATGCGAACATCCCTATCAATCTATCTAGACATGCTATACCCCATTCTTCAAAAGCGTGTATCAATACTTCGGTATCGGAATTCCCTATAAATTTATGATTCAAGCGAACAAGATCTGCTTTAATTTCCCTGTAATTATAAATTTCCCCATTAAATGAAATCGAGAACTGCTTGTAGAGCATGGGCTGCACTCCAGCGTCAGACAAATCAATTATTGCAAGTCGACGATGCCCAAGCCCTAGTACATAATTAGTTTTATCATGTATTTTATGTCCCTCGCCGTTGGGACCGCGATGACCTAAGACCTTGTTCATAGCTAGCAATTCGACACTTGAAGCTTTCCTATTAAAGTCAATAAAACCGTTAATTCCACACATCTATTAATTGTTTTTAATTGTAGTTGCTTCTTGGGAGTCAAGTTTACCACTAACCGTCAAAACCAAATATACGAAAGGGAGAATTATAGCGCGGATACGCACCAAAACACCGAATAGAACGGATGTAAAACCAGCCATAAAGCCGAGTATTAAGACAAAAACTAGTGCAAACATCAAAAATTCATTTTTTCGAATTTGCTTGATTTTCGTAAAGATTTTAAAGCTAATAAAAAATCGAAAGGTAAAAAAAAGAAAGATTAAACTCTCCACACCATTTAAAAATAATGTCGCGGATAAACTTTCCGTTAAGTAAGGCCTATAAATTCCATAAAAAAGTGCCTGCGGGAATGACTTTACAAGACCAATAGGCGAAATGTCCTGATTCGAAAGCACGTATTTAGACCCTGTATATATATTATTATTGACAAAGTCTTGTTGTATTATCATTGCCTGCATCATAATATTAGTGACGGCGTCAGACGAAAAAAACAAAAATAGAATTCCTAAACCACCGATCAAGTAAAAAAACCTCAAGCCCAATTTCGCCAATTGATTGGATTCAAATTTTTTAGTTAGTCGCGCCCCATAAGCCATAATCAACGCTACGAGAACCGCTAAAAACACAAAAGATCGCAAGTAAAAAATAAAATAGGATAAAACAACAATCCAAACGATTCGCTTAATGGACAGCTTTCCATCAATAATACTGTTGAAAAGTGCAATCAGCAAATAAAATACAAGAACGAAAATAAACCCATCTTTTGAAATTCCAGTACACCAAAAACAAACCGAAGGAATGAACATGAAGGCGATTAACAAGTGACCAGAAGAATGCGTTTTAAATCGAGCCACTAAGCCCATTAAACGCCAAGAACCAAGAAAAGAAAAATAACCCACTATTAGTGACATCGCAAGATAACTCTTAAGGGAAATAATCGAAAGAATTGAGGCTATTTTACACACCAACCATCCTTCGTTTTCGCGATAAATCCAACCCGGCGGAAATCCTGTATTTGGATTAAAATGTTGCCCGAAAAGTTCCGGAGAAGGACTTGAAAAAAGGCATTCAAAATAATTAGCCGGCGATTCGAAAAATAAATTGTTCAAGGTATTTGCACCTTGCCAATAAGCGATTGTATCACCACCTTCTAGAATAAATGCATAAAAAGAGGCAAACAAAATGGTGAAAGACAAGTGATAAAAAAACGATAACCAATAAAATCCTGCTAGGGATGGCATTGAAACCTTTGATTTTTTAAAATAAGCTAAGCCGATAATCAAGGTTAAGAAAAATAATAAAAGAAGAAAATCGACTAAATAAGTTGTTGGTAAACTCAAAGTTCAGCTTTTAATAAAATGTGGTTAAACGAAACTAACAATGGTGGTATTTTTCTCCTTTCATAATAGTGAAGGAACGATACAATTGCTCCAAAAAAATCATTCTAACCATTTGGTGGGAGAAGGTCATTTTTGATAAAGAAATTAATTCATTTGCGCGATCATAAACCGACGACGAAAACCCATATGCACCGCCAATAACAAAAACGAGCGAATTTTTACCTTGTAACATTTTCTTTTCAAGCGACGAGGCAAACAAGGCAGAAGGATAACTTTCCCCTTTCTCATCTAAAAGAATTAAATAGTCAGTAGTCTGCAACTTTGATAAAATTAATAACCCTTCTTTATTTTTAATTTGATCTACAGAGAATGACTTGACATTTTTCAACTCTGGAATATCCACTCTTTCAAAATTACAATAATGCGTGAGACGTGTTTGGTATTCTTTCTCTCCCTCGTGAAGAAAACTAAAATTTGTTTTTCCAACACATAAAAGTTTTAACTTCATAGTCAAAAGTAACCAAATATTGATATTGAATCAATAAAGGCACTATTTTTGAAATATTTAAGCGTATGAAAACTGTTATTTTATTTGTTACTGCCGTCGTTCTTTTTTTTTCAGATTCAACCTTTGAAATGCCCTACTCAAAAATAGAGCAAGCTTTTGCAGCCAATGATTCGCAGACAATAATTTCCTTAGGAAAAGAAAAAATTTTACTAAAAATAGCCGATAAGGAGGGGGGATACAACCATAATCAAGCGGTTTTAATTCTACAAGATTTTTTTGTAAGGAACCCCAAAGGCTCATTTAACTTTACATTCAAAGGGAAAGAGAATAGCGATGGTATTTTTTGCATGGCTTTTTACGCAACCAAGAGCAATCAATACAAAATTACCTTTCAGTTCATAAAGATGAAATACTCCTATCAATTTGAGTCATTGAGTATAAGTAACGTGCAAAAAAAATAAGCTTATAGCTTTCGCTCTTTTAAAGTAGAGAAAAAGATAACGCCATAGCCGATAGTCAACATTAGATGAAAGGGCACCATTCCGAAATCCCCGTAAATAGACCTGTTAACTGCGGTAAAACCAAAAACAACCATTAATAAACCTTCAATAATATTTATAATGGAAAGGCTTTTCTTATCGTATTTATTTCCTTGAAACTCATCTTTCTTAGAAACATTGAATTTTGGCGTTCTAACAAAAGAACTTTTAATGCCTAAATACCCTTCAATTACAGCAACCGCATTACTCAACGATAGCGCCATTGAAACAGTGAGAAACTGAAAAAAACGACCTGTAAACCGCACCAAATCTGACGCGGTGTTGCCTTTTTTATCGCGGTAAGAAAACCAATAATAGTAGGCTAAAAATACCGTGCTAATGATAAAAAAGGACCCAAACTGAATAACAAAATTTAAATCAGAAAAGCTATCTTTAATATGAAGTACAAACAGGCTTAAAATAGACAAGCCTATAATAAAAACAAATACTGTAGAATTAAACAAATGCGCTAGTCCATGAATTTTATCTGAAAACTTAACCGACGGATTTTTGAGTAGGCGTTTCCACATTTTTAAAAATACCTCAGCGCCTCCTTTCATCCAACGATGTTGTTGGCTTTTGAGTGCAGACATCGTAATGGGTAATTCTGCAGGTGAAACAACGTGCTCTAAATACTTAAATTCCCAACCGTTCATTTGTGCTCGGTAGCTCAAATCTAAATCCTCCGTAATGGTATCGTGTTCCCACCCCCCTGCGTCAGCGATGCATGATTTCCGCCAAACGCCTGCTGTTCCGTTAAAATTAATGTAGTGCCCATTCGCGTTTCTTCCGCCTTGTTCGATGGCGAAGTGACCGTTTAATCCAAAAGCTTGAAGCTCAGTAAGAACTGAATAACTTTTGTTCAAATGCCCCCACCTAGTTTGTACAACGCCTATTTTTTCGTTTTGAAAATAGGGAATCGTTTTCATTAAAAATGCGTCGTCTGGTATAAAATCGGCATCAAAAATGGCGATAAACTCACCTGAAACGTTCTCCATTGCGGCGTCAAGTGCGCCTGCTTTGTAACCCGTTCTATCCGTGCGGTGAATATGAATAATATCAATTCCCTGGGCGGCTATTTCTTTTACTTTATTGGCAATAATCTCCTTTGTTTCATCGGTAGAGTCATCCAAGACTTGGATTTGGAATTTGTCGCGAGGATAATCAATGGCTGCTGCAGTTTCAATAATTCGCTCTGCTACATACATTTCATTAAACATGGGTAGCTGTATGGTAACTTTCGGAGCCATCGCCAAATCAAATGATGGAGTTGGTTCACTTGCTACTTTCTTTCGGGTTCGCACGTAAGCAATAGCAAGGGAAACTTGAACAATACTATAGTAGAAAATTAACAAAAGACAAAAGCCATACAACACTAAAATACCTTTTGCTGTGGCATGCGACCAATAATGTTCTTTGATTATTTTTTTTCCTTTGCTATAAATAACTCGATCTCCCCAATTAAAGAGCCACGACACTTTTAAATTCACGCCAAAAGGAGTAGAAAAATTATACTTCTGAAGGTGATTTGAATCGGTTGAAAACTTAAATTTTTCGTAGCGATAATCTTTATCTGTGATACTGATTTCTAAGTCGCCTAAAGGTATGTTATTGAAAGTAAAAGACCCGTCATCGGATGTTTTAGTTACCCAAACCCGCCCAGTTTTCTTCGCTGTTAAACTCAACTCCACCTTTTCGGCTTCGTAGTTGGTCTTCATATCGGTCAACTTCCCATTAATCTCCTTGGTTACTTGCGCATTTATTCCATTAAATAAAAAAAGAAGCAAAGCTAAAAAGCAGTAATTTTTCATATAATCAATTTCATTTTCAAAAACTTTTAGCAAATATACATTAAAACACTTATTCGCATGTTTCCCTAAAATTAGTTTTGACGTCCGCTGCTGCCATGGTCAAAACAAAACTCCAATTTATTTTGCTGCAGCAAGTAATATCCGCAAAAAAGTCGCTGTTCATTCACACCACTTTTTCGCTTAATATCGGTTTAATAGAGCTGCTATCAACGAACAATTGTCATCTCGTCGACAAGGTGTTTTGCGTTGGAATACGTGTCAATTACCCAGAGGACGTAACGAATATCAACCACTACATTTCTACACCGTTTTGCGTCAAACATGTAGTCGCTCATGGTACTTTCCCAAGTTCGATCAAAATTAAGTCCCATAAGATTACCTTCATCGTCAATAACGGGCGATCCCGAATTTCCACCAGTGGTATGGTTAGAACCTGTAAAACACACCCACAATTCACCATTTTGCGCATAGTCGCCGTAGTTTTTTGCTTTGTGTAAGTCCAACATACGCGGCAGTAATTCAAAATCAGGATTTCCTGTGTTGTATTTTGCCACAATTCCGTCAAGCGTGGTATGTTCTGTATACATCATGCCGTCAGTTGGCGAAGATCCCTCGAGTTGCCCGTAAGTAATCCGTAAAGTACTATTCGCATCCGGCCAATGCTTAATTTCAGGAAACATGATTTTTCTGCCTTCCACGTAAATTTGTAGTAAAGCAGACATTTTTGACGAAAAACTAGTGTATCCGGGCACCACATTCGCTCTAAATTCATTTAAGTGCTTTGAATAGTGGCTAAACCCTGCATCTTTTTCAAGTTTTGATATACTTTTTGAATTAAAACCACTGATAAAAGCGTTAAATCTTTTTTGATCCGTAAATATGGATTTTTCGTAAATTAAGTTCGTTAATGCCTCAACAACCTCTTGCTTTATTTTTGACGATTCGTTGATAGCGTCTCCCCCCAAAAACGCAAAAGTCAACAAATTAAAAATGTCACGATCTATTTTTGCATTGTAATTTTTAAAGAAACCCGTTCCACTTGCTTTTATTTTTTCTAACACAGCATTTAACTCACCATTTGCTTTGTATTTTTCATGGTTGAGTATAAGATCATTGAAAGCCCTCGCCAATTTAAAATACTCTGGACCAACCGATAAGTACTCAACTCCCATTGCGTAATTGTATTCAAAACTACTTTCTTTGGCAACAAGCTCATTCATTTGCATAATAATACCCCCATACTTTTCTCTCCATTCAGTATTAGACATCGCTCTGTCTGTATATTCTTTTTCTCGTTGCACTTTCACACCTACTCCATCTAAATTCCTCAACCCTTCAATCTGGCCAATCCACTTTTTCCAAGCGTTCGCTATGCTCGCTTGTTTGGCAGCGTATTGTATTCTAATCAGGTCATCACTTCGCATGCCCTTGTCAATTACGCCAAGCGATAAGTCGCGCATGTGAATGCGTGCAGGCCGTTCTTTTTCCACAATAAACTTCAAATACCCCGACACCACGTGTTGTTCAGTGGTACCAGGAAAACCGTAAACCATTGTGAAATCGCCCACTAAACGATCTTTCATAGATACGGGCAAATAATGAAGCGGCGTGTACGGAACATTTGACTCACTGTAGGCTGCCGGGCGATTGTCAGGACCAACATAAATTCGAAAAACCGAAAAATCACCCGTATGACGTGGCCAAACCCAATTATCAGTATCCCCACCAAATTTACCTATTGAACTCGGCGGTGTACCAACAAAACGCACATCTAAAAACTCTTCTTTTACCATTAAATAATAGGCATTTCCATAATCAAACGCTTTAACCTCTGCTAAATAATGTGTTCCCTCCACCGCCTCCGCGGCCAATTTTTTACAGTTTGCTTCGATGGTCGCTTTATCCGCTTTGGAACTTGCACCTTGTAATACAGCGCTTGTGACATCTTCAATTCGCACAATTCTCGAAGCCGTTAAGCCACTATTTTTCAACTCTTGAGAAAAGTCTTTGGCCCAATATCCGTTTCTTATGTAATCGTTTTCCAAGGAGGAATGTGATTGAATTTGAGAATAACCACAATGATGGTTTGTTAAAAGGAGCCCTTTACTGGAAACTAGCTCTGCTGTACAACCCCCACCGAATTGAAATATAGCGTCCTTTAAACTAGAATGGTTAACACTGTATATCTCATCTGCCGATAATTTCATTCCTTTTGCCTTCATATCTGACTCGAAAGCGGCAATTAAAGAAGGAATTAACATTCCTTCCTCTGCAAAAAGCACTTGGAAATTTGCGACTAATAAAAATAAAATCAATTGGAATTTTGAAGCATTCATAGGATTTTAACTAAAATTTTGTCCTCGAAGATAGAACGAAGTTTTCAATCCATGAAAAATTAGGTGAAAAGTAACTCATTAAAGTATTAATTTTGCTTCAAAAAAAGTGAAGGTCCTTTACGGGATAGAGAAAGCGCTCGACTCGTTAAAGGTCGAGGTTTGAATGTGAAGCACCTAATTAGCGTTTAAATATCAAAGAGGAACAACTTGAACTGTTCACACTTTTAACGCAAAGCAGGTAGTGGGTTTCAGTCAATGAAGAAAGGTTTAAGCTAGTTGATATGTGTTTGCTACTGGCATTGATTATTTGTCGGATACCTGTGTCAGATCCCGTTAATGTAAAAATCTCTACTTCATATTCTTCACCTACCCGAGCCTCGAATTCAATGGTTATTTCTGAGGCAGTAGGGTTAGGGTATAAATGGATGGCTGTATGCTCATTTGGCCCTACCCATAATTCCTGAAAGCCCAATGAACTGATATCTTTTGGGGGAGAAGGATTCAATTCCTCGGTTCTTTCCCAATGGTTAAAACCGTCATTTACCCTAAATCCAAATCCAAAACTTTCCTGATTAGATAAGTTTAATTTATCCGAATACCATGTTTCACCAATACAGCGACTAGGTTGAATGTCCAATATTCCGTAACCGTGTTTTGTGAGTTCCATTTTAATGTGCTGTGGATTGGCATTCGATAATACAGGAATAACAATTGGTATAGCCCATCCAAACCCCATTTCGTCAAAGTTTCCGCGGCTTATACTGGTTGGGAGCATTTCAACAGCAACGGAACCATTCCCCGTAGAACCGTCATATACGTTTGGGTCGTAGGGATTAACACTAAGATCGCCAAAAATGGTTACATGACTATCGCCTGAAAGTACAACCACATTATCAATGTTTTGGTTTTCGAGGTAGGATAAAAGCCGATCCCTGTCAGCATCGTATCCGTCCCAATTTGTATTGTCTAATACTCCACCAGAACCCAAACCAATGAATGCCGGAACTCCCTGAACACTCCATCCGCACATTAAATTTTGCATTGGAAGAATTTTCCATTTTGCTGTGGATTGAGACAATTCGTTCGTTAACCAAGTATATTGCTCATTTCCAATCATACTCGTTCCTCCGCTAATTGAATCTTGACCTTTTTTGGTAAGCACATCTGTTACAAAAATATCCATCAACGGGCCGTAAGAAATTTTTCTATGAACCATTGTAACATCATTACTATCGGGCATTTTGGATGGTAAATACTCGTACCAAGCTTCAAAGGGAGCGGATTCATGTCCCGCTTGAAAATCTACATCGTGATTGTCCCAAAGGGATACCCATGGGTGCATTCTCCTAGCTTCCCTCAAATCAGGATCCATTAGGTAGAATTTATGCCTTTCTCTCCATTCGCTAATCGTTACTGGATCAATGGGGTAAGGATTGGGTATTCGAATTTCTTCATCCGGATCTACGAAATCGTAAATGTAATCCCCCACATGCACTATCATATCAAGGTCTTGACGTTCAGCAATCCGCCTATATGCGTTGAAATAACCCGAAAAAATGCTACTGCAGGACATTATGGCTAAACGACTGTGATTGATGCCGTAATTGGGCGCCGTTCTCGTTCTTCCAATCGTGGAAAAATTTCCATTCATTGTGGAAAAACGGTAAAAATATTGTGTATGAGGCGAAAGTCCGTTGGCAATTATGTTAACAGTCCAATCTTTCTCAGGAAGTGCCTGAGCATTTCCACTTGAAACAATCGTTAAAAACATAGAATCTTCTGAAATTTCCCAAGAAATCAACTCCAAGTTCAATGAATTATCTGGTTCTATTCTTGTCCAAAGTACCACATCGTTAGGTCCTGGATCTCCGCTTGCAACCCCGTGTATGAAGGGGTGATGCATGTCGGGGTACATATTACTTGGTAAACCTTGAGAATAGGTAATATGAATAAATGAAAAAATATAAAAAATTTGCAACATCCTTAGCATACCGCAAATTAATAATTACATATTTTTCACAGTTTAATAAATTGTTAACTTATTATTTCAAATTATCCGGTATTCATTCCTGGATATTGCCTAGGTTGGTATTAGAATCAATGAGAATTTTGAAGTGTTCATAGGATTTTAACTAAAATTTTGTCCCCGAAGATAGAACGAAGTTTTTCAATCCATGATAAATTAGGTGAAAAGTAACTTATTAAAGTATTAAATTTGCTTCAAAAAAAGTGAAGGTCCATTACGGTATTGAGAAAGCGCTCGACTGTCGGAAACCAATTGTTACGATAGGAACTTTTGACGGGTTGCACCTTGGTCATCAAAAAATAATCAAGCAACTAATTGAAGCGGCTAAAGATATTAACGGAGAAACCGTATTGATTACTTTTTTTCCTCACCCAAGAAGTATTATTAATGCCGCTGAACCCGTTAAACTCTTACAAAATCAAAACGAAAAAATAACCAAATTACAAGCTCTCGGACTTGATCACCTCCTTGTGCTTCCTTTTACAAGCGAATTCTCAAAACTTACCGCGGTCGATTTCGTCAAAACTATTTTAATAGCTAAATTAAACTGCCATTCACTTGTATTGGGTTATGACCATCATTTTGGAAATAATAGAGAAGGGAACCTTGCCTTTTTACTTGCTAATGCGAAAAAATTTGACTTAAACATTATTGAAATCCCCGCCAAAGAAATAGATGCCATCAAAATTAGCTCTACAAAAATAAGGAACTCGTTGCTCCAGGGAGATGTTGAAACTGCCACTCTTTTTCTAGGATATCCCTATGAAATCAGTGGTGTGGTTGTTGCTGGTGAGCAGCTAGGAAGAACAATCGGATTCCCAACCGCCAATATATCTTTAAACGATTCGAATAAGCTAATTCCAAAAAATGGGGTGTATGCGGTTAAGACCGATATTCATGGAAAGGAACACTTCGGAATGCTTAATATCGGTGTTAATCCAACGGTGCAAGACACTTCATCGATTAAATTAGAAGTGCATCTTTTTGATTTCTCTGCAAATCTTTACAATGAAAGTATTACCTTACAACTTATTAATTACATTCGTCCGGAACATAAATTCGATTCCATCGAAGCATTAACTAAACAATTAACTGAAGATGAAATTTTTGTTCGGAATTATTTTTCTTTGCAGTAGTTTATTCAGCTTTTCGCAAGTAAGTAATTTCAAAATTTATACCTTGGAAGAAGCCCTTCTTGTCTCGCCTGATAGCGTATATTCAATAGACCTCAGCCGAAAAAAACTTTATGAATTGCCCAAGGACTTGTACCGTTTTAGAGAACTAAAACTCCTGAATCTTTCCAAGAACAAACTTTCGCTACTGAGTGACAGTTTTGCCGTTTTTAGCCATTTGGAGACCCTTACTATTTCATCAAATAAATTTGAATCTTTGCCTGCGGTTCTGTTTAAACTAGGCACATTACGTTATTTATTCGCAGCGAAAAATGAAATTACAAGCATACAAGATGAAATTCAATACATGCAAGCACTTGAAGAAATCGATTTATACGACAACCCCATTTCATCAATTGGAACGGGCCTACAGCAATTAAAAATGCTTAAAAAGTTAGACTTGCAAGGGATTATGTATGGTCCTACTTTTCATAACTATATCTCCCAAAGTCTTCCTAATGTAATGGTAAAAATGGACCCTCCTTGTAACTGCATGGAGTAGTTTTCAACAGCGATAGTCTAAAATAAAATGTAACTTATTAATCAGAATGTTACATTAATCCCTACTTTTGAAAGGTAATGAAAAAGCTGCTGTTCTCCCTACTAATTGCCTGCCTATTTTATATGGACCAAGGTTTGTTGGGGCAAAATTCGCTCACGTATTCGACTACTATTGCAAACTGCAGCGACTCCAATAGCGCAATGATTGCTGTTTACATAAAAGGTGGACAGTCACCCTACCAATATGTTTTGACTAGCGGTTCATCTTCAATCACCAACAGTTCGGGCATATTTTATGGATTAGGAGCTGGTAACTACAACGTTTCGGTTACCGATGCCGCCGGAATTGTGGTTTCTGCTAATGGAATAAGCATCTCGCCTAATACCTATTTAATGGTTACACCAAATGATACAACTAGCTGCCCAAACAGTAATTTACTCCTTGTTGTAACTGGCGGGACAGGAAATTATAATTGGTCATCTTTGCCCCCTGACCCAACGTTAATGGCCGTCTTTAACGACAGCGTTGTCGTTTCGCCAGTGCTCAATACGGTTTACACGGTGGCCACAAACGACCTCAATACCAACCTCTTGTTTAACGGCACTTTTGAATACGGCGACATGGGATTTTTCTCGGGATACACCTCGCTCTTCCCTAACAATCCAACGAGTATGCTTGCAGCTTATGGCATAATCAACAATGCAGCCACATGGCACCCAAATTACAGTCCCTGTGTAGATCACACCCTCGGAAATGGGATTGGAAAAATGATGGCGATAAGCGGAGCTGCCTCTGGCAACACACCGTTTTGGCAGCAAACCATTGCCGTAGAAAAAAATAAGACCTATGTATTTTCCTATTTTGTACAAAGCTTAACCAATCCCAATCCCGGCACCATCCAAGTAGAATTCAATACTACCATAATAGGAATTGATTCCCTTCCTTTGTTAGATTGCGATTGGGAAATTCACTCTTACACTTGGTTCTCCGGAAATGATTCCTCCGTTACGATAACACTAACCGATTTCTCAGGTTCAGCAATCGGAAATGATTTTGCTGTTGATGACATGAGCCTTAGTACCTTAAAATCATGCAGTGCTACTTCAACAGTAGAAATCGCCACGGCGAATACTGACTTAGGCTTGCAATACCCGGCCAATGCCTGCGTGGGGGGAAACAACGTGTCTCCGATATTAAATCCGACCTATCCCACAAATGGTAGTTTTAATGTTCTTCCTGCGGGCTTGAATGTGCACCCTGTAACAGGGATAATAAGCCTAGGGAACGCTACTCCAGGAACATATCAACTCATTTACTCTTTGCCACTATGCAACCAATTGGTATTCGATACCGCGTTTATTACCATAAGACCTAAGCCAAATTTACTTCAACTTACCGGTGGCGCTTACAATTGTGGCAATCAGGAATTTAACCCCCTCGCCCTTTTAGTTAACGGAACTGCGCCGTGGAATGTCTATTATTCTCTCGATGGATTGCCTCAGAATGTGCTTAGTGCCACTTCCCTTCCAATTCCCCTCGACAATGCAATTGGTACTTACACACTAGATTCTATTCAAGATGCCTATTGTTCGAATGTACTCGTCGGAACCCAAAGTATTTCCGTCTTGGACGGCCCACAAATTCCTCAGTTTTTGGGCGATACCGTCTTTTGTGAGAACGAAACAACGAGTAGCGTTCAAATAAGCAATTACAATCCGTCTGGCAGTGCAAACTGGTACAACGACCCCAACCTAACAAACTACTTATTTAGCGACAACGAAGTATTTCCCTCCAATGATACCTCTGCCACATTCTATGTAACACAAGTTGTAAACAACTGTGAGGGACCTTATGCTGCCATAACATTAACCATTATTCCTTGTGGGTTTGTAATCCCTACCGCCTTCACACCTAACAACGACGGGCACAACGACACCTGGGAAATTGTTGGAATAGACAGTAAATACCCAACGAACACCGTTCGCGTATTTAATCGGTGGGGAGAAAGCTTGTTTGAATCTATCGAAGGTAAATACGATAGTAATCGATGGGACGGAAAATTCAAAGGGGAACCGCTTCCTGTGGGATCTTACTACTACATCATAGAATTAGCAAAAGACAAATCAACTGAACCAATAAATGGCGCGGTATCCATAATTCGATTAAAATGAAACTAGTAAAAATCTTACTATCCACCATTTTGCTTGTACACATGGCATTTGGCCAACAATTACCCCAATACCGTCAATTTCTAATGAATAAAGCCTTGTTCAATCCTGCAGCGATGGGAATTAATAACCAGAGTGAAATTAACCTAGTGGGTAGGTGGCAAATGTTGGGATTTGGCTTAGAACCGAGAACTGTTGCTTTGATTGGGCAGACAAAAATTCAGAAAAAACAAAAAATAATTTTCAATCCTGCAAGCCGAATCGGACAAGAAATTGATTCTCCAGATAAAAAAAGAAAAATAAAATTGGTCCACTTTGTTGGTGGTCAAGTGATTTCGGATAATTATGGTGCATTTCAAAGCACAGAATTTAGTGGGAACTATGCAGTAAGAATCCCGCTTAATACAAAGTGGCGCTTATCCCTAGGTGCCAGCTTGGGACTGAGCAACCACTCCTTCAATCCTGCAAGAGCAATCGTACTTAATACAGCAGACCCCTTGTTACCTTACACAAGTGGTGACCAAGAATACGATGCATTTACACAAGGGAAGATGAATCAGCTTTCACTAAATACTGGAGCGGGCGTTACAATAAACAGTGCTGATTTTTTCCTCTCTATTGGCACTAAACAACTAGCAAAAGACTTCTTGACCTTTGGTAATTCAAGCCTCAACTTTGACCGCAGAACACATTGGAATGTAATGACAGGATACACTTTTTCCATTTTCAATGGCCTTGATTTACAACCTGCTATTTTAATTAAAAAAATGAATCCTACTGATTATTCCTACGAATTTAGTGCTTTGGCGACTATCAATTATATCTTTTGGGCTGGCGTAAATTACCACTACAAAGCAGCAACAGGGATTATGGTAGGAATGGAAGTTAGCGATGAGCTAAAAATTGGGTATTCAATGGAATTTGCAACTAGCCGAATCAACTATTTTAGCAACGGTGGACACGAAATAATGCTGAGTTATGCCTTTTAACTATTTGCTTTTTACCAGCTTCTTTTGTCTTGGCTTGCATGCTACTGCTCAGCTGTATGAATTTACTGATCCAATGAGGCTACCGGGTAGCATTAACAGCTCTGCCGAAGAGACCAATCCAGTTCTATCACCCGATGGGCAATCCATTTATTTTGTAAGAACCTTGGACATTAAAAATGTGGGTGGAATAGCCGATCAAGATTGTTGGGTGAGTAGATTTAACGGAAGAGAATGGTCTGTTGGAAAGGCAATGGTCCCTTTTAATAATAAACTCAATAATGCCGTTGTTGCGCTGGTAGAAGATTCCACGGCATCGCGCATTTATTTACTATCAACTTACACTTCAGAAAAAGATTTTCGGAAAGGACTTGCCGTTTCAATAAAGAAAGATTCTGTTTGGTCTGCTCCTGCCAAAGTAGCTATACCCGACTTAGACATTGACGGCAAATTTGTCTCTTATTTTTTATCTCAACAAGAAGATGTTTTAGTGTTTTCTTACGAAGGTTCAGATAGTGAGGGCGAAGAGGATTTGTATGTGGCAACAAAAACAAGCGACGGGTGGAACAGTCCTGAACATATGGGAAGCGTTATAAATACACCCGGTTTTGAAATATCGCCTTTCTTGTGTCCGAGTGGAGACACCTTGTATTTTTCAAGTAATGGTTTTAAGGGTGAAGGCGACGCAGATATTTATTACAGCGTAAAAAAAGGAAAGTGGAACAATTGGTCAAAGCCCGTAAACTTAGGTAAAAAAATAAACAGTCCAAAATTTGACGCCTACTTAATAAAGCGTGGTTCGCAACTTATTTGGGCGAGTAACCGAGACGGCAAAGATTGTGACCTTTATACTGCAAACAGTATTTTACCGCCACCTCTTGAACTCAGCATCATCAGCAAAGACGCAAGTACCTTTCAAGGATACGACGGGCAAATTGACTTAAGCATTTTAAGTGGCGTACCCCCGTTCAAAATTACTTGGTCAAATGGAAAAATAACCGAAGATCTCTCCGAACTTACTAAAGGGAAATACACCGTTACGGTAATTGATGCCGCAGGACAAAAGAAAATCGCTGTGGGTGAAATTAATGAACCGCTATTTGAAGCTGAAAAAACAATACGATTTCCGGAAGTTCAATATGGATTTAATCGTTGGGAATTCATCAACGATTCTTTGGTTAATTCTTTGGATTCATTGGCATTTGTTGCCGACTTACTAAGTAATTACCCAAACATTGTCATTGAGTTAATTTCTCATACCGACTCCCGAGGAGACGACGAGCCCAATCAAATTCTTTCTGTCAATCGCGCAAGAGCGTGCTACAAGTACTTAGTCGAAGAATTAAAAGTTGATCCACGAAGAATTATTCCAGTTGGAAAAGGCGAAAAAGAACCGTCGTCGTGGCGAAATCCTCAAAATGGAGAAACGTTTTTGTTAACAGAAACCTATATTAATCAATTCAAAAGTAATGAATTGTTGTACGAACAATTGAATCAACTTAATAGAAGAACCGAAGGAAGAATTGTCAGTAAAGCGTTTAATTCTACCACTTTTCCTGAAGCGCCCAAAGAATACCTTCAATTTATTGTAATACCAAAATAAAATGGAATTAATTAGTCTACTCTTTAGCTTAGGGGTGCTGTTCGCCATCTATGGCTTTATTTGGTTTTTTGTTGACGCTTTTATACGCTTAATTACCGTTGGAAGAGAAAGAAGTCAGTTTGAAATCTACCTAATTAAAAGTGTGAAGTACCTGTTTCTTGTAAACGTATTAGTATTGTTTTGCTTTGATAAAACACGCTCTGAAATTACGCTTCTGCATATCGTTCCCACCTTACTGATTTTTTGTGTTTACCTCATCGGTCGCTTGCAAAACGATGAACGCCGATCCGTGTTTCAACTTAATTTTAGCCGACAGCAAAATTCCGTTGGAGGAACGACTACATTTAATCGCAGAAATGAAATCATGCTTATTATTGGTGCATTAATCGCTTTTATTCTTTTAGCTTTTAATAAAGATTATGCACAAAACAACATTGCTCAATGGTTTTATACCAGCATCAAGGACATCGAAGAAACCGCTATAATTGGGTATATCTTCAAATTTATAGGTGTTTTGTTTCTACTAAGTATGATTTTTAAAATGATAAGCGCCTTTAATTACATCATAAATGGAAAACCACTTATTGACGCAAAAACTTTTTTTGGCAAAAAGAAAAAAGATGATTTTGACGATTACGAGGAGGTTTAGGAATTAGATTTAAAAATAAATAATCCCCTCGGGTTATTTCAAATACGGATTTACTTTGAGCAAGGAGCCCAGGTCTTTGATGCTAAGGAACACTTCTGGAGCGCCAGCAGCGTATGGACCGATTTCATAATGTTGGTAAGTAAACGCAATTCCTTTTCGAGTGATTGAAAATACCTCTGGTAATTCAAACGGTTGATCGGCATTTTCGAAAAACCACCATCCTTCGTTTCCATTTTGCGCCAAAAACTTTCGCTTTGCCAGTGGTTTCAATGCAGATTGGTAATTGTCGACCAATACATCTTTCAACTTGATTTGATTTCCTGTTTTTAGGTCAATATTTAGCACTGAAGAACCATGCTGTCCATGCGCTGCACCGAAAGCATAATACTCAAAAAAGATATACATCGACAGAAAGGTATTGGAGGAATCTGCCAAGCTGCAAGTATAAGAATCTTGCATGTATTCCATTTCCCCTGCCTCATTGGAGGAGTTTTTAATTTCGGCCATAAACTGCTTAAATGTTTTTTCCTTTCCTCCACCCGCGCCTGTAATTACTTTTTCAATCAAATCATTGATTTTCTGGGCTACCTCATCGTCCTTCATAGAAACCTTCAAACCATTAATTTCACGCGTATTACACCAATCCTCATCGATTTCCATGTCGTCCGAATCAGCAAAAGGCAAGTTACAATTTTCGGCCTTTAGATTAAACTTTTTGAAGCTTAGACCCGTGGGCACGTTCTTTTCGGTTTCGATTTGGGTAGACGAATCCACTAACGCGGGCGCTTTAACTTGATTTTTCGGGGGCTTTTCGCCCGAATTACAAGCACTTAAAAAGGAGATCACTCCTATAAAAAACAGTAGGTTTCGCATATAAATAATTGTTATTCAAAGGTAATGGAAAAGTTGATACCTTAAACTCGGGACAAATTGTCTTGTGAAAAAGGGGCTTCTCTTATTGACTTAACTTTAGTCTTATGGAAACCTCTATTAAAACATAGAACGCAAGCTGTCAACAATCATCTGAATACCAATCGATAAAACGATAAGTCCCATTATTTTTGAGAGTGTTCTTAAGCCGCCTTGTCCAATGTATTTCAAAATAAATGGTGCCGAAAGCAAGGTGACATAAATACCTATACAAACCGCTAAAATTGCTGCGATGACAGCTGCTTTATCTGCAAAAACATCAGTTTGCAAGGATAAATTAATCAACAGAGAAATAGAACCAGGCCCTGCCAGTAAAGGCATGGCTAATGGACTAAAAGAGATGTCTTCCTTCAATCGGGATTCTTCCTCCACTGCTCCCTCCACGTCCTTCTTGTGCTGTGCATTAAGTAATAAAAAACCAGACCTTGAAATGATGATGCCCCCTGCAATTTTTAATGCATGAATAGAAACTCCAAAGAAATTTAAAACATATTCCCCGAATAAGTATGAAATTAAACAAATCAATAAAACATAGAAAGAAGTTCTACGAACCGTCCGCATGAGCTGCGCTTTTGGATAACTTGATGTTAACGAAATAAAAACGGGCATTGCACTGAGTGGATTTATCAGTGAAAACAGGGAAATACAAGTGGAAATAAAAAGAGAAACCATAGCTATTTTTTTGCAAAGTTCATCATTCAATTTTAATAACCGTGATTACGAAGTATTAAGAAAATGTAATCCTTTTTATAGGCAATCCTTTGCATAAAAAAAGCCAGTATCCCACATAGCAGATACTGGCTTTTCTTAGTAGCGGGGATCCGTCAGTTGACGGACAAGCCATACTCGAACCGATGTCCGTCCGTCAGCTGACGGACGGATAAGAGCCCGCCCTGCTTTATTTGATTCCAAATAAAATCTCGACCACGACTTGATTTTATTTCTTTTTCTCGTTTCAAAGCAGCTATTTTACTTTCGAAAAACTCGACATGTACCACTATCCAAGGTCTATACTTCACAGTATATCCCTTAGTAGAGAATTTATTGTGTGAATGAAAACGATCTATTAAAGCAGATGTATAGCCAATATATATTTTTTGGTGTTTGACTGAATATAATACATAAACTACAAACATACTTGTGATATATAACTTGGAAATGCAAAAAGCCAGTCATCCGCCGCGGCGGAGACTGGCTTTTCTTAGTAGCGGGGACCGGACTCGAACCGATGACCTTCGGGTTATGAGCCCGACGAGCTACCAACTGCTCCACCCCGCAATATCTCTATATTGCTTTATTTTAATTTCTTTGTCGGGTTTTTCATCCGACGAGCTACTCCCGAAACTTCGGGACTCACCCCGCAATATCTTTATATTGCTTTATTTTAATTTCTTTGTCGGGTTTTTCATCCGACGAGCTACTCCCGAAACTTCGGGACTCACCCCGCAATATCTCTATATTGCTTTATTTTAATTTATTTATCGGGATTCAACCGACGAGCCACTCCCGAAACTTCGGGACCCACCCCGCAATATCTCTATATTGCTTTATTTTAATTTCTTTATCAGGTTTCAACCGATGAGCTACTCCCGAAACTTCGGGACTCACCCCGCAATATATCTTAGTAATTATTTCAGAATTAAATTGCGTTTGCAAAGATACATACAAAATTTAAAACTCCTAATTAATCCATGAGTAACATTGCATTCTTAATAAATTGATTTCGAGTGTTCAGTTTAATTTTTACTCCAATAGAATGACTATTCATATTTACTTGTGCTAATGGAGAGAAGCCATACTCAAATAAATAATTGAGAATAAAGACTTTTTTTATCTTGCCTCCAATTCCAAATTGAATCCCCTTCATGGAAGGCGTTCCAACAAATAAATTTACAACATCTGCATAATTCAATTTGAGCATAACATCGTATAGTACGGGCGTGAAAAACACTTCCGAAATTCGTAGGGAAGGAACCAAGGTCCAGTTAGGATTTAAGGGAAGCAAATAGCGCCCGTATACAGAATATTGGGTACGAAAAGAGGAGGAAGTGCCAATAGAAACCCAATTTTTTGCGACAATATCATCTATCGCTAATCCAACAATATAAGACTTGGCTTTAAATGCTATTCCAGCAGTAAATTGGGGTAAAAAGCTGGAGGAAAATCGTTGGATATTGTTTTCTTGCTCAAAGGTGCTAACTAAATCAGCGTTATAACCTACTTGAACAGCACCAATCCCAATTCCTAAGCTAATTCTATCTTCATTTTTTACTTGGATATTCACCGAACCGGCAACCTGAAGACTCGTATTTGAAAATGAAGCGATGTTTTCATTTAATAATGTTACGCCCATTCCGAACATAGCCGCGTCACTTTTTCGATTATTGAAAGGTAATGATAAGGTAGCATTGGTTGTTTTTGGAGCTCCTTCGAATCCAAGCCATTGTGCCTTGAATGCAGTGAAAAGCTCCGCATGTTCATTTAATCCATGATGCGCTGGGTTTATTCCGCCCCAATTCATAAAAAAAGCAGTGGAATTAGGCGTCATCTGCGCAACGGAATAAGAAGTGCTGAGTAAAAATAGAAAAAAGGTTTTCAAACTTCTCATTATCTAATAATTGTAATGGTTCCTTTTTTCACGCCTAAATCACCCCCTAGATTCAATATATAAAAATAAACACCTTCCGGTAATTCGCGATCATTGTAAAGTCCCGTCCAAGCATTTGTAAAATTATAGGGGCTGGATTTGTAAAGCTCAAAGCCAAAACGATTCATTATCACCATTTCATTCGCCGGATAGTCGTCTATGTTTGGGATTTGCCAAACATCATTCTTCCCATCTCCATTGGGAGAAAATGTATTGGGAATTTTAAAACTTCCTTTTACAAATACAGTGACATAATCTAATTTTTCGCAGCCATTAAATATCCCTTTTAACATATAAGTAGTGGTTTCCTTTGGACTAGTCGTTGGCTGGAGAATCGTCGGGTTTGAAACTAAAAACCCCGGCGACCAAAGGAATTCATTGGCGCTTGAAACGGCTTGAAATTGTATGGTCGTTCCAGAATCAATGTACAGATCTACACCAGCATCTAAGACAAAACTATTTACAGCTATGGGCATCGTGCTGGCAGACAGAACAATGGTAGAATCGAATCCATACTGACAAGTCACCTGAACTTCCAATACATCGCCTTGTTGGAATCCAGTTGTGTCAAAAACCAAATTATTCCCCGAATTAACAACTAAGCCATTTAATAGCCAAGAAACCAATGAAATCGAAGGGCAATTCTGTACATTTGCCGAAAAAGAAAGTGCCTCAAGCTCACAAATGGTATCCGTTTGTGGACTTAAATTAACACTAGATGACTGACTATTAACTTGAATTGAATAAAATATAGAAAAGAGAAAAAAGGTTTTAAAATAGTACTTGTACATAAATAACAACGTGTTTCAATTCTTAATAAAATAAATAACAAAAAGAAAAACCACCTATTTTTTTTTCCTATTTTGGCACTAAATTAGCTTGTAAAACACGAATATAAATAAAACTAGACTTTATGCGTAAAATATACCTCACAATTATTATAGTATCTTACTTTCTAAATGCTTATTCACAGCGCGTTGATTATGATCATACGTCCAAGTGGTTTTTGGGATTTAATGTTGGCGCCACATGGAACTCAACGGATGTTAAGAACCTGACATCTGCCGGATGGGGATTCACATTAGGCAAGTCCTATAATTATGACTACGGAAAAATCTTAAGTTTTGATCTTCGAGGAAGATACCTGAGAGGATATTGGTATGGACAAGATTTCGACACCACCTCTTTAGCTAATTATTCGGGCGGAGCATTAACTAGCTATAAAGATTCTTTAGGGTTTTCTGTCAATAATTTTCAATCTGATGTGCATCGCTTAGCGCTTGAGTTAGCCATTCATGCCAATAAACTCCGCGAAAGGACGGGATTTGACCCTTATATTTTTGGTGGAGTTGGATTAACATGGAATCAAACATACGGTGATTTAAAAAATGAATTTGGTGACTATGCCTATGACGACCAATTAAACAATGGAGAGTTAAACTCCAGTATGATCGATAATAACCTAGATGGTATTTTTGATACCCCCCTCGACGGAAGCAGCGACAAATTCAAGGTTAATTTTATGCCAAGCCTCGGCTTTGGACTAGGTTATCAAGTTGGAAAACGTGTCTCAATAGGAATCGAGCACAAAACAACCTTTACCCTTGATGATAACTTCGATGGCTATATTTCTACAAGTCCGCGCACAAAAAACGACCGCTACCATTACACCTCTTTTTACATTCAATTTAGATTCAGGACAAATGAAAGTACAAATAGCACTAACGAAACGACAAACACAAATACCTCTAACAACATCAATAACTATAATACCGCATGTCCAAAGCCAGTTATTACCGTTTCACAAAATACTGTAACTGGTATTAATAATTCCTACCTCTTAGAAGCGACGATCACAAACGTTAATAATGCCAATGAAATTACTGTAAGCAACCAAAATGGTGTTAACATTCCTTTTAATTACATTATTAATCAAAACAAATTACAAGCCACAGTATCCTTAATGCCAGGGGCCAATACGTTTACAATTACCGCTCAAAATAATTGCGGCAAAGAAGTGAAATCGATAACGGTGAATTATAATCCATGTATTAATCCAACGATAATCATTACCAACCCAAGTTCTAGAGACATCACTGTAACATCGCCCAGCTATGTGTTTTCTGCTATCGTTCAAAATATTTCTAATCGACAAGGGATTTCATTATTTGTAAATAATACTAGCATAAGTAATTTTACGTTTAATGCTTCCACGGGTCTAATTCAGAGTAATTTACTATTGAATGCCGGAAGCAATGCAATTCGTGTTGAAGCGCTCAATAACTGTGGTACGATTTCAGCATCTACAACTATCATTTATAATAATTGTATTGTTCCACAATTACAATTGATTAATCCTTCAGCGTCTGGATCAACAGTCAGTACTAGTGCCATTAATATAAAAGTTAATGCAACAGGTTTTATGAATCGAAATGAATTTACCATATTACATAATGGTGTTCAAATTTCAAACTTTACCATGAATAATAACTTGTTGGAGATTCCCTTGCAACTTTCCCTTGGTTTGAATACCATTACCATTAATGGTACAAATTTATGCGGGTCAGACGCTACTTCTTTTACTGTTAACTACCAAAATTGTGTCGCACCAATCATTTCATTAATTACGCCGGCAACTAACATCAGTTCAACAATTACGGGAGCTTATCGATGTAGAATGAAAGTGGAAAATAGTCAGCAAAACAATATCCAAGTAATGCTAAATAATCAGCAGATTACCAACTTTACATACAATGCTGCTACCAAAATACTAGAAGCTAGTTTGACCTTAATTACTGGAGCGAATACCATCGTGATTAACGCAAGCAACCCATGTGGAACAGATGTAGAAACCATCTATATCAATAACGAGAATTGTAAAAGTCCAACCGTAGTAATAAATGGGACAAACAATGCTACAGTCGTAAATTCCTCCTACACTTGGACGGCACAAATTCAAAATATTGCTAACGCACAGGGGATTTCAGTAAGTCATAATGGCAATCCAATAAATTTTGACTATTCCAATGGAGTAGTTACTTGTTTCTCGACTTTACAACTTGGCAATAATACATTTCTCGTTAGCGCTAAAAACGGATGTGGCAAAGACAGCAAGAGTTTAACTGTAGAATTAATTAAATGTGAACAACCCAGCGTCTTAATAAACGGAGAGTCAGGATCAACAGTAACTTCTTCTGTTTATTTATTAAGTGCCAATGTAATAAATATGGCTTCAGCGCAAGGATTAACACTTACATTCAACGGTACTCCGGTTAATAACTTCACCTATCTAAATAACGAGCTTTCAGCGAACATTAATTTAATTCCTGGGGAGAATACATTTGTATTAAGCGCTATCAATGCCTGCGGTAATGCTACAGAAACATTTATAATCTATTACAATCAATGTGATGCACCTATCGTTACCTTGACTGCTGATTTGCCTAATAATTCAATTACAGAAGCGACCAACTTAACCTTGAATGCTTCCATTGCAAATTATGACAATCAAACGGTAATTCAGGTTACTAAAAATGGTAATATATTAAATGGCTATACCAACGTTAACGGCCAAATTTCCGGCACTATCAATTTACCATTGGGAATTACCACACTAATTGTTACTGCCTCCAACCAATGTGGGCAAGACACAAAGACTTATGTCATTAACAGATGTAAAGCCGCAACTATAACATTAAGTATCCCGAATAATGAGAATTCAAATACCTCAACTTCAAGTTCTTTCATTCAGCTTAATTTAGCAAATGTTGAAAATATTAATATGGTTACTGTTACACAGAATGGCCTTGCATTAACAAATTTAACACTCTCTACAACTATTTTAGGAGGGGCGGTAACCTTACAACCTGGCACCAATACATTCTTTGTTAGTGTAAATACACCTTGCGGTATGGTAACGAAGACCTTTGTGATATTTTACTCCCTAGAAAATAATGGAAATATTATCCCGCCAAAAGAATCCGGGAATAATGGGGAAGAAAAATCTAATGAGCCAATAACGCCAGTTAAACCAAAACCCGTAACACCAAAACCTGTTACCCCTGAACCGGTGAAACCCGTAACACCAAAACCTGTTACCCCTGAACCTGTGAAACCCGTAACACCAAAACCTGTTACCCCTGAACCGGTGAAACCTGTTACCCCAAAACCAGTGAAACCCGTTAAACCTGAAAAACCAATTAAACCAGTTCCGGAACAAAAGAAACCTGAAGAAAAAGGCGGGGGCAAGTAGCAGCACTTATATTATAATTTGCTTTTCAAAACCAATACAAATTAGTATATTCGCGCCTTAAGAAAATTACATTATGGCAATTATTGGAAAAATTCGTGAAAAATCTGGGTTACTAGTTGGTATTGTTGGATTAGCTTTATTAGCATTCGTTTTGGGCGACTATCAAAGTATGTTCGGTAGCACCGAAGGTAAATTTGGTATCGGCCTTGTTTATGGTGATAAAGTAAACATGGATAATTATGCTGCTCTTAGCGCTCGAGTTCAAGAGCAAGATCGTTCACAAGCTAGCCAAGAACAGAAAGAATTTGGCGATGCAGAAATGGCAGCCGCAAGTGACAAAGCTTGGAACTTTATGGTTGACTCGATTATTTTGCACAAAGAATACGAAGCCTTAGGAATCAGTGTTTCAGATAAAGAATTTAATGCCTACCTGCTTGCTACTGACGGCTTTCCTGTATTGCAGGATTTAGCAAAATTTTTTACCGATTCAATTACCGGAGCTGTTTCTGAACAATCCACTATTTCGGGACGGCAGAAATTACAAGAAACCATTACGCAACTTAAAACAAGCAAAGAGGCAGGCGCAAAGCAACAATGGGAAGGAACAAAAAAATACTATTCTGATCGGAGGAAACAAGAAAAATATTTTGCCCTATTAGATCAAGGAATCTACGTAACAAAATTAGAGGCAAAGCAAGAATATCTGGCACAAAAAGAGGTTAAAAATATTTCGTTTGTTCAGAGACCTTTTAGTGAAATCAATGATTCAGATGCTGGTATTAAAGTAAAAGAGAATGAGATACAAGCGTACTTCGACCAACATAAAAAAGAGGCGAAGTACCAAAATAGAGTGGCATCTCGCGAGGTGAAGATTTTTGAGGTTTCTGTTCTTCCTTCAAAACAAGATTCCGCGAATTTCTCCCAAGTGATAATGAAACTTAAGGCTGACTTTTTAACTTCCACAAATGACTCCTTATTTGTAATGAAAGAGAGTGAGAATAAAATGTATTTTGGTGACAAAAGAGGTACAGCGGTACCAAAAGGAAATGAAAAAGCAAATAGGTTTGCCAGTTACCCACCAGATTACGATACTATTTTCAAGCGAGCAGCCATTGGTGAATTGGTAGGTCCCTATTCCATGGATGGTAAAATGTATGTTTCCAAAGTAATTGGATTTACGCCGTCAAAACTTAAAGCTAGGCATTTGTTAATTGCAACAAACGGCACGACAGATGTCAATTTAATAGCTGCTAAGCGAAAAACAGCCGATAGCTTATTAAAAATAATTAACAAGGACAATTTTACTGAATTAGTTGCAAAATACAGCCAAGACCCCGGGTCTAAAGATAAAGGTGGATTGTATGAAAACTTCCTAGAGGGAGAAATGGTAAGTGAATTTGGTGGTTTTTGTGCATCTAATCCAGTTGGAAAAATAGCCGTAGTAAAAACCGACTTTGGATTTCACATTATTGAAATTTTAGAAAAAGGTTCGTCAAAGTTTCCTGTACTAACCACCATTGAAAAAACCTTTAAGGCATCCGAAGAGTCCACTACCAATAAAGACGATGAAATCAATGATTTGCTTTACAAATTAGATCAAAAAATAACAAAATTAGATGATGCTTCGAAAAAAATCGCAGCTTTTGATACCATTGTAAGACGTGCAAATTATTTTGTTAGGCCTATACTTATTGAAGACAATGATCCCAAAATTTTTGGTTTAAACAGTGAGCTAGCTGTTGATAAAATCTTAGAATTAGCTTACTCAGAAGACGTTGCTGTAGGCACTTTAATTTCTTATCCGATAAAAGATAAAGAAAAGTATATCCTAGCCATCGTTTCAGCCATCAAAGAACAAGGAACTCCTTTGTACGAGCATGTTAGAAGTCAGATGGAAAAAGAATTAATTGAAGAAAAGAAAGCAAAAAGGTTGATGAATCAAATGTCAAAATCTAAAAATTTGGCTGTTCTTGCAAAAAAGGGTAATACCGTAGTAAACGAGGCACAAATCACCTTTGGGAATCCTTCAATGGGTAACATAGGTTATGAGCCAGAAATTGTCGGGGCTTTGTTCTCAACTATCAAGGATGGCCAAACTACCATCCCGTTAAAAGGAAATGCAGGGGTATATACCATTAAAGTAGTAAAAACCGTAAAGGCGCCAGCAACAAATAATTATAAAGCAGAACGAGACCAGCTGTACAATGCTGCAAAAAGTGCTTTTCAAGGCGAAGTACTTTCATCGCTCAAGAAAAAAGCAGATGTTATCGACAACCGCAGGCTTTATAACCTTCGAGTGAGACTTTAATCAAACGCTTAACAACAAGTTAATTATTGTTTTACTGTTTTCTTATCAGAAATTCATCCGCAATCCCTATAACAAACTTTCCAATTGTTGGATCAGGTTTGTAATAATCGGTTGAAATTAGTTGTGCATTTGATCTCATTGCAGCTTCAAACCTTTGATAACTATTTATTCTAGCCTCTAATGTTCCTGCATCTGTTCTTGTTCGAACCATGTAATCATTTGTCAACCTCTTAATATCCATTTCGTTACCTAAGGGGTCATTTCGCAATAAGAAAATCACATTGTCGTCTGTTAGTTCACCATAAACAAATAGTGGACGCGACTCCTTTCCGGTGTATAATTCAGGGTTATATCCTTCCATAATAAAGAAAATTTTGCCCCTACAAGATGATAAAAGCGGCCATCCCTCGGTTCTTATTCTCGCCCGTAAAGAAATGTAATCTTTTCTAAAATCAGATGGCATAAACAATTGCTCGGCATTAAAATTGGCAAGCACTACGCTATCTAACAAATTATAGGTCTCCGCTGTAAATTGCGTTGCGCGTTTAAATCCAAGGTGTCTTAAAGTAGCTGAAGCATCAGCAGGACTGTCGTTTTTAAGCTCCAAATTAATAAAAATCGGACAATGTAATGGATGCATTTCGCTCCACATACGAATTTCAACTAAAGCTGATTCGAGCGTAAAATAATTTGTTTCGTAGTCAATATCAGCAATATGAAGTAGTTTGAAACCGGGAACATTTAATTCCGCTTGATCTAATTTATTCTTTAGCCCGCAGATAAAAGCATTTACTTTTGGTTTAGAAAACTTTCCACCCTTAGCGTCAAAATAAATATCTAACTCAAATCCTCGAATGCCGTAATTAGTAAGTTGGCTACTCAATAATTCGTGACCATAATCCAATTGTATAGGGTCATTTTCTTCGCCGAGCTTATTTTTAACTTTCGCCAAAAACAACATCACCTTGGGATGTGGTTTTTTCTTGTAACTATTGTGCGAAGCAAGAATGCGGATATCATTAAGATATAAAGCTTTCGTTTCTTGAGAAAAGGAGATAACACTTGTAAATTTGGTTAACAAAAAAATACAAACAAAATAAATAAATACGTCTTTCATAAGCACTTCATTAAAACAATCAACTAAAAAAACCCTTCTAAGCACTCAAACCACTAATGCTCATTGTATTTAACTTTAAAATAATATCTAAAGTAAGGTTTTGAATAGGGAAATACTTACTTTTGATTATGAAATTTCAATTTCTGATCTCAAAAATTATATTTATTCTTTTTTATTCAGTTGCGATTTTTGCGCAAGATAACACCTTTTACAGGAAGTACAATTTTGGTGGTATGCAAGGCGCTCTGCAATTGGCGACAACACTAGATGGGGGATTTGTAGCAACAGGGCAACACGAAGGAAACGGATCAGCAGGAGAATGTGATATCTACGTATACAAATTAGATGTTTGTGGAAACATCGAGTGGTTTAATATCTTTGGCACCGCCGCACAAGAAGGCGGAAAAAGCATCAAACAAACGGCGGATACCGGCTACATTGTAAGTGGTTTATATTCTCAAGGCCCAAATCGAGCTTTTAACATGAAGCTAAACCCTCAAGGGATAATGCAATGGATTAAATTATATCCTTTTGAATGGATGATGTATGCAAAAGAATCTGCTAATGGCGACTTTATTTCAGTAGGAACTGGGGCAGGGCAGCTTTACATCATTCGAACGGATAACCTAGGAAATCTAATTTGGTCAAAAAGAATCAATGGTTTGGGACCAACCAGTCTTTATTTGGATGAGCTATCAAATGGTGATATCCTAGTAACAAGTATAGGTGCAAATACAGGAAGTGATATAGCGCTATGTCGCCTTGATGCGAATGGAAATATGATTTGGGGAAGATTGTATGGTGGCAGCGGTTGGAATGATCAGGATCATACTACATGGTCCTGTAAAGGAGCTTTAAATCAAAACGACAGCTCTATTGTAATTACCTCACCTACCTACCTTGGTGGTTTTGCCAGTGAAAATATTCTGATTGCTAAAATAAACATAAGCAACGGTTCTGTTTCATGGGCAAGAAGTGCAGGAGGCAGTGCTCGTGATCAGTCCAGAGACATTGTTAAATATCCCGGAGGATATGCGATTCTTGGAAATACAGCGTCCTTTCCAACACCAGTAAATCCCGGAGCTGGAATAACAGAGGCAATGGCAGAAAAAGATGTGTTACTTTTTACATTTGATAGTATTGGAAATTTAAACTGGGCCAGGACATATGGTGGTGCCGATCGCGACAAAGGAATTGGAGTTCGCTATAACTTAGATAGTGGATTTACCATTTCCGCCTATACTACTTCCCCATTTTTTGGAAATCTTGATGCAAGTATGGACCCCCTATTTATTAAAACAGATAGTATCGGTACCGTTTCTTGTCAGATGGCCACACCGCCACTTCAATTTGTTCCAATTAATTTAACAGAAACACCTGCAGGTTCGGTTACAACTATGAATTTCTCCACGAGTATTCCTCCGATGATAATGAATTCTATCACTCCGAATGACGGTTATTTATGTCAGCAATGTGTGTCCATTCCTATTTTTACACCCGAAGACTCTATGATATGCATTAACGATACGGCCCGTTTTTTTAATATCACAACCTATGGATTAAAATGCTTTCAAGAGTGGTCAATAAATGGACAGACATTTAATGGTGGCAATGACTTAGAATATGTATTTACACAGCCTGGAGATTATCAGATTCTTCTTTATTCCACTTGTGGTAATTCTCAAGACACCATGTCCGCGATGGTTCATGTTTTTGACCCACAAATTAATAATAATTCGCCCGTATGTCAAAACGCACAGCCATTTGCTTTTTCAGCTAATTTACCCGGTGGAATTTGGTCTGGTAATGGGATTGTAAATTCAAATACAGGCATGTTTAGTCCTGCCATTGCAGCAATAGGACTAAATCAAATCAGTTATAATCTTCCCGGATTGTGCCAAGTTACTGATACAATACAAGTAAATCCTTTGCCCGTGGCCGACGCTGGTGCTTATTATTCAAATTGCCACATCTTGGATACAACAATTGGAGTGAATCCAATAGCGGGTCTTTCCTATTCTTGGAGCCCTTCGACACATTTAAGCAACGACAGTATTTCTAATCCTAATTTTTATTTTGAAAATCTCTCGCAAACCAATGCGACTTTTCCATATGTGCTTACCGTTACAATTGATTCTTCCGGATGTTCTGATACCGCCTCTACACAAATGATCGTCATCCCTCGACCGATTGTTTATGCTGGTGCCGATACGGCTTACTGCGATAATGATTTACTTGTTTTATCCGGGTCGGGTGCTAACACGTATGTTTGGAATAACGGAATTCTAAATAATGTTCCATTCATACAAAATATTGGAACCGTTACCTACACCGTTTTGGGAACAGACCTATTAGGCTGTTTTGATTCTGACAGCATCGATATACTTGTAAACCCATTACCCCAAGTTATTGGTTATCCTGACACTTCTGTTTGCAGGGACGAATGGATTACACTTTTTGGTGGAGGCGCCGTGAGTTACATTTGGGATAACCAAGTAATAAACGCAACTCCTTTTTTACAAAATGTAGGAACCGAGACTTATACCGTAGTTGGCACAGATGCTAATTATTGTGTTAATAGTGCTTCTGTAACCGTGACGGTTTGGCCAAAGCCAATTGCTAGTTTTTCAGTAGTAGCATCTAATCTAATGCATAGTTTCTTTAACACATCGCAAGGTGCAGTAACCTATGTTTGGGATTTTGGAGATGGCTCAGCATATGAAACCACGTTTAATACCTATCATTATTATCCCGAAATGCAGGGAGGTACCTATTGGGTTTCGCTTATTGCAAGTTCAGAAAACGGGTGTTTAGATACGGCAAAATTGCAAGTGATAGCGCCCTATCCAATAATAATTTATGTGCCAAATACTTTTACGCCTGATGGAGATGAATTAAACAATGTATTCTTACCTATTATATCAGGAAATATAGACTTATACTCCTACACAATGAACATATACAACAGATGGGGCGAGATGCTATTTACTACGCATAATTTAAATGTTGGATGGGATGGCATACATCACATATCTTATCGACCTGCGCAAGATGGCGTTTACACGTGGGAAATTGTTTTCAGAAAGAAAACCAACGACGAAAAAATAAAACACCTCGGAACGGTTACCTTAATAAGATAAATTTGCCTTATCTACTTTATTATCTGAAAGTTGGCCTTCTTAGCTTTTTTCTAGAAAATAAAATTTAACAACAGCGGCTAAATTTCATTTATCATCCTCTAAGATTAAGTTTTAGTTCAAAAAAAATAGCGACCATTTAACCATTCGTCGGATAGAATGGCTTTATTCTTCTCATAAAAATTAATAGCAACTTTATTCCAATTCAGTACTTGCCAATCCATTCTTGCCACTTCATTTGTTTTTGCCACATCAACAACCCTATCGAACAAGCTTTGACCGATGGCCTTATTTCGATAATCCGCACAAACATAAATGTCCTCTAAATAAAGACACCTGCCCTTCCAGGACGAGTACGAAAAATAATAAAGTGCAAAGCCAATTATCCTATTTTCATCCTCGGCAATAATAGCAAAACAAATTTTGTCGATAAAAAGATCCCGATACAAGGCATCGGGGGTATTAATTACCGCCATTGGCTCTCGTTCAAAAACGGCGAGTTCAACAATTAATTGGTGGATCGATGATTGGTCACCTGACCTAGCCTCGCGATAATTTATCATTGAACTCCTGCAAGATTAAACCTTACTTTAATGCCTGTGTTCATATTTCCTGTTGGAAAGCTAGTGGCAACTTTCGGCTTATTTATATTCTGGTCATAAAATAAAGTAACCGTAAGATTTTGTGACAAATTGTAATCTAAATTTACCTTAAATGAAACCATTTTTTGTCCCGCAGTAGGTTGATTCGTATTTTCTACAATTTTTCTTATTACGGTTAGATTATCGCGAAAAGAAAAATTTATCCCTGCATTTAAATCACTAGGCGGTACTTTTTTAAGCAACTTAACTTTTGTTATTTTAGACTGCATCCCGATAACAATTTCCTCAGAGAGTACTTCCGTCACTTGATTATTATTTAAGGACAATGTTGCTTGACGATCTTTTTTGTACTCAAATTTGGTAGTTAAGGATTGACCGAACACCATCCATGTTGCGTCTAGTCCAATTAATGGTGAAAACTGCTCACTTATCGTTACATTCTGAACCTGCAAGCCCGCGATTAAGTTGTTGTTAATGTCGAGTGCATTGGCGTTGCCGTTATTGTCAAACGTAGCAGCAAGATTAGATTGCATTCCACTCACAGAAACAGTGGAGTTGTAGGCGTGTCTGAGTACGAACGACTTGATGATATCCTTTGCAAAAGGGAACTTCGATAAGCCGTTATAGGTAACACTCCAATTGGGGAGCGGTGTGTTTTTTATTGGGTTGATACTTTTACTATTAATCTCCCCGTTTGCATAAGCGGTTAAGAAAGCACCGAGAACCACCTCTTGCTGACTACCTGAATAACCGCTGTAATATCCCGATGGTAAAATGCTAGCATTCGGATTAGTTGCTCCAATAATTTGAGAAATACTTTGCCTATTCGTTAGTAAATTTTGAAAAACTTGAGAAGAATAATCGCTATTGAAATTTGCAAAAGCAGTTCCGATAGTAACGGTAGAATAGGTTAGCGTGGCAGTTTCAAACTTACTTTGTCCTTCAAATAAAGAAGTCTGGGTATTCCAACGATAAAACTCCCCAGAATTTATTCCATAATTTCGGTTCATTTTTAATTCTATTGTAAGATCCTTAATTGGTTCAAGACTAGCACGCGCATTAAAAGTTGTCGCATGCGTTGTTGTAAATTGTTTATTGAGATTTTCATTTTGTACCAACCAATTGTTTGCCCTTGATAATTCAGCCACATTAAAACCATTTGATTTACCCCAAACATCATAACCTTGTCGGCCAAAAGCAAAACCAGCCAATTGTGCGTTTGAACCATTCATCCCGAGTACACGAGATTCTTGGTTGTAGCCGGGTAAAAGGGTCCCGTCACTCACCGTATATGTTCCGGTAACATTTCGTAAGGACATAACAAGCCGAGCGAGCGTGCCACCAAAGGGCTTAACCTTTTCTTTCTCCCGCTGTTTTTTTCGTTTATTTCGTTCAAACTTTCGCAAAAGCCGATCAAACTTACGGCGCTCTTTTTTGGTCATTTCTTCCAGTGGCTTTGGCGGTTTTAACTCTTCTTCCTCTTTCGCTTTTTGTTCCCCTTGCTTTTCATTACCTAACCCGTTGACATCTTTCGCATTGATTGCTCCCCGCGCATTTCGACCATCAGACAATACTTTCTTAAAGAACGGAACCTTATTGTAAATCGTAACAAAGTTAGCTTGTGAAGTCATGTTAATAGATCGGTTATTTTGAATCGTATTTCCAAAATCTGTCTGGCCAAGTGGTGCTCTTTGCCAATTATACGTTCCGGAGTATTTCACATTAGCAGTAAGCCAATCTGTCAAGGGAATTTTATCGAGAGGAATAGAATAACTCAAACTGTAAGTATGCCCATAATCCATCGTCTTGCCAAATGATTGTAACTGCGAGCGAACAGTATCCTTGAACTCCTGAAACCCTGCCTCATCCAATTTTCTATCAACGCGGTTATTCCCTTCTTCAAAAATCGCCTTGTTCGTGGCTGTAAAGCTCGCTTTTAAGTTTTTAGTGACATCGTAACCAAGATTATAATTCCTTGTCCAATCAAAACGCTTCAAAAAAATTGGTGCAAATTCATAGTTTGGAACAAGGTTATTACGTACCTGTCGTTCGTTATAAATTCTAGAAAAATCATTGGTAAAAGAAATGTTTTTAGGCATTAAGAAAATGTTTGTTTCCTTGACTAGTTTTAGCCATTTAGATTTCTGCACCGGCTTCCATTTTTTGAATGGTTCATAGGCTTTGCTTGCGAAGGTATAGTTGTAGTTCAATGCCCCAGTCCACGTTTTTGTTTTATCGTAATTTATATTGAAATCCCTTTTTAAATTTTCCGCGTATGCGTAGCTAGCCGACCAATTCGAAACCCTATAAAAATGCGCTTTTGCTCCTGCCTTAGCTTCTTTTCGAACATTGGTAAAATTATATGACTTTCTTTCTGTAAAATCCTGCCCCATTTTTGCACGTTCCTTTCTGGTAGTTGGGTCATAATCTGACAATTTAATATCTGGATTAAAGGGATCATATTCAGGATTTATAATGCCCAAGGAATAGCCGTAGAAAAATGGCAATGATAAGCGCGTTTGTTTTCCAAAAAATTGACCAAGTTGAACATTGGCATTCATATCAAATCCTATTTTTTCATTTCGCTGTCTTTCTTGTACGCGACTTTCAACACTCCCCCAATTGATTCCTGAATAATTCCCTGAAGCAGATACACTCGCGAAATCTGCCAACTGAACTTGCATTTGACCAACAGCAGCAGAGCCACCTTCGCTCACAAAATCGGTTAATCTCAATTCATTAATCCAAACAATGGCACATTCAGCTTGACCATCATCGGGCCAATTATTATTCGGATCTGACTGCAAAGGATTTCTGACACCCACCATAATGGTGCGCATAGATTGAAGATTTGGACTCCCCTTTATTTTTATCTTTCTATCTGGATTTGCAGGATCATCTTTAGTATATTCTACAAGGTAAGAAACACCAGCGGCACCCAATTCGATTTTACTATTTCGATCCTTTTTTAAATCAAGTAAATCATCAAAAACAATTTCAACATTATTTGCCTCGGGCCAAATAGCCTCAGGCGTTGAAGAACCCCATTGAGTTACATCCATTGGAAGTTCGTACTCATAATAATTCTCAACGAAATCTGTTCCAAGTCGCACAAATAAAGTTAGATCCTTATTATTTAAAGGCAATAGAGGACTCACTTCTTCGGCATGTACAAACATTTTCAGCTTTTTATAGGTTCGTACATCAAACTGTACGTTTTTATAGGCTGCACGTGCATCCCCGTCTTGAAGATTACACACCTCAAGTGCCAACGACTGTTCATTTAACTGACGCTGATACGTTTGTGAAGGATCTATTTCTCGAGTAATTCCTGGAGGAACTTCATATTTAATAGGTGTCCGCTGATCATTTTCTTCCACATTTACCGCAGCTATGTTGAATGCCGTGAGATTAGGGTCTTGTTGGATACTAATTCCCGGCTGCGTTAAGTCATTCAAATACCTTCGCCATTCGCCACGAATTAATTCAAGTTTTGCAAAACGAAGAACCACCTCCTCGTCGAAGCCTTTTAAAAACATCCGAATAAAACGGATAGACCTAAAGTCTTGTATTCCATTTACTTTCTTTTCAAAATCACTAATTGGAATTTTAACCTGATACCAATACTCCGTTTTATTTCCATTTTGATATACCTGCACATTGGTAATATAATTTTTACCGACTGCCAAATCGTTAGGGCGAACACTCATTTTATATTGAAAATAACTTTCCGACTCGGACAAATTATTATCTTGGTTGATATCTTCTAAATCCGGCATATTATTTCCTTGCGTCGGATAACCGGCAGCATTAGCTGTATCAGACATTTCGGTTGTGGGTGAATTGCCCTCCATACCGTTATACTTTTTATATCTATTTAAAATCGTGGCACTTTGAGTATCGTAGTTGTCATCTAAGTAGTAATTGTAATCATCATTTGATGGGTCGGCAATCATTCGTGCTTTAACAACAGGGTCAAGTACTGTATTATTCTGAATCCACTGCACATAGCTAGAAAACGCCCCGATTTCCTTATCGTTCTTCCATCCGTCAAGTCCAACATCTTGATTTAGACGCGATTCGGGATCAGTATCGAAGGCATTTACCACAACTTGTTGAGTTGAAATTCTTGACCATGCTGTGGTATCGATATTATCAACTATTGAAGTGGCAAGAGGAGGCAAGCCATTTTCAAAACTTTTTCTTGAATCAGGTAAAATATCCTCCGAAATATTTCCAAGGTTAAAATACAAATCACCACCCGAGTGTATCGAATTAGGATTCGTGTTTTCCGCATCATCATTGAACGGATCAAGCACCCAAAATTGAATAAACTCGATATTAGTCTGTTCAAAATCATTAGTTGAAAGCGCTCTCATAATTCCCCCCCATCGATTTTCTGGATTTGTAAAAGTTCCATCAACGTTAACCGTATTGGTGGTATCGTAGTTGTGCATCCCCCTTTCTGTTGGATAATACGCTAAATCCATCACCGATATATTGGGTATTGAGCCATACTGCTGCTGAAGATTGGGAAAGATATCAATTTGATTTACTAAACGCATCCGACTATCCGCTAACATGGAGGCATCTTGCTTAATGTGATTAGGAGTAAGCGCATTGCTTTGATAAAAAAGAGGGTCAATTAAGTACCAAGCAATTTTTGATCTTTTAAATCCTGCAGACAAATCTTTCACGTACGCCTCTGGAAATAGGTCAGGTTGACCCTGCGGAATAGAAGCTAAGCGCCAAGCGGTTATCGATTTTAGATCGATGGCACTTTGACTTGCTTCAAAGTCGTCAATGTATGATGTTCCGTCTTTGTTTATTACTCTTGGCTGACCTGGAATAAGGTGAGCAACTTCGCCTGTTAGAGAAAAAGTTGACATTTGAGTAGTTGAAATAACTGGCAATAAATCAACTAATTTAGTTAGAAGAGGAACATTTGTCCGAATAGCAAAATTAGCACCAAGGACATTATTTTTAAATGGCTCAGATCCAAAGTCAACTTTTTGTGTTATCGGTCTTTCCTGCATTCTAACCCATGTAGCGCCAATCTTAAACTTATCGCTGAATCGGTATTGATAATGGCCTCCAAAAAGCGATCGTGCTTGAAAGCCAAAAACAGAATTACTTTCAATTGAAATTTTAATTGGCGTATTTGATTCTAATATACCTGTATTTAAAATTTTCACACGACCTAAATTATAGTCGACAGTATAATCTGTACCCTCAGTAAGCAATATACCACCAGCTGTTACAGAAACGGCGCCCTGAGGTACGTTAAGTGCATTAAGCGGAATATCTGAACTTACCGACGATTGGTATTCGCCTTTCAAAAGAAATCTATTTTTACTTGGTATCTGTTGCGCCGCCGTTTTTGTTGAATCGTATAATTCGTAAAACGATACCTTATCAACCGTAAGTTGAGGAATTCCTGCGTCAATTAACTTTTTTGCCAATGTTTTTCCGAAAGGCTCGATAGTAGAAAAGAAAATTCGTCCATTTTTTCGGTTAATTGTGCCCCCATTATCCGCTTTATTATTGACCATATTAAAAGGAACAAAATCAAATACCCCATCCGAATAGGGTTGATTGTTTTGATTGATTTTATCCATGTCCAGTAAGGTAACCAACTGCTTATCATCAACACCATTTATCGGAAATATGGGTAACAAAACAGACGTTTCAGGGTTATTGTACAACACATCCACACGAAAGCCCAACTGATCAACTTGAAAAGCACCCACTGAATAAACGTTCTTCATCATTAGATCCCAAATTTTATTGCGGGGACTAGTAATAGTTGGTTTAAGTAATTTCAAAATCAAGGCTTGTTGGCCACTCGCCCCATCCGTAGAGAACTCGCCAACGTGGTAGGTATCTCCACGATATGTGTACTCATAGGCAACCGCAAGAACCTCATCATTGTTGAGTGGATTGTTAAGTGAAATATAACCAAGAAGCGCATTATAAGAAAATTCTTGCTCTGTTAATTTTCTAGCATTTTCTACTTTCTCGTAATCGATAGCTTGTTGAAACGGTCCTGGTGCAGTAACTTGCGCACTTAGCGCAGAAACGGCATTTGAGAAACCACGGACAGCCGGTTGATTGGCCGCCCATTCATACAAGCCATTTGCCCGATTGTCCGGGTCGAAATTGGCTTGATTTCCACCAGGTGTGCCTTGGCAATTGGTTACAAGTCCCTCACCCAAATCTGAAAAGGCGATTATATTTCGTGTATTTTCGGTATTACTTGTTCGATTCGTGAGCCATACTTCAATTCGTGTGATGTAGCGAGTTGAATTTACTACGGGTAAAGTAGACATGGCATTATCATAATTTTGTTGATGAAATAAGTTTAAAAAATAGTGGCGATTCACCTCATAATTATCTGCGCTGAGTTCAAATTTTTGCACCTGTGATTTTCCAGAAATATTAATCTCCTGCCTTTTCCCTTTAGACGAAGCGGCGATTAAATCTACTGTAGCACGACCAAATTTCAGCTGTGTTTTTGCTCCAAAAAGGGTTTGTGACCCCTGAATCAGACTTGTTGGCAAATCCAGGGACACCATTCCAAGTGCAATTTTCTGAAGAATTTGATCCTCATCACCTGTATGCTCAAGTTTGGATATATTTTCGAAATCGAACGAGGCCTGCGTACTGTACTTGGCACCAATTTTTAATTTCGTACCAATTTGCCCAACGATATCCATATTAATGTTTTGCTGAAAGTCGAAACGAGTCACTCGTCTTTGTCTTACTGGTAAAATTGGATTGTCATAACGAGACGAATTAATTCCAAATTGAACTTCCACGTTACCTTGAGGCCTAATAACAATTTCATCGGATCCGAAAAAATTCTTAAATGCCTTGCTTCCAATTTTAATCGGTAATTCAAAAGACCTTCCTACAACAGATTCCTCCTCGATAATTTCCTGCCAGTTTTGGTCGATATCTTTTTTATTTTTATAGGCTAAATATTCCTCGAGTGTCATCATCGAAGGATTTTTAAAGTTCAAACCCTTGCCTAATGTTTCTGAAAAAATATATGTCCCTGTTGTCGGATCGTAAACGATGGACTGATTTAATGAACCGGGGCTGCCGATATCGAAGCTTTGAGTACCGTTTTGGTTAGGATTTAAGGGATTATAAATGGGGAAAGGAAGAGTTGGGCCGTTCTGAGAAAATACACTATTTCCTTTAAAAAAAATACAGACGAATGATATAAGCCCTACCAATGCAAAGCCACGCATACACGACACAAATGATGTAAACGATCTATTCAAATCACAATACTTTTAATGCTTCTTTAATTAATATTTCAACTGCAACATTTCCCGTATCTACTCTATCAATTGCTTTTTCAGCGGCTTTTTTATCAAAGCCCAAAGAAACGAGGGCATTTAACGCATCAAATCGGTTCGTATTGTTTGAGCCCTGCAAATTTTCTGTTTTTTCTGCAAATTTCAAGACCTTCCCTTTCAAATCAATTATAACCCGTTGAGCTGTTTTAGCTCCAATTCCTTTAATTCCTTGAATCGTAACAACATCCTCCGTTTGAATAGCATACGCAATTTCCTCTGGAATTAGCGAAGACAACATAACCATTGCGATATTAGGTCCAATTCCAGATACGCTAATCAAATAGTTAAACATTTCCCTTTCATCTTTTGTAGCAAAACCATACAAAAGGTGTGCATCTTCCCGAACAATGAGTTTAGTAAATACCTTAACTGACTCCGAGGAGCCAATGGCAGTGAAGGTATTTAGTGATATTTTGACTTCGTAGCCAACTCCCCCGCATTCGATTACTAATTCAGTTGGGTTTTTTTCTACTAATTTTCCATTTAACTGTGCTATCATCTTATTTATTTTGAGCGTCTATCACTGCAATTTTTACCATATTAACTATTTCTCTAACAGTTGATCCTAATTGCACCACGTGAATAGATTTTCTCAATCCGATTAATATAGGTCCAATTGCATCGCCCTCGGTCATTTGTTGCAATAATTTATATGCAATATTCCCTGAAGAAAGATTTGGAAAAATCAAGGTATTTACTTGTTTGTTTGCCAAACTTGAAAATGAAAACTTCTCCATCATCAATTCTGCATTAAGCGCGAAATTTGCTTGCATCTCCCCATCCACTAAAAGAGTCGGATAATTTGCATGTAAAAGTTTAACCGCACGCCCCATCTTTTCTGCATCATCACCTGGAGAAGATCCAAAGTTAGAATAGCTCAACAATGCAATTTTGGGTATTATTTTAAGTTTTCGAATCGTCTTTGCGACGTTACTGGTTATCTCCGCAATTTGTTCCGCATTTGGATTTAAATTTACGGTTGTATCAGCTAAAAATAGGGGGCCACGTTTTGAATTTAAAATGTACATCCCTGAAATCAGGTTAACGTCTTTTTCGGGACCAATAATCTGAAGTAACGGTTTTAAAGACGATCGATAGCTTCTCGTCAGACCGGTAATCATAGCATCTGCCAAGCCGGAATCGACCATCATGGCACCAAAATGATTGCGTTCCCTCATCAGCTGTATCGCCTCAAATTCTAGAACACCTTTTCTTTTCCTTTTTTCAAAAAACTGATGACCAAATGTTTTACGTCTTTCCTCCTGATTATCATCTTTGGGATCAATTATAACAACATCAGGCAATTCGATGGCATATTCGACAATTAGCCCTTGGATTTTCTCTTTATTTCCAAGAAGTATTGGAAGAGCAATCCCTTCCTCAAGCGCAATTTGTGCAGCTTTGAGTATTTTTACATTGTCTGCCTCGGTAAAGACCACTGTTTTAGGATTACTTTGAGCTTTTGAGGTGATGTCTCTGATTAATTTATTATCAATGCCAAGTCTCGTTTTTAACTGATTCTCATATGCCTCCCAATCTAAAATTGGATTTTTTGCTACGCCGGAATCCATAGCCGCCTTGGCAACTGCGGGAGCAACATAATAAATTAGTCTTGGATCAAGCGGTTTTGGAATAAATTGTTCCCTACCAAACGATATGTTTTTACCTCCATATGCCTCAATTACCTCCTCTGGAATTGTTTCTTTTGCAAGTGCTGCAATGGCCTTTACGGCAGCTAACTTCATTTCTTCATTAATAGCAGTTGCTCTAACATCTAGCGCACCCCTAAAAATAAAAGGAAAACCTAGCACATTGTTCACCTGATTAGGATGATCTGACCTGCCTGTAGCCATAATAATATCCTTTCTCACTGACGTTGCGTCTTTGTAAGAAATTTCAGGATCAGGGTTAGCCAATGCAAAGACAATCGGATCTTTTGCCATCGTCTTTATCATTTCTTTACTTACCAAACCTGCAACTGAAAGGCCAAGAAAAACATCCATTCCTTTAAATGCTTTTTCAAAGGGAATGGCTACTTTGTGTACGGCAAAATAAGACTTTAGGTCGTCTAGATCGTTCCGTTCACGTGAAAGCAACCCTTTGGAATCATACATATAAATATTTTCCAACGCCACGCCTAGAGAAATGTACAAATGAGCACAAGAAATTGCTGCAGCACCCGCGCCAGAAATTAAAATTTTAATTCTATTTATCTTTTTTCCTGCAAGCTGAAGAGCATTTAACAAGGCCGCAGACGAAATAATAGCAGTGCCGTGTTGATCATCGTGCATAATCGGAATATCCAATTCCTCTTTAAGACGTCGCTCTATTTCAAAAGCTTCCGGCGATTTGATGTCTTCTAAATTAATTCCTCCAAAAGTAGGTGCAATTGCCTTTACCGTTTGTATAAATAATTCGGTATCAGTTGCATCAACTTCAATATCAAAAACATCGATATCAGCAAAGATTTTGAATAAAAGGCCTTTCCCCTCCATGACCGGTTTTGCGGCAAGAGGACCGATATTTCCCAATCCAAGCACCGCTGTACCATTAGAGATTACAGCAACTAAATTAGACTTAGAAGTGTATTTGTAGACATCGTCCGGATTTTCGGCAATCTTTAGACAAGGTTCCGCTACGCCTGGAGAATAAGCTAAAGCAAGATCTCGCTGCGAGGCGTATGGTTTTGTTGGTATAACCTCTATTTTACCTGGACGACCAGATGAATGATAATCAAGGGCGTCTTGTTTTCTAATTTTGGACATTAACTAATTGAGTATTTCTAATTTATTTAGGTAAAACGAGTGTTATAAATCAAGAAGGACTTGGTTTATATCTTTGGCTCCAAATAACATTCGCGTTGGATTTTCCAACATTTCTTTAACTTTAACTAGGAACCCAACAGACTCCTTGCCATCAATAATTCGATGGTCGTAGGAAAGTGCAAGATACATAATTGGTCTAATCTCCACCTTTCCGTTTATTGCTACAGGTCTTTCAACAATATTATGCATCCCCAAAATAGCTGCTTGAGGTGGATTGATAATTGGAGTCGAAAGCATCGACCCGAATACCCCTCCGTTGGTAATGGTAAAAGTACCCCCTGTCATTTCATCAGGTGTGATTTTCCCTTCTCTTGCTTTAATTGCTAGGCGTTTAATTTCGCGTTCGATTTCAGCCAAAGACATTTGCTCTGCGTTTCTCAAAATAGGAACCATAAGTCCTTTTGGCGAAGACACTGCCACGCCAATATCTGCATATTGATGAAAAATAATATCCGTATTATCAATCTGACCGTTTACAGACGGAAAAAGGTAAAGCGCTTCGGTAACTGCTTTTGTAAAAAATGACATAAAACCAAGATTTACATCGTGCTTTTTGGCAAAAGCGTCTTTAAATTGGGCTCTCAAGTCCATTATTGGCTTCATGTCAACCTCATTGAAAGTGGTCAGCATGGCCGTATCATTTTTTACAGCAACCAAACGCTCCGCAATTTTCCTTCGTAGCATAGACATTTTTTCTCTCGTCTTTTCCCTTGATCCACCCCAACTGGAAAGTGCTTCGGTATTAAACCCTTTGGATAAGGCAAGATTTACGTCTTGTTTAGTAATTCTTCCGTCCTTCCCAGAAGCGACCACTTGACTTGCAACAAGTTTATTTTCGGCCATCAACTTCGAAGCGGCAGGAGAAGCGCTTCCAGCAGCATAAGCATCTGATTTGTTGCTTACGCTTACAACAGTTGCAACTGCAGGCCTTTCTGCAATTGGAGCAGCTGCTACTTGGGTTGCTACCGGAATAACAACACCAACGGGCTTTTCTGCATCCGTATTTATAACACATACCACCTGACCAACCTTAACAACATCCCCTTCAGCTGCTAAGATGGTTATGGTTCCAGACTCTTCTGCAGGCAATTCCAATGTGGCTTTATCTGAATCTACCTCAGCAATTGCTTGGTCTTTTATTACATAATCACCGTCTGCCACCAACCATGTGGCGATTTCAACCTCTGATATGGATTCCCCTGGAGAAGGGACTTTCATTTCTAATTTAGCCATGCTATAAATTATTTGTTTTTTCCTTTAGAAAAAGAAAATAGACGTTCATATAAATTTTCTAATCGCTTTTCGTGTAGTTTTTTTGACCCCTCAGCTGACGCCGCTGACGCTGGCCTGCATATCCCAATTAAATCAACTTTTTTTAAGTTCATCGCCATATAGGCCCATGCACCCATATTTTCAGGTTCTTCTTGCGCCCAAATAATGTTTTTTGCTTGGTATCTTTTCAACACATTGTCAATTTGTTGAAGTGGGAGCGGGTATAATTGTTCAATCCGAACAAAAGCCATATTTTCAACTTCAAGTTCCTTTGCTTTAGCCTTCGCGTCATAGTAGAACTTTCCTGAGCACAGCACAACTGTATCCACTAATTTTACCTCCGCATTAGCATCGTCAATTAACTCCATAAAACAACCAGAAGCCATCTGCTCCATGGTAGAAGTTGCTTCTGGGTGCCTGAGCAGCGCTTTAGGAGAAAAGACCACCAATGGTTTTCTAAATTCTCTTTTTAATTGTCGCCTTAACAAATGAAAATGATTTGCTGGGGTAGATGTATTAACAACTTGAATATTCAAATCTGCGGACTGTTGAAGAAATCGTTCCATTCTACCACTTGAATGTTCCGCACCCTGACCTTCATAACCGTGAGGGAGAAGCAATACTAGACCACTTTGCGTGGCCCACTTATCCTCACCTGCCGTTATAAACTGATCTATCATTATTTGTGCTCCATTAAAGAAGTCGCCAAATTGGGCCTCCCAAATTGTTAGTCCGGCCGGACTAGCCAAAGAGTAGCCGTACTCAAACCCGAGAACTCCGTATTCAGATAATAATGAGTTATAGATTGTAAATCGAGCTTGATCCTCAGCCAATAAATTAAGCGTTATAATTTCTTCTTCCGCATCTTCGGTAATTACAACAGCATGTCTGTGGGAAAAAGTCCCCCTTTCCACATCCTGTCCAGAAATTCTTACTGGGTGCCCTTCCACCAATAAAGTTGCGTAGGCTAACATTTCAGCTGATCCCCAGTCCACTTTATCATTTAAATAGGCATTTGCTCTGTCATCAAATATCTTAGCAATTTTTCTAAAGTAATTTTTTTCAGCTGGTAGCCCTGCTAATTTTTTCCCAAGATTTAATAAATTTTCGAGCGGGACACCTGTTTCGGGTGATTTTTCGAAATCCTTTACTGTTCCGTGGCGAAAGCCGGACCAAGTTTCGCTCAAAAAATCATACACTTGCGCCTTTTCGTTTTTTCTAGACTCTACAAATTCAATTTCTAAAAAATTAGCGTAATCTTCCTCCAGTTGATTTGCATAGTTTGCATCTATAATTCCTTCTTTAAAAAGCTGATCAAAATATATAGCTTTTGGATTTGGATGCTTGGCAATTACATTGTAGAGAGAAGGCTGTGTAAACTTTGGCTCATCACCTTCATTATGGCCGTATTTTCTGTAGCACAAGAGATCGATGAAAATATCGCGCTTAAATTCTTGTCGGTATTCCATGGCAATCTCCATGGCTTGAACGACTGCTTCCACATCGTCACTATTCACATGAAAAACGGGGCAGCGAGTGGTTTTAGCAACATCTGTGCAGTACGTTGAAGATCGCCCGTCGAGGTAATTTGTTGTAAATCCCACTTGATTATTGACAATAACATGAATAGTGCCACCGACCTTGTAGCCATCCAAATGCGCCATTTGAATAGTTTCGTAGACTATTCCTTGCCCCGCAATTGCCGCATCACCATGAATGAGCACGGTACAAACTTTTGAATCGTTAACAAATACGTTATCTATTTTTGCTCTAGCTATACCCTCAACAACCGTGTTTACTGCTTCAAGATGCGACGGATTTGGTGACAAGGTTACGCCAATTTCCTTGCCATTGGACAAAGTTACATTTGATGTAAAACCTTGATGATACTTCACATCTCCATCGAAGGTAGACTCAAAATCAAATTCTTTTCCTTCAAACTCCGAAAAAATATCTCTCGGGCGTTTATTAAATATATTAGCAAGCGTATTTAATCTCCCCCTATGCGCCATTCCCATCACAAAATACCCAACTCCTAATTCAGACCCTTTGAGAATTAGTGCATCAAGAGCAGGTATCAGTGCTTCTCCTCCTTCTATTGAGAACCGTTTTTGCCCTACAAACTTTTTACCTAAAAAGCCCTCAAAACTACTTGCTTGATTAAGTTTGCTATAAATAGCTATTTTCTTTTCAGTTGAAAAAACTGGTTTGTTAACGGCTTCTAATTTTGATTTTAACCAATCTAATCTCTTTGATGTTCTAATGTACATGTATTCAACACCAGTAGATGAGCAGTAGGACAATTCAAGGTGCTTAATTATGCTTTGTAATGTCGTTATTCCCAAACCCAAATCATTACCTGCTTGAAATTTCTCCATTAAATCAGACTCTTTCAATCCGAAGTTTTCAATCGCTAAGGTTGGCAGGTACTTTCTTCTTTCTCGAACGGGATTGGTTTTAGTAAAAAGGTGGCCCCTTGTTCTATACCCGTTTATTAAATTAATTACTTTAAATTCCTTTTGAAAATTTTCTGGAATAGCTCCATCTGATTCATAAACTGTTTTCGCAAACTCAAAACCCTCAAAAAACTTTTTCCAGCCTTCATCGACACTTTCTGCATCTATACAGTACTGATTGTATAAAAATTCGATTGCGCTAATGTCGGCATTGCCTAAATAAGAAACTTTATCCATCGGAATTTAATACTATTTTGAGTAACAAAGTTAAGAAATTAAGCATAAAAAAGAACAAATTAAGCCTTGGAAATTAACAATATAAATTTTATGATTTAAAACCTTTACATACTAAACGAAAAGAATACTAAATTCGTAGCTCATTGGGCCTTAAACGACCAAACTAATTTGGTGTTTTCGCTTTGGTTGTCCTAATTAATTTGAAGATAAATCCAATCCACGATAAAATTAATACCAAGCCACCAAGAGGTGTAATCGGGCCGAAAATAGAAACAGAAATAGGAAGCGCCTCCTTTAGTGCTAAAACATAGATTGACCCTGAAAACAAAACGATTCCTGTAAGCATTCCGATAGACAGCAAGCGTAAATTAAAAGTTAGTTTGTCAGCAGAAAAGCCGATTACTAAAAATGCTAAAGCTTGATAAAATTGATAGCGAACGCCTACTTCAAACGATTTTATTGCCTCCTGAGGGATGCTGTTTTTCAAAGCATGAGCACCAAATGCACCCAATATAATTGCGACGACAAAAAGAATTGAGCCAATTTTAACAAAAAAAGAATTCATTTGTATTAATTATACGACAAATCTAACAATCTTAATTTATTAACTTTGCACATGTCAAAATGTAGCTTACTATTTTCGGGGTTTATTTTGGTTACACTGCTTTTGTGTTCTTGCAAAAATAAAAATCAAGAAGATCGCCAACAAGAGGAAATTTATGGCGATAACGATAAGTACTATCAATTCCGTGAATTAAACCTAACAGCATACGGTTTCAACGCACCGATAAAAATTCCTGATGAAACAACAGGGATTGGCGCTTCCTTTGAGCCAATTGTAAGGCACGAGGAAGATTTTAAATGGGTTATTTCTGCGGGGCCAAATTTCAATGTTTTCATAGAAGACTACGGTGATTTTTCCACCTTAATGAAAGATTTTAAACAGAAAATAAGTTCAAGCGATTTTTTTACCATTACCATTATGAGCGAGAAAAATGGCGTAATTTCTTACAGCAGAAAAATAAAAGATAATACACTCAATCAAAATAAAGCGTTAGCCCAAACTACTTATCATATTTATGCTTCTAAAAAGCTAGGGAATGTAAATTACGAAATCAAAAATAGAGAAGAGGGAAATACCCTGAAAGTCATTCAGCTCATGGAGAAATCAATAGCCTCATTAAAAATTATAAAATGAATATATCGCGAGAAGCAGTTCTTGAGCAATTAGAAAAAATACAAGAGCCTGAACTTAAGAAAGGGTTGGTTTCAGCCAACTTAGTGGAAAAACTTGAAATTAATGACACCTCCATTTCGCTTACCATAGCAATTACAAGTCCTACGTTGCATGCGCGAAAACGAATGCAAGATGCGGTTGTTTTCAATTTAGAGCGAACGCTTGGGAAATCATTAATTATCAATTGTGACGTAAATAGCAATGCGGCGGACACAAGAAAAACGAACCGAACTGTCTTGCCACATGTTAAAAAAATTATCGCAATTGCCTCAGGAAAAGGAGGTGTAGGGAAATCTACCATTACATCAAACATTGCCGGAGGGCTCGTAAAAAAAGGTTTCAAAGTAGGTATAATAGACGCTGACATTTATGGACCATCCATTCCTACCATGTTAGATTTAGTAGGTGAACGACCAAAAATGATTGACGTTGACGGCAAGCAACTAATGGAACCAGTTACCAATTACGAAATCAAAGTGCTTTCCATTGGTTTTTTCACCGATCAAGATAATGCTGTCGTTTGGCGTGGACCGATGGCATCAAAAGCGTTAACACAAATGATTACCGATGCACATTGGGGAGAATTGGATTATCTTTTAATTGATTTACCCCCTGGAACCGGTGACATTCATCTTTCTCTAATTCAAACAGCCCCCTTAGATGGTGTTGTAATTGTTAGCACGCCGCAAGAGGTTGCCTTAGCCGATGCGCGAAGGGGGATTAATATGTTCAAAATGGATGGCATAAAAGTTCCCATCATAGGTGTTGTAGAAAACATGGCGTGGTTTACGCCTGAAGAACTACCAAATAATAAGTACTATATATTTGGTCGTGACGGCGCTAAAAATTTGGCAGTTGGCATGCAAGTGCCTTTTTTAGGTTCCATACCACTTGTTCAAAGTGTACGGGAGGCTGGAGATGCGGGCAGACCTGCCGTTTTTCAAAACGACACGCAAATGTCTATTGCATTTGATGAATTAGTTGATACCTTTATGGAAGAGCTTGCTAAAATAGAACGTAATAATTCAAAATAAGATGACAATTGATAAAGTAACTATTGAGGAAAAAGTATTGCTTGCCATGGAGCAGATAAGGCCTTTTTTACATGCAGATGGCGGAGATGTTTCCTTTGTTCGCGTTACAGATGATGGAGTGGTTCAAGTACGATTTAGTGGCTCTTGTCAGGACTGTAATATGCGAGCCATGACACTTAAAGCAGGTATAGAAGAAGCCGTTATAAAAATGGCTCCAGAGGTAAAATCAGTGGAGGCCATCAATTAATCTACCTTAATAAAAATATTTTTCGGTTCAGTAAAAAATCGCAGGGCCTCTAAGCCTCCCTCCCTTCCTACTCCAGATGCTTTCATCCCACCAAAAGGCGTTCTAAGGTCCCTCACCAACCAAGAATTAACCCAAACAATTCCCATATCGAGTTTATCCGCAACACGATGTGCTTTCTTTACATTAGTTGTCCAAACCGAACACGCTAAACCAAACTTAGTTCCATTTGCCATTGCAATAACCTCCTCTTCTGTATCGAAAGGCATTAAGGTAACAACAGGGCCAAATATTTCTTCCTGGTTTGTAACGCAATCATTTGGCAAATCCTCAAAAACCGTCGGCGCTAAATAAAAACCTTTATCGTAGGGAGCAGAGAGGAACAGCCTATTCCCTCCAACTAGTAGCTTACCACCTTCCGTTTTAGCTAACTCAATATGCCCTAGAATCTTCTGAAGATGAGCTTCTGAAACGATTGCACCAAGGTTGGCTTTTGGATCTTCGGGAAAAGAAACCACAGATGTACTTACTTTATCGACAAAAGCCATTTTGAACTTTTCATAAATACCTCGTTGGATAAAAATTCTAGATCCACAAAGACATATTTGACCTTGATTAGAAAAAGAGGATCGAATGGTTGTCTTCAGCGCATCATTAAAATCACAATCATCAAAAATAATTGTTGGGTTTTTACCTCCTAATTCCAACGATAATTTTTTAAACATTGGCGCTGCCGTTCGTGCAATTTGTTCGCCTGTAGCAGTTCCACCCGTAAAAGAAATCGCTTTGATTTTTGGGTGCCGGACAATCGCATCGCCAATTTTGGTTCCGGTGCCATTCAGTATAGTTAATACACCCGGGGGTAATCCAGCTTCCATAGCAATTTCTCCTAACATCGTAGCCGTGTAAGGCGTTACCTCGCTTGGCTTTGCGATTACACAATTTCCGGCTGCAAGCGCGGGAGCAATCTTCCATGTAAATAAATACAAAGGCAAGTTCCATGGTGAGATGCATCCTACAATTCCAAGCGGTTTCCTGGTGGTATAATTGATACCAATCCCTTCCATATAATGCGATTCAGAGGCGAAATGTAAAATTGCTGTAGCAAAAAAGTGGAAATTAGACACTGCCCGAGGAATGTCAACGTGTCTGGCTAGAGTTAACGGTTTTCCATTATCCTTGGACTCTGCAGCAACAAACTGTTCCATTCTTTTTTCAATTCCCTCAGACAAACGCACTAAAATCTTGCTTCGTTCTTCCGCTGGCATATTCGACCAAATCGGAAATGCTTTTTCAGCTGCTGAAACGGCAAGTGATAAATCTTTTTCGTCTGAATCGGGAATAAGTGAATATACTAATCCCGTAGAAGGGTCGATGTTATCAAAGTAACGGTTGTCGATGGGGGTGCAATAGTTACCATCTATAAAATTCAGTAGTTTCTCCATGAATTCTTTTGATTTACAAATTTGAGAAAAAGAAACTACTAATTCACACTTTTCAATTCAAAAGCAACTTCGTTTCTCCTACGAATGAACTGCCAAGGTGGATTGTACCCAAAAAAATAACCATTTCCAATGATTTGGAATCCTTCCCTGACCACTGCTTGTTTTAATTCCTTCATTCGTTTATCCATTTTTTTATCATTGACGAATCCTCCAAAAGTAAAAACAGCAAATAATTTAGCTTCTTGTTTTTTAAATTTAATCGCCGAATCGACTGGCTCTGGCATACGTCCTTTTGCATTGCTCCTTGGTGCTACAAAAGAAAAAGAGGCCGTAGAGTCCATGTGATAAATTACTGGAGCAGTCATGGCAATTTTTTCATTTGATTTATTATTTCCAAAAATATAGGATGCAATTGTTCTGAATCCCTTTCCTGAAGTCTCATCGTAACTTGCCACCCCCATATCAGTGGTTACCAGCAACATGGGCTCATATTTTCTCAATTCAAAACGAGTATACTTTTTAAGCACCTCATACTTTGGAGTTTCAATGTCTGATGCCACCACCGAGGAGATAATCGAAAACAATTTTAGTCCAACAATTATTACTAGAAAAGTAACAACAGAAATTATAAAAACAGTCATTTTAGTCATGTAATGGTAGTTTAGATTTCTTTTTGAATGCGGCCATCCTCGGCTTACTTACCGCTTGAATGTAACCGTTATTGGGATTTTTTTTCTCGTAGTCCTGGTGATAGAATTCAGCAGGATAGAAAACCGAGAAAGGCACTACCTCTGTTGTAATGGATTTATATGTTCCTTTTACCTTTAATTCTTTGATGTAAGCTAATGAGAGCTGTTTTTCTGTTTCATTTTGATAAAATATAGCTGAACGATATTGCGTGCCTTTGTCGGGCCCCTGCTGATTTAAAGTAGATGGGTCATGCGATTCAAAAAAAGCACGAACTAATTTTTCATAAGAAACGGTGGCCGGATAGTAAACAACTTTAATCGCTTCAGCATGGCCTGTTTTTCCCGAACATACCTGTTCATAGGTAGGCTTTACCGTCTTGCCCCCTGTGTAGCCTGATTCAGCGGACTTCACACCAATAATTAGTTCAAAAATTGCTTCGGTACACCAAAAACAACCACTAGCAAAATAAGCTGTTTTTGTTTCTCCTTTTTGGGTAAGACCGTTTAAGGAAACGAATAGAAATAACATCAAAAAAGATTTCATATAATTTAAAACTACTCAAATTAATTTTTGTTCGCTTGCGTTTGACTAGTATCCCGTTTCCTTCCCTTTTTTGATTGCTGGAATTCCACTAACCATCCAACTAGGCGCAGTATTAGCCATTAAATAATGATCAAAAAATTGTCGCATTCGAATACTTAAATCCATTTTGTTTGACAATTTTGTCAAGTTATGGTCATCATCATTGTAGTTTAGCATCCAACACGGTTTATTCAGGCGACGCATTCCATTGTAAATTTCAATCCCTTGGTACCAGGGAACAGAACCATCTTTATCGTTATGCATTATTAAAAGTGGTGTGGAAACATTTGGCAAATGAAAAAGAGGTGAGTTTTCAAGATAAGCTGCTTGTGCATCCCAGATTGTTTTGCCTATTCTGCTTTGCGTTGATTCATATTGAAATTGGCGATTCAATCCAGATCCCCATCTAATTCCACCGTAGGCTGAAAACATGTTTCCAACAGGAGCCCCTGCCATTGCAGCTGCATACCTAGTTGTCATCGTAATCAGTTGAGCAGTTTGATATCCTCCCCAACTTTGCCCTTGTAAACCCATTCGGAGAGAATCAACCGGGAAATTTTTAATCAAATAATCTGTTCCGCTCATAATGCAATTAAATGCCGACTTTGCGGGCCCTCGATTCGAGTAGCGAATGTCAGGAATGAACACTAGATAACCAGCAGAAGCGTATTCAATTGGATTTATTGTACTTGCACTAGGTTTGGGCGCATTGTGATTGTGTAAGTTATCCGAATTCAACTCGTAATAATAGATAATTAATGGATACTTTTTCGTTTTATCGAAGTCCTCGGGTTTGTATAACAAGCCCTCTAATCGAGTTCCATCATAAGCACTCCAATTAAGCAATTCAACACTTGCCCAATTGTAGTCGTTTTGTTGTGGATTAGTCTTGGATATTATTTTTTCGTCGTTGAATAAACTATCCAAAACACTGATTTCGGGGTAACTGTTGACATTCATTTTCCGAAGAACAATACGTTTGCCGTTCTTCGATTTCAAAAGGGAGTTGATTGCGAAATCAGCACTATAAACTTCTTTGAAATCGAGGTGTTCATTGTGTTCCTCAAAAACTAAAATATGTGCTGATTTAGTGACTGTATTGAGTGCTTTGACGTATGTGTTTTTCCAATCCAAATAAACGCTGTCCGCCGACCACTTATTAAGCGAGGGCCTTAAATTCCTTGGTAAACCTACGTTATCTGAAATACACGCTATGTTTTTTGTTTTTAAGGAGTAGTTCCAGATATCAAATTCAGAAAGCACAACAAAATTCTCTTCGTCTTCCAAGTAGTATAATTGATCAATAGGTCCTGCAGGCATAGGTTGACCATTTATATCCTCTTGCCAAATTGCCTGCTTTACGTCACAAGTGACACAGATTTCTGACTGTTTATCGATATCAATCAAAAAGTGGTTTTTCTTCTCCGCGTCGAAGTAAGCATAAAACTGACCTTTAGGAGATAAGGAGCCGCCAAATCCCAAAGCAGACTTGACCAAAACGCTTTCGTTAGAAGGCAAATGAATTCGGTAAATATCCTCTAAAGACGGGGATTTCCACTGCGATTGAATAGCATATGGCTCATCAGATACTGCTAACACATAATCCCCATTTAAATTTTCGTCAACACTTACCCTGAGCGTATCGTTACTTATCTTTACTATATGTTTATCCGCGAGATGCAGAAGATACAAGTCAGTTTTTTTTAGGTCTTTGTTAAGCTGTAAAAGTTGTTGAGGTTGAATTCGTTGATCTTGATAATGCCAAATGTCAAGGTGCACTTTTTCGGACTCTAAAAGGGAATCCTTCTTTTCTTTTTCCAACTTAGTTGCTGCCCCAAAAAACATATACTTTCCATTTTTACTAAAAAACGGTTTTCTGTTGTGGCTAATACGCTGAGATGAATCAAGTACCGAACTGAGGCTATCTATTAGCAACCAATTAGTCCAGGATGGTACATCGACTACCTGCAAAATAAATTGTTTTACATTGCTCGTATCAGCAGAAGACAAATAAACTAACTTAGTAAGGTCGGGAGTCCAAGAAGGCAACTCAACTGCTGAACACGGTTTAAATTCGTGTCTCTTCTCCTTGTTGAAACCATATATATTTAGGGAAAATGAGTCTGCTAAGACTTTTTCATGGGTAATAAAACTTAGCCAATCCCCCTTCGAAGTAAATTCAAATTCAGTTACTCGAGGATGTTCAAATTCTCGCTCAAGTGAATTATTCAAAACCACTAGCGAACCACCTTTTGACTTAGGGGCGGGAATATCTTTTTTCCTAAATAGGCAGCACCATTTTTTTTTTGGCTGGGGTGCTTTCACAGATTCTGTAAGAAAAGCGATCCTTCCTCCTTCTTTCGATACTTTAACTTGCTTAAGTTTTGCTACTTTAATACTTTTTTGCACATCTAAAGCCAAAATATAAAGGGAGTCTTTCGGCCATTTTGATTTCTCGACCTTATTCAATTCACAAGATCTCAGCGTATCAAAACCGGGAGCGATTTTAACAAGTAATAAATTGGATGAAGCGTTGAATATAGGTTCTTTTCCCCTAATGATCGTATCGGTTTTATTCGTTAGTAAATTTACCAAACAAACAAAACCATCGCCTTTTAAAGGGGTTGTTTCGAAGGCAATCCAATCACCATTGTTGGATATCACTTGCCTTTCAATTTTTTTCCATTTCTCATAGGCGGTGTGGTTAATTATTTTTTTCTGAGCAATACCATAATTGCACAAGAACAAGCCACAAAAAAAGAGGTGAAAACGAATCATTTATTATTTTTTAGAACTCGAAAGATAAACGCCGGTAAAGATAAGCATCATAAGAATAATTTTAACACCTGTAATACTAGAAGATGCATCCATCGATGTCCAATTTACCCACGCGAAAAAAAGTGTAAACATAATAACCATTACCGGCTGAACATAAATATAAGAACTTGCTATTGCAGGCCCTAAATACTTTAATCCATACATCGTTAATAAATAAGTCAAAAAAGTAACTCCGATAATAACATATACTATTATACCAATAATCCTCCATGGAATCGCGCTAAAATCTGTGGCAAATGTTTCTTTAAGCGTTGGCGGAAATAGCAAAACAAAAACAAGTCCAAAAGTAAAAACCCATGTGATAACAGTCAAGGGGCGATATTTTGACATCAATGGTTTCGCCAGAATTAAATAAAGCGCATACGAAATAGAATTAATGATAAGAAAAACATCCCCAATAAAGTAGGATGAATTGTCTTTAAAACTACTTATAGTAAGCATTATAGCACCACTTGTTCCCATTAAAACACCTAATAATTGACGCGCATTAATTCGGTCCTTTAAAATGAAATAGGCAAGTAGCAAAACAATAATTGGATTAAAAGCCATGATGATCCCAGCATTAAAAGCCGAAGACTTATTTAAGCCATGAAAAAAAAACAATTGATTAATAGCCACGCCAAATAGGCCACAAACGGCCAATGACAATAGATCTTTTGTGGCTATTTTTTGATAAGAAAAAGATAGGAATAATAGCCAAAAAAGCAAACATGCTCCACTCGCCCTTAATAAAATAAAAACGTTGGGGCTTAAGTAAGCAGGCATAACATCTTTGGCAATTACATGACTAGCAGCATATAACAAATTAACAAGAAGCAGTGCAACATGTGCTTTCCAATTGGCTATCATTTACCAAAAAATTTCCACTTTGATTTAAGTACCGACTTTCTAAAATCATCTAATTTTTCCGTAACTCCTTGATGCCTAAATTTCTCAAGTAATTTTAATGTTCCCTTTCCTTGTTTATAATCCATCTCGTCGGGAAAAAGAGGAATGATTGCCAAGAAGTGTATGGTTCTATCATCCATTACAAACGGCTGTAAAAACGACTCGCAGGCAATTGGCTTGGCAACGATAAAATGATTTTGAAGCATTGTTACAGACAAACTTTCCATTTCTTTCCCACAAGGCATCGTATGTCCGTGCCCCAACCAAGTATTATTATTTATAACATATGCTTGTATGCGACTTAACCAGGGAAATACCCAATTCGTAGTCGGATTAGTGATTGTATTGAGATCCCAATAACTAGGCAAATAAAAATACAACTCTGCATACTCTTCGCCTTTGTATTTCTCATGCACATTCATTTTAAAATCCGAAAAAGTAGTTGTGAGCAGCAAGGTTCCTGAAAATTCGTTTGAAACCACCAACATAAATTCTCCAAACTCATTATTAATAAGAGAAGTATTATCTTGCCCAAATCGCTCGATGGCGACACTTTTCCAATTTTGCATACCGTAAAGATACTTTCCGTTTTTAGAATGAAGGAAAAACAAATGATTTACCTCCATAAATCGTTTGAATAAAGCTCGTATCTGTCAAGCTAAATAAAAAAGACTGAAGTGCATTACGATCTTGAGGTGACAAATAAAATCCTTTGATTCGTTTATCTTGATTCTTAGGATGCTTACCCCCACCGCTGTAATGACTAAAAACCTGGTTTAAGTTTGTCATCGTGCCATCATGCATATAAGGAAAAGTAAGTTCAATATTTCTCAAAGACGGAATTTTAAATTTTCCTATGTCGAGGGAGTCGTTATGAATTCTAAAACGCCCTTCATCTAACGAGTAGGAGGAGTACAAGCCATTATTGGTTGCTTCAAAGGTGGTAAAAAAGGGCAGAGGATGACAAGAGACACAGTTTAATTTCCCAGAAAAAATTTGCCACCCTCTTTTTTGAATAGCTGAAATTGCGTTAACATCTCCCGCCAGAAACCTATCAAATTTTGAATCCAATGAAATTAGTGTGCGTTCAAAAGCTGCCAAACTTCTGGTTAAAACAAAAGCATCAAAATCTCGATTAAATATTTCTCGAGCGGCATTCTGATATATTTTTATCCGTCTCAATTTTGGAATTAAGTGTTTTAGATTGTGGCCCATTTCAGCGTGATCCTGCAAAGGAACAATAGCCTGCATTTCGAGTGAAGGAACATGAGCGTCGAACATCAATGTTTTTGAATACGCCGAATTAAGAATGGAAGATGCATTTCGGAAGGCGGTCCGGCCATAAACACCTTTGCTGAGGGGTAATCGATCTGTTAAAGCGTAACTTGGGTTGTGGCAACTTGCACAAGAAACAGAATTATTAATGGAAAGTCTTTTATCAAAAAACAATAGCCTACCTAACTCTACTTTAGACGCCGTTATTGGATTGTCGTTTGGTGTCGGCACACCACTTTGCAGCGCATTTCTTTGCCCACAAGATGTGAGAATAATTAAACCTATCAAAAACAAAAATGTACTCGTTAAACTATGCATTAATCAAAGTGGTTTATTGGCAATATACAGGATCTCGTCGCTTGAAATCCTAAACGTTTCTATTTGCTCAGCACTAAAACGTTCCGCTAAGCGGTACTCCTTCACTTCAAAACCTGCTTTTTCAAGCCATTGGGGATAATCCCTCCCAAATAACCGTAAATGATCGTATTGCCAAAAATGTTTTTCGCGATCTTCAGGACTCGTAATACTTGCATCTTCGTAGGTAAGTGCTCGACTCATATCTTGTGGAACTTGCATTATTGCCCATCCACCCGGCTTTAGGACACGATAAAATTCCTTCATGCATTGAATAGGATCCACCACATGCTCCATCACATGATTGCAGAATAACACGTCAAAAGAGCTATCCTCCAATGGAATTTGATGAACATCAAAGTGCATGTCAGCAATAGGTGACAAAAGGTCTGCAGTTAGGTAACGAAGATTCGTTTGTTTTTTAAACTTCTTAATGAAGCACTGTTCCGGAGCAATATGCAATAAAGACAACTTAGGCGCCGAAAAGAAATTCGATTCGTTTTTGAGATAAATCCACATTAATCGATGCCTTTCTAAGGTTAGGTCGTAAGGACACAAGACATTATCTCTGTGTGCCACGTTAGAACCATACGATAAAAAGGTTGAAAAAGAACGCTCGCAAACCGGACATTCCACCTTATTACCACGATACATCAGCGGCGCAAAAAACTTAAACACATAACTTAAACGTATCAAAATTGGACGAGGAAGTTTATTGATTAAGAACTTATAAAGAGATTTCATATAACAAAGTTAGCTAAGTTTTTCAAGGCCGCAAAGCCACCACCATTTGATAAGTTTTGACTATTTTTGTTTTACAACCTATACGCATGAAAGCCCCTTTATTGCTAACCTCATCCCTCTCACTTATTATGACAATAAACGCACAAACTCCGCCCTTAAAAGCGAAGCAGATTCCGCATGAATTAACGATTCATGGTAATACAAGAACGGATGATTATTTCTGGATGAAGGAGCGTGATTCAAAAGATGTAATAGAGCAACTAAACCGAGAAAACAAAAACGCAGATTCCTACTTCAAGCCATTACAAAATTTAGTTAATTCCTTACTGTCTGAATTTGATCGGCGCATCAACCCAAATGAACTAAGCGCACCATTTATTTTAAATAAAAAAAAATACGAAGTTAGAAACGAGGCAAACTTAGATTATCAAAAGATATTTCTTTTAGAAAACGGAAAAGAAACCATCTTTCTTGACGAGAATACCCGAGCAAAAAATAAACGTTTCTACGAACTTGCCGATTGGTCCCCGTCTCCCGATAACAAACTTTTAGCTCTCAGCGAAGACTTTACAGGCAGACGAAAATACGATATCAGCTTTCGAATCAATAAAAGCGGGAAATTTCTAAGTGACAAAATAAAAGAAACAAGTGGCACCATCGTTTGGGCAAACGATAATAAAACCATTTTTTATATTAAAAAAGATCCTCAAACATTACGTGAATTCCAAGTTTACCGACACGAATTAGGTACCACGACAGACAATGACGTTCTAGTTTATGAAGAGAAAGATGAGAAATTTAGCGTTGGCATAGGTAACTCAAAAACAAAGCAACTAATTTTAATTTATTCTTATAGCTCTACAACTTCTGAAGAATTGTGGATTGACGCCAATCAACCGAATACAATGCCCACTGTTTTCATTCCTCGGACTGCAGGACACCTTTATGAAATTGTTGATCATCCCTCCGGTTACTACCTATTAACAAATGATAATGCGGTTAATAAAAAAGTTTGCTTTTCAGCAACACCCCCAAAATCGATTGGAGATTGTTCCGAATTTATTGCACACGATTCGACCGTACTAATAGAGTCTATTACGTGTTTCAACAAGTTTATTTTACTGGAAGAGCGAAAAAATGGATTGTTGAAACTAAAACTTAAAAATCTTGTCAGTGGAGCTGAAAATTACATCGCATTTAATGAAGAAACCTATTATGTTGGCTTAGCTTTGAATGATGATATCGATGCAACAACGTTTTTTTACAACTACAATTCGCTCACCACGCCCTCATCTGTTTATCAGTATAATCTATCCACCGGGGAACAAAATCTATGGTTTCAAAGAGCGTTAATCGACACCACTTTTTTACCTGAAAACTATGCTTCCCAACGCATATGGGCAACCGCAAACGATGGCACAAAAATTCCTATAAGTATGGTTTTCAAAAAAGGAATAGATTTAAGTGCTGCCCCCTGTTTACTTTATGGTTATGGGTCCTATGGCTACACGATTCCCGATGTTTTCAGTGCCACTCGCTTAAGTTTATTAGACCGAGGGTTTGTATTTGCTATTGCACATATAAGGGGCAGTAAATACATGGGAGAACAATGGTACGAGACCGGAAAACTTCAACAAAAAATAAATACGTTCACTGATTTTATAAACGCAGCAGAATTCATGGGACACATGGGCTATTGCAATAAAGAAAAAATTTATGCGCAAGGAGGAAGTGCCGGCGGATTATTGATGGGTGCTGTCACTAATATGGCTCCCTACTTATGGAAAGGCGTTGTAAGCCAAGTTCCTTTTGTTGACGTTGTAACCACTATGCTGGACGAAACAATTCCCTTAACCACCGGAGAATGGGAGGAATGGGGAAATCCAAACGATCCCGACTTCTACTATTATATGCTGAAATATTCACCCTATGACAATATTCACCCTATGCATTATCCCTCCATGTACATCACAACAGGGTACCATGACTCGCAGGTACAATATTGGGAACCTGCAAAATATGTGGCTAAACTTCGTGCAAATAAAACCGATTCAAATGCTTTGGTGTTTGAATGTAATATGGATGCAGGACATGGCGGCGGATCTGGGAGAACAAGTGAAAGATTAGAAATAGCAAAAGTTTATGCCTTTATTCTCAGCCTTGAAGGCCTTAGTAAATAGTCTTTTTATTTTACTGTTTTATTCCGTTACGCTTGCCCAAGACAGCATGGAATATGTCGAAGAATTTCGCGATTCCAAAATCTTATATGCCGATATTGGCATGAGCAGCGCTCCTTTTAGTATTCGAAACGACTTTCCCAACTCCATTAATAAGATTGCCTACAAAAACAACTTTAGACCAATTCTTGGATTGGGGTTCGCCTACAAATGGCTATCAATAAGAGTTTCTTTCCCCGTGTTGGGCAATATGCGCAAGCCAGTAGACTTCGGTGAAACAAAACAATTTAATATCGGCTTTGACTATACCTACAAAAAAGTATACTTGGATGCAGAATTTAAGGGCTTAACAGGGTTTAGTATCCAAGATGCCGCGCAATGGGACAATTCATTAAGCACAGCGCATCCAAATGCTGTGAAGCCGGAATTAGGTTCGTTCAACTTTTCATTGAATAGTTGGTATTTTAATAGTGTTCACTTTAAAATGAATGCACTACAAGGCAGGCGCGCTCACTTCACAAATAAAGTTACAACTTGGTATGTAAAAGGAACCTTTTCTGTTTTTGGTGTCGGACAGTTGGGAGAAAGCATCGTGCCAATACCTATGCAAAGCACTACTAACGGTAAAACAACAGCGCAGCAACTTTCTGCTATGGATGTTGGATTTACTCCAGGCTATGCCTATGCCAATCGCATTAAAAATTGGCAGATTTCCGGGTGGTTTGGAGTTGGAGCTGTGGTACAGGGTAAATTCTACACACTGCCTGGAGGGATTACAAAAGGATTTTTAGGATTGGCACCCCGTTATGATTTTCGACTCATTGTCGGTTATTCAAGCAAGGACTATTTTCTTTTTTTATCAAGTGAAATTGATAACAAGACCATCCGTTTTAACGATTTTATTTATCGACAAAACTACTACAGTCTAAAATTAGTTGGTGGGTATCGCTTTGACCACCCAAAGAGAGAGAAGAAGAAAAGAGGAAATTCGAATTAAAATGACAGATTATTTAACGTTTCCTCCTCAACCAGAAAGGGAACCGTAACATTTAATAAAGGCTCCTCCTCCATGGCGCGTTGAATTGCAAAAGTAGCATTCCCATTTCTTGCCCAATTTCTTCTTGCAACGCCATTATTTACATCCCAATGCAACATCATTTTAATATTTCGTTCTGCAGCTGGCGTGCCATCAATCAACATTCCAAATCCACCGTTGATAACCTCCCCCCAACCCACTCCGCCGCCATTGTGAATCGACACCCATGTTGCCCCCCGAAAACTATCTCCAATAACATTTTGTATCGCCATGTCTGCCGTAAACCTTGACCCGTCGTAGATATTTGATGTTTCCCTAAACGGCGAGTCAGTTCCTGATACATCATGGTGATCTCGACCGAGGATGATCGCTCCTATTTCCTTTTTTTCAATCGCTACATTAAATGCACTAGCTATTTTCATTCTACCTTCTGCATCTGCGTATAAAATTCTTGCTTGAGAACCAACAACTAAATTATTTTCTTGCGCTCCCTTGATCCATGTTATATTGTCAGCTAATTGCGTTCGAATTTCCACAGGGGCATCAAGCATCATTTCTTCGAGTATTCGACAAGCTATTTCGTCTGTTTTAGCTAAATCCTCGGGTTTCCCCGATGCACAAACCCATCGAAATGGTCCGAATCCATAATCAAAACATAATGGACCAAGAATATCCTGGATGTAGGACGGGTACTTAAAATCCACGTTGTTTTTATGCATTACCGCAGCCCCTGCCCGCGAAGCTTCCAATAAAAACGCATTGCCATAATCAAAAAAATAAGTGCCCTTTTCAGCATGCTTATTGATTGTTGCAGCGTGGCGACGTAAACTTTCTTGAACATGTTGTTTAAAAGAAGCAGGATCAGAAGCCATAAGGGCATTAGATGCTTCGAATGTTATGCCAACCGGGTAGTATCCTCCAGCCCAAGGATTATGTAAAGAGGTTTGATCCGAACCCAAATCAATTTGAATCGCTGCCACATCAAAGGCCTCCCAAACATCGACAATATTGCCAAGAAAGGCAATAGAAACGATTTCTTTATTTTTCTTTGCTAAGCGGACACGAGTACACAATTCTTCCAGATCTTCGATCACCTCATCAACCCAACCTTGTGTATGACGTGTGTAAACGGCCTTAGGATTGACTTCAGCAGTAACACTAATAATACCTGCAATATTCCCCGCTTTTGGTTGAGCACCCGACATTCCTCCTAGGCCGGCTGTTACAAATAATTTTCCCCGCATATCATCGGCAGTCGTTGATAAGCGACGAATAGCATTAAGAATAGTCAAGGTTGTTCCATGAACGATCCCTTGGGGCCCAATATACATGTAAGAACCTGCCGTCATTTGACCATATTGGGTAACGCCAAGTGCATTAAATTTTTCCCAGTCGTCTGGTTGAGAATAATTTGGAATCATCATTCCATTGGTAACCACAACCCTTGGCGCTTTTTGATGCGATGGGAATAAGCCCAAAGGATGACCTGAATACATAACTAGGGTTTGTTCATCAGTCATCTCAGCCAAATACTTCATGGTAAGCCGATACTGAATCCAATTCTGAAACACGGAGCCGTTACCTCCATAAGTAATTAATTCGTGGGGGTGTTGTGCAACAGCGGGATCCAAATTATTTTGAATCATCAACATAATAGCCTTGGCTTGAACAGACTTGCCGGGGTAGGCAGAAATGGGCCTAGCATACATTTTGTAAGTAGGCATAAAGCGGTACATGTAAATCCTTCCGTAGGTAGTTAATTCCATTAAAAATTCTTCCGCAAGCACCTTATGTTGTTCTACCGGAAAATACCTCAAAGCGTTCTTTAACGCAAGTTTTTTTTCTTCTACGCTTAATATTTCCTTTCGTTTGGGCGCGTGATTAACAGCGTAATCGTATACGTTGACTGTTGGAAGCTCTGAGGGAACTCCTTGTCTTATTTGGTCTTGAAATGTGATCTCCATTTACATTTAATTTTATCCTCCGTAAAAAAACAGTTAATTAGCGAACCTACTGCCCCGTGCCAATCAAAAATATAACTGGTATTTTTGAAATATCAAAAGCATTTTCGCGCCAATCGATAACAGACATGGTTTGAATTCGTTGGCTAGGTAGTGTCAAATTAGCTGCAATACATAATTGAGTTGAGTCGGCACACTCGTTCAGTAAATCCTCTAGTACATGCATACTGCGAAAAGGCGTGTCCATAAAGATATGGGTCCCTCCTTTTCTTCTCGTATCCATTTCCATATCCTTCATTTTTTTAATTCGGTCTTTTCTCTCTCTTGGCAGGTAGCCATGAAAAGTAAAGTTTTGACCAGAAAAGCCGCTTCCAATAAGCGCCAATAAAATCGATGAAGGTCCAACCATCGGCACCACTTCTATTTTTTGAGTATGCGCTAAAAACACTAAATCTGCACCAGGATCAGCGATTCCGGCACAACCCGCCTCAGAAATAATACCTAAGTGCTCGCCTTTGGTAAGGGTGAGCAACATATCCATTAAATCACTTTCTTTGGTTGTTTTATTAATCGTATAGAAAGTACAAGCGTCAATTGGAAACTCCCTGTCCATTTTTCTCAACAAACGGCGTGCAGACTTAATTTCTTCAACGGCAAAAAATCTTAGCGAAGTCGCTAGTTTAATAACCTCAGCTGGAATAATATCCATTAGCGATTCTCCACCAAGGGTGTTGGGGATTAAATAGAGTTTACCGGGTTTGTTCATTGATTAATTTGGTTTTAATTTGTTCTGTGAGATGATCTAAAAGATGATACACTAATTCAAAATCGGCCGTCGTTCCATAATAGGGGTCCGGAACTTCCTCATACGACTTGACTGTTGCCTCATCGCAGATTAAACGCACTTTTCTGCTGGCATCGTCCGAAGGAGCCAAATGTAAAATCGCCCTAAAATTCGCCTTATCCATGGCATAAATAACATCGAAATCTTCAAAATCTCTCTGACTAAATTGGCGAGCCCTTAATGAATGAATTGGCGTTCTAAATTTATCCCCTGTTTCTACCATCCTGGCATCTGGTGGTAAACCAACGTGATAATTAGCGGTACCTGCAGAATCGACTAGCCAAGGTAATTTTGCTTCCGAAATTTTTCGTTTCATTAAACCTTCGGCCATTGGAGAGCGACAAATATTTCCTAAACAAACCATCAGAATGCGCATGGTGCAAATTTACACAATAAAACAAACAGACTTCACGCCTTTTTGATTCCCACGGGACGACCTTTCCAATTTGGCGTAACAAAGGTCGCCGCTAACAGGATTAAAAATTGATAAACCGGCAAAAGTAATTGGTAAACAGGGATAAAAAACAAGTGAAAAGGATGCCCTGTCCTTAAAAAGTAAGGTGCATAAAACAACATATCTAAAAAACCTTTGGTAAAAATGCTTAGTACGAGTAAATTTAAATTTGAGGACAACAATAAAAAAATAAAAAGAAAAAGAAATGATACTGAAAAAATAATTTGAACAAGCGCAATTACATTTGCAAAATGATCGTTAACATCCCTTGACTTTGCAATCCACCGAATTCGCTGATGAAAAAACTCCTTCCAAGATTGGGGCGTTTCCGTCTCTACACCCAAAGCATTATCCGTTGATAACAAAATGCGATTTTTTGCCACCCTAAAATCTTTTAGCAAATACATATCATCACCGCTAGCAATATGCACGTGTTGGACATAACGAGAACACTCGTCAAAACACGACTTAGAAAACAATAAATTGGCACCGCTAGCAACAATTGGTCTTGCTACTCCACTAATGCCGGCGTTTAGTGCATGAAGCGACAAAGTATCAAATTCAAAGCAATGCTGTTGCCAACTAGTCGCTTTCATGATAACAGGCAAAATGTATAAATCAGCAGAACCCAAATTAGTAAAAGCATTAAAATACGTGTCACTAAAAGTTACATCGGCATCCAACGTTAAAACAAATGCTGTTTTAACCAAACTTACTCCATATTTAATTGCTTGCTTTTTACCCTGTATTTCATTCGGCAAATCGATAATAGTAATCGGAAACCCCACCAATCTTTGGGCAATCACTTCGGCAGATTTGTCGGAAGAATGGTCATTTAAAAACAAAAAGTGAGCAGGTAATGCCTTACTTAAAGAAATACTTTTCAATAAGCCCTCTATTCGCTTTTCTTCATTTCTAAAAGGAACGATAACCGTAATCATATTGGGAGTAATTGCACCTCGAAACCTGCTCTTTTCACTGGCTTGTTGATTAATCCATCCAACTAATAAGATTACACCAAAGATCGCAGCATAGGAGGAAAGAATAAAAAAAGCAAGAAAAAAAATCATTTAGTTCTCAATTTTAAAGCTGCCCATAAAGTTGGTAGAATTAAATTAAAAAACCAAGTCGTTAAAGAAGTTAACAAAATCGGTAATGCTGTCAAACCTGCGATGCTCAAGATCGCGATTGCAATTGATTCGCGAACGACAATTTTTCCCAAGAACAGGGAGGGTGTTAAAGTAACAGCAATAAAAACCAAGGAAATCCACGCCAATAAATCGCTATGAAAAATTCCTGAAAAAGCATACAGACAAAGGGAAAACTGAATCAAAAATATAAAGTACCTCAAAAAAGAAAGTGTTAAGAGCATACTTCGCGACGGACCTCTCTTAAGTAGTAAAGCCATTAACTTCAATCGCCTTATCGGAATAAAGCAAAGCCACTTTTCACCAAATAAATAAATCAACATTGAAAAAACGATTAGACAGCCGACAACGATAAACTGACCCGTATGCGTTTTCAGTACCATATGATAGGAAAGAAACACAAAAGCTAAGCCGCCAAAAATAAAACTTGCTAGAAATTGAGCGAAATTGGCAATTACCGTATAAATGGTTAATTTCCATCTTTTAGCTTTATCAAAATAATAAATTCTACCAATAAAATTACCTGCCGTTGCGGGAGTTAGAAGGCCAGTAACCATTCCAGCATAAAATGCAGTTTTGCGGTTTGGATTATTTTGCTCACCTAGTTTTGACAATATCACACGCCATTTTTGATGTTCTAAAAACCAATTTACAGGTGTTAATAAAATCATTAAAATTAATGGCCAAAAATGAACAATAGTGACTTGTTCAAGTGAAATATCCTTATTTCTTAATTGAAAATAAAGTAAACAAGATATGCTAAGAAATGCCACAATTCTTGCTACAACGACTATAACCGACTTAAATTTACTAGTTTTAACCAATGAATAATCATTTAAATGGTTGAAGATAAAATAATTCTTGGAATTGACCCTGGCACCGCTGTTATGGGCTACGGTATTATCCATGTTCAAAACGGTAAAATCAGCATGCTTAACTTTGGGGTAATCCAACTCAGTAAGTTAGAAAATCACGCTGATAAATTAAAACGTATTCTGGATAGACTAAACGGTTTAATGATCGAATACAAGCCCGATGAAATGGCCATAGAGGCACCATTCTTTGGAAAGAATGTTCAATCAATGTTGAAATTAGGACGAGCACAAGGCGTTGCAATTGCAGCAAGCCTAAACCATAATATTCCCTTCGAAGAATACGCACCAAGAAGAGTTAAACAATCCATAACAGGAAGCGGGAGCTCGTCCAAAGAACAAGTTGCTGCTATGCTACAAAAATTACTAAACATTGTTGAATTACCACAATACCTCGATGCAACAGATGGCTTGGCCGTTGCCGTTTGTCACTATTTTTCAAAGGGGAAAGGAGCACACAATAATTCAAAAGGGGGTTCTTGGAAGGCTTTTATAAATGCAGATCCAAAAAGGGTTAAAAAATAAACTGAAACGTGGATGTTGGTAAATAAAATAAGCATTTTTACCGATGGGTCATCGCGCGGAAATCCCGGCCCTGGTGGTTACGGCATTGTGCTAAAATTCAATGGTAAAGAAAAAGAAATTTCTGGTGGATTTAGAAAGACAACGAATAATCGTATGGAATTATTAGCCGTTATTGTTGCTCTTGAAAACATAAAAACCAATACCCACCCGATAGAAATTTACTCTGACTCGAAATATGTAATCGATGCCATCACAAAAAAATGGCTAAATAGTTGGGTGCTAAAACAATTTAAGGGTAAAAAAAACAAAGACTTATGGTTGCGTTATTTAGCTGCTCAAACCCACTTTAATCTTACCTTTTATTGGGTAAAAGGACATGCGGGGCACCCCGAAAACGAACGTTGCGATGTATTAGCTGTTCAAGCGGCAACAAGCAATCCGCAAGAGGTCGATGTTGGTTTTGAACTATCAGAAAATAAACTATTTGGAGCCGATTAAGGTCACAAATCCGTGCTTGTCAACCAATGTCCCTCCTAACATTTCACCTGTAAGATGGTAGAAATATACCCCATCATTGTATGGATCGCCACTTTCATCTAACCCATTCCAAAGCTGAAGCTGTGTTCCGTTTTGCTTCTCAAGAAAAACAACAGAATTTCCCCATCGATTGTACAGTTCAAAATTGTATTGCTTAAATGCAGGAAAAGGAAGTGTTAATATATCGTTCGTGTTGTCGCCATTTGGGGTGAACACATTAGGAACAAAAATATCCGGATCATTAACATTTATAATTACCTCATACGTGTCACTACAGCCTAATCCATCGACAACGGTTAACGAAATGGTGTAGGGACCTCCTATTGAATATACTGATGACTGTGCAGCAGAATTCAATAGCGTAAATAGTGAATCATTACCAAGATCCCAAGTCCAACTGACGATGTTATTACCACTAAAAGTAGACTGGTCAGTGTAATTCACTACTTCATTAATGTCAGCAGGGTTTGGCAAAGCCGTAAAGAGCGCATTTAAGCCGTCATCAGCTACGGATATAGTATCTAATTGATAAAATATTTCGCAGCCATCCGAATTGATAATGGTACAGGAGGGCGCATATGAACCGGCTGTTTCGTAATTGTATTGAAAATTAAGTGAATTATACTGATAAGTGCCGTCACCCATATTCCATATTACACTATCAATATTTTGTGCATTTGTAATGACAAAACTCGCACCCTGAGCACAAATTGATATGTTCTGTAGCCAATCAGGATTGCCAGTAGGTCCGCCGATGGTAACATAATTTAGAATGGTGGTGTCGTCCGTGCAACCGTATTGGTCAGTAATGGAGAGCGTTAAGTCAAAAACCCCATTGGTAACAAGTGTATTGGAAGGATTTTCTAAAATAGATGTATTTCCGTTTCCAAAAGCCCAATTCCAAGCAGCCACATTACCAAAACTTTGTGAAGCATCTGTAAATAAACAAAACAAAGGTGGACAATCGTATTCACCGTTGGCATTTAACACAGCTCCGGAGAAAGTGTAAGATGGTACTGCGTTGGGTGTGGAAACATTGATTGTTTGAAGTAGCGTGTCTTTACACCCATTTGAATCTGCCACAATAAGGCTTAGTATAAACGAAGTATTTAGTCCAACTGGATTGGGTATTGAAACAGCAACTTGCGCGTTTGTATCAGTTGAAAATGCATTTGTATTTAAAAACCATTCATACGTTAGTAAACCTACGCCAGTTGATGAATTTAAAGTCACCACGGTATCGTTGTTGCAAATAACATTGGGAATTGTAAAAAAAGCATCTGGTTTGGTAATAGTGATTGGAACGTTTGCAGGAACCGACTCGCAGCCAAATTGGTCTACGGCGACCATTGTAGCATAGTAGGTACCCGAACCGTTAAAAGTGTGAGAAATAGGACTATTCACACTATTTGTGGTAATCGTGCTACTATCATCAGAAAATAACGTTGTAAATGAGGCCAAGGGACTTCCGTTACCTATCGAAAGAGAACTATTTGTAAAATTCACTAAAAAGGGGGAACAGCCTACCGCATTGACAGCGGATAAAATTCCAAATGGATTATTTAGTACCTTAACGGGAAGGCTATAAGTAGCAGTGCAACCAACGCTGTTTGTGACCAATAAACTAACCGTATAATTCCCTGAGGTCGAATAGGCGTAGCTTGGGTTTGGACCATTATCTATGACCTGTCCGTTGCCCATGGTATAAATCCAATCAACGATCGGATGAGGATTTGGCAAAGTTGACCAAGTAGTACTGGAATTAAATAAAAACAGCGAATCATTTTTACAAACCGAATCATTTGACATAGTGAATTGAGAAGATAACTGCGAAATGTTAATTTGCTTGGTAATACTATCCTTGCAACCTGTTGTAAAATTTCTAACGACTTGTTCCACAGTGTAAGAACCATAACCCGCAAAATTATGGGACGTATTTCCATTATTTGGCCCATCGAGCACTGCGTTTCCAATATTCGTATTTGGCGTACCGTCGCCCCATTCCCAAGTCATATTAACGTTGTCCGGAGTTTCACCATGAATTGCATCATCCGTAAAACTTACATTTACTGGAAACGATCCAGGATTACAAATTAATTGCGTTGAAGGAGTAAATTTGGCGATTGGCGCTAAAATATAAACCGCTGAGTCAATGGTAATCGAGTCTTTGCACCCTCTAAAATCTACAATTAAAGTTACGCTAAAATAACCCGTATCGGAAGTAAATTGATACGAAGGGTTTTCTTGTGTTGAAGTTCCTTCCGTAAAGTCCCAAAAATAAGTAACTTCATTTGGTTGGTGGGGCGCAAGAATAACAGAGGTATTCGTAAAATCAACATCGGTTCTAGCGCAGGATACAATAGGTAAAACCGTAAATCCAACAGAATTGATGTGGCCTACTGTAACGTAATCATTAACAAAAGCCGTATCCACACAACCTGACTGAGAAGTAACAATCAACGTTACATCGAATAAACCTAGTGGATAGGTTTGAGCAGGTGGATTTTGCCCATTGTATGTTTGTCCATTACCAAAATTCCACTGCCATGAAACGATAGGATTTGCTGGATTTGGGGTGGAAGAACTATCTACAAATTGGACTGTTAGAGGATCACAACCCGTGTGTGTCGCTGCCATAAAACCAGCTTCAATATTAGAGATAGTGATGTAATCATTTAATGTTGTAGTACCGATGCAACCTGCGGCAGTTGTAACGCTAAGCGTAACATCAAATTGACCACTGTAGGTGTATATTTGAGCAGGAGGAGTTTGACCGGTGTAAGTTTGTCCGTTACCAAAAGTCCAGGTGTATGTTCCTGCAAGTCCTGTGGTGTTTGTAAAATTAATTGACGCAGGCGAGCAATTTGTTAGCGGATTAGCTGTAAAACTGGGAGTAATAGCTCCTTGCACAGTGATTTGTTGCGTGGTACTCCCCGAACAGCCGGAAAGCGTGTTTTGAGAAGCTAATTGTATGGTATAAACACCTGCCGTATTAAAAGTAAATGATGGGTTTTGCTGCGTACTTGTCCCTTGACCGCCGAAACCCCAATTCCATGCGTTAGCTCCTGCGGTAGAATTATCATTAAATACAACCGCTTGACCTACACATGCATTTAGAGGAGCTGTAATACCAGTTTGAAAATTCGAAACCGCTATTGTATCGGCAAAATTCGCAGAGCATCCGTTACTGGAATTGGTTACTGTCAGACCAATACTATAGGAGCCAGCGGTGGTGTAGGTAATCGCAGGAGGCGTTGCAAGCGTTGATGTTTGGCCGTTACCAAAAGACCAACTGTAGGTGTAACTGGCACCTTGCGAAGAGGTATTGTTGAAGGTTAAAACCAAAGGGATCGTACATCCCGCACCTGTTATACTAAATCCTACTGTTGGAGCAGGAAGAATAGTGATGTAATTAGGTTTGATTTCTGCATCAACATTACCAGAGGCGTTTGTTGTTACAAGTGTTACCGTGTAGGTGCCTGGTAACGAGTAAGCGTGTGTAGCATTGGATGTTGTTGCGGCATTTCCATCGCCAAAATCCCAAGAAGTGTTTACAATTGCAGATCCGCCGTTGGTTACTGAAGTATTGGTGAAAGAAATTGGTACGCCAGCACAAGCACTTAGTGGATTAGCTGTAAAATTTGCTGTAGGAGACTGTGCAGACACAGAAACTAGAAGCAGAGAGCCCAAAAGAAAAAATATAAATTTCACTTAGATTGGTTTTTAAACAATGATTTCAAGACACTAAATTACACTAAAAAGTTGCTTGTTTTAATTATTTAACGCTTTGTTAATCCAAGACTATAGAATTATACCATTTTTTGTCATTTTCGTAATCTCCGCCACGTCTATTAATTAATTCCTCGACTTGCTTTCTTGATACTCGGCCAGTACCAAAGTATTTTGCTTGCGGATGAGCAAAATACCAACCACTCACTGAAGAGGCTGGGAACATGGCGAAATTTTCAGTTAAGCTTACCCCGGTATTTATGGTGGCATTCAGTAATTCAAACAAACCAATTTTTTCTAAATGATCAGGGCAAGCAGGGTAACCTGGAGCAGGTCTTATTCCTTGGTAATTTTCTTGAATTAACTGTTCATTTGAAAAAACTTCCTCCTTGGAATAGGCCCATATTTCTTTTCTTACCAATTCATGTAAATATTCAGCAAATCCCTCAGCCAATCTGTCTGCTAATGCTTTCAATAAAATAGCATTGTAATCATCGTTATTTTTTTCAAATTCAGCCACCTTCTCATCTACTCCGTGCCCGGTTGTAACCACAAACCCTCCTATGTAATCCAAATATCCGCTAGCTCTAGGTGCTATAAAGTCGGCCAGGGCAAGATTAGCTTGTCCCACCGCTTTTTTTGTCTCTTGTCTAATCGTTCGCTGCGTATAACGAATTTGGGTTCTTTTCTCGTCCGAATAAATTTCTATATCATCCCCAACTGAATTAGCAGGAAACAACCCAACAACGGCCTTAGCTTGAATCCAATTTTCATTAAGCATCTTATTCAACATCTCTTTTGCATCAGCGAACAAGGACCTTGCTGCCGCACCAACCACCACGTCATTGAGAATTTCGGGATACTTACCGTGTAATTCCCACGTCCTAAAAAACGGAGTCCAATCGATGTAATTGACTAATAAGCGCAAATCGATTGATTCAATAGTAGTAAGACCAAGATTTAATGGACGAACGATTTGATTTTGATCAAAAGACAAACGCAAAGCATTTTCGCGAGCTTGCTCAATACTCACGTTGTTTTTTTGTTCGAGATGTCGAGCATGATGCGCACGCATCACCTCGTATTCCTTTTTGATACTTTCTACAAAACCTTCTTTTTTTTGTCCAAGCAAACTTTCAACAACGGTTACCGCACGCGAGGCATCGATTACATGAACCACTTGTCCAGATGGATAGAATTGCTCAATTTTTACAGCTGTGTGCACTTTTGATGTGGTTGCGCCACCGATCAAAAGTGGTATGGATAAACCTGCTCGCTCCATTTCCTTAGCAAGCAGCACCATTTCATCTAAAGATGGCGTAATCAAACCACTTAGACCAACAATATCGGCATTTTCATTAATTGCCGCTTGAATAATTTTTTCGGGGGAAACCATTACGCCAAGATCAACAATTTCGTAGTTGTTACAAGCCAACACTACTCCTACAATATTTTTACCAATGTCGTGTACATCGCCTTTAACCGTTGCCATGATAATTTTACCCGCAAATGATTTTTTTCCTCCTTTATCCATTTCAATGAAAGGTAAAAGATAAGCGACCGCTTTTTTCATTACCCGAGCAGACTTAACCACTTGGGGCAAAAACATTTTACCGCTTCCAAATAAATCGCCCACTTCATTCATTCCGTCCATCAAAGGGCCTTCAATCACTTCGATTGGCTTGACGTACAAATGCCTACATTCTTCCACATCCTCATCAATGAATTCAACAAGCCCTTTAACCAAGGAAATAACTAGTCTGTTTTGCACTGATGTATCTCTCCATTTAAGGTCTTTTTCTTGCTTTTTACCCTCCCCTTTAACTGTTTCTGCAAGCTCTAATAAACGTTCTGTCGCATCCGGACGACGATTTAAAATCACATCTTCAACATGCTCGAGAAGATTTTTTTCAATTTCGGAATAGATTGTCAGCATGGCCGGGTTGACAATTCCCATATTCATGCCGTGTTGAATTGCGTGGAAGAGAAAAACAGCATGCATGGCTTCCCTCACCATATTATTTCCCCTAAACGAAAAAGAGACGTTGGAAACACCGCCACTAACCGAAGCACCTGCTAAATTTTCTCTAATCCATTTTGTTGCTTTAAAAAAATCGACAGAATTGTTATTATGCTCCTCCATTCCGGTAGCTACAGGAAAAATGTTAGGGTCGAAAATAATGTCTTCTGGTGTGAATTTTACGGTATCCACCAGCAGATTATACGATCTTTTACAAATTTCAATTCTACGTTCATAGGAATCTGCTTGGCCAAATTCATCGAAAGCCATAACCACCACAGCTGCCCCATAACGACGAATTTTCTGTGCTTGTTCAATAAATACTGCTTCTCCTTCCTTTAACGAAATAGAATTTACAACCCCTTTTCCTTGAATACATTTTAATCCTGCTTCTATAATTTCCCATTTAGAACTATCAATCATAACAGGGATTCTAGCAATATCAGGCTCTGAAGCAATTAAATTTAAGAATTTTTGCATGGCGGATTTACCATCAATCATCCCCTCATCCATATTAACATCCAGTATTTGTGCACCCCCTTCTACTTGGTCTCTAGCCACGGCCAAGGCTGCTTCATAATTACCCTCCGTAATCATTTTCAAAAAAGCCTTTGACCCCGTTACATTGGTTCTTTCTCCTATGTTAACAAAATTTGTTTCTAGAGTAACTAACAGGGGTTCAAGACCAGACAATCGCAGTGCTCTCATTCGAATATTCTCGGTTTATAATTAAGTGCTAAGCGGGCAATTTCAGCAATGTGATCGGGCGTAGTTCCGCAACAGCCGCCAATAATATTTACGAGCCCTTCTTCCAAGAATACTTGAATTTGTGCGGCCATCATTTCCGGAGATTCATCGTATGCACCAAATTCATTAGGCAAACCTGCATTTGGGTGCGCACTAACCGGAAATGGTGATTTGCTGTTTAATATTTGCAGATAAGGGCGCATTAATGAAGCACCTAGAGCGCAATTTAATCCAATACTTAATAGAGGCATATGGGATAACGAAATTAAAAAAGCTTCCGTTGTCTGTCCTGTCAAGGTTCTCCCACTTTGATCAGTTATTGTTCCCGAAATCATAATTGGAAGTGTTGTTTTTCGTGTTTCATAAACGCTATCAATAGCATATAAAGCTGCTTTAGCATTTAAGGTATCAAAAATGGTCTCCACAAGTAATAGGTCAACACCACCATCCATCAATGCATTAATTTGTTCCGCGTAAGCCGATACTAATTCATCAAAAGAAACAGCTCTATAACCTGGATCATTCACATCGGGTGAAATCGAAGCAGTTCGGTTTGTTGGTCCAATCGAACCGGCCACAAAACGAGGTTTATCATTGAATTCCTTAGCTACTTCTTTTGCGATTTTTGCTGATTCAAAATTTAGCGTATAAACCGATTTTTCTAACCCATAGTCTGCTTGCGCAATTGATGTTCCGCTAAACGTATTGGTTTCAATAATATCCGCTCCAGCCAAAAAATACTGTCTATGAATGTCTTTGATTAATGCTGGACGTGTTAAGGATAGCAAATCATTATTCCCTTTTAATGATTTTTCGTGATTTTCAAAATACCCTTCTCTAAAATCAAATTCTTCTAACTCGTGTCGTTGAATCATGGTACCCATAGCACCATCTAAAATTAAAATTCGCTCCCGCAACAATTTTTCTATTTGTTCCATATTCGCATGCATGTTGAAGAAAGAGCCTGGTACAGCTTAACTTATCTTTTCCCCTTCGGGATCGGAATTGGCACCTTATCTTTTCAAATAGGTTGCCAAGGTATCATAGGGCCTATCCCTCCACCTTTCTTCATAAGTTTTTGTTAATGAACTTGTACAAAAATACTTCGAAAAAAATGAAAATTAAATATTATTCTCTAAAAACTTCTATCACGATAACAAGCAAACGACACCTTGATTTGTTCGTTTTAATTTCACTGTTTAAACACCTTTAAAAAGGAACCAGTTGAACGCGATTTCCCTTAACTTGACGAATTATATTCCTTAATTCCAAATTAAACAACAATACACTAAGCTGTGAAGGTGGTAATACCAATACATTTGATAAGCTATCCAAATGTGCATCGCCATTATTACTTAAAAAATCGACGAGTTTGTGTTCCATGTCAGTTAAGCCTAAAGCAATAGCTTTGAATTTATTGAGTGGCTTTAATTCCCAATTCATTATTTTTACAATATCAGCTGCTTTCGTTACCAAGTGCGCCTGTTGACTACTTATTAGTTTATTGCAGCCAGCCGAAAACACACGATTTACATCCCCTGGATAAGCAAAAACGTCCCTACTGTAATCGTTGGCTAGTTGCGCAGTGATCATTGAGCCACCTGACTCTTTGCTCTCCACAACAATAGTTGCATCGGACAAACCAGCAATAATACGATTGCGCATCGGAAAATTTTCTCTGTCGGGATTTGTTTGGGTTGGAAACTCAGTCAGTAAACCCCCATGAGCCAACATTTTTGCTGCCGTAGCTCGATGGGCATTCGGATAAATCCGATCAAGGCCATGACCAAGAACAGCGAGCGTTTCTATGTTGTTTTCTATACACAAGCGATGAGCATGAATATCAATCCCGTAAGCTAGCCCGCTGACCACTAAAACCTGCTGATTTTTAATTGATGCAACAAGCTCCTCTAAAATTGCATGCCCATATTTGGTTTCGCTCCTTGTTCCGACCACTGAAACAATTTTTTTTTGATTTAAATCGCAAGTTCCTTTAAAGTAGACAATAACAGGGGCATCTTGGCATTGCTTAAGGCGACGTGGGTAGTGTTCATCTAAAAAAAATAGAGGAGACACTCCATTTTTTTCACAATACTGCCATTGTTTTTCCGCAAAAAAGAGCGCTTCATCGCGCTTAATTTCACGCAAAAGTGATTTTGAAAACCCAGATTGTAAATGCAATTCGTTAATGGAAGCAGTAAGGACATCATCAATACTCCCCAAGCGAGCAATTAACTGAGCAACCCGTATTGGACCAAAACCGTGTAACTTACTTGCCGCGATTTTATGTATAGCATTGTAGTTGTACATTATTTTTTAACTTTGATTTAATTTAATAATAATTTTTCATCTTATGAGACTTATTTACATTCTTTTTTGTGTTTGTCTTTTTTCAACTAATTATTATACACAAATCCTAACTAGTGTTTCAGGAATTGTAACGGATGGAAAAAATAATGATGGTATTTATGGCGTAAAGGTTATAGCTAAAAATGGGGGGAGAGCGATTAGTGAAATAAATGGAGACTTTAGCATTACAATTCAATCGTTACCAACAACGCTTTTTTTCTCTAAAGTTGGGTATCAAAACGATTCAATTACGATTACAACAAACGACCCGCTTTCCATTAAATTGTTCTCATCTGTTCTTGAAATCGAAACAATCGTCGTTACCGCAGGCAGACGCGATCAAAAAATTGAAGATGTTACCATCTCAATGGAAATTCTTAAACCAGAGTTAATCAACAATAAAGGATTCTCTAATTTAGAGCAAGCTGTTGACCAAAGTCCTGGAGTTTACGCCATGGATGGACAAGTAAGTATTCGAGGGGGAGGTGGTTATGCCTATGGGGCAGGAAGTCGCGTTATGCTCTTATGGAATGGCGTACCTATGCTTTCACCTGACATTGGCGATGTGAAATGGAATGCAATTCCAATGGAACAGAGCAGTCAAATAGAAATTATCAAAGGAGCCACATCCGTTCTTTACGGCAGCGGAGCATTAAACGGAATTATTGCATTGAACGAAAAGGAACCAAGTACCAAAGGTGATTTTAGAGCCAAAGTTCAATCGGGGATCTATGGTAACCCAAAAAGAGAATCCATACGTTGGTGGGATAAAAATCCAACTTTCCATTTGGCAGACATCTACTTCGGTAAAACAGTAAATGATTTTGGCTATACCTTTGGCGTTAATGCCTATTTAGATTCCGGTTACCGTCAGGGAGAAAGTGAAAAACGCATTCGCTTAAACGGATCGTTCTACTACAAACCGATTAAGAATACCAATTTAAAAACAGGAATTAGCTACAATTTGCAATACCAAGATATGGGTATGTTTATTTTATGGAAAAATGATTCCATGTGTTATCAAGCGCAAGACAATACTATTTCGCGTCAAAAGGCCATTCGAATAAACATAGACCCTTACTTAAAATTTAAGGATAAGTTTGATAATAAACATCACCTCAAGACACGCTATTACCTAGTTACAACAGGAAATGAATCCGACTATGCCGATGCATCGTTTGCTCAAATGTTTTTTACTGATTATCAACTTCAACACAAGTTCAATGCTAGAAACAACCTAACTTTTGGTGCCACCGGAACACTTAATAAAATTAAAAGTTGGGTTTTCGGAGGCCACCAAAGCAAAAATATAGCTGGCTATTTGCAATTCGAATCGAAACAAAAGAAATTGGATTTATCCGGTGGGCTAAGGTTAGAGTTTTGCCAATTAGATACCAATACATTTGATTCAAATTTTAGAATTAGTGACAAATTAACCCTGCCCGTTTACCCGATTATCAGGATGGGGGCACATTATGCATTGCAAAAAGCTACACACCTTAGAATTTCTGTCGGTCAAGGGGTGAGATTTCCGTCTGTTGCCGAACGTTTTGTTTCCACCTCAATAGGAGGTGTTGTGCTATTTAAAAATCCTAATCTAAGACCAGAAACCGGCTGGACTGCTGAAGTTGGCGCAAAACAAATTGTCAAAATAGGTGATAAATGGAAAGGTTTTTTAGATGTAGCTGGATTTTTAAATCAATACAGCAACATGACCGAGTTTACTTTCAACGCATACAACCCACTTACAGGTGACAAATTAACATTTTTGGGGGCTGGAGTGGCGACTCCCGAAGATTCTGCCGAATGGTATTCCCTCGTTGCTCAAGGGCTCACGATTAACAACGTACTTGGATTTAGATCAGATAACGCAGAAAAAGCACGTATTACTGGTTTAGAACTATCCTTTAATAGCTCAGGAAAAATTAATGAAGTCGAATTGACAACACTTATTGGTTACACCTACATGAACCCAGTTAGCTTAAATAAAGACACGAATTATAGAAAAACTTTTTCCGATACGTCTTCATCTATGTTAAAGTACCGCTTTAATCATCTCGCTAAAGTGGATGTACAGGTCACCTACAAAAGATTTAGTTTTGGGGTTTCTTCTCGTTACAACAGCCATATGAAGAATATAGATGCTATTTTTGAAGGAGCTATACCAACTCCAAACGGACCACAAGAAATTCTTCCAGGTCTCCCAGGTTATCGACTTAGAAACAATAATGGCGCGCTAATTTTTGACACGCGTTTAAGTTACAACATTAACGAAGCTGTAAAAATTAATTTAATAACCAATAACCTTTTCAACCAAGAATATGCTTCACGTCCGGGTGACATACAAGCACCTAGAAATTTTACCGTTCAAATGCAATTTGCACTTTAACTCTTTTTTTTTGTTCTTTACAAATTATTTAAAAAATCAATATGAAGGTACTTTACTTAGCGCTGTTTCTTTTTTTTATTTCGTTCACCTGCTTATCACAAATTTCCGGAGTCATTAGTGACTTTGAAGGTAAGACACCACTAGTTGGTGTGAAGGTTATAGCATCCTCGGGAGAACGAACTATCACCGATTATGATGGAAAATATATTTTGACAATTAATTCATTTCCAGTAACGATTGTATTCTCCATGTTACAGTATGCTAATGATACGCTACTTGTTAATAAAGCAGGCGATTATCCTATAGTGTTGAATGAGCTTGTTAAGGACTTTCAAACGATTATCGTTTCTGCTGGAAAAAGAAAACAAGCTGCTGAGGACGTGCCTATTTCAATGGAAGTTATCAGGCCGCAACTTATTGATAATAAAGGGGTGGCAGACCTAGAACAAGCTGTAGACCAAACGCCGGGTGTATTTACCATGGACGGACAAGTGAGTATTCGTGGCGGCTCAGGTTTTGCGTATGGAACCGGAAGTCGCGTGCTATTATTATGGAATGGAATGCCCTTGCTATCGGGTTACGCAGGAGATACACAGTGGAATGCAATACCTATGGAGCAAGCTTCTCAAATTGAAATAATGAAAGGCGCTGCATCCGTATTATACGGCAGTGGTGCACTAAATGGGGTAATCGCTTTAACAGAAAAAGAGCCAACTTATAAACCGGAAACGAAAGTAAAAATTCAAGCCGGCATCTACGATAAACCAGCGCGCTCATCGCTAAAATGGTGGAATCGAAATCCAATGAATCAACAAGTAGAAGTTTACCACGGACAAATGCACAGAAAAATTGGCTACACCATTTCAACAACCCTGTTCAACAACGATGGCTATAGAGAAGGCGAGTCCGAGTTAAGAGGTAGGGTAAGTGGATCTCTTTATTTTAAATCACAAAAGTTTAACCGACTAAAAACGGGCATCGGATACAACTACCAAGCTCAAAAGGCAGGAAACTTTCTCATTTGGGAAAGTGCCGATTTAGGTTACACACCAAGTGGTGGAGCAGATACGAGCAATGCTGCTTCCTCTCTCACCTATAATTTTGGACAACGCTTATTTTTAGACCCCTATATAAAGTTTACCGATAAACACAACAATAAGCATAGCCTAAAAACCAGAATGTATTTTGCGGAGAATGTTAATTTAAATAACTTATCCCAAAGTAATGGGGCTATCATTTATTTTTCAGAATATCAATTCCAAAAACAGTACAGCAACGATTTCACAATAACATCGGGTATTTCGAATATTTATAATGTGGTAAAATCTAATTTATTTGGTGATCACACTTCTAATAATATCGCTGCTTATGCACAATTTGAAAAGAAAATTGGTGAGCTCGATATCACAGCAGGCGTGCGTGCAGAATATTTTCAAATGGATGGGAAACGAGGGGATACCGATTTTTATTTCGGAAACGACACAAATAAATTAAAGAAATTACCTGTTTACCCTATTTTTAGAACAGGCTTACACTATCAAGTCGCAAAATATACGCACTTACGAGCTTCATTTGGTCAGGGGATTCGTTATCCAGCGGTAGCGGAGCGATTTACGCAAACTTCTGTTGGGGCATTAAATGTGTTTCCAAACCCGACACTTAGACCAGAAATTGGCTGGTCGGCAGAAATTGGAATCAAACAAGGCGTGAAAATTGGCGAATGGAAAGGGATGCTAGATGTAGCTGCTTTTGTAAATCAATATAGTAATATGATGGAGTTTTCATTTATTTACTTTAATCCAATCTCACAGATGCCGTTAAACCCAATAAATCCATCTCCCGAAGACATTCAGTTTCTAACAAATGGCCAATATAATGTGGCAGACTGGGTTGGATTTCAAGCACAAAATGCCGAAAAAGCGCGCATAACAGGTATCGATATTTCGTTCAACTCCACCGGAAAATTGGGTGAGGTGGAACTAATTTCTCTAATTGGTTATACCTACATGAATCCAATTTCATTAAATAATGATCCGTTGTATGTAGCGAATTTTTCAGACCCTACCTCTAAACTTTTAAAGTACCGATTCAATCACTTAGCGAAAGCAGATGTAGAGGCTAACTACAAAAAATTTAGTGCAGGATTTTCTTGTCGTTATTCTAGTTTTATGAAAAATATTGATAGGACTTTTGAGGACGATTTAGATCCATCGCTTACATCGTCAGTATATATATTGCCGGGTTTAACTGCCTACCGACAAAAATACAACAAAGGGAATTTAGTATTTGATTTGCGATTTGGCTATAAAATCAATGATTCGTATCGATTAGGTTTAATTGCCAACAATATCCTTAATGCGGAATACTCGACTCGTCCGGGGGACATACAACCTCCGAGAAATTTCATGGTGCAAATCCAAATGAAATTCTAATGAAAGTTCTTGGCATTATCCCAGCACGCTATAATTCTTCACGGTTCCCAGGAAAACCTTTAATTGACCTAAAGGGAAAAACCATGATTCAGCGCGTTTACGAAGGGGCTGCTAAATCTTCAATGATTGACCTGCTCCTAGTAGCAACGGATGACAAACGTATCGCAGATGAAGTTTTGCGTTTTGGAGGTAATGTCGAAATGACAAGTAACTACCATTTATCAGGAACAGCAAGATGTGAGGAAGTTGCGACAAGGCACCCCAACTTTGATGTTATTATAAATATTCAAGGAGATGAGCCACTGGTTGATTGCCGCCAATTGGAGTTGTTAATTCAATCGTTTGAAGATGAATCTATAAAAATAACAACCCTTGCCACACCAAAAATAAGCCTTGAAGATCTCAATAACCCCAATCGGATTAAAGTGGTCGTTAAGGGCAACGATACGGCATTATACTTTAGCAGAAGCCCAATTCCAAATTGGAATAGTTTACATGGAAATAACTTTATCTATCTCAAACATATTGGGCTATATGGTTTTAGATCACAGACGCTTCATGAACTGATAAACTTGCCTGAAACAGCGCTCGAAAAGGCAGAATCACTCGAACAATTACGCTGGCTTTTTTATGATTATCCCATTTCCATTATTAAAACTGATATTGAAACACCAAATATTGACACGCCAGAAGATATTGAACTCGTGATTAGTTATTTATAACTCTTTATAATCTTAAAAAAATTTACGACCTTTGAATTATGAAGAGTTTTGATGAAATTTTGGCGCAACTGATTATTAATTATGATTGTGTCATAATTCCTAATTTTGGTGGTTTTGTTACCAAAGCTTCGCCTTCTAAAATTGATTACGAAAAGGGGATTATGACTCCCCCCTCCAAACAAGTACTGTTTAATGTTCAATTGTTAAATAACGATGGTTTACTCAATACTGAAATTTCCACTGTTAATTCAATTTCATTTGCGGAGGCAAAGAAACAAATTGAATGCAAAGTAGCTGAATATCATTCCATACTTAAAGACGGAAAAAAAATTAGTATTCAAAAGATAGGAACATTTCAAAGAAACCAAGAAGGAATAATTGTATTTGAACAAGATCGGTTTTTTAATTTTTTAATCGCTTCCTACGGACTAAATAATGTCCAGTTCATCCCAGTAGAACCCGTTTCTAAGCCACACAAAATTATTTCAGAAAAAAGAAATACTTGGAAATATGCAGCGGCTGCTTGCCTTCTTCCAATTGCTTTTTATTCTTTTTGGATTCCACTTAAAACGAATGTGCTATCATCGGAAATGATTTCAATTAATGATTTAAATCCATTTCACAAAAAAAGCAAAACATACTACAACAAAAAAGAATTAGGATTAAAAAACAGCTCCCAAGAATCAGGTTACTTAACTTTTGATGAGCAATTTAGTAAGGCAGACCACACAACCGAATATTGGCTCTATCAATTCGATAAGGAAAATACATTTGCGGTTGCAAACGAAAAAGCTGTCGTAATTAATGAAAACGAATTGCCCCAAACTGAACAAAAAGCGCTTGTTCAAACTTACGAGGTAAGTGTGGTAAATCCTTCTCCCTTTAATTGTATAGCAGGTTGTTTTTCGAACAAAAAAAATGCTGTTCGATTAGTTAATAAGTTAAAATCAAAAGGGTACAATGCCACTTTATTGACAGGTGGTGAATTGTATAGAGTTTCTATCGGCGGTGGTTTTTCTGAAGAGAGCATAATTGCACTTAAATCAAAAGCTAATCATGATGGATTGGGGGTATGGATTTTACACTAATGTACAGCATGAATTATTTATTTTTCTCGATTTTCCTGGTACTTAGTTTAGTGTCTTTTGGACAAAATAGTACCAATGTTGAAGGTAGCGATTACAACTTCTCCAAAATCATTCATCTAGATGCCTCGCCTGTCCAAAGTCAAGGAAAAACTAGTACCTGCTGGAGCTTCTCAGCGCTTTCTTTTTTTGAGTCAGAATTGATTCGCAAAGGAAACAAAACACTAGATTTATTATCTGAAATGTATGTGGTACGAAAATCCTATGAAAACAAAGCCGATAAATTCATCCGTATGGATGGTAAAATAAACTTTGCCGAAGGCGGTGCTTTTCACGATATTCCATGGGTAATAAAGAATTACGGCATTGTTCCATTTGATGTGTATACTGGTTTAATTAATTCAGAGGTCTATGATCATGCAGAATTCTTCGAGGTATTGAATGGAGCGGTGCAAGGTCTATTAAAATTTGGAACTTCTTCAAGTAATGGAATTAGTTCAAATTGGAAACCTGCCATTTCAGGAATCTTAGATGCTTATTTAGGTGAAGACATCAAAGAGTTTGATTTCAAAGGAAAAAAATATACCCCACAATCCTATGCACAATCGATCGGATTAAACATGGATGACTATGTTTCATTGACTTCGTTTACGAATCATTCGCTTTATTCAAAATGTCAATTAGCCATTCCTGACAACTATAATTGGGGAGATTCATATAATGTAGCATTAAATGACCTAATGTCAAGCGTAGAAAATGCGTTATCGAATGGCTTTACGGTTGCTTGGGGTGCAGATGTTTCTGAAAAAGGATTTAGTTTTAAAAATGGAATTGCTATAGTTCCAGAAGATGTTAGTACCATTCAAGTTGCAGTAAAGGACAATAAAAATTATTCAGATGCAGGAGCTGATAAATCTTCTAATGCTTTTTTATCTCCGGTTAAAGAAGTAGCTGTAAGCGCAGAACTTCGTCAAAAAGGGTATGATAATAAAACAACCACTGATGATCATGGAATGCACATTGTTGGATTATATAAAGATCAAAATGGAACTAACTATTTATTGGTTAAGAATTCTTGGGGCACAAGTAATTATCCTAAAGGATATTTGTATGTATCGGAACAATATTTTAGATTGAAAACTATCAATATTTATTTACATAAAGATGGGATTACAACAGATTTAAAAAAGAAAATTAACTTGAAATAGTTCTTTTGAAACTTCTAATTCAGTAATATTAATTTTGGAACAAGCAACTACTCAGAAGTAATTCAATTCGAGTAATAAACTGGTAAGAACTACTAATTCACCTCACTTTTTATAAAAAAAGCCCCTTCATTACTAGCAGCCGCTCTTTAAAATCGGCATCGACTTATACTGACGCTTCGGTCAGTATCATGACATTAGCTTTTGCTAATCGTCATGACTCTCCCATCCGCCGCGGCGGACAGTACTGCCCTTTTTAGGGAATTACATTAAACAAAAAAGCCCCTTCATTACTAGCAGCCGCTCTTTAAAATCGGCATCGACTTACTCTCCCATCCGCCGCGGCGGACAGTACTGCCCTTTTTAGGGAATTACATTAAACAAAAAAGCCCCTTCATTACTAGCAGCCGCTCTTTAAAATCGGCATCGACTTACTCTCCCATCCGCCGCGGACCGCGGCGGCGGACAGTACTGCCCTTTTTAGGGAATTACATTAAACAAAAAAGCCCCTTCATTACTGAAGAGGCTCTTTAAAATCGGCATCGACTTACTCTCCCACCCTCAAAAGGGCAGTACCATCAGCGCAATCAGGCTTAACTTCTCTGTTCGGAATGGGAAGAGGTGGACCATGATG
>CAMDAH010000009.1 GCA_945888625.1 Chryseobacterium gleum
TAGGGAGGCAGATAGGATTCCATAACTGAGGTTTATTGAATGCTTGTTTAGACTCATTTTTAGTGTATCTATTTTTTCTTGTTGAGCCGAAACTAAAGAGTGAGATACAATAAATAGAACTGTAATGATACATGTTTTTTTCATATTTCTTATTGTTACATTGATTGTTTAACTTTTTATTTTCTTTGACGGCTTTTGTTTTAAACTTGCCTATAACGGTTTGAGGCTATGCGCCGTTCCGAACTTTCACCCAAAACTGCAACCTCGAAGTTTAATTATTTTTAAATATAGTAAATCGTTTCTTCGAAGCAAGATCTCGGAATGGAGCATGAGCCTCTGTTATGCACAGCTTATATTTAATCAATTCGTAGTTTTATCGAACAATGTTTTTCTTCACCAAAATTTTGCTTTTTATCATAATTCACTTCCAATAATCGTATTGTATGGTTTTTATATTCTGCAGTTGGAAGTATTGTTGTATGATGGCCAATTATAAAATCTGTTTCATTGTTTAAATTAATTTTCACAGCAACTTGCCCTGCCCAAGTACATTGCATATCTGGTGGGCATCTTGAATCTTCCTCTAATTTTTTGAATTTAACTTCATATTCTTCACCATCTATAATGACAAGTGCAGATTTATTAAAATTCAGGGAGAATTCTTCGTTCAAATTATATGTTTCCTTTTTACATCCTACAAATAATAGAATTAATGATAAAAAGAAAAATGATTTAAATATGTACTTCATAGCGTGTGTGTTAGTTGTGCATAACGGTTTCGCAGTAGGCGATGTGGCGCTTTCTTTCGAGTGTGTTCGTGCGCCATATTGCTTACTGCGTGTTATCTGCATTTCTTTCTTTTATTGTTTCCACAATTACCCTAAAAACTACATAGAGTAGTGCAAGTATCATCATTAGGATTCCTATCCTATGAAGATAGGCTTCGTCTATTCTGGGTTTGTAGCGAGCATAAAATGATATTCCAATAAAATAAGTAACATTGAAGAAATAAATCACTAAATAATAATATAAAATTTTACTTAATCTATTGAATCTATAAACAAGTATTGGTAATACAATCAAACTGATGAATGTGACAAATCCGTGAAGATTATCGTAAATATTCAGTTCCATTTTTTGCCAATTAAAGTTTTGATAAACAAAGAAAAAGTGAATCAAATGATTTACAGCAAAAAGGGTAATTAGCAGCTTGAACAATTTTAATTTATACTTTTCCTTGTAAATAGATTTTAGCCCATAATGTCCGATTAAAAACAATAAAAACAGGTTAATTGCTGCTGCTGTTCTGCCCGAATTTCTAGCACATTCTGCAAAAACCCGATCTACCGATTCGGTTGACACCGCAGTGAAATAAATACCAATATTCAAAAGAATAATGAGGGATATAAATAGTAGTGGCTTTAAATTGGTCAACATAGCATGTTTTTCATACAAAACGAAAGAACCAAAGCTTTATTTTATTGGGTCATGGGCAATTGCAGATAACGTTTTGCAGCTACAAGAAGTTGGCGATTTCGAAGCACTAAACTGTCTGCCAGCAATGAACTTGATGCGAAGCACAAAGCTTCATTTAACCACCGAACCGCCAATTTCTTGTAGGTGCTGTTAGCGGATGCCCTTCTTCTCATTCCACGAAGGTATGCACTTTATATTGTCGAACAATTGTCTGCTTAAATTTTTTGTTGCGATAAGTAGATGAAAAAAAATAGGCAGGGGTGGCGAAGCCACCCCTGCCTTCAACCATTTTACTTTTTGGGTTTTGGGGGATTGTTTCCTGCAGGGCCACCAGGATTGCCAGGCTTTGTGCTTGGTCTTGGTGGCTGAACCATTGGTTTTTTAGCCATGATTTATCCAATTATTTATGATGCCTTAAAGTTTGCGTTTCGGCTTCCGCACTCTTAGTTTTGAATGGACTTAGAGTTTACCATTAGTTGTATAGCAATTGAAAGTCGGCTTCACATTCTTTCATGAATAAATAGTTTGGATGGTCGCACCAAAATCCTGTCTTGATAAGTTTCTGTTTTAACACAAGCACCAAACAATGATTTGGTCTGCCGCAAACTCCTTTTGAAGAATAGAACGAAGGTGTTATTACTACAATTTTTTTTTCTGCTTTGCTTACATCAACATAGGGGAGTAGAGTGTATAAAACACTTTTGTCAATACTTCTATCCCACCCTTGGAACATGAAATGGTCTGTTAGATAAAATTCTAAAATTTGGTTACGCATGGCAATTATGTTTGGAATTATCTTGTCCAGTTATAAATGCCGCCTCTTGAAACAAACTTTGAGAAGTCGTAATTCACTTGTTGAATTGCAAGTCGGCTACCGATTTCTAAAATTGGTCTGCTGTAATTGTGTGTGCCTGCTGCATTGTCGTAAAACCTGCCTGCTGGGTCAACCATTGCATACGAACCTTTCATCTGTGTATTTGATTCGGGAACTACTGCAGTGATGTCTTGCAAGTCGCTGTGAGAACTGATGAAAGTTTGAAACTGTTCGTCTGAAATTTTGAAGTCGTGAATGTTCAAATCGTTTTGTCCTGCGATTGGTAGCACTTGAAATAATTTCCACCGACTTGGTTTTGCATAACGGATAAACTCACTCATGTTTTCATAGTAGTTCTTGCTACTGATTACGGAATTTATTTTCAGTCCATAACCATGTTGCTTTATTCTATCAACAAGCGAAGTGTAGTAGTCAAGTTGTAAAGGTGTCTTACCCGAAATTGCTCTGCCTGTTACAATGTTTGTGTCTGCATTTAAGCTGTCAATGCTAACTGCAATCCAATCAAGTTTTGATTTGTTAGCTGCTAAAAACTCGTCTGAAAGTTTGCTGCCGTTTGAAACAATCATTGTTGTCAAACCTGCATCTTTTGCAGTTGCAATCAAGTCAGGCAACCAAGGACAAAGAGTTGGTTCGCCACCTGCGAAAGTTATTTTCTCAAAGCCGATTTCTGCAAGTTGTAACACAACTTCAAGGGCTTGTTCTTTTGGTAGATGTCCTTTGGGTAAAATGCTGTGCTTAACATCTTGAAAAGTTGCGAAGCAAAATTTACATCGCATATTACACGGCTCCCACAAATGGTAATTGACTGATGGAATCATTGGCGTTATTTTTTTGATGACGCAAATGTTCAACGACTTTTTAGGTCATAGTCAGAATGAGAAATGAAAACCTATTGTGAGTAATGAAATGGTTTTTTGGAGCAATGAAATCGGTTATTTCATTTTGAAGTTCTCTGAAACTTTTAAGCGTTTCAATTCCTTCTTTCCTGTTGAAGTGTAAACTTCAACTTCAATTTCGTGAGTGCTTTTCTTGTATGACTTGATATGTTTTTCATTCACAACAAAGGAACGGTTAACGGTGAGAAATTTGTTTTTGCTAAAACCTTTCTCTGTCATTTTAGAAAACGAAAAATTAAAAAGTAGTTGCGATTTTTTGTCTGTGAAATAAATTCTCTTGTTGTTTGATGCACCGCTTTTGCCTGTGTCTGATTCTAAGTAAACGATTGTGTCAATAGGAATCTTACAATGTTTGTCCTCTTCAAAGTCAAGCACAATAAAATTTGATTCTACTGATTCCAAAACTTCATTGAGAAATTTTGTCGCCTTTTTTAAAAACTCTTCTTCTGTGAATGGCTTTGTAATGTGGTCAACGATTATATCAAATTCACTTTCTAACTTTTCAATTTCTTTCAAGTTCGCTGCGTTGTATCCGCTAACAAACAACACTGGAAGTTTGAGTTTGTAAGCAACCTCCAAACCATTCATATTACTGCCACCGCCTAAGTCAATGTCAAGAAGCAAAGCGTCAGCTTTGCTTGTTTTTTCATTGTGTAAAAAGTCGGTGGAGTTTGTTGCGAAAGCAACAACTTCAACTAAATCTGTTGCCTCCAAATTTTGTTTGTGGTCTTTCAGAAGTGAAGGATTGTCCTCTAAGATTGCAACTTTCAGTTTCATAAAAAGCGGATGATTAATGTTGAAACATACTCTTGTTCGTTGCAACTGTTTCTTAGGTCAAATTTTCCTGTTAGCAAAAGGTCTAATCTTTTTCTCATGTTGCTCAATCCAATTCCGCCTTTCGTTTCTCTTGGGTTCGGAATAATTTTGTTTACCACATTTAATTCAAAAGTTGTGTCTGAAAGTTTGAGTGAAATTTTTAAAAATTCTGGATGATTTCTATCTCCATGTTTGAAAGCGTTCTCAACGAAGTAAGCCGTTATTAAGTGAGGAACGCAAGGCATTGTAAAATGCTTGGAGTTTGTATTCACTTGCGACTTATCAATTTTAATGCTGTCAATCTGATAAACGAAATTTCCTTGAAGTGCTTTATACTTTTCAAGAAAGTTCAACTCGTCTTGAATACTTACAAGATGTTTGTTACCGTGATATAAAATGTAGTCAAGTGTTTCAGCCAGTGATTCAGAACCTTTGTAAAGATTTTTGGCTGCAACATTCAGCGTTGAAACCATATTGCGTAATGTGTGCGGTTGCAATTGAAATTTTAAATGCTCTGCCTCAAGAAAAGCATTGTCAGCTATTAACCTTGTGTTCTCTTTTGAAAGTTTGTCCCGCTGTTTTTGTGTGTCCTTGTATTTTTTATAAAGCCAAATGCTAATAGCAATGAAAACTATAATTATGAAAATTAGTCCTTCGTTATCTTCCATTGTCAAGTTTACTAAAAGTTGTTCATTTTATTACTGTCATTTAATTTTATGACTGTCGCCATAGGGTTTCCGATAACTTACTTATATGCGAACAAAATGTACTCTATATATTCCAATATGGCTGTATAGGCGAACAAAATGTACGTTTTGTAAATATATATATAAACATTTAGAGTTCATCAAAAGGGCTTCTGATATTTTGAATGTTTTTTGTTGAAACATGCGTATATATCTCTGTCGTTTTGCTGCTTTTATGACCCAATAATTCTTGGATATATCGTAAATCAGTGCCATTTTCTAATAAGTGAGTGGCATAGCTGTGTCTTAACCAATGCAGTGTTACATCCTTTTTAATAGTTGTCTTTGCTAACTGTCGTTTTAGAACTAATTGTAAACTCCTTTCACTATATTGCAGCCCAATTGTATCTCCCTCGAAAAGCCAAGTTTTTGGTCGATATATTTTGAAATAATCTCGAAGTTGAATCAAAAGAATTGGACTTAATGGAACCACTCTATCTTTTTTGCCTTTTGATTGGCGTAAAATAATTAAACCCCGGTCGGATAAAATATCATTAGGTTTCAGTTTAAGTAATTCACTTCTTCGGAGTCCACATGCATAGATCATACTAAGCATTATGCGGTGTTTCATATTTGCTGATACCAATAAAAGTTGTTTAACCTCCTCCTTGCTTAGCACATTGGGCAAAACCTTTTCCCTCCTCGGGCGATGGATTAATTCCACATCAATTTTTTTATGCTGTATGGCAGAGAAATAGAGCTTCAACGCATTGACCACCTGATTTTGAAAGGAAGCCGAAAAATTGTTCTTCAAAATATAATTGTTATTGAAATCGATAAGGTCATCATTCGAGATATCTGTAATATCTTTCATCGAAAAATACCGTAAAAAAGTACTCATAGAATCCGAATAAACTTTAATCGTATTTGGGCTGTAGCGTTTAGAATTTAGATAGCGAATAAAGTTCTGTATGGCTTGTTTTTTAAGTTCATCGAGTGGTTCCAGGAAATGAATTGGCCTCAGGTGAGACTTCTTGTATTCTACACTTTCTAAGCTCTTTTCTTGAACTATGAATTCTGCCTTGTCCTTAAAATAGGCCAATAAATTTTCTAATGGAAATACAGCTACATCTATTACCCATGCTTTTTCAATTGTATCCCAAGTGCATTTTTTGAGGGAAGAAAAATGAGTGTATAGGAACCGGTTGAAGGGAAAGCTTGCATAATAGTAGGTTTTTAAACCAATTTCTTGGCGATTGAGGTAAATAATAGGAAGCATAATATTGAATTTCTACCTTAAGTTAATGAATTTTAGCATTGTTTCAAAAAAATAAATTACCTGCTTCAATGCTAAAGCAAGAATAATCTGTACTTCAAACGCCGCTCTAAACCAAGAAACGGACGTAGCGTAAACTGTGTTAGGCAGGGCGAAATAGTAAGCTATAACGCGTAATACATTTGTTTTGTCTTTTTTTTTACTCGCGCCATTATTCTTAATCCACGATTTTTGTTAATTTTGGCAAGTGTTTTCATTCAATGTTTTAAAAGATATTTCATCTCCTTTTGAATTTGAAACCCTCGCTTTAGAGATTTATCATTTTCAGAAGACGCATTGTAAGGTTTATGGGGACTATGTTCGACTACTCAATCGGCCTGCTGCAAAGTCGTTGAACGAAATTCCATTTTTGCCCATTCAATTTTTCAAATCAAGTGCCATTTGTTGCGGTGAAAAACGGGACAGCGACGTATTATTTTTAAGTAGTGGCACTGAAAATTCCGAGAGAAGTCAACATTATGTGCGCGATATTGAAATATACAAAGCTTCTTTTAGAACGACTTTTAGACAGTTTTTTGGTGATATTGAGTCGTATGTTCTTCTTGCCTTGTTACCTAATTACATTGAACAAGGTTCATCAAGTTTAGTGTACATGGTGGATACACTGATCAAAGATTCTAAAAATGATTTATCAGGTTTTTTACTAAATGAAAAGGAGGAAATTGAAATTCGCTACAAAAAAGCAGGTGCCTCAGGTAAAAAAGTGATCGTTTTTGGTGTTTCTTATGCCTTGCTGGATTTGGCGGAAAAGCAAATTGACTTGCAAAGTGCAATCGTTGTGGAGACCGGCGGTATGAAAGGTCGCCGCGTAGAACTTTCTAAAAATGAATTGCATGCTATTCTCATGCAACAATTAAATTTACCGTTTATTTACTCAGAGTACGGCATGACTGAACTGTTGTCGCAGGCGTACAGTAAAGAAAATGGTGTGTTTGTCTGTCCACCTTGGATGAAGGTTATTTTCCGTGAAATTTACGATCCTTTAACGCTTGTTGAAGGCAACAGAAAAGGAGCTATCAATGTAATTGATTTGGCAAATAGTAACAGTTGTAGTTTTATCGCCACGCAAGATATGGGTAGGGCAGTGGAAGGTGGATTTTTATTAGAAGGGCGGATTGAACAGGCTGATTTGAGAGGTTGCAACTTATTAATCGATTAGCAAATCAAATCTTTATGTTAATTTTGAACTGATTATGCAATTACAAACTATTTTAATTCTCGCTTCTACTGGTCTAATGGCTGGTATTTTGAGTGGTTTTGTAGGAGTTGGCGGTGGAATTGTTATTGTTCCTTCACTGGTTTTTCTACTGGGCTTATCGCAGCACGAGGCGCAGGGCACATCATTATTTGTGCTGTGTTTACCTGTAGTGGCTTTGGCTATGTTAACGTATTGGAAACAAGGTCAGGTAAATTGGAAGTTCGGTTTAATAATCGCTGGAACTTTTTTAGTCGGTGGTTTTATTGGCGCTAAATTATCGCTGAAATTATCTCCCGGTATTGTACAAATCATATTTGGTGCCATCATGGCTTACGTGTCTGTGAGGTTATTAATGGCGGGATTTTCAACGCTATCGTCGGATGAGTCCTGAGCTGTTTCAACTTATCGCAGCAAAAGCAGCCGATCTTTACCCAAAGATAAAAGGGTATCGGGAACATTTACATCAGCACCCTGAATTATCCTATAAAGAATTTGAAACAATGGCATTTGTTTCCAAACGATTAACAGAATTGGGTATTCCCCATGAAACGAAGGTTGGTGGAACGGGTGTTGTGGGTATCATTAGAAATGATCTTCATCCGAAAGAGGCAATCTGCGTTGCATTGAGGGCTGATTTAGATGCCCTACCGATACACGAGGAAAATGAAGTGTCGTATCGTTCGCTGCGCCCTGGTGTAATGCATGCTTGTGGGCACGACTTTCATACAGCAGCGCTTTTAGGTGTCGCTGAAATTCTAATGAGCATTATAGACGAACTTCCGCATCCTGTTAAATTAATTTTTCAGCCTGGTGAGGAGCAAAACCCTGGGGGTGCGTCCTTGATGATTGCCGATGGCGTGCTAGAAAACCCAAAAGTTTCTCACTTATTTGCCTTGCACGTTTTTCCGGATTTGCCTTGTGGTCAACTTGGCCTGAAAGGTGGACTTTATATGGCTTCTTGTGATGAAATCCACTTGACTATTAACGGTATAGGGGGCCATGGTGCCGTGCCAGCAAAATGCGTCAATCCATTATCTATTGCTGCAGAAATTATCTTGTCTACTGAAGAAGTTTTAACTATTGAAAAACCGCATGACGTTCCACAAGTAATCTCTTTTGGTCGAATGGAAGCTTTTGGTTCAACGAATATAATTCCCTCCTCAGCCATCTTGAAAGGCACTTTCCGCACCATGGATGAAGCGTGGCGTAAAAAGGCACATGGCCTTATGGCTGAAAATTTTGAAAAGCTCGCTGCTAAATATGGCGGGACTATCGATATTGATATTTCTATTGGTTATCCATTTTTACATAACGATGAGGGAGTCACCAAAAAGGCAAAAGAATGCTTAGAAACATTTTTCGGTAATCAAAATGTAATCGAATTACCTATGAGAATGACTTCTGAAGATTTTTCTTTTTATAGCCAAATAGCCCCGGTTTGTTTCTATCGTATTGGCGTAGCCGATCCTACAAAGGAGATTAATTATGGGGTGCATCATCCGAAATTTGATGTAGAACCAACTGCTTTGATTATTGCCATGAAATCTTTTGCTTCTTGTGCCTTCATTAAAGTATGATGCTATGAAGAAATATATCTTGATTCTTTCTTTTATTCAGCTACTTCTTTCTTGTTCAAAAGAGAATTCATTCAAAAAGAAACTAATTGGAACATGGCAAATTCAGCTGGTAAAATACCAAGATAATGAAGGTTTTTCCTTTTACGATGAACAAGCGGTTGGTAGCTTAGTTTTCGATGATGCGCAATTGGTGAATGGTACTGTTTCCTCTTCATTTGCGGGTAATTCAGGGCAGCTTACGGATACCATTCAACTTGCGGGATATTATTTTTTAAATCTTAAAAACGAAGAAATAAATTTTGTGCTGGGTCAAGACACTCTCAAAGCGCGCTTATTTTTACTCACCAATACAGATTTGGATTTTGAATATTATAATGCCTTAGAATCGAAGCGATTGCGTTATATTTTAAAGAAAAAATAACGAAACAAAATTGCACAAGCTTTCCCAACATTCTTTTAAAATTAGAGGCATCAAAAAGCTTTTAAATCAATAGCGTAACTGGATTAAAAAACTGTTACGCTTTTTTCATTTTACGCAAATAATTTCAACCCTGGTAGCTAGTAACAACAATACAAAATAATACCCCTCTAACTAGCTAAAATTAAAGGAAACCCAATTCTAATTTTGCTTCTTCGCTCATCATGTCCTTGTCCCAAGGTGGATCAAAAACGATGTGGACTTTGGCACTTTCAACTCCTTCAACGCTAGCCACCTTGTCTTCCACTTCTTTGGGTAAGGATTCTGCCACCGGACAATTAGGGGAAGTTAAGGTCATGTCAATATCTACATGGAAGGCGGGTGAAATTTTAACTTCATAAATCAAACCCAATTCAAATACATCCACCGGAATTTCTGGGTCGTAAATCGTTTTCATTATTGCAACAATTCTTTCCTCTAAGTCGTGCGTGTTTGCGTTTTCTTCACTCATTTTTTTTTACTTAATACTTTTAATGGCTTCTAATTTCATTCTCTTTACCATTCCCAATAATCCGTTGGAACGGGTAGGGGAAAGGTGCTCTTGCAGTCCAATTTCTGCTATAAAAAATAAGTCATTCGAAGCAATAACTTCTGGTTTTTGGTGGTTCATAACGCTAATTAGCAATCCAATTATTCCCTTGGTAATTATGGCATCGCTGTCTGCTCGGTATTCCATTTTCCCATCAATTAATGCGGCATGTAACCATACTTTAGATTGGCATCCTTCAATAATGTTTTCATCGGTTTTGTATTTCGCATCTAAGATAGGGAGGTCTTTTCCTAAATCAATGATGTACTCGTATTTTTCCATCCAATCGTCATACAGCATAAAATCGGCTATTATGTCGCGTTGAATCTTCGTAATGTCAGGGATCGTTTCCATCGTTTACCTCAAAATGTTTAGGCTTTTTTCTAGTGCTGATACAAAGTAATCAATCTCTTGTTTGGTGTTGTAAAATGCAAAAGAGGCGCGCACAGTCCCAGGAATTTTATAGAAATCCATCAGTGGTTGTGTGCAGTGGTGGCCGGTACGTACAGCAATGCCTTGTTTGTCAAGCAGGGTGCCAATATCAAAGGGATGCACGCCTTTTACACTAAATGAAACAACACTGGTTTTATTTTTCGCATCTCCGATTAGCGTCAATCCCTCAAACGTCTCCAATACTTGTCCGGCGTAATGGGCTAGTTCTCGTTCGTAGGCCTCGGATTCACTTAAATTTATGGTGGATAAAAAATCGAAAGCGGTACCCAAACAAATGGCTCCTGCAACATGGGGCGTTCCAGCCTCGAATTTGAAGGGGAGCTCGTTGTAAGTAGTTTTTTCAAATGTTACTTTCTCAATCATGTCACCTCCACCTTGATAGGGCGGCATAGCATCTAGTAATGCTTCTTTTCCGTAAAGCACCCCAATACCTGTTGGCCCAAACACTTTGTGGCCCGAGAACACGTAAAAATCGCAGTCTAAGGCCCTTACGTCGATGTGCATGTGTTGTATACTTTGTGCCCCGTCCAATAAAAACTTAGCGCCTACTGCATGCGCTTTGGCTATCATTTCTTTCACAGGATTGACGGTTCCCAATGTGTTAGAAATATGAATAACGGAAACCAACTTAGTTTTACTGGTTAATAATTTATCGTATTCTTCTTGAATAAGTTCGCCCTTAAAATTGATTGGGATAACTTTTAAAACGAGTCCTTTTCTCGCACAAAGCATTTGCCAAGGAACTATATTGCCGTGGTGTTCCATGGCAGAAATTATAATTTCATCCCCCTTGTTTAGTAATTCACCAAAAGAAAACGCCACTAAATTGATGCTGTCGGTGGTTCCTTTTGTGAAGATAATTTCTTCCGATTTTTTTGCGTTAAGGTGCTTTTGAACGCGTATTCTTGCCGCTTCAAACTCGTTAGTGGCACGTTGACTCATAAAATGAACCCCTCGATGAACGTTTGCATTTTCGGTGGTGTAATACCGATTAATTGCATCTATAACTACCTGCGGTTTTTGCGAGGTGGCTCCGTTATCGAAGTAAACTAGGTTTTTTCCGTAAATTTTTTGGCGTAGCGCAGGAAATTTTTCCCGGAGCTCATGAACGTTAAATGATTTGGACAAAGTCAAAGAATTAAATTACAAAATTACAACAAACCATTAGGCCCCATGTTCAAAGTTAGCGTTTATTTTGGCGATAGTACGACATAAGGGATAAGTACTTCCTCCATTGAAATACCACCGTGTTGAAAGGTATTCTGATAATAATTTACAAAGTGGTTGTAATTGTTTGGATAAACAAAAAAATCTTGCTCCTTCGCAAATACATATTCAGTCGACATCCTGACTTTTGGCAGAAAGGCATCTTGCGGATTTTTAACAGTAAATACTTCCTTGGCATTGTAACTCAATCCGCGCCCCAACTTGTATCGAAGATTGGAATTAGTGTTTCTTTCTCCAACTATTTTCACGGGGTTGTTGACTTTTATTGTACCGTGATCGGTTGTTATTATTAATTTGATGCCTGCATCGGCAATTTTTTTGACGATTTCTAACAAGGCTGAATGCTCAAGCCATGAAACAGTAATTGACCGATAGGCAGCTTCATCAGAGGCTAATTCCCTAATTACTTCCATTTCTGTTCTTGCATGGGAAAGCATGTCAACGAAGTTGTAAACGATAAAATTTGCATCGTTGTCTTTAAGTTGATTAAATTGGTCATTTAACTTTTTCCCTGCATCTAGGTTGGTGATTTTTGTGTAGCTCCACTTTATGTTCTTACCCAAACGCTTTAAATTGGTTTCTAATAATTCTTTTTCAAACATATTTTTTCCACCCTCATCTTCCTCACTTTTCCAAAATTGGGGGAATTTCTTTTCAATTTCGCTTGGCAATAAGCCAGAGAAGAAGGCATTTCGAGCATAATGTGTTGCTGTTGGAAGTATGGTGAAAATTATTTTCTCTTCTTCTTTTTTAAAATATTTTGAAAAGATGGGTTCAACCATTTTCCATTGGTCGTAACGTAAATTATCAATGACAAGTACAGCTACTTTCTCTTTTCCGAGGAGTGGACTGATGTCATTTTTGATGGTGTTAAAAAGCATGTCGGGTGCTTTCTCCGTACCGTTTAGCCAATCCAAATAATTATCTTCTATAAAATCAGAAAAAAGTTTGTTCGCCTCTTTCTTTTGTAGCTCAAGGATTTCGCGCATTCCAGCATCTTCGATTTGTTCTAGTTCTAATTCCCAAAAAACCAATTTTGAATACATGTCGATCCACTCTTTTGCATCCATTCTGGCATTTAAGGCCATCGCCAACTGCCTAAATTCTTGCTGATAGGATGAATTTGTTTTATTACTAATCAATTTATTGATGTCTAAAATCTTCTTGAGACATAATAATAGTTGATTCGGTTTTACAGGTTTTATAAGGTAATCGGCTATTTTACTGCCAATCGCCTCTTCCATAATGTATTCTTCTTCACTTTTGGTGATCATCACAATTGGCACTAAGGGAATTTTTTCTTTTATCCGTGAAAGTGTTTCCAATCCAGAAATACCTGGCATGTTTTCATCCAAGAAAATTATGTCGTAATTATTTTCTGTTGCTTTATCTATCGCATCGCGCCCGTTGGTAACGGCTTCAAGAGTGTACCCTTTAGCTTCCAAAAAAAGAATATGGGGCTTTAAAAGTTCAATTTCATCGTCTGCCCACAGAATTTTTCCTTGCATATGGTTAATTTTTAATAGTTTTGGTTCTTAAAAATAAAAGTAATCAATTGCGACCAATCCGTGTAATAAACAATAAAAAGAAAATCATTAACGATCCGGTCTACGGTTTTATCGCGATTTCTGATGAGTTAATTTTTGATGTGCTCGCTCATCCATACATGCAGCGATTGAGGCGGATCATGCAACTTGGTTTGAGCCATTTGGTTTACCCCGGTGCCTTACATACGCGTTTCCATCACGTGCTTGGTGCCATGCACTTAATGTCTTTAGCAATTGCTACCATCCGAAGAAAAGGGCATGAAATTACGCCTGAAGAGGAACGGGCAGCCTTACTTGCGATTTTGTTACACGATATCGGTCACGGTCCATTTAGTCATGCATTAGAGTATGATATCGTTTCCGGGGTAAGTCATGAGGCTATTTCTGGTTATTTTATTGAACGGCTAACAGTAGAATTTGGCGATGACTTAAAAAAGGCTCATGCCATCTTTAAGAATCAATATACCAAGCCTTTTCTGTATCAGTTGGTTTCTAGTCAATTGGATATGGATCGATTGGATTATTTGAATCGCGATAGTTTTTACAGTGGTGTAAGCGAAGGAATTATTGGTACTGATCGCTTAATTGAAATGCTTAATGTGCACGAAGGAAACTTGGTTTTAGAGGAAAAAGCTATTTATTCAATTGAAAAGTTTATTGTCGCTCGGCGTTTAATGTATTGGCAGGTGTATCTGCACAAAACGGTTGTTGTAGCGGAAAATATGTTAATCCATACCTTGAGAAGGGCAAAATTTTTAATAAAGTCGGGGCACGAACTTTTTTGTAGTCCCGCTCTACGGTTTTTTCTCGAAAGAAATGTTACAAAAATTGACTTTGAAGCAAGCAATGATGCACTAGATTATTTCTCGCGCTTAGATGATTACGATATTTGGAGTGCTATCAAAGTTTGGCAGGACGAAGAGGATGTAATTCTTTCCAAATTAGCCAATGGTTTAGTCAACCGAAATTTATTCAAAATTGAAATTAGTAAAACGCCTTTTGATGAAGAGCGCATCGCTTATGAAAAAGCACTTTGTATGGCTAATTATGGAATTAACGAGGAAGAGGTGGGTTACTTCGTTTACCAAGATGTATTAACAAATAAAGCGTATAACGAGTACAAACAGAATATTCATTTATTAATGAAAAATGGGCGTATTGTAGATTTGAGTGCAGCTTCTGATAACTTGAATATTTCAGCCTTAGCGCAACCTGTTGAAAAATACTTTATTAGTTATCCAATTGACTAGAAGGCTACTGCCTGCTGAGTTTTCCTTCTTTCCAATCACTTATTAATTTTGCCCAAGAATACGGATTCAAGAGGTTATTCACTGGAAGTTGTCCGTTGGTGTAAAGTTTGGTATTACGCTGATTAAGCACATATCCAGCTGCGATTGAGGGGTCAGCATCCAATCGCGCAGCAACAAAAGCAAGTGATTCACCTGACAATTCTCTTTGCGCTTTTCGAACCGCATCCTCATAGGGTCGCATCTCTAAAAAATAGCGTGCGAAATCGTCCCGAGAAGGCCAAGGGTACACTGTTATTTCTGGAAGATTTTTAGTATCTTTTATTAGCATGTGAATAATGCTGTAGCGACTTTCCTTCAGGGTGTCTGAAACAATGTAAGAGGAAGTGTTGTAACCAGGACTAGAGAAAAAAATGGTATCGCCAGGGAAAGAAACCATAGAAAAAAACCCGTAGTAGTCAGCAATTACACCTCGTTTTATGGATTTATCGTAAACGGTTACAAATGGAAGGGGGGCGAGATCGATTTCAGAAACTACTACACCAGAGAGCTGTAACATGGTGCTGGTATCCACTAAAACGCGTTGCGCTTTTACCGAAAAGGTAATTAAACAAAAAAATAAAATGGATAAATAGCTTGCTTTCATTTGGACAACAAGTTTAATCAATTTTCTAACCAATTTGAGCTTCTTATAGATTTTATTCAAAAAAAAATGGTAAAAAATCTTCTTTTTTTTTGTATTTTTGTGAAAATTTAAGTTTAATCTTTAGTATGTCATTGGATAATTTATTAAAAATTAGGGAGGGACTTACTTACGACGACGTTTTGTTGGCGCCTGCTTTTTCAAGTGTTTTGCCTAGAGAGGTAGTTTTGGAAAGCAAGTTTTCACGAAACATTGTAATCAAAACACCCATTCTCTCCTCGGCAATGGATACGGTAACAGAATACAAGTTAGCCATTGCTATTGCTCAACAGGGTGGAATTGGTGTAATCCATAAAAATATGTCCATCGCTGAACAAGCTATTCAGGTTCGTAAAGTCAAGCGTTCAGAAAGTGGTATGATCATCGATCCCATTACTTTGTTAACTACAGCACTTGTAAAAGATGCATTGGCAATAATGCGCGAACACAGCATAGGTGGCATTCCAATCGTTGATGAAAACCGAATTTTAAAAGGTATTCTCACCAACCGAGATCTGCGCTTTGAAAAAAATATTGAGCGGCCTGTGGTAGAGGTTATGACCTCGGAAAATATAATTACCACAGTGGATGGAACCGATTTGTCAACTGCCGAAGGTATTTTACAAGAACACAGAATAGAAAAATTACCCGTGGTCGATGAGTTTAATAAATTAATTGGTCTGATTACTTATCGAGATATTATTAAAGTGCGCGAACATCCTATTTCGTGCAAAGATAATTTAGGACGATTGAGAGTTGCCGCTGCGGTAGGTGTTACGTTTGATACCATGGATCGCGTTACCGCATTAATCGAAGCGGGTGTCGATGCAATTGTAATTGATACTGCTCACGGACATACGAAAGGAGTGGTTGAGCAACTAAAAGCTATTAAAAATAAGTATGATTCGGTTGATGTTATTGTAGGAAATATCGCGACTGCTGAGGCAGCAACCTTTTTAATTGAAGCGGGTGCAGATGGTATCAAAGTGGGAATTGGCCCTGGGTCAATTTGTACCACAAGAATTATTGCTGGAGTAGGTGTTCCCCAATTGACGGCTATAAATGACGTTGCAAAAGCGGCTGAAGGATCTGGTGTGCCTGTAATTGCTGACGGTGGAATTCGTTATACAGGGGATATCGTAAAGGCATTGGCCGCAGGAGCGGATTGTGTTATGCTGGGGTCAATGTTCGCTGGAGTAGAAGAATCACCTGGTGAAACCATTATTTTTGAGGGAAGAAAATTTAAGTCCTACAGAGGAATGGGATCTATTGAAGCTATGCAACAAGGATCAAAGGACCGTTATTTTCAAGATGCTGAAGACGATTTGGCTAAGTTAGTTCCTGAAGGAATTTCAGGTAGAGTGCCCTACAAAGGAAATATGTCAGAGGTCATGTACCAAATTATTGGAGGACTTCGTGCCGGAATGGGCTACTGTGGCGCTGCTACGATTAGCCAATTGAAAGGGGCAACTTTTGTGCGAATTACTGCAGCTGGTATGCGCGAATCGCATCCTCATGATGTATTGATAACACGTGAAGCGCCAAATTATAGTATTAAATAAAATTTAAAAATAGTAAAAATGAAAAGTTTATTCGTTTCGATTACCCTATTACTTATGCCGATGGCTTTTTCTCAGAAAGCACCTTTGGTGATGAAAATTGATGGTAAAGGGGTTACAAAATCTGAGTTTCTAAATATCTACCTCAAAAACAATCCTTCGCCAAAATACGACAAGGCTTCTTTGGATGAGTACATGTTGCTTTTTGAGAAATTTAAGTTGAAAGTTGCTGAAGCGGAAGCGTTGGGATACGATACCATACCAAAATTAGTGAAGGAATTGGAAGGGTATAGAAAGCAATTAGCGCTTCCTTACCTTATCGATTCTGCCCAGAATTTTATGCTGGTAAAAGAAGCTTACGATCGATCGCGTTTCGAAATAAGAGCATCGCATATACTCATTCGACTTGATCAAAATGCCTCTGCTGCGGATACCTTGATTGCCTACAACCGTTGTCTTGCGCTCAAAAATAGAATTGATAAGGGCGAGGATTTTGCTTCTGTTGCCAAAATGAAGAATGGTTCTGATGATCCTTCGGTTTCTAAAAATGGCGGCGATTTGGGATTTTTTACCGCTTTTCAGATGGTTTATCCCTTTGAAGATAAGGCATTTACAACAGCTATCGGTGAAATATCTAACCCTTTCCGAACGAAATATGGTTACCATATCGTCAAAGTAACAGATAAACGTCCGGCAAGAGGAACGATCAAGGTGGGCCATTTGATGATTTCCACTGGTAAAGAGGTAACTCAAGAGGCTGTTGAAAGTGCTGAAAAGAAAATAAATGAGATTTATCAGAAATTATTAGCTGGAGAAAAATGGGACGAGCTAGTAGCACTGCACTCTGATGATGCGGGGACTGCCAAAAAAGGAGGCGAATTACCTGCCTTTGGCACAGGAACTACACAACGTATGGTGCCTTCATTTGAAGATGCGGCTTATTTATTGAAAAATGATGGTGATTTTAGTGCTCCCGTTAAAACAGATTATGGCTTTCATATCATTAAACGTTTGGAATGGTCAGATGTAAAGCCTTTCGATCTAATGAAAAAAGAAATCCAAACGAAAGTGAACAAAGATGAAAGATCAAAGAAAACACAGGATTCATTTGTGGCAAAGCTAAAGGCGAACTACGGCTACTCCAATAAAGGATCAAAACCTTTAGCTTGGTTTAACACTAATTTGGATTCAACTTATTTCATGGGTACCTGGAATTATCAAAAATTAAAGTCTAATAAAGCCATATTTACATTAGGAAAACAAAAATTTACACAAAAGGATTTTGCAGCGTATTTAATAAAAAGTCAGCGCGGAATAAAAAAAGATGCCCCAGAAAGAATTGTCGCACAGCAAGTTATTAATTGGGAGAAAGCAGCTATCCTGGCGTACGAAGAAAGTCTTTTGTCAACAAAATACCCTGCCTACAAAGCACTCGTTAATGAATACCATGATGGGATTTTACTTTATGAGGTAATGTCGGATAAAGTATGGAATAAAGCAGTTAAAGATACTAGCGGATTGCGTGCCTATTTTAATGCGAATCGTGCTGCTTACCTTTGGCCTGCTCGATTAGATGCAACAATTTATGAATGCCTTAATAAAGAAATTGCCGCAACTGTTGCAGCTATGCTTGTCAACGATACCATCAATTCTAAGCACGTGATTGAGGTAGTGAACAAAAACTCCGAATTAAATTTAAAAGTTAAAATGAATAAGTTTGATGCAAGTCAAACTCCTTCTTTAAAAGACCAAAACTTAACGCTCGGATTAAATGCTATTTATGAGTTTGAAGGTAAGTTTTATGTGGTAAAAGTGGCTCAAATGCTTCCAGTTATGCGAAAAGAGTTTCAAGAGGCGAAAGGAGCAGCTACCTCTGATTATCAAAATTTCCTCGAGCAGGAGTGGTTAAAGGAGTTAAGGATAAAACATCCTGTGCTTATTTTTAGTGAGGTTCTTTATGCCTTAGGTAATTAAATGATAAAATATTTTCAAGTTATTTTATTTAGTGTTCTATTTTCAGGCTATATCTGGGCTCAAGGTAGCATAGTGGACAAAATTGTGGCACAAGTTGGGGACAATATTATATTACTATCCGATATTGAGGGACAAAAAGTACAAGCCGTTCAGGCTGGAGTGGTTATTTCACCTATGATGGATTGCAATTTACTGGAACAAATGTTGTTTGAAGAGTTATTCGTTAATCAAGCAAAATTAGACAGTATTATTATCTCTGACGAACAGGTAGATGGCGAAATGGAAAATCGAATTCGTGTAATTCAAAGTAAAATTGGAAGTCGAGAAAAATTAGAGGAGTTTTATGGAAAGACAATTTCTCAAATTAAAGATGAATTTCGTGTCGCCATAAAAGATAAATTGTTGGCGCAAGAAATGCAAAGAACCATTACTGAGAATATAAGTGTGACTCCCAAAGAGGTACAAGCATATTACAAAAACTTGAATGCCGATAGTATTCCATTTATCAACATGAAGTTGAGCTTTCAACAAATTGTAAATTATCCGCAAATAACAAAAGCCGACAAACTAATTGCATTTAACAAGTTGAGCGAAATAAGAAACGAAATCGTGGTAAACGGGAAGTCTTTTGAAACGCAAGCGCGTATCAATTCAGATGATTTCGGGAGTGCGCAATTGGGGGGAAAAATTACGGGAACAAAAGGCATGATGGTCTCTCAATTTGAGGCTACCGTTTTTAATTTGAAGCCGCTTGAAGTTTCTGAGCTAATTGAAACAGAATTTGGATACCACATCATTAAACTTTTAAGTAGAAAAGGCGACGATTACGTTTGTTTACACATACTTAAAAGACCAGAATTTAATAATCAATCCCTCGATATTTCAGCATCACTCATGGATTCCTGTCACGCGCTGCTTAAGGAAAATAAAATAACATGGGATGATGCCGTTGTGCGTTTTTCAAATGATGATTTAACCAAGCAAAACCATGGTATTATTTCTAATCCATATACCGGCGAGCAAACGTGGAACATGGAGGATTTGAACGAAATAGATCAGCAAATTTATTTGTTGACAGACGCCATGGAAAAAGGTGATATTACCGCACCAAACCTTTACACCGATTTATTTGAAAGGAAACAAGGAATTAGAATTGTACGGTTGATGGGGAGGTATGAACAACATAAAGCAAATTTAACGGATGATTACGCTTTAATAAAAGCTGCGGCTGAAAACGATAAAAAGCAACGCGCAATTGATAATTGGCTACAAGGGAAAATTGGCAATGCATACGTAAGAATTGATGAAGATTTCGTGAATTGTAATTTTCGACTTGATTGGGGGCTAAAACAATAATAACAATAATAAATTATGTCTGATAAAGTTAAAGTAGATCAGTTTGTTGAGCACATAAGTGCTTTGAAACAAGAAATTCACAAAGTAATCATAGGACAAGATGAAGTGGTAGACCAAGTCCTAATTTCTATGTTTTCCCGAGGCCACTGTCTTTTAGTTGGAGTTCCCGGTTTAGCAAAAACACTACTTATTAACACGATAGCTCAGTCTTTGGGACTTGGCTTTAGTAGAATTCAATTTACACCAGATTTAATGCCATCAGATATTATTGGTGCTGAAATACTCGACGAGTCTAGAAATTTTAAATTTATTAAAGGGCCTTTGTTCTCCAATATGATTTTGGCTGATGAAATTAATCGAACTCCACCAAAAACACAATCTGCCTTGTTGGAAGCGATGCAAGAGCGTCGCGTAACCGCAGCAGGAATGACTTACCAATTAGAAGCGCCATTTTTTGTTTTAGCTACCCAAAATCCGATTGAGCAGGAGGGAACCTATCCTTTGCCTGAAGCTCAATTAGATCGATTTATGTTTAATATATGGGTTGATTACCCTTCTTTTGAAGAGGAATTGGCTATCGTAAAATCAACTACATCGGACCTTAGTGTTTTGGTAAATCCTGTTCTATCGGCTCAAGATATTATCGATTATCAGAGCTTGATACGCCGAATTCCTGTTGCAGACAATGTATTAGAATATGCCGTAAAATTGGTGGCAAGTTCGCGCGTGAATGATCAAAGGGCCTCGGAAATAGCTAAAAAATACATTACTTGGGGTGCCGGCCCGAGAGCATCTCAGTACTTAATAGTTGGCGCAAAATGCCGAGCCGCCTACCACGGAAGGTACTCGCCGGATATAGACGATGTAAAAGCAGTTGCCTTACCTATTCTTCGCCATAGATTAGTAAGAAACTACAAAGCAGAGGCGGAAGGATACAGTATGGATAGAATTATTGAAACGTTAATGTAAATTCGATTTACTAATAAGTCAACACATTTAATTGCAAGATTTGTCACTTTTAAGTAACCAGGTAAACTAACTATCTATTGTTAATAATAAATAAAAAATAAATGCAGAATAGAAGTGCTTTACTTTTATTTTTACATAAAAACACACTATGTTCGACAACGAAGAAGAAGACGATGATTTTTTAGATAATAAGCTAAACGAAGATATTGAAATTTTCGAGGCTCATCTCAAAGGAATCGCTATTGGCTTTATGGATAGTGACCGTCTTGAGGCACTGATTGATCATTTTCTTATCATTGGCCAATACGTAAAAGCAAAGAAAGCTTCGGAAATGGGTGTGTATCATTTTGCGTATAATCCTTTGTTTAATCTTAGGTTGGCACAATCCCTAAGTGGTTTGGGCTTGTTACCCGACGCGCTTGATATATTAAATCAGATTGAAAAAACAATCATTAATACGGTAGAGTTTCAATTAACAAAAGGGGCAATTTTTAGTCAATTAAGAGACCATAAAAATGCACTTCGTTATTTTAAGTCCGCATTGGAATTTTGTGATGAAGAAGATCGGGATGATGTTTATTTGGATATTGCCATGGAATATCAGCACTTAGGTGATTTTAAATCCGCCATTAAAATTCTTGGAGAAGCATTGAAAATTAACCCGCAAAATGAGTCGGCGCTATATGAAATGGCTTTCTGTTACGATCAGTCCGGAAATTATGATAAGGCAATTCAATGTTATTCTGACTTTATTGATGAAAATCCATATTCTTTCACAGCATGGTATAATCTTGGAAATGCTTTCTCGAAATCGGAAAATTATGAAAAAGCCATTTGGGCCTACGATTATTCCGTTTTAATCAACCCGAGTTTTGGTCCCGTGCATTTTAACATGGGTAATGCCTATCTATCGATAGAAAAATACCATCAAGCAATTGAGAAATTTCAAACTTGTATCACCCTTGATGGGGACGATGCGATGGCGCTTTGTTATATTGGCGAGGCCCATGAACAGTTGAATGAGTTTGCACTTGCTCGTCATTATTATCAATTAAGTATTGCGCTTGCGCCTACCTTGCCGGAAGCATGGCTAGGATTGGGAATTGTTGAAGATTTAGAAGGCAATACTAAAGAAGGAATAGTGCTGATTTTAAAAGCATTGGATTTCGATCCTGAAAATGCAGCTATTCATCACGTTTTAGCGGGGGCCTATGAAAAAATAAATCATAATGTAGAAGCAGATAAGTATTATCAATCTTCCCTGCTTATTGATGCAGAAGATGAGGATTGTTTGACTGATTATGTTGCATTTAAAACAAAAAAATCTTCCTCAGAAGCAATGCAATTTCTTCGAAGGTTTAGTACTGATCACGTTAATCCCATTTCTGCCGTTTTAGAAGTTAATTTGAATTGGCTACTTGGGCAGAAAAAATTTGCGCTTGAGTTGTTTGCACAATGTCTTTCTAACGACGAAAGTAAAGCAAAGCAATTGTTCGAAATCAATCCTGCCTTGTTAGATGATGAGGATTTTGTATCTTTGGCACAAGATGAGTGATTTAAATTTTTCCCTTCCATTTATTCCAAAACGTTCTGACAAACCAAGAAATCAAGGTTTGACTATGATGATGGATAAAGGTTTGGGTTTAAGGGAAACCGAGGATTTCATTGAGGCATCTGCGCACTTAACAGACATTGTTAAGTTTGGTTTCGGAACTTCTTACGTCACAAAAGATTTTGAAGCTAAAATAAAGTTGTATAAATCAGCTGGTATGCGTCCGTATCTCGGAGGAACGCTGTTTGAGGCCTTCTATGCGAGAGGATGTTACGACGATTATTTACGCGTTTTAGATAAATATGATCTTGATCTAGCAGAAATTTCTGACGGATCCATTATAATTCCACATAAAGAGAAATGCAAACTTATCAAGCAACTTGCTAAACATAAAACGGTGCTTTCTGAAGTGGGTTCGAAGGACTCCGGTATCATGATTTCTCCTGCGAAATGGGTAAATTCGATGAAAGCTGAATTAGATGCAGGTAGTTGGAAAGTAATTGCCGAAGGTAGAGAAGCCGGAAATGTAGGCGTTTTTCGTCCAAATGGTACAGCACATACGTTTCTAATTAATCGAATTATTGCGAAAGTTTCTCCGGAAAATATATTATGGGAAGCTCCTCAGAAAAATCAGCAGGTGTGGTTCATCAAGCTATTTGGTGCAGAAGTTAATCTAGGAAATATTGCACCAAATGACGTTATACCATTAGAATGTTTGCGTTTGGGTTTGCGAGGCGATACCTTTTTCGAATTTCTTCCAGCTGATTATGCTGACCGATTGAGGCATAGCAATGATGATGAAGTTGATCCGAATGACGAGTAGTGTCTATTAGTTCTTTTTCCAAGACTTTAACAATAACTGGTCATGCTGGTTCCGTTTACGCTTTAGCACAGGATAATAACTTTATTTATTCCGCCAGTGGAGATAAATTCATCGCTCGTTGGAACAAACAAACGGGAGAGCAAGATGCTTTTTCTATTAAATTACCCGAAATTCCTTTTTCAATCGCGTTGGTTGCTCATAATTCCAAGCTTATCGTTGGCCTCCAGTCGGGTGTAATTGTTGTGTTTGATTTGATTAGTCGTTTGGAAATTAAATCTTTTCAGGGCCATAATTACGCAATTTTCTCCTTTTGTGAAAATCCACTACTTGGTTATGTTTATTCTGCCGATGCAAACGGTAACATTTGTGTTTGGGAGGCTAAATCCTTTGAATTAATCATTAAATTACCCACTAATGCCGGGAAAATAAGACGATTGATTATGCATGAGTCCAATTCTTCTTTCGTTGCTTGTTGTCAAGATGGAACGCTTAGAAGATTTGATACCGCTACATTTAATGAGTTAACTACATTCGGAAATCATACCCATGGCGCTTCTTGTTTCCTTGATCTTTCTCCATCTTTTTCTGTTAGTGGTGGAAAAGATGCCCAGGTATGTATTTGGAATAACGATACCAATCAGATGGTTTTTAATTTTCCTGCACACCGCTACGTTATCTACGATTGCTTGAGTTTTTTTAATGGAAAATTATTGGTTACTGCGAGCCGAGATAAGTCAATTAAAATTTGGGATACGTCAACTTGGCAATTAGTACAAAAAATTGATGCGAAACAAGGTGGACATCGTTTTTCAGTGAACGCACTAATGAAACAAAATGAACATTCTTTCGTTTCTTGTTCGGATGATAATTCAATCATCTGTTGGTCGATTTTATGAGGGTATGAATACGAAATCCACAGTACGTCTTTTTAGTTATAAGCTTTTATTTTTAGTTTGTATTTTTGTCTTGTTTACCAGTCGTATCAACGTTTCTTTCGCGCAACAAGCTAATTTTTTTTCTCGATCTGAGTTTGGCTTTTCACTAGGACAAATGTATTACCTGGGTGATTTGAATAAATTTAAACCATTTTACAAGAGTAATTGGGCCGGAGGAATAATGTTTCGTTACAACCTTCATTCTCGTTTAAGTTTTCGATTTAATTACCTACAAGGTAAAGTGGAAGCGTATGATAGTGATGCTAAAAACGCCGTTACCATTAATCGAAATCTAAGCTTTGAGTCTCCCATAAAGGAAGTTGCCGGTGGCGTGGAATTTCATTATTTTCCTTTTCAGTTTGGACAAAGAAAAAATGCGGGAACTGCCTATATCTTGGCGCAAATGGGTGTTTTTTATATGAGTCCTAGTGTTGTTATTAATGGCGAAACTATTGATCTTCAAGCACTAGGAACCGAGGGACAAGGAACATCGGTTAACAATAAACGCAAATACTCAAAGTTTCAACTTTGTATTCCTCTCGGTTTGGGAGCCAAAGCCTCTGTTGGTAAAAATGTCACCTTTAATTTTGATGTTGCTATTCGAAAAACGTTTACTGATTACATTGATGACGTCAAAGCAGCCACGTATTCCGACGCCACCATCATTGCTAATGAATATGGTTCATTAGCCGGTGAATTATCCAATCAAAGTCTCAACGATTCGCGTTTTGGAAGTCGTGGAAATCCAACAACCAAAGATTGGTATGTGTACTGTGGCGGCATGGTGACTATTCGTTTGGGAAGTGGGAACAAGTGCCCTGTTCTTCGTTAAAAATCAGTAGATTAATTCTTTTAAAAGGTAGTTTTTTACATAGTCTGAAACGCCTTCTTCTAATGAATGAAACGGAGTTTGGTAACCAACACCCACCAATTTTGACATGTTGGCCTCAGTAAAGTATTGATAGGTTGATCGAATATCTTCCGGTGTATCAATAAAGTCAATTTTTGTTGCCAAGCCAACAGCTTGAAAAGTTAGTGTAGCTAAATCATAAAATGTTCGGGCCTTTCCTGAACCTAAATTGTAGATTCCGTTGCTAGGTTTTTTAGCCATTAAAAATAGGCAAACAGCAACCACGTCTTTCACATAGATAAAGTCCCGAAGTTGTTCGCCATTTCCATACTTTGGATTGTGTGACCGAAATAAGCGCATTTCACCTTTTTCTTTTATTTGATAAAAGGTATGAAAGATAACACTTGCCATTCGTCCTTTATGGTATTCATTGGGGCCATATACATTGAAGAATTTAAGTCCAGCCCAAAAAGGAGGTTGTTTCGCTTGTTCTAACACCCAGCAATCAAAATCCTGTTTGGAATCCCCATAAGGATTTAATGGTTTTAATTGAGGGATCAAAGCATGGTCATCTTGGTATCCAAATTCTCCTAATCCATACGTGGCAGCGGAACTAGCATACACAAAAGGAATTTGATGCGAAGTACAAATTTCCCATAACGATTTAGAATAATTCAGGTTTAATTCGTTAAAGATCTCAATGCTTTTTTCTGTGGTGTCTGTTCTTGCACCTATGTGAAAAATGAACTCAACTTTAGAAGCATTTGTTGCAAACCAGGTGATAAAGTCTGTTCGTTCAATGAATTCTTGGATGTTTTTTGAAGCGTAATTAGCTTTTTTGTCTGATCGGTTAAAGGTATCAACAGCAATAATATTTTTATATCCTTCCGCATTTAGTTGCCCAATCAAACAGCTACCAATAAATCCTGCAGCACCAGTTACTACTATCATTTAAATTAAAATAAACCGTTTATTTCAGCGTCTATGGAGTTGATTATTTTACCTAAATCTTCTTGGTTTTCAGTGAAATTATTGTTGTCGATATCAATAATCAACAGTTTTCCTTTGTCGTAGGTAGAAATCCACGCTTCGTAACGTTCATTCAATCTTTTTAAATAATCGAGCCGAATACTTTCCTCGTAATCACGCCCCCTTTTTTGAATGTGACTAACCAAAGTAGGCACGCTAGCACGTAGATAAATTAATAAGTCTGGAGGACTAACAAAGGAGTCCATGAGATTAAAAAGGGTGAAGTAGTTTTCGAAGTCGCGCGTTGTCATGAGTCCCATCGAATGCAGATTAGGCGCGAAAATAAACGCGTCTTCATAGATAGTTCGATCTTGTATAACCGTGGCTTCCGTAGTTCTAATCTCCTGGATTTGCATGAATCGGCTGTTCAGGTAGTAGATTTGCAGGTTAAATGACCAACGTTGCATATCCTCGTAAAAGTCGTTAAGATAGGGGTTTTGGTCAACATCTTCATAATGCGTCTCCCAATTAAAATGTTTCGCTAACAAATTTGTTAGTGTTGTTTTTCCTGCTCCAATATTTCCAGCTATAGCAACGTGCATGTTTTAATTTTTAAGAATGCTAAAATAAGAATTAATCAGCATTATTTTTAGTGTTATTCTATTTTCAATTGGTATTTATTTATTTTGTTTTGATTCTTGAAATAGAAATATTCACCGTCTGTTACTAGTTCGCTTGAATTTATAGGTAATTGAATTGTAAATGCTTCTTCACCCTTCAAGGTAAAAGCGTTTAATTCATCGCCTTTAATACCTACTAGGTTATTTTTCCAAGCTCGCACTTGTTTAATAGGCAATGTAAAACTAATCGTCTGGTTCATGAATAAGTCAAATAAAACAAATTTACCCTTTTCGTCATGTACATATAGAACAGACTCTATTTCAATGATTTGCTCAATGGTTGACAGCCCTACAAGTCGAGCAAGATTACTAACCGATTGAATAATTTTATTATTTACGTAATCGTAAAGATGTAATCCTGAATTGTATTCGTCGTACAACCACACCAAATTTGGCCTGTTCGAATTACTTATTAGGAGAATATTTTGAAGATTTAAATTTTCCATTTGAATGCAATTACCGTTATTGGTCAGTGTATTATCAAGAACACAAACTTGTTGCTGCACTTCTGAAAACACGATGGTTTTTAATGCATTAACATGGACAATTTTGTTGATTTCACCAATTTTTTTTAAACTCATTTGGTAACTCGCTAAACCCTGCGAATTGAATTTTTCAATCTGTTGATGTTCAATAAAATAATAATTTCCAAGCCCGTCGACTTCCCAATAATCGGTGTTTTTGGGAAGGGTAATTTCTTGCATTTTAATCCATGAAAAAGATTGTGCCGTCGCAGTATGAAAAGATATGATCAAAATAAGTAGGGTAATTCTCATTTGTTTTTTAGTTGTAGAATTTCATCAAGTATAGATCGGTTATTCATCAATCGTGGTACTTTGTGTTGGCCACCTAATTTGCCTTTACTTTTTAACCATTGTTCAAAACTTCCTCTAGGGAGGTAAGCAAATTTTGGAAAGTCAATGTTCATGTTTTTATTTCTTTTTGCCTCATAGTCAGCATTGTATTTTTTTACTGCTCTATCGATTCCTTCCTCAAAATCAAGAAGTGATTCGGGCTCTTTTTCAAATTCAATATACCATTCATGCCCTCCGTTGGATCCAGAAGTATTGAAGTACGGTCCTACAGTAAAATCACTGATTTGTGCATTTTGCGAATGGCAAACTTCAGTTAAGGCACTCTCAGCATGTTGGACTATCAATTTTTCACCGAAAGAATTTATGTAATGGGTAGTTCGTCCAGTTATGATAAACCGATATGGCTTGGTCGACATAAAGTTAATAGTGTCTCCAATAATGTAACGCCATAAACCTGAAGAGGTACTTATCACCACAGCGTATTCAGTTTTCGTATTCACTTGAGTAAGAGGAACAATTATTCTTGAGTTTAGGCCATCAAAGTGATCCATAGGAATGAATTCAAAAAATACCCCTGAATCAGTCATAAGGAGTAATTCTTTTGAATTCAACTGATCTTGCATGCCAAAAAATCCTTCCGAAGAATTGTAAGACTCAACATAATTCATGGTATCGGAATGGATTAATTTTCGAAATTCTTTTTCGTAAGGTCCAAAATTCATCCCACCGTGCATATATAATTCAAGGTTCGGCCATACTTCGTGTAAGGTATTTTTATTCGCTATTTCTAGTACTCGTTTAATGAGTAACAAGGTCCAACTCGGAACACCTGTAATAATCCCGATATTCTGGTTGAGTGTTGCTTCAGCCATACTCTGCAATTTTGATTCCCAGTCAGGATTTAACGCAATTTCAACGGACGGCGTTCGCCTGTATTCTGTCCACCAAGGCAAGTTTTTTACGATAATTGCAGATAAATCTCCCACCAAACCATTTTGATTTTGTTGCGTCAAATCAGCACTTCCTCCAATAACAAGGTGTTTTTTTGAATATAGTTTTCTTGATGCGTGATTTTTATAATAGTTGGCAAGTAAGTCCTTACCGCCTGCAAAGTGATTTTCATGAAGGGCTTCGTTTGTTACCGGCAATATTTTCACTCTATCTCCCGTGGTTCCGGAGGACTTTGCAAAAAAATCTGTTTTTCCGGGCCATAAAATATCGTATTCCCCTCGAATTGCGCTTTCAATTGATGCTTTTAGTGTGGTGTAATCTTGTATTGGAACAAGTCGACTAAAATCTTCATAGGAAGTTATTTCGTTAAAGCTATGTTGTTTGCCAAAAGAAGTGAAAGCTGATTTGGTGATTAGCGTGGAAAGCACATCCTCTTGACAAAAAAGAGGGTTGTCTGTATAGTTAGCTATGCGATGAATGCGTTTTTCTATATACCAAGAAAAGATAGCATCAACTGGCATAATTAATTCAATTTATTCAATAATGGGATATCAATTTATCCCCAAACGAGTATCGAAACTATTATACTTAGGATAAAAATGGTGTAAATTGTACCTAAGGCTACAGTAGATTCTTCAAAGAAATTATTCGGCATGTGGTTTTTTTTAACAAAAATAAAACAATCTAACGAAAAGAGAATTTAAAAAGAACTATTAATCAAATTAATTACGACTGCCAAAAATTCTAAGCAGCGATAGAAATAAATTGATGAATAAGATATACAATTGCAATCCGCCAATTAGGGCCAGTTTGTTTCGCTGATCTTCCGAATAATCTGGAGATTGGGCTACACCCTTAAGTTGCTGCATTGAATAAGCGGTTAAACCGGTGAATACGAATACACCTAGACATGCTATAATGAATCCCATTGAATCACTTTTCATGAAGATATTCACAATTCCCGCGATGAACATTCCTATAAATACCATATACAACAAACTACCAAATTTGGTAAGGTCTGTTTTGGTGGTGTAACCTACTATTGCCATTCCTGCGAAAGCGCCTGCGGTAACAAAAAACGTTGATGCGATTGCGCCTATTTGGTAAACCAAGAAAATGGTGGAAAGACTCAATCCCATTAAAGCAGAATAGGCAATGAATAAAAGGGTTAATATACCAAGCGATAATCTATTGTAGGCCATTTGAATCAATAACCCTAGTCCCACAGGAGCAAAGACAACTACCCAAAATAAGGGAGATATTCCTCCATTGGATATAAAATAGGTATTCATGAATTCCGGAGTACCTGCCGTGTAGGCAATGATGCCTGATATGCCTAATGCCCCAAACATATACGTGTAGACACTTCTAAAAAAGGACCTGCTTGCTGCCGCGGTGATACTATTGTTGTCGTCAAATGTATTACTCATGTTGTTTAATTTTAGATTAATGTAATTTTGCTTGTACTAAGTTAATGAATTCTTTTCTTGTAGATTCATTATTCATAAAAATACCTGTAAATGCACTCGTGGTGGTAACGGAATTTTGTTTCTGAACGCCTCGCATTTGCATGCACATGTGACAACATTCAATTACAACAGCTACTCCTTTTGGTTCTAAAGTGCGTTGCACACAATCTCTGATCTCAATTGTAAGTCTTTCTTGCACTTGTAAACGTCTTGAATAAGCATCTACAACGCGAGGAATTTTGCTAAGACCAACAATTTTTCCATTTGGTATGTAGGCCACATGCGCTTTGCCAAAAAATGGCAACATGTGGTGTTCGCACATCGAGTAAACTTCAATGTCTTTAACAATAACCATTTCTGAGTAAGCTTCATGAAAAATAGCTTTTTTGATTAAATCGTCTGGATTCAGGTCATAGCCCGCCATCAAGAATGCCATCGATTTAGCAACGCGCTCCGGCGTTTTAACAAGTCCTTCACGGTTTATATCTTCCCCCAATAATTCAATTATTTCTTTGTAATTCTGTTCAAGTTTAGTTTGTTTCAATTTGAATAAGATTATTTATAATTTAAAATACAAATACTATTTAAAATGGTTCTTTACCACCAAAATATTCCACAAAATTATTTTCTGTTTCCACTAACTTTACCTTTGCAAGTTCACCGCCGCTTTGGGCAATATCATTTTCTAATTGTTTCCATATGGCAATCGCAATATTTTCAGTGGAAGCCATTTCACCACTTAGAAAGGGTACGTCGAGGTTTAAGTTTTTGTGATCCAATGGTTCAATTACTTTTTCTTTGATTATTGCACTCAGCACTTTCAAGTTGATTACGAACCCTGTTTCAATGTTTGGTATTCCTTTTACAGTGACATATAGAACAAAATTATGGCCGTGCCAATTTTTGTTAGCACATTTACCAAAAATGCTTTCATTTTTTTCATCAGACCAATTTGGCTGATGTAATTTGTGCGCAGCATTAAACGTTTCTCTTCTTGTAATATAAATCATTTCCATATTTTTTAATTCATATAAACGATTTCATGGACCAAGTTACAAAGCATAATTCCATTTGCATCTAGTTTAAGCAATTCTACCGCTTGAAAAGTATTGCTTAGTTGTTTGTTGTAGGGTAATTTTACTTTGATATAGTTTTCGGTGAAACCATACATAAATCCATCATCTCCCTCCTGCTCAACTAATACGTGGCGAATACTGCCGATTTGTTGGGCGTAAAAGTTGTTTTTTTTTCGTTGTGAGAGTTGTTGAAGCATTTTACTTCGAATCCTTCTAATCTCCATTGGAACTACTTCTCCGATTTTCACTGCACTTGTATTGGCTCTTTCGGAATAGGTGAATACGTGCAAATAAGAAATATCTAAGTCACTCAAATAATTAAATGTTTCATCAAAATCCGAGGCTGTTTCACCGGGAAATCCAACAATAACGTCAACTCCAATGCACGCATCAGGGCGCAATTGTTTTATTTTTTGTACCCTTTCGGTATAAGTAGCCTTCAGGTATTTTCTTCGCATCGCAATAAGTAAGCGATCGGAACCCGATTGCAGTGGAATATGAAAATGCGGAGTGAATTTTTTTGCATCGCGCAAGCAAAATTCTATGATTTCGTTGCTCAATAAATTCGGTTCGATGGAAGATATTCGAAAGCGCTCAATGCCCTCAATTTTGTCCATTTCCTTTATTAAGGAAAGAAAATTCTCCTCACTACCTTGACCAAAATCACCAATGTTAACCCCCGTTAATACCACCTCGTTGACCGAAGTGGCAGCAATTTTTTTTGCTTCTTCAATTGTTTTTAATAGGCTAGCGTTCCGACTGATGCCACGCGCCAGTGGAATGGTGCAAAAAGTGCAAAAATAATCACATCCGTCCTGTATCTTAAGAAAGGAGCGAGTTCTGTCGCCAAAAGAAAAGGAAGGCTCAAATTTTTTGGTCGCTTTGATATTTTGTGAATCAACATACACGGATTGCTGATTGTCAATTTCTCTTTCAATGTGTTCTAGTACATTAAATTTTTCGTTTGCACCCAGTACCATGTTTACACCGGGTATGGCAGCAATTTCATTTGGCTTTAATTGCGCATAGCAACCTATAATTGCTATAAAGCTTTCTGGATTTATTTTCTTGGCACGACGTACTAACTGCCTACATTTTTTGTCGGCATTTTCTGTTACTGAACAAGTATTAATAATAAAAACATCCGGACATTCTTCAAAATCAACTTTCGCATAGCCCGAGTGTTCAAACAGGCGACCAATAGTGGAGGATTCGGAAAAATTCAACTTGCACCCTAAAGTATAAAAAGCTACTTTCTTAAATTCAATCATTGTTTGCAAAATTAAAGGTATTCCATTAATTGACAAACTTATTTATTGAGTAAAAGGTGTGTTAAGGGCACAAAATAAAGATTAACTTTGTAAAAATTCTAAAATGAAAGTATTCAACAATATCCTCGAAACAATTGGAAACACCCCTATTGTTAGAATTAATCGCTTGGCAGTTGGCGTTAAAGCCCAAGTTTTTGCAAAAATTGAAACCACTAATCCTGGCAATTCTGTCAAGGATCGCATGGCAATTAAAATGATTGAGGATGCTGAAAAATCAGGTTTATTAAAGCCTGGAGGGACCATTATTGAGGGTACATCGGGCAATACAGGAATGGGTTTGGCATTGACAGCTATAATCAAAGGGTATAAATTAATTTGTGTTCTAAATGATAAACAGTCGAAGGAAAAGATGGATATTCTTCGTGCCGTGGGTTCTGAAGTAGTGGTTTGTCCAACGGCTGTTGAGCCAACTGATCCAAGGTCGTATTATTCAGTATCAAGGCGCTTAGCCACTGAAATTCCAAACTCTTGGTATGTAAATCAGTATGATAATTTATCCAATCGTACGGCGCATTACGAGCAAACAGGACCTGAAATTTGGGAACAAACAGAAGGTAAAATAACGCATTTTGTGGTGGGTGTTGGCACTGGAGGAACGATTTCAGGGGTTGGTAAATACTTAAAAGAAAAGAATCCAAGCATTAAGATTTGGGGAATTGATACGTATGGCTCCGTATTTAAAAAATACAAGGAAACAGGCATTTTTGATGAAAATGAAATTTATCCATACATCACTGAAGGAATAGGGGAGGACATATTGCCGGCAAACGTTGATTTTGATGTGATTGATTTATTTGAGAAAGTAACAGATAAGGATGCCGCAATTTACACGCGACGTTTGGCGAAAGAGGAGGGTATTTTTGTTGGGAACTCTGCCGGTGCTGCGATTAAAGGATTATTGCAATTACAAGGGCAACTTACGGAAGATGATGTGGTGGTAGTTTTATTTCACGATCACGGCAGTCGCTACATTGGTAAAATTTTTAATGACGATTGGATGCGTGAAAGGGGCTTTTTAGAAGAAACCATTTTGAATGCTCAGGATATGGTTAATAAGCATGTAGAACGCCCACTCGTTTCTTTGTACGCAGAGGAATTGGTTTCACATGCTATCGCTGCTATGCGTAAGTTTGGTATTTCTCAAATTCCTGTGATGAAAGATGGCGGTTTTGTGGGGTCTGTTGATGATCGAAGTGTTTACCAACTTCTTGTTGATAATCCTAATTTAAAAGATGCGCCTATATCAAGCATTATGCAAGCACCTTTTCCTTTAGTACAATTAACGACTCCTGTTGATGAGATTTGTAAATTGATAAATCGCGAAACACCTGCTGTTTTGGTTGATTTAGGAGAGGGTAAATATCATATTGTTACTCGATATGATGTGATTTCTGCCATGTCTTAATTAGATGTCTAGCAAGACTTATAAAGATCAATTAGGTAGGGAAGTGGTACTTCCTGAGTTTCCTAAACGGGTCATTTGTCTGGTTCCTTCCATAACGGAGTTAGTTGCCTATTTTGAAATGGATACTGAAGTGGTGGGAATTACAAAATTTTGTATTTATCCAACTTCTTGGTTTCAAAGTAAAGAAAGAATTGGCGGAACAAAAAACATCGATATTGAAAAAGTAAAGTCGCTTCAACCGGATTTAATTATTGGGAATAAAGAAGAAAATACGAAAGACGATATGGAAGCATTGATGGCTTTTGCTCCCGTTTGGATGAGTGATGTCAACTCCATCGAAGATGCGAATAACTTAATTGCTTGCTTGGCAGAAATTTTCAAAAAAGAAGATAAAGGTCAAGCCTTGATAGGGGATTTAAATAATTATTTTTTGTCGCATGCCTCAGAAGGTGCAGGAAAATCAGTTTTATATTTTATTTGGCATTCGCCTGGTTTTGTTGCTGGAAAAAATACGTACATCGATTCTTATTTAACTTCCATCGGTTATCAGAATTGTGTTTCCATGGATCGTTACCCTGAAATGACTTCGCTTGGTTCCTTGTTACCTGATGTGGTACTTTTGAGCTCTGAGCCATTTCCTTTTAATGAGACTCACGTTACTTTTTATCAGGAGTTATTTCCCAATGCTGAAATTAAATTAGTGGGTGGTGAGCGCTATTCGTGGTACGGTGTAAGAACCTTGCTATGTTAAAAGATCAAGCCACACTTCCTAAAGCCGTCTTGTTTTTTGATGGTGATTGTCCTTTATGCAACCGTGTACTGACTTTTATTTTGTCGAACGAGATAAGGGCAGATTTGGTGTTTTCACCGCTTAATGCAAGCAGTAGTGAGCGATGGCGGGAGGCTCATCCCAACATGCTTATGGAGGAAGATTCCGTTTATTATTTCGATGGCTTAAATCTTTATAAAAAGTCTACAGCAGTGCTTCAATTACTTCCGAAACTACGTTGGTATACAGGCTTTTTAAGGTTGGGGTGGTTACTCCCGCTTAAACTTAGGGATCGATGCTATGATTTTGTGGCGCTCCGTAGAAAAAGGATATTTAAAGAATGCATTATGGATACTAGATTAATGGGGAGAATGTTGCACTAAAAAGGAGTTTAACGCTCTAAAGTCCGCTCAATTCCATCTATCAAAGCATGAATCACTTTAATATGAATTTCTTGTGCCCTGTCTGCGTATTCAGAATGGGGTGCACGGATTTCTAAGTCGGCTATTTCAGCCAATTTACCGCCATCTTTTCCTGTCAATACAATTGTTTTCATGCCAAGTGCTTTCGCCGCTTGAACAGCAAGAATGACATTTTTTGAATTCCCTGAGGTGGAAATTCCGAGCAAAACGTCTTGTGAATGTCCCAAGCCTTCTACGTATCTCGAAAAGACAAAGTCATACCCGTAATCATTTGCTACACAACTGATATGTGAAGGATCTGATATCGAAACGGCCGCTAGTGCTTTTCGATTATTTCTATATCGACCACTTAATTCTTCCGCAAAGTGCATGGCGTCGCACATCGATCCACCGTTACCGCATGAAATGATTTTACCGCCTTGCTGTAAGGCTTGACTCATTATCCCGATTGCGTCTGCTATTTTTTTCATGTTCTCTGGAACATGAAAGGCCGCTAGTGTATTTTTTGCTTCTTCAAAGTGTTGATCGATTCGAGCTGTTTCCATTTTAAAAATCCTTGGTCCTCAAAAATAACAATTATTCACTGAGTTGGTATCGCTTTCTTTTTAACTTTGTTTGCTTTGCATTAGGTACATGAAAAGAAATTACGATAATAAAGTCATATGGATAACGGGAGCTTCCTCTGGAATAGGTGCTGAGTTGGCTCGGCAATTTGAACAAGCTGGAGCACGTTTAGTCTTATCTGCTAGAAACGTCAATGGCCTAAATGAATTGAAAGCTAAGCTCATGCATCCAACTAAGCATCTTGTCCTGCCCTTAGATTTAGCGAAGCCAGGTACTTTTATTGGCTTAGTTTCAACAGTAATTGATGAAATGGGTGGTATTGATGTTTTAGTTAATAATGGTGGTGTCAGTCAACGGGCCATTGCTAGAGATACGGCCATCGAGGTGGACCGTGAAATCATGGAGGTGAATTATTTTGGGCCCATGGCACTCACCAAGGCAGCATTACCGGCCCTGAAAAAAAGTTGTGGTCAGCTTATTGTTATTAGCAGTGTTGCGGGTAAATTTGGTTTTCATTTACGTTCTGCCTATTCAGCATCCAAGCATGCTTTGCATGGTTTCTTTGAAAGTCTTGCTTTAGAGGAAAAAGATACGCTTTGCTTGACGATGGTTTGTCCTGGGAAGATCAACACTTCTATTTCCTTCAATGCACTTAATGCGAAAGGGGAAGCTTCGCAAATCATCGATCCTAACCACATATCGGGTATGCCGGTAGAAAAATGTGTTAAAATAATCATCCGTGCAGCACGTCGAGAAAAATCTGAAGTTTTAATGGGTGGTAAAGAGGTGCTAGCGGTTTACATTAAGCGTTATTTCCCTGCCTTTTTTCGAGCACTTATGCGAAAACAAAAACCTGCTTAATATTATCTATCCAAGATATTTATTAAGGTGTCAGCATCAATGTCATGCTTTCCATTATATTCTATGATTTCAAAATTCAATGATCTATACTTGCTTATTTCTTTAGCTTGAGCAGCAGCGTCATAAAATTCATCGTTCTTGCCAATGACAAAGCTTCCATTTTTTATGTTAACAACTGATGATGCGTCTAGATCAGGCGGAAATACACTGGCCCAAAGAATGAGTTGATCAATGTCTTTTCTTTGTGCATTCCACCGAGCTGCAGTTGCGCCTCCTTGTGAAAATCCTAAAACCAGTAGTTCACTAAACTGCTTTTCTTTTTGCAAAAGGTCTACTAGATTATTGAGGTATTCATTGTTATCAGCAATATTATTAATTCGGTCTTCTTTTGTCATCCACGAAGCGCCCACACGGCCCGATGAACCGTTCAAATAAAAATGATGCATGGCTTCTGGTGCTACTATGAAGTAATTTTCAGGAACTTGATGGAATTTACGAATAAAATGTTCCGCTAATTGACCATAACCGTGTAAGACGATTAGCAGTTTTGATGTTTTTTTTAAATCGCCGTGCGTAAAATAGCGTTGTGTTTTACTGGTTTTTATCTCAAAGTAATTCGGTTCCATGACGCTTAGCTTTGTGTTGAATTGGGGCAAAGATACTTAGAAATCCATACCATATATTCTTTAAGATTATCGCCAATTAAAGTATTTTTACAAAATGAAAATTGCAATAATTGGAGGTGGGGCAGCAGGTTTTTTTTCAGCATTATCCATAAAGCAACATTTTCCGAATCATGAAGTCATCATTTTAGAAAAGACGACCAAGGTCTTGGCTAAGGTTAAAATTTCTGGTGGAGGCAGGTGCAACGTAACCAATGACCAGCGATATTCAAAACAACTTTCTAAGCTTTATCCAAGAGGAGAAAATTACCTAAAAAAAGCCTTTGATGTATTTGGTGTAGATGAAACTTTTCAGTGGTTTTCAGAACGTGGTGTTGCCCTAAAGGTTTATCCGGACGGGTGTGTTTTTCCAGTTGCCAATGATTCTCAGGTGATCATTGATTGTTTTATGAGAGAAGCTAGTCGGCTAAAGATCAAAATTGAATACCAAGCTGCTGTTCAAGCAATACGATTGGAGCAAGATAAATTTATTCTTGAAACGAGAGAGAAAAGCTATCAATTCGATAAGGTGATCATAACCTCAGGTGGGCAACCTAAAAAAAGTGGAATGGATTGGCTTGAAAAATTGGGGCATGGTATTGTTGATCCTGTACCTTCTTTATTTACTTTCAATATGCCCGCGAATCCTATTACCGCATTAATGGGTAATGTGGTGGAAAAAGCGGTCGTTAAGGTGGAAGGAACAAAATTAGTTGGCAAAGGTCCATTGTTGATAACGCATTGGGGAATGAGTGGACCAGCCATCTTGCTATTATCAGCTTGGGGTGCTCGCGTATTACATGAAAAAGAATACCAATTTGCTGTGCTTGTTAATTGGTTAAACGACCAAAAAGAATATGAGCTGCAACAAGTGATTTCAAACGTAATTGCTACTCAAGGAGGTAAAATGATTGGTAATTTAAATCCTTTTCCAATAAGTAACCGTTTGTGGCATTTTCTTCTTCAGAAATGTTCGCTCAGCTTGGAATTGAGATGGCAAGATCTAGGTAGTAAAAGCATCAATAAGATAATAAATGCGTTAATTAATGATCGCTACGAAGTGTCTGGTAAAACTACCTTTAAGGAGGAATTTGTAACGGCAGGTGGTGTAGCATTAAAAGATGTGGATATTCGTACCATGGAAAGTAAAATAGTTCCAGGTCTTCATTTTGCTGGGGAAGTTCTTGATATCGATGGAATAACAGGTGGTTATAATTTTCAAGCTGCTTGGACAACTGGTTTCATCGCTGGTAAAGGAGTAGGGGAATGAGTCTTTCTAAAACTATTTTGTGTAAATTATTGTAAATTTACTTTGTGAAAAAATACATTGGGTTTTTCTTGGGATTGTTGATTCTTGTGGTCTATACTAGTATAAATTAAAGAATATTTTAATGAAGAAAATAGTTTTTTTAGCATTTATCATTCTCTTTGTGGGATGGTCTTATGCGCAAAAAACAATTCAAGTGATCGATATGGCTACTTACCAACCTGTAGCCAATGTGCTTGTCTCAAAAAGTGATAAATCAGCTGTCTTTGGAAAAACAGATGAAAAAGGGGAGATTGAATTAATAATTAGATCAACAAATTTTTTATTTACTCACCCCGATTATCTCTCGAGTGTATATTCAATAGAAGAGATAGAAAGTTCGAAATACAGGGTATTTATCAATCAAAATATAAATTCTTTTGAAGAAATTGTGGTTTCAGCAAGCAAATTCGAAGAAAAGAAAAAAGATGTCGCGCAAAAAATTCAAGTACTTCGCGCTGCTGAGATTGCTTTTCAAAACCAAAGTTCAACAGCTGATGTTCTAGCGAATTCAGGTAATGTCATGGTGCAAAAAAGTCAGTTGGGAGGAGGAAGTCCAATTATCCGTGGATTTGAAACGAACAAAGTACTGATGGTAGTGGATGGAATTCGAATGAACAATGCCATTTATCGTGGAGGTCATTTACAAAATATCGTAACGCTCGACAATTCAATCATGGATCGGGTAGAGGTGGTATTTGGTGCCGGTTCTGTTGTATATGGTTCTGATGCCTTAGGTGGTGTTATGAATTTTACAACCAAAAGTCCAACACTTAGCACAACTGATGAACTATTAGTAAAAGCATCCGCTTTTACGCGTTATTTTTCTGCCGCAAGTGGATATTCAGCTCATGCGAATGTTTCATTTGGTACTAAGCGTTTTGGTTCATTAACTTCTTTTACCTATTCTAACTATGGTGATCTTCGACAAGGTGCAATTAGAAGTCCATATGTAGGAAATTTTGGTTCCAGACCTTGGTATTCGGCAACTTTTAACGGGGTCGATTCGATGGTTATGAATGCGGATACTAATGTGCAGGTAGGTTCAGGATACACGCAATATGACGTATTACAAAAATTTACTTTTAAGCAAAATGAGGTCATTACGCATAAATTGAATTTTCAATTATCTAATTCTGGTGATGTTCCTCGTTATGACCGTTTGACTCAAATGAGTGGTGCTAATCCAAAGTTTGCAACATGGAATTATGGTCCTCAAAAAAGATTATTGGCAGCCTATACGCTTGAATTCACAAAGAAAAACAAGTTATTTGATCAAGGCCGTGTGATTTTAGCCTATCAAGCCATTGAAGAAAGTCGGATATATCGAAAATTCAATACTGTTTGGGAAAATCACAATATAGAAAATCTCGATATCTTTACTTTAAATGCTGATTTCGCTAAAAAAATGAATAAGCATGAATTTCGCTACGGAGCGGATGCCTATTTCAACAAAGTAAATTCTACAGCTTTTGCTACTAATGTTGCTGTTGATACTTCAACAGCGATCGGCACGCGCTATCCAGATGGTGGTTCTTCTATGTGGTCTGCGGCCGCATATGCAACGCACACTTGGGAAGTTAGTGATAAATTTATTATCAACGATGGTCTACGTTTTTCCTATGTGGGCTTGAATGCTAATTTTACTGATAAATCTTATTTTCCATTTCCATTTAATAGTATCACCCAAAACAATAGTGCTTTTAATGGAAATCTAGGATTTGTTTATCTTCCAGCAAAAACATGGAGAATTACAGGTAATCTTTCTACTGGATTTAGAGCGCCAAATGTGGATGATTTAAGTAAAGTTTTTGAATCGGTTCCAGGAAGTGTAGTTGTTCCAAATCCTACCTTAAAGGTGGAATACACGCTTAATGGCGAATTGGGAATTTCAAAGGAAATTATGTCCGGATTACGCGTAAATGTGAATGTTTATTATACGCGATTGACAAATGGGTTGATGACACAAAACAGCCAGTTTCAAGGAGCTGATTCGATTATGTATGACGGTCAATTAAGTCAAGTTATGTCAACTGTTAATGCTGGAAAAGCCTACATCTATGGTATAGAAGGAGCACTTGCTGGACAAATCAACAAATACATTTCAGTCTTAGGAACCGTGAATTACACTAAAGGTCGAATTGCAACTGATTCAGTTCCTTATCCTTTAGATCATATTCCACCCGTTTTCGGAAAGTTCAGTGTTATTTCTGCTGTTAATCGATTAAGAACTGAGATCTTCGTGAATTATGCAGGATGGAAGCGAGTTGTTGATTACAATATGATTGGAGAGGATAATTTTGCCTATGCAACTGCTGATGGAATGCCTTCCTGGTTTACTTTAAATGCACGGGTATCCTATTCGATCACAAAAGCTATTAGTTTTCAGGTCGCTTGTGAGAACATCTTAGATCAAAATTACCGTCAGTATGCTTCCAACATATCGGCACCAGGCAGGAATTTTATTCTAACGCTTAGGGGAAGTTTCTAATTTAAGGGTAAAAACTTAAAAAGAATTTTTTGTTATTTTAAAAATTGAATAGAAAGTGGGTAGGGGTATAGTTCTTTGTTCGCTGCTTTAATAGCACCAATTATCGCAAAAATTACAGCAATAATACCTAAAGTAATTAAAGCAAAGATACCAACGATTAGAAGTATAAGTACAGCGCTAATTGAAATATAAATATAGAATGAAATCATCCAATTAAGAATATTTTTTCCGTGTTGATCAATGATTGAAGACTTATCTTTATTTGTTGCCCACATGATTATTGGTAATGCAATTCCACCAAAAGGCACGATTATACCTGCAAATTGAGAGAGGTGCATCAGCATGCAATAAGAATATAAATCCATGTTCCAAGGACGAAAATCAGGATCGTTTTCTATGATTTCAGAAAGTTTCATATTTTTATTTTTTTAACCACATAAATATAAATATAAAAATTTAAGTTGCTTGTTTTAAAAATTCAATTAAATTTATTAAAATTAATTTATATGGATTTTCTTAAAGCAAATTTTAAAAGTTTAATAATTACCTTTTCAGTAATAATTACAGGTTACATTTTAGGAAAATCATACCTTTCTAAAGGAAAAGCTGATCCAACAATTAGTGTTACTGGTTTAGGTGAAACCACATTTAATTCCGACTTGATAGTTTGGCGTGCCGATTTCTCGCGTAAAAATAGTACCTTAAAAGATGCATATTCTGAATTGAATGCTGATTTAAGAAGTGTTAAAGACTATTTCAAAAAGAAGGGCATTAATACCAAGGATGTTATTTTCGAAGCAGCGGATATTCAAAAAGAGTATTACAACGAATACGACGATAACGGTAATGTTAGATCCTCTATTTTTTCAGGATATAAATTAACACAAAGCATGAAAATTCAATCTGACAATGTCGACCTTATTGAAAAAACATCGCGCGAAGTTTCTGAGTTAATTGATGCAGGTATTGAATTAAATTCAAATGCCCCCGAGTATTATTACACAAAATTGGCTGAACTTAAATTATCAATGATTGAACAAGCCACCAAGGATGCATTTAATCGGGCTCAGAAAATTGCGGAGAATGGTGGGGGAAGTTTGGGTAACTTAAAAAGTGCCGATATGGGTGTGTTTCAAATTACAGCAGAAAATTCTGCCGAAGACTTTGAATGGGGTGGTAGTTTTAATACGTCATCAAAACGAAAGACGGCTAATATCACCATGCGCTTGAAGTATGAGATTGATTAAGTTAAATCAATCTAAATCAATCTTTATTTTTTAGTAACGTATTTACCTGTTTTGGGTAGATAAAAGAATTTAAAAAGCGTTTCTTGCTTTTTTGCTGCAGTGATTATTGGCTCATAGATGAATAAATCTGCTTTTTTTGGAATAACGCCTATCCGACCTTTTGAAATGACTATATCTTTTGATTCGCTGTAGCTTCCTGTTTCGTAATTAAAAATAAAAGATTCTTCGTTAGGTGTTCCCAATCCATCAAAATTTTTCCATTGAAAAATGCGCAAAGGAGTATGGTTGTTAATGGTGTAAAAATCCTTGTAGCTTGCATTTCGAATCCTAAAATCAATGAGCACATCTTTAAAGGACGGAGAACTGATATTTTCAAATTTCACTTGTAGTGGGAGCATGGCTGATGAGGGAACTGCAAGAGGTGGGGAAATTAAATTCAAACCGCCATCGAAATAAAAGAAATAGTTGTAATTACCCATGAAAGCTAGCTCGGCACGTTTAGCAGGGTTGCTTGATTTATTCGCTTCATCCAAGGCATATTGATAACGATTCACCAAAATAATAGCATCAATTTTATCGTCTCCATCTAAGTTTTCTTTGTGAATACTTAGGGTGTATTTTTCTGTTGCAGGGATACGTAATTGTGCCTCTACATGTCTTCTAGCATATTCAGCTAGGTCATTGCTATTCGGTAATTCATTTTCCGAAATAACATGTTCTAACTTTTTTTGGTCGTCTTTACACGAAAAAAAAATTACTATCGTCGAAAGGAGTAAATAGATCACTTTATTAGCGAATATTTTTTTTTTAATCATGCTACTGAATAAGTTGTTTAATAAGGTCGAGTGCAAATTGTAATTGTTCCGCTCTACTAAGGTTTGAATTATCAAGCTCAATAGCATCTTGCGCCTTTTTTAGTGGACTTATCTCCCTCGTAGTATCTAGGAAATCGCGTTCTTCTAAATTTGCTTTAATGGATGATAAAGTAATCGCTGGATCTTTTAAAATGAGCTCTTTGTAGCGCCTCTGTACCCGTATCATTGGATCGGCAGTAATAAAAAGTTTGATATCTGCATTCGGAAATACAACTGTCCCAATGTCTCTTCCGTCCATGATTACGCCACCAAATTCGCCAAGTTTTTGTTGGGTTTTTACGAGTTTCGAACGCACTTCCTCAACAATAGCAATTTTGGAAACGATGGCTGCGACTTCAGGTTTTCTAATTTCATCAGAAATAAGCACTCCGTTAAGAAATAAATCACTCTCGGATTTCTCCAAATTATAGACAAACGTTAAATTAATGTTGTCTAGGTGTTGTATTAGTCGTGTGGTATCGGGTTCGCCGTGGATTAAAAGATTGTTTTTCAAGACATAATAGGCAACGCCTCTATACATGGAGCCGGAATCAACAAATAGATAATTTAACGCCTTTGCTAAATCTTTTGCTAAAGTGCTCTTACCACACGAAGAAAAACCGTCAATGGCGATCGTTAATTTTTTCAAAACGTTGTTTTATCTTTCAAAAATAGGAATTACAAATGATTAATTAGAAAGCTATGACTGGTCGAGCAATTTTTTCCTTAATAAATTGTCCGGTTGAATTATCTTTCAATAAAGCAAGCGACTCTGGTGTTCCGGAGAATAATAGATTCCCTCCTTTTTCTCCTCCTTCAGGGCCAAGATCAATCAGGTAGTCGGCACATTTTAAGACTTCCACGTTGTGCTCGATTACAAAGATAGAATGGCCTTTTTGAATTAATGCATTGAAGGCGATTAAAAGTTTTTCAATATCGTAAAAGTGTAAGCCAGTGGTGGGTTCGTCGAAAATAAATAGGGTTGGTGCAGTACTTCCTTTTGAAAGAAATGAAGCCAGTTTTATGCGTTGTGCTTCACCACCACTCATTGTGCTAGATGATTGTCCCACTTTCAAATAACCAAGCCCAATATCAATTAAGGGTTTCATTTTTTCAGCTATTTTTTGCTCTATTCTGTCTTTCGAAGTAGCGAAAAAAGTATACGCATCTTCAAGGTTCATTTCGAGTAACTCATGGATATTTACACCGCGATACAGGACCTCTAAAGTTTCGGTTTTGTAGCGTTTTCCTTTGCATGTTTCACATGGTAGTTCGATATCAGCCATAAATTGCATGCCTACCGTTAATATTCCCTCCCCCTCGCACATTTCGCAACGGCCTCCTTCTACGTTAAAACTAAAAAAACCAGGTTTGTAAGCTCGAATTTTAGCCAAAGGTTGACGCGAATAAAGTTCTCGAATATCATCAAAGGCTTTAACGTAGGTGATAGGATTGCTCCGCGTGGATTTTCCAATGGGATTTTGATCGATAAATTCGATGTTTTTAATGCCGTCAAGGTCGCCAGTGAGGGAGTCAAATCCAACATTTAATTGACTTGTAAGACCTAAATACGACCGGAAAGCGGGATACACAATTTCTTTTATTAAAGTAGATTTCCCCGAGCCAGAAACACCACTTATGCATACAAGTGAATTTAAAGGCAGGTCTACATTTATATTTTTTAGGTTGTTTTTACGGGCTCCTGAAATTGTTATTTTGTTTTTTGACGTTCTTCTCTTTAAAGGAAGTGGAATACTTTTCTTTTCCGTGAGGTAATCAGCTGTTAGACTATTTTTGGCTTTTGTAAGATCTTTAAAGCTTCCCTGAAATACAACTTCACCACCGTATTGCCCAGCAAATGGACCTATATCAATAATGGAATCCGCTGCTTTCATAATTTCTTCCTCGTGTTCCACAATGATAACAGTATTACCGAGCTCAGTTAAATTTCGTAGCACGGTAATTAATCGGGCTGTATCAATCGGATGTAGACCAATAGAGGGTTCATCTAAAACATAAATAGAACCGACCAAACTACTTCCAAGTGCGGTGGCTAAATTAATTCTTTGTGACTCCCCACCCGATAGGGTATTTGCAGCTCTATTTAAGGTTAAGTATCCTAATCCCACATTTTTTAGAAACGCCAATCGTTGTATAATTTCAGGAAGAATGCGTTTACTTACCACGCTATCCGCTTCCTTTAACTGAAGGTGGCTGAATACAGCATGACATTTTTCTATAGGGAGAAGTACGATGTCTTGGATTGAATAATTATTAATTTTAACATAACTGGCATCGCCTCGTAATCGCGTACCCTTGCATTCAGGACATTCGGTTTGACCTCTATATCGTGAGAGCATCACCCGATATTGAATTTTATAGGTTTGGGTTTCAATAAATTTAAAAAATTTATTTAGGCCCATAAAGTGGGCGTTTCCCTTCCATAACAAGTTATATTCGTCGTTGCTCAATTCACTCACTGGTCGATGAATAGGAAAGTTAAATTTATTGGCATTGTAGATTAATTGCTGTAAATATTCGCCCATTACCTCGCCTTTCCAAGGTACGATAGCCCCCTCGTAAATACTCAAACTTCGATTGGGAAAAACTAGATTTTCATCAATACCCAAAACTTTCCCATATCCTTCACATGTTTTACATGCGCCAAATGGATTGTTGAAAGTGAAAAAGTGAACGCTGGGCATTTGAAATGTTATCCCATCGAGTTCAAATCGATTATTAAACCAAGCGATGCTGTTTTCCTCGATAGACAATAGTCCACAGGTTCCCTTACCTTCGTCGAACGCAAGTTGGATAGAGTCGATATAGCGTGCATCGTTCTGCTCATTACCTTTTTCAATAATAATTCGATCAATCACAAGTAAGGCGTCATTTAAAGTCGATTTTGCAGCGTTAAAATCGCTTAAATTGATTATATTATTATTGATGTAGATGCGGTTAAATCCTTGATTTATTAATTTTTGAATGATAACTTCAGGACTTGCCTTGTCGAGGTGAGCAATAGGGCAGACGATGGCCAACCGTTGTTTATCTTTGGCCTTACTTAACGCCTGCAATACATCTTGTGGAACGTGTTTCTTTACTTTTTCATTGGAGACCGGCGAGATTGTTTCACCAATTTTTGAAAATAATATTTTTAGATAATCGTATATTTCTGTTGTTGTGCCAACTGTTGACCTTGGATTACTAGTAATTACTTTTTGTTGTATAGCGATACTTGGTGCAATTCCCTTAATGTAGTCCGTTTCAGGTTTATTCAGTTTTCCTAAAAATTGCCTTGCATAGGATGACATACTTTCAATAAAACGTCGCTGTCCCTCGGCAAAGATGGTGTCGAACGCCAAAGATGATTTTCCAGATCCCGAAACTCCGGTGATAACTGTCAGCTCTTTGTGATTGATGGTAAGATCAATATTTTTTAAATTGTGAACTCGCGCTCCTTTAATTTCAATTTTTGTTTTCACCGGTGCAAAGGTACGAGTTGAAGATAAAATTTGAGGTGTAAGTATTTTTTTTTATACTTTTAAAAAATCAAAAAACATAATAATGGACTTTCGAGCCTTGTTTCGTAAGAAAAAAGTAGAGGATATTTTGCGACAAGTAGCTACTCAGCAAGCTTCTGACGGCCATGATGGTTTAGGCAAACATTTAAAGGTAAGGGATTTAACAGCTTTTGGAATTGCAGCAATTATTGGCGCGGGTATTTTTAGCACTATAGGAAATGCGAGTGCGGAGGGCGGTCCTGCAGTTATTTTTTTATTCTTGTTTACTGCTGTTGCTTGTGGTTTTGCTGCCTTTGCCTATGCTGAATTTGCCTCTATGGTACCAGTTTCAGGAAGCGCTTACACCTATTCCTATGTTGCTTTTGGGGAAATTATTGCATGGATAATTGGCTGGGCACTTATCATGGAATACGCGATTGGAAATATAACTGTTGCCATTTCTTGGAGTGATTATTTTACTAATATGATTGAAGGAATTCATATTGAACAATTTGGTTTACGTGGAATTTATTTGCCTGAATGGATAAAGATGGATTATTTATCGGCATCAAAAGGTTTTCAGCAAGCTACTTCGCTCATGGAAGGAGGAAAGCCATTTGAATTATTAGCCCCTAATTTACAAATGGCACACCTTGCTTGGGTTAGCGCTCCTACGTTTTTTGGGTTTCATTTAATTGCTGATATTCCCGCATTGTTTATTATTGTTTTGATCACTTGGTTGGTTTATCGTGGTATTAAAGAGAGTAGAAATGCGTCAAATTTAATGGTGGTCGTTAAATTGGCGATTATATTATTGGTCATTGGTGTGGGTATTTTTTATGTCGATACAAAAAATTGGTCGCCGTTTGCACCAAATGGAATTGGGGGAATTTTAAAAGGTATTTCAGCTGTATTTTTTGCTTATATCGGTTTTGATGCTATTTCTACGACGGCTGAAGAATGCGAAAACCCACAACGTGATTTACCGAGGGCCATGATGTGGTCCATTATAATTTGTACGGTCCTTTACATCGTAATTGCACTCATTTTAACCGGCATGGTTTCTTACGATAAATTGGCTGTAGGTGATCCTCTTGCCTTTGTGTTTGAGGAATTAAATTTACAACGCATGTCGGGCATAATTTCTATCAGCGCCGTGGTAGCAATGGCTTCGGTATTGCTTGTTTTTCAAATGGGGCAGCCAAGAATTTGGATGAGTATGAGCCGAGATGGGTTACTTCCTAAACGTTTTTCTAAAATTCATCCGAAATATAAAACACCGTCTTTCGCCACAATAGTTGTTGGTTTTGTGGTGGCTGTACCAGCACTATTCATGAATTTAACCATGGTAACGGACTTATGTAGCATTGGTACTTTATTTGCCTTTGTGCTAGTTTGTGGTGGGGTTTTGGTCCTTCAAAATAAACCCGATATTCCACGAGGGAAATTTAAAACGCCATACGCTAACGGAAAATATTTTATGCCATTGTTACTATGTATTTCGTTGGTAATACTAATTACGAAGTACAAAACAGAGACGATTCATTTTGTTCTTAATCAATCGGATTTAAAAACGACGAGTGAACTTCTGATTCAGTTAAGTCCGAAAGAGGCAGCAGCAGTCAAGAATCGTTTACTTCGAATAAACGCTAAAGAAATGTCGCGAGTGGGGGGTGATATTGAGGCTTATTATTCTGAAATGAGCCCAAACCGTGTAAGCGGGGAGTTGCGTTTTTTAGACAAGCCAACTTCTTTTTTTGTGAACAGCGGTTGGACGCACTTTTTTCCTAAGTTGCCCTCTTGGATTTTTATTGTATTTACTTTTTTTATTACTGTAATGGCGGTATTAAGAAACTTATCCTTGATACCTACACTCGGATTGCTATCGTGTCTTTATATGATGAGTCAAATAGAGTTACGAAATTGGATATACTTTACTGTTTGGTTATTAATAGGTTTGGTTATTTATTTTCTGTACGGAAGGAAAAAATCGAAATTGAATTGAAAACGGAAAATTAGAAAGGTGAAGAATTAATTAAAAGCCTTAATAATTTTTGTCTGTTGAAGAAAAGCACCGCTTTCATTATAGAAGTTTAAAAAGTATTGGCCCGGAGCCAAATCACTTTCAAAATCCATTTGATGCCTAGAATCATTCATTTGTTCTTCTTTAATTAGTTTTCCATTTTGGTCAATCAATTGAATTTTAGTGGTGCCTTTTTGCTCATCTGGTCCTTGAATGATCGTGTAATTGTTAAATGGATTTGGGTAAATCAAAAACGAAGGTGTTGAAACAATCATACCTGATGGATTGGGAGAAACTGGAAAGTTTACATCAGGTTGTTGAAATCCGTTATGAATTCGTCTTGTACCAGCATTAGACCACTTTACAATTGGTTCCCCAATAGTGTAGGACACTGTATTTGTACTTCCAAAAATTAACGTTTGGCAATTTGCCACTTTTCCGGCACTTGCATAAACTCTTCTGTCAGGACCCTGTGCAAAACCTATTGTTGCAACCATAACTAGAAACAAAGAAAATAGAGTAAAATTTTTCATACGTTGAATTTTATTAAGTAAAAATATAAATATTTATCAAAGGAAATGTTTTTTTAGTGATTAAATTTTTATTAAAAGTTATTTGAACAGTTTTTAAGCACTTTATTTCTTCTAATTACAAGGTAACAGGCTGTATCAATCAAAAAATTCATGATATTTTTTTAACTTTACAAATTAACTAAGAAATACCATGTTTGAAAATTTAACAGAAAAGTTTGAACGAGCATTTAAGGTGCTAAAAGGCCAAGGTCAAATATCCGAAATAAATGTTGCCGAATCCCTTAAAGAAGTGCGCAGAGCGCTATTAGATGCGGATGTGAATTTTAACACGGCAAAAAACTTTACTAATTCTGTTAAAGAAAAAGCGCTCGGAAGAGATGTCTTGCGTGCGGTTTCACCAGGACAATTAATGGTTAAAATTTGCCACGAAGAATTGAAGGAATTGATGGGTGGGAATGAGGTGGAAATTAATCTCAAAGGCAGTCCTGCCATTATTTTGATGTCGGGTCTACAAGGCTCGGGAAAAACGACGTTTACAGGAAAACTCGGCTCGTACCTTAAAAATAAGAAAAACAAAAAGGTTTTATTAGTTGCTTGTGATGTCTATCGTCCGGCGGCAATTGATCAGTTACATGTACTCGGCGAACAACTATCAATCGAAGTGTATTCAAATAAAGAGGAAAAAGACCCTGTCATTATTGCTTCCAATGCTGTTCAACATGCTAAAAGCAACGGTTTTAATGTGGTAATTGTCGATACGGCAGGACGTTTAGCCATCGATGAGGTCATGATGGATGAAATTGCCCGAGTAAAGACGGCTATCAATCCCAGTGAAACGTTATTTGTTGTTGATGCAATGACTGGCCAAGATGCGGTTAATACAGCTAAGGCCTTCAACGATAAAATTAATTTTGATGGTGTAATACTTACCAAATTAGATGGCGATACCCGAGGAGGTGCCGCCTTGACAATTAAGTCGGTGGTTAATAAACCAATTAAGTTTGTTGGAACAGGCGAGAAAATGGATGCCTTGGATATTTTTTATCCTTCTAGAATGGCGGATCGGATTCTTGGTATGGGAGACGTTGTGTCATTGGTGGAAAGGGCGCAAGAGCAGTACGATGAAGAGGAGGCAAGGAAGCTTCAGAAGAAAATCATGAAAGATCAATTTGATTTCAATGACTTTTTAGCGCAGTTGAATCAAATTAAGAAAATGGGTAATGTAAAGGATTTGATGGGTATGATTCCTGGAATGGGTAAGGCAGTAAAAGATGTTGATGTGCCTGAAGATGCATTTAAAGGTGCTGAGGCAATTATTTTATCGATGACTCCCAAGGAAAGAGCAACCCCAGGGGTGTTAAACACATCAAGAAAAAATAGAATTGCAAAGGGAAGTGGCACCAATATCATGGAAGTCAATAAGTTAATTAAACAGTTTGACGAAATGAAAAAAATGATGAAGATGATGAGTAACCCTCGTGCAATGGCGAATATGATGGGACAAATGAAAAACATGGGTGGCGGCATGCCTAGTTAGCAGATGGAAAACGATTCTTTGTATCCCGAAAAACCAATACTAGAAAAGGAAGTAGTCAAAAATAACTGGGGATTAACCATTTTTTCTATGGTTTTATTCGTGTTGTCACTATTATTATTTTTTTCGGAGCGATTTGAATTTATCTTTTTCCTAGTTTTTGTACTTTTTTTTCACGAAATGGGACATTTACTTTTCATGAAGTTTTTCAAGTACGAAAATGTTCGCATGTTATTCATTCCGCTTATGGGTGCTTTTGTGCAGGGTTCCAAAGAAAAATATTCTCAGCGAGAAAGTTTACTAGTGGTCTTTTTTGGTCCAATTCCAGGTTTACTTATCGGTTGTTGTACGTTTGTTTATGCTGCTTTATACCACAACGATTCTGCGCTGACTTTGGGTTCCGTATTTATATTTCTAAATGCTATCAATCTGTTACCTATCGATCCATTGGATGGGGGGCAATTATTTAAATTGTTGGTGCATCGCCAACGTGATTTGTTCTTAATGATTTTTGCGCTTATATCGTCTTTACTGATGATTTTAGTAGGTTTTTTAATTCAAGATTACCTCGTTATCGTTTTTGGCTTTATTATGGGTGTACGTGTCCGCGGAATGCAAAAAAATTATCTTTTACGCTCTAAATTGGATGATTTGAAAGTCAATTACTTTTGTTCTTACGATGAACTTTCGAACCGCGATTATTCCATTATTAAAGATGTATTTATCGATAATTCGCCTGCATTTAAAAAGTTTAAGGATGTGACGGATGAGGATATTGGGCCTTATCTTGCGGCGCAGGTCAACGCTTTATTAGTAACTCCACTAATAAAAGATGCTTCTTTGCTGTTTAAAATTGTTTTGCTTTTTTTCTGGGTAAGCTCTTTTGTAATTCCAATAATTCTTATCTTTTCTTTCGATTTTACATGGTATTTTGAAAAATTATAACAGCAAAATTTTAATGCTAATTTTCGTCTCATTATGCTTTAACCTGAAGTATTTTGGACAATGCGATCGTGTGCTAATTCAAGGTCAAGTAATTGATTCGTTGTTCCCGCAAGCATTTTATAATTTAATGGTCATTAATAAAACAAATGGGAGAGGTGTTTTTGGTCAGCCTAATGGCTATTTTTCTGTTTTAGCAACGCCCAATGATGTAATTGCCTTGTCAACAAAATATTATCCCATCTATCAATTTACGGCTTTTCCAGATTCTAATTGTCAATGTCAAGTTATTGCGTATATCGAACGTATCCCGCAGGAATTTAAGGAGGTAATTGTTCGGCCCTTAAAATCCCTTCAGCAGTTGAAAGAGGAACGCGCTGGTCTTGCTTTGAGGGAAACTAAATTAGTGACGGGTATCGGTGTTTTGGAAAGTCCAATTACAGCGATTTATCAGGCATTCTCTAAAAAAGAGCAAAATAAAAAGTGGATTGCGGAGCAAGAATACAAGGACGATCAACGAAAAGTGGTGAAAGAATTATTAAGGTTGTACGTGTCCTTTGATATTATAAGTTTAACGGAAGATGAATTTGATGATTTTATAGGTTTTCTTAACTTGGACACTGATTTTTTAAAAACGGCATCGGAGATGGATTTAATTATGTTTATCAAGGACAAATATGACCACTTTCGTAGGTTTCGTGTTAAACCTGAATAACTTTTTCTAGTGTGTTAACAATGGCGGCCCAATTGTATTTTTTAATGACAAATTCCCTCGCATTTTTTTGGATTTTTTCGTAGCTTTCCACGTCAGCTAGTAAGGTTTCTATGCCTTGTATTATTTCTTCTTTTGTATCGGCCACCCAAATGGATTCTTGATGTAAGCCGTTAATGGCATTGTTTGCTAAGGTGGTTGTAACAGTTGGTATCCCCAAGGCCATTGCCTCGAGAATTTTGTTTTGCATGCCGGTACCAATTTGCATGGGTGCTACAAGTATTTTTCCTTGAAGGTAGGATGTTCTAATATCATCTACCCACCCAGTTATGCTGGCATTGGGCGTACTTTTAATTTGTTGGATTAAACTGTTGGAAGGATTTGCGCCCGAAATGAGCAGCGTGCGATTAGGAATAGCCGGTAAAATCGATTCTAAAAGAAAATTAATTGCATCGATATTCGGTGGATAATTAAGGTTGCCAACAAAAACTAAATCGTAGGTCTGTTTAACTTGAAGCTCTTCAAAATAGTAGGCGTCTATTCCATTGGGTAAAATGAGCATCTTGTTTTTGTCGGGATGCGCAATGTAATTCAAATCTTGTTGACTTATAATTGCCTGGTTTTCGAAATAATTGAAGATGCGTTGCTCATAATCTTTTAGGCGCCTTGCCTCTAAGTCAAAAATAAATTTTAACAAAAAATTGGACTTAATTGCCCTTCGTTCCATGCCTTTGGAAAGGGCATCCATGTAATCAATGGTTTTCGGACAGTGATGGTAATTTTTCACGTATTCAGCTGAACGAATTAATTGACAAATGATATGGTCTGGTTTTATGTCGTCTAAAAGCGCGCTAATTTTTACTTTAATCTTGTAGTCAGTAAAATAGTTTACTTGGAGTGGTTTGCTATTAAATAGGCCAATAAATAGTCGGAGAAACTTTCTGAATTTGGTTAGTTTGAAGAGGTGTATTTCTTTTGTAAATTGTTTAATTTCATTTACTTGTCTAGTAGATATTAAATCCTCTGTTAACGTAATTAAATAGATGTCGTGGTGGACTTGAAGGTATTTTAATAGGTAATAAGTCCTGAGTTTATCGCCTTTTTCAATTGGAAAAGGAAATCGTGTGGCTACCAAAACTATTTTTTTCCTAAGCATTGAAGATTGTTTTTAAGTTTTGAATAGCTATTTCTTGAGTGAATTGTTCCTTTATTATGCCTAGTACTGCATCTCGATTTTCGTTAAGTTTCATTGGGCTATCTAAAAGACTGCTGAGTTGATCTATTGCTTCTTCTTTTGTTTTAAATGAGGACAATTTGTCGGATAAATTTATGCCCTCAGCGGATTTTTGACTTAATACAACAGGCACAGCGGCATTCATGGCTTCCAATACTTTTATTTTTATACCACTACCGATCCGAATGGGGGATACAAAAATGCCATGCGTTTTTAAAAATTCGGATGCGTCGCTCACTGAACCATAAACGATTACACCCGCTATTTTAGTTGTTCGAAATACTTCTTTGGAACCGAAGCCTGCAATGTGAAAGGTTAGGTCAGGATAGCGTTTTTGAAGACTTGTAAATACATTTTTAATAAACCAATTTATTGCGTCTACATTAGGAAACCATCCAAAATTTCCAATAAAACAGAGGCTGTTTTTTTTAATTGTTTCCGCCGGTGTAACGGGAAGCAGCGATACGGGAACGCAATGAATTTTGGTTGAGGAGTATTGTTTGAAATAGTCAAAATCAGTTTGACAAATGGCAGCAATAAAATCTACTTTTTCAACGATAGCCACTTCGTAATTCCCTACTTTTTTAGCCAACCTATTCAAATATAACCGTTTAATACTGTTTTGTTCAGTTCGCGCGTAATCGGTCCAAATTTGTTTTTCAATGTTGTGACTTCTGTAAATTATTTTTGCCTTGGAAAGTGACCTTAGCTTATCGAGGTAGGCACTTGCATAAAATCCGTCTAAGAACACATAATCATAATCGTTTTTCTCGAGTAATTCTTCTATTTTCTGACCTAACACATCTTTCTTATAACGAAGTAAGTTGTAGGGTAGTTTTGAGAAAAAAGAACTTAAAAGTGGGAATAATTGAAGTGCTGTATTGAGTTCGATTGGGTGAAATTTGATTTGATCTTTCTTTGTGATCGCTTGAAATGTCGCATCGAATGGGTGTTTTTTTGTTGATATTACAAGGTAATCAATCTGCCCGTTAACCTGTTCATTCAAATCGTCTAAAAACCGATTGATTGCGAAACTTCCGCCGTCAACAATTGGATATGCAGGTTTTTGGCTAATGTATAGTACCTGCATTACTTTTATTTTTTTTGATCTTTTTTCCCCAGAATTCCCTGCTAAAAATAGGCGAGTCGTTTGCTGCAGCTATACTTATAAGTAGTGCAATTGGCGTGAAAATTATTCCAGCAATCCACATGCCTACCCACGGGGAAACGATATAGGTATTCGCTAGGTTTTCTCCAATGCTTATGATGATGAAGTAAATCATAAAAATTATGGCTGCGATTACAACGGGCGCTCCAAATCCACCTCTCCGAATGATTGCACCCAGTGGACCGCCAATAAAAAAGAGGACTACAATGGCATAGGTTAGGGCAAATTTACGATGAAATTCAATCCAATACTGGTCCTCCTCGCGATCAACTGTTTTCATGAAGTCTTGCTGGCTTTCAATGTTTTGGTTTAACCGTCTTAGCGATGAAACACTCTCGTTTAGGGTTTTTTCTTTATCCTTTTTGCTTAATTGTTCAAAATTTATCGCCTTTGGAATTTCACCTCCCATTCGATCAATCAATTGATTTTCCTTAATTTTTAGTTTGAAGAAATAGGATGAACTGGACATTAATCCATCAACGAAGGCCGCTTTAATTTTATTTTTCTTCGCTTTCAATGAGTCAATAGCTGCATTTATTTGAAATACATTCAACATTTCAAATTTATCAGTAAATATCTCTTCCTCCGATCGGTTTAAGGTAAATCCAGTAACATTCATTTTATATGATGCTCTCCTGAAGCTCGAAATGCGCGAAGGGCGTGTGCTATTTGTCCCTGGTTCTTCTTTTCCATTGGGTAGAAAAACTGGGCTTTGAATTTCAAGCTCTTCGAAAATTACGCCATCTTTTAGATCAAAAAACAAGAACATTCCGTTAGTTGATCGGTACAATCGAGCTTCTTTTGCCTTAACGGTCTTAAACTCAGTTGGCGTGGAATGATCGTGAATGATGATGTCTTTGAATAAACTATCGCTGCCTGACTTCACCTTTATAGCGTATCCTTCAAGTTCTTTTGTGTAAACGCCAGGTGTTATGATGGTTGATAATTTTGTGTTCTGTATATCGTATATCAAGGAATGCCACTTAAGATTGGCAACTGGAATAACATAATTGGCAAAATAAAAGGTGAAACCAGCTATAAAAAGCACCACGACGGTTAATGGTCGCATAATTTTATAAAGTGATAGGCCACTCGATTTTAAGGCTGTTAGTTCGTTACTTTCTGCTAAATTGCCGAAGGTCATTAGTGATGAAAGTAAAATCGCTAGCGGTAAAGCAAGAGGAATTAAGCTGGCTGAAACATAAAATAATAATTCTAGAATTACCCAAATACCGAGACCTTTACCAATCAAATCATCAATGTAAACCCAAAAGAATTGCATGATTAATATAAACATTGAAATCACCAAGGTGATTAGAAATGGCCCAATAAAAGATCGAATACTAAAAAGGTAAAGCCGTTTCAAGCTACTGATTTTTAAGTGCAAAAATAAGGATAAAGTACCTTTTTCAATGCCGTGAAAGTTAGGCGCCTAAAAGTCGTTTCAAATCGCCAACTTGTTGATCCCACAACATACGTGAATTTTCTAAATCTTCCGGTTCGCTAAAGTCAATGATGCGTAGTGCGACCATAGAGGTCATCGAGTCGACTTGATAATTTATTTCAAAAAACGTTTCCAAGCCATTTTCTTCGTCTTCCAACCAAATAAAGCGAATTCTTGAATTCATTTTGTGGTGTATTAATCGGGCTGATTCTACTACTCCGTCCCAATTAAAATGGTAGATGTCGTCGCTCGCAACAACATCGTCTGCAAACCATTCGCTCAGCCCTGTTGGCGATGCGATCATGTTTTCAAGAACACGAGGAGAGGTTTTTAATAAATATTCTAGTTCAAATTTTTCTTTCATCCTCTTTATTCTTAATAATCTTAATTTTGTTTGTCTTTGCAATGTAATCATTTTTTAATAACCAATGGCATTAATAGATTCTTTTGAGAAAAATGGCGCCTTTCTTTTTAGGTATAGGGGACAATTACCGCTTTTATTTTTTATTGTTGTTGTTCCTGTAACTTATTTTTACAACTACGACTTTTTGAAGCACTCCTCACTACTTAAATCGCTCGCTTTTATCTTATGCATTGCATTTATTCTAATTGGTCATATTTTAAGGATATTGATTGTGGGTTTTCGAAGTGAACATACTTCGGGAAGAAATCGACATGAACAGGTGGCGCATCGATTGAATGTAAGCGGTTGGTATTCTGTCGTTAGGCATCCTTTATATTTTGCTAATTTTTTAATTTGGATGGGCTTGTCTTTTTATCTTGTTAATCCGCTTTTAAGCGCCTTTCTCTGCGTATGTTATTGGTTGTATTACGAACGAATAATGTTACTCGAGGAAAAGTTTTTGGCAAATAATTTTGAAGGTGAATTTACAAGTTGGGCCACTAATGTGCCCGCTTTTGTTCCAAATATTTTTTTGTATAAAAAATCAGGAAATCGTTTTTCGATTAAAACGGTTTGTTCAAATGAGTACCCAAGTATCGTTTCTTCATTAACTACTTTGCTTGTGCTCATTCTTTTACGACGCTTATCGATGAGTGAACATTTCACGTGGTCTTTGACAGATGTTTATTTTGCCTTGTCTATTTTAGTTTTTGGACTAACGTTTAGAATAATTAAGCACCGAACTTTTTGGTTTAAGTAACTCAGTTTTATTAATGAGATATTTTAAATTCTTGTCGTTGCTCCAATGACCGACCTAGTGTTAACTCGTCGGTGTATTGTAACTCGGAACCAAATGCCACACCACGCGATAAAGAGGTTATTAAAAGTCCGTCTTTTTGTATTTTTTTAAACAAGTAAAAATTAGTGGTGTCTCCCTCCATAGTTGGACTTAAGGCCAGAATAACTTCTTTTATAGGGTGTTTAACTATACGTTCTTGTAGCGGAAGGATATTAAGATCTTGTGGACCTATACCGTCCATCGGAGAAATTAACCCACCTAGTACATGGTAAAGTCCTCTAAAAGTACTGGTGGCCTCAATGGCCATTACGTCTCTGATATCTTCCACAACACAAAGAATTGCAGGATTTCTTTTTGGGTTAATGCAAATAAAACAAATGGGTTCATCACTAATGTTGCTACAAATGCTGCAACTGAATATGCTGTCTTTAAGCGCAACAATTGATTGGGTAAACTGCGCTATTTCTGCAGGGCTTCTTTTTAGTAAGTTGAGGGAGAGACGCAAAGCTGTTCGCTTTCCGATTCCTGGTAAAGAGGATAATTGGTCAACAACTTGTTCAAGCACTTTAGAAGGTAGATTCATGAACAAATTTAAGTATATTGAATTGTTATCATTCAAATTCATGACATAATTTATTCTAATGTACTTGACTAAATTCTGTTTAAATAGCCTTAAATTTGCTTAATGGCTAATGCTGAGATTAATATTAAAAATAAACGCGCACGATTCGAGTACCATCTTGAAGAAGAATTTATTGCCGGTATTCAGTTATCTGGAACTGAAATAAAAAGTATCAGGGCCGGTAAAGCAAGTATTTTAGAGGCTTACTGCATTGAATTAATGGGTGAGGTTTGGATTAGAAATATGCACATAACAACTTATGAAAACGGCTCGATTTACAATCATAAACCACGGGCAGATCGAAAACTTTTGTTGCAAAAGAAGCAAATTCGAAGCATTATAAAATTTCTGAAGATTAAAGGAAATACCCTTATACCCATTAAACTATTCTTATCTGAAAAAGGATGGTTAAAGGTTTTAATTGCATGTGCGACTGGAAAAAAGCTACACGACAAACGCGAAGATTTAAAGTTGAAAGATGATAAGCGCGAAATGGATCGTGTAATGAAACGCTAGTCTTTAATTACGGTGTATCCGGGGTAGTTTTTCTTTTCGAATACAAACTTTGACTCTACAGCTTTAGGATTATCCTGCATTTTTGTGACATTGTAAGTAATTACAGAGCCATCTTTTGAATTTATAACTGCTTTTTTTAGGGAGTTGGTTGATTTAGATATGTAGATTGTAATGCTATTAAATTCTGACTTCGCGGGTGCCTTTGGAGTTAGGCTGATGACATGCGCCATTTCGCCATTCAATGTTTCCTCTTTGTTGTATTTGTTTTTAAATCCTGTTTCCCAAATGGTCATTATTTTTTTTGGATTGATATCGTCATCATTATTTGCATCTGATTCATACACCGTTTTTTCCTCTTTTATAATAGTCCATGTTTTCATGCCGTTTGAAATAATAATATTCCCAGCGTAGGAGGCATTATATTTGTTTCCTTTTACCCAACCGCTACCATTTTGAGTTTCGGTTTTTTCTTTATTTTTTATGGTGGCGTTAAATTCTACATAGAAACACTTTAGCGCTTTCATTTTAGAGGAAACTTTGTTTAGAATGTCTTGTGCTTTTTTGTCTTGCGCCAAAACGCTATTTGTGAAAGACAAAATAATTAGTAGGGTAAGAAGGAATAATTTCATAACTTATTTTTTTTGCAAATATCACAAATAATGCCAATCCTTCAAAATCATGTTACTTTTTTATCCAGCGCTTAATTTGTGTTGTTATTTCGTCTTGAACCCGAAGAAAATAACTTCCTGAAGCGAAATTTACGGTATTTAAGGTGATGCTATTCATTCCTTTTTCCACTAATCCATTTTGAGGAAAAGAATAAACAAGTCGACCCTCAATATCAAAAATGGCTAGGTTTACAACTTGTTCTTTTGCCACATAAAGGGTAAGGGTGATTTGAGCATCTGCAGGATTTGGACTAATTGGTAGTACAACTACGCCCTCATTTTCAAGATTACTGCAAATAATATTATTACTGAGATCTTCATCTTCAATTGAAAAAGCATTTAGTCCCTCTGCTTCTACACAAATATATTGGTAGTAGTCGTCTTGGTTGGAGATGAATGCACTTGGTGATGCCGTAAAAATATAAATTTCACTTTCGCCCGGTAATAAGTCTCCAGTCCACGTTTCCTGAATTAAAGAAGTATTTAACATTTTTAATTGTAAATTACATTGATTCATGGCAATTGTTCCTTCGTTTTTTAACTCCACGCCTAATTCCAAAAATTCGTTTATTTCCGCAGTAAATATATTTCGTAAGGCAATATCAAAATTGTATGGTTTTATTTCAAGTTGGTCGACCAATGAATCAATACAACCAATAGAATTCGTTACCACCATTGAAAGCGCTACGGTCTGTCCAATTAATTGATTTTCGAAGGTGTTTATCAAGGTATCCGAGTTCGCAACTGTGCCTTCGCTAAATGTCCACGTGCAATTAGTAGAACCAACGCTCTGATTAATAAAGGTAATAGGAATTTCGGCGGATACAATTAATGGATTTACAAGGTAGCTTGCAGCAAGTTCGGGTTGAACATTCACCAAAATTAAGGTGTCGGCGATACAACCTTGATTCGTTGTAACAGCGAGTGTTAAATATTGAATACCTGTTGTTAAAAAACGGTAGCCCGCATTTATTGTAGGATAATTGTATTGTAAGTTAACTTCCCAATTGGTATTGGTAATGGATCCAATTGGTACCGTCGACGAATCGCTAAAGGTTGTCCAACTATTTTTACACGATGGACCAACAAGCCAATCCAGTAGCGCGATAGGATGAATGGTAATACTTTGTGAGGTGCTATCCGAACAGCCATTGGATGATTCGACTGTTAATTGAACCAAGTATTGACCATAATTTTGGTATTGCTTAGCAAATAAAGGATTTACTGCTTGTGTATTGTCTCCGTAATCCCAAAAATTTAAAACTATAGAGGAGGTATCTAACACATAACTTGTATTGTTTAGCACGACATTGCTCAAGACACACGCATTATTTGCGTTAAATTGTGCTTCCGGGGCGGCTTTAATTAATATTGGTGTTGCAATGGTATCCAAACAACCGAAAACATCATCCGCAATTAGGGTAAGGTTGTAGTTTCCTGCCATTCCGTAATAATGCACAGGTGAAGAAAGTGTGCTTGTATTTTGAATTCCTGAACTTGGCTGACCAAAATTCCATTGGTAGCTATTTAAGTTGGCATTACCTTGGTTGCTTACTTGAAAACTAATGCTGTCATTGGAACAATTATTTACATTCGTAAGAACTAAAACTGGTCTTGGCTGCACAAAAATACTAAAGGTGTCTTGTGTCACGCAATTACCCGTGGAAACCACACTGATAGTACCGTAAAGCCATCCGATGGAAGATGGAAGTATTGAAACAGTGGAGGTAGTAAAGTTTTGTCCATTACTAAATGTCCAACTTCTTGAAAGTAATTGATTGGGCAAGGTAATCGTACTACTTTCTGAAAGATTGGAGGATGAATTTTGACAAGCAAAAGGAGGACTTGAGTATATTAAATTGGCTCCAACTCCCGCAACCACCACATTGATGGTGTCTTGTGCAAAGCAACCGTTGATATTTGTTGTTTGAACGCTATAAATACCGGATGTTTGTACTGAAAAGGTTGGATTTGTAGAGCCATTTTGCCATAGGTAACTCGTTGTGAATGGGGCACCACTTTGCAAGGAAATGACGTTATTGGTGCATAAAGTAGTATCAGGCCCTAAATTGGCTGAAAATGGGTAATAATCCAATGTAACCACCAAGGTATCTGTTCGAATGAAGCAACCTGAGGGAGCAGTGATTTTTACGTGATAACTACCGGCCTGGGTAATGTTGAAATTATTGGTAGTGGCTCCATTCTGCCACTGAAAGCTATAGTTTGCTGGGTAGCTAGTTTGCCAAAGAATGGCATTTCCTGCACAAAGAATACCGTTTGATGACGGAAATCCGTCTTGGAAAGGAGGATAGATAATAATGGTGTCTGTTGTACTATTTCCCAAAAAGTCAACGGCTGTTACCCAGTAAGTGCCTGGTTTATTGACAATCAATTTTGACGCTGTTGTTCCATTAGACCAGAGGTAACTTTGGTATTTTGACTGTGCTTTAAGTTGGAATATGGTACACACACTATTGCTTGGCATGATGGTATCTTTTCCTAAAAATACGGGAGGCGCATAGCGGTAACGCAAGTAAGAGTCTACCAAGGATTTGTTTGCAAGGCTGAGTTCATTATTAAAAATTAGTATTTCCCCAATGTCTCCTTGGTAATAACGGGTGGCAATTCCACCATATTTTCCAATTTTTAGGGTTGCCGTTGAGTTAGGCAATAGCGATGGAATTATATTTTCGGTGGTTGATGTCAGTAAAGTGAAATTCTTAAAAAACTTAACCTTTGGTACAATATTGCCGTTGTAAACAAGCGTTAATAAACTAGGTTTTAACAAAGTCATATTCGCATTGGTCGTGAGCGCTTTCTGATTTCCAGCGTCATTTATGGAAAGCGCTGGTGCAAACATTAACTGATTGCTGGTGGCAAAATCAGTTTGAAATGCCCACGAACCTTGTGTTTGATAATCCCATTTTGCCATAATGGTTTTGTTTATCGAAATAACGGTTGGTTTTACCAACACATGCATTGAAAATTGGTCGGTGTAATCAATCGAAAAGTTATCGAGTATTTCTAAAAAGTCGTCGGTGCCATCGAATCTAAAAATAGGTTTGTTATTCATCAAGCTATCAGATGCAATAAACAGCGGCCGTTGGGCACTATTGTTTTGAAAAGCGTTGTTAATATTCCCCGACAAATCGTCAATAGTTTGCACATTTGGTCCGCTTAGGGTAACATTCGTGCTGGGGTTCAACCAAACAGTAAGGCCATTGATTGATGTAGGATTAAAAAGAAAAAATGTTCGGGTTGCAGACCATGGGCTAGGAATGGCATTAAGTACACTTCTGACTCGCCAAAAATGTTTTTGTCCAACGTTACTCAATGTTGCAGGGGTGTACCAGTTAAAATTGGTATTTACGTCGGCAAGAAGTGTGGTGAAGTTGGTATCGTTTGATAATTGAAAATTATAGGATACCGTCTGATAAAAGTTTTTGTTCCACGAAAAAGTTATATTAGTTGAAGTGGTGGTTTCATTTTGAAAAGGGTAGAGTAGGGTGGGCGTAAACTGTGAATAAAGCGAAGAAGTAAACAAAAATGATAATTGTAGCAGTCCTAGAACCTTGGTTATCGACTTGAACTTACTATTTGTTAGCGAAACGAACATGTGACTGTTTTACTCAAAAGTAAATATACAATCAATTATTCAATCTCTTCGAAAGAATGAATAAATTTCCTGACTTGTTTACTATGAGGGGTTATTTGAGGGCGATTTAATAACTGCAAATAAAAAATTAACTTTACCAACTAAAATTTTCCTACATTGCCTTATGACGGATAACGAAAATTCTTGGACTGCCGAAATTTCGTCGCGAAATTCAATGTGGCGACTTAATTTAACCGAATTGGTGCGTTACAGGGATTTGATATTTTTACTTGTAAAACGAGATTTTTCAGCAACTTATAAACAAACCATTTTAGGTCCGATTTGGTTATTTATTCAACCTGTTTTAACTACGATTATTTTCTTTTTTGTTTTTACAAAAATTGCCAAAATACCCACTGCCGGAATTGATCCTGTGCTCTTTTACCTCGCAGGCATAACACTTTGGAATTATTTTTCAGATTGTCTTTTAAAAACATCAAACACTTTTGTAGCAAATGCGCATATTTTTGGGAAAGTATATTTTCCGAGACTTGTAATTCCGCTCGCTGTTGTATTGTCTAATTTAATCAAGTTTGGTGTTCAATTGTTGGTTTTTATCGTTGTTTTGATTTATAAAATTATTTTTGATGGATTAATAATTTCCATAAATAGTACCCTGTTCTTGTTTCCTGTTTTGGTAATTATTCTTGCTATTTTGGGTTTAGGAATGGGTATTCTTTTTTCAGCGTTAACCACCAAGTACCGAGATTTTAGTTTTCTGTTGGCTTTTGGTATTCAATTAGCTATGTACGCGACTCCAATCATTTATCCGCTTAGTTATGCAAAAGGCAATTTACATTATTGGCTAAGTGTAAATCCATTAACGGCCATTGTGGAGAATTTTAAGTTTATGCTCTTTGGCATTGGTGCTTTTGATTTTGTGGGCTTGGTTTATGCTTTTTTAGTTGCTTTATTTTTTTTAATCCTTGGTATATTGTTTTTCAATAGGGTGGAAAAAGGTTTTATGGATACGGTTTAATTGGTTAGATATAATGAAAGTTTTAAAGGTTGAAAAAATTTTTAAGCAATACGAATTGGGCCAAGTCAGCACAGGTACTATCACGCACGACTTTAATCGGTGGCTTCATAAAATTCGAGGTAAGGACGATCCGTATCTTAAAATAACTGAAAAAAACACACGCGATGAGCAAGGAGGGAGCAAGTTCGTTTGGGCGCTAGATGATATTAGTTTTGATGTGCATCAAGGGGATGTACTGGGAATTATTGGCCGTAATGGGGCAGGGAAAAGTACCTTATTAAAAATCTTGTCAAATGTTACTGCTCCAACTAAAGGAAACATTAAAATTAAAGGACGTATTGCCTCACTTTTAGAGGTTGGAACTGGTTTTCATCCTGATTTAACGGGTAGAGAAAACATCTACTTAAATGGGGCAATTTTGGGTATGTCCAAAAAAGAAATTAAATCCAAATTTGATGAGATAGTCGCATTTTCGGGTGTTGACAAGTACATTGATACTCCGGTAAAACGCTACTCATCTGGGATGTACGTTCGCCTTGCTTTTTCTGTTGCTGCTCATTTAGAACCTGAGATTTTAATCGTTGACGAGGTACTTGCAGTAGGCGATGCTGAATTTCAACGAAAATGTCTCGGAAAAATGAAAGAGGTTAGTCAAAAAGGTAGGACGGTTATTTTTGTTAGTCATAATTTAGTTGCCGTAAAATCGCTCTGCACCAAAGGGATTGTCTTGGAGCAGGGTAAACTCGTTTTTAATGGTACAGCTGATGAAGCTGTTGAGCATTACATGCGCACAAGTGTAGGTAATTTAAATCCAATCGTCGCTTTTAACTCGCCTGATATTGCCTTGGGTAACGACCTCATCAAACTAAAATCAATTGCTGTAAATCCAAATCGTCCCCAAATTTCCACTAGTTTTTCAATTGAGTTTGCTTTTTGGAATTTTATGTCGGTAGCGTCTTTTAATGTCGCTTTTGATATCATCGATGTACTGGGTGAGGTGGTGTTTGGCTCAGGATTTACTTTTACATCAAAAAATAATGTTGCTGAAGCTTTTTGTACCATTCCTGCTGACCTAATGAATGACGGGATCTATTCCATGCACGTGTACATTCATACCGCAGATAGGCAAAGCATTTGTAATTTTGCAGACATCATTTCTTTTGAAATAATAGATAATAAACGGAATTACGCTTACTTTGGGAAAATTAACGGCGCTGTACGTCCAAAATTATACTGGCAAGAAAAATGAAAAAAGTCGCAGTGCTTCAATCTAATTATATACCCTGGAAGGGATATTTTGATCTTATGCAGCAGGTGGATGTCTTTGTTATTTACGATGAAGTGCAATACACCAAAAATGATTGGCGAAATAGAAACTTAATCAAGTCAAAAAATGGCTTGGAATGGTTGACAATTCCTGTAAAACAGGATAAACTTAGTCAACGAATAGACGAAACAGTTGTTTCTACAACCAATTGGAATAAAAAACATTGGAATGCTTTGCTTGCAAATTATAGTAAAGCGCCCTATTTTCAAGAATATAGTGCTAATTTTAAGCACTTATACGAAAATATAAAATTGACAAATTTATCAAGTATTAATCGCGCTTTTATCAATATAATAGTTGACTTGTTGGGAATTAAAACACAACTTCTTGATTCGAAGGAGTTAAATTTATCAGGCGATAAAAACGAACGTTTAATTCAAGCAGTTAAGCAAATAGGTGGGAATCATTACATCTCCGGGCCATCTGCCAAAGATTATTTGGATGTTGGAAAGTTTAATGATAATAATATTGAAGTGAGTTGGGTAAATTATGAGGGATATACGAGCTATCCTCAATTACATGAACCTTTTGAACATAGGGTAAGTATCTTAGATTTACTCTTTAACGCAGGACCTTCAAGTATGAATTATATTACTGAAAGATGAAAAGATTAGCAATTATTGGTTCTGGAAATTTGGCACAGCAAATTGTCCATTTAGCGATTTCTGATCATCAGTTTATCCCAGTTGGCTTTTTTGATGATTTCGAAGGAAAAGGGGAGACCAAGTTTGACTTCCCAATTCTAGGTGGTACCGATGAAATTGTGGATTTATTCCATTTAGGCAAATTTGACGTGATTCTTTGCGCTATTGGCTATAATAATAAAGATTTTAGAATGAAAATAGTACATCAATTAGTTGGTAAAATACCTTTTGCCACATTGATTCATTCCACGTGTATCATTGATCCTTCTGCAAAAATAGGGCAGGGTTCTGTCCTGTATCCGGGCTGCGTGGTCGATATGGATGCGGTCATTTCTGAAAATGTGTTGATGTATAGCGCATGTTTACTGTCTCATAATTCGTTTGTTGGATCAAATTCCATCTTATCGCCAGGAGTTAAAATCGCAGGCTTTTCAAAAATAGGGGAGTCGGTGCACTTAGGAATTGGAACCATTGTTTCAGATTCGATTACAATTGTAGATAAAACGATAACAGGAGCTGGGACGGTGGTAGTTAAAAGTATTACTGAGGCAGGAACATATGTTGGTATTCCATCTAAATTGATTCAACGATGAAAATCTCTTTTAACAAGCCCTTTCTTTCTGGAAATGAAACAAAATACATTGAGGAGGCTGTTCGTTCAATGAAAATTTCAGGTGATGGGATTTTTACTAAAAAATGCCATACTTTTTTTGAAGAAAAATATGGTTTTCTAAAATGCCTTTTAACCACTTCCTGCACAGATGCCTTGGAAATGGCTGCTATCTTGATTGATATTCAAGCGGGTGATGAAGTAATCATGCCGTCTTATACCTTTGTTTCTACGGCGAATGCTTTCGTACTTCGAGGCGCAAAAATTGTGTTTGTAGATTCATTACCTGATCACCCCAATATCGATGTTTCAAAAATCGAAGCCTTAATCACTCCAAAAACCAAAGCAATTGTTCCTGTCCATTATGGCGGAGTTGCTTGTGACATGGATGTCATTATGGAGTTGGCAACAAGATATAATTTATTTGTAATTGAAGATGCGGCCCAAGCCATTGATTCATTTTACAAGGGTTTACCATTGGGTGGAATTGGACATTTAGCTGCTTTTTCTTTTCATGAAACTAAAAACATCATCTCCGGAGAAGGAGGGATGTTGGTCATTAACGATGTTCAATTTGCTGAAAGAGCCGAAATCATCCGTGAAAAAGGTACCAATAGAAGCCAATTTTACCGGGGTGAGGTAGATAAATACGGTTGGATGGATATTGGTTCTTCCTTTCTTCCTTCCGACATTATCGCAGCCTTTTTATTCGCTCAATTAGAAAACTTGGATAAAATACAAGCAAAGCGGATTGCTAGTTGGAATGCTTATTACGAATTACTCAAACCTTTAGCGGATAAGAATCTTTTTAAGCTGCTCCATTTTGACAAAGATAAAACGAACAATGGGCATCTTTTTGCGCTGATTCTGCCAAATTTAGAAGAACGCACACAGCTAATTGATTTCATGCGGAAAAAGGGAATACTTGCTGTTTTTCATTATTTAAGTTTGCATAAAAGCCCATTTTATCATGAGAAACACGATGGAAGGACACTTGAAAATTGTGATAATTTCTCAGATACGCTGATCCGTTTGCCATTTTACTACGAATTAACACAAGAGGAAATCGAATTTATTTGCAATTCAATCATTCAGTATTTCGATGAAAGATAAAGTAAAGGTATTATTTGTTGTATCTGAATTTTGGCAAGCGGGTACCCAACGATTTACTTTTGAATTGGATCGAGCACTTGATAAAGAGCGCTTTAATATATCTATTTTATCAATCTTACCTTTAACTACTAATGAATATTTTGGTGATTATTATTACGCCAAACATATAGAACTCGGAAGTACCATCTATTTTTTGCAGGACCTTGATATTTTAATCAAACCAACCTTGAAGCAACGGATTTACAGAAAATTTTTTGGTAAAAGTTTGCCTAACGAGCATCAATCATTAATTAAATTTTTAGAAAGTTACGATGTGATATCCGTTATGGGAGAATATAATTACTTGAAAATAAATAAGTTTTTATCCGATGAGATCAGAAAATGTACGTTCATTCACATCATGAATTCAAAATTTCAATCTAATGCTATTTATGATCAATTTTCAAAATCAGATTCCTACCATTTTATTTCGGGATTTGGCGAAAAGCAAATTTCTTGGGAATTGTCAGGATTCAACAATTTTAAACACACCTATTTTAATTTAAATTTTAAACTTGAAAAGCAATATGCTAAGGGTGATTATAAAAAAAGTGATTCACCAAAAATTGGAATATTTACTCGTTTAACGTTTACAAAACCACTTGATCCTTTCATTGAGGCTTTCAAATCCTTGCGCAGTAAGTTACCAAATGCTGAGCTGCATATTTATGGAGGCGGTGATCCATCAAAAGAGGGTGTTTTAAGTTATGTTGAAAAACTAAGCCTGGAATCTTCTGTTTTTTTTAGAGGACATCAAAATCATATATTAAAAACCGCGATTGAGGATGACATAGATTTAGTTTGGTTTCATGGCTATCATGGGATGCCTGGAGGTTTTGCTGGGTTTGATGTATCATCTGCAAAAATACCGCAGCTTTTCTGGGACTTTGGTTCTGCGCCCGGTACTAAAAACTATACATTTTTCCCCATGTTTAATAACGCAGAGCAACTAGCCGATTATAGTTTAAATGTTTTAAACAACCCTAATGATGCAAAACTATTAGCTCAACAGCAATTTGATTTTATCAATACGAACTTCAACATCGAGATGAATGTCCATCAGATTGAAGAGTTATATATTAGTACTTCAAAAAAGCAAATTTGATAAGTGATGTTAAATAGATTTAAACATAAACTAATTCAAATTAATAGGCTTTCAATAATAGCCTTCAGGATTTTTGTGTACAATAAAAGCGAAAGAAGTAAACAGAAAAAAAAGTTACATTCAAAAATCGCTAGTGCTTTCACCTCGGTTCAACACACCCTTTTCAATTCTGACACTAAAAGATCGGTTCAAATGACCGATATTGATTCCAATCTTAAGGAAGTTATTGTCACCTGTTATTTTACGCTGAAGCCTGATCCTCAATTAGGCACTTTGCGCAACTCAGCTGATTTCAAATACATTCAACCTTGGTATGATTCAATTATGAAAATTGGTGTTCCAGGAATAATTCTACATGACGGTTTAGAGTCAGCATTTATTGAACGCTACCAAAATGATCACGTTCAATTTCGATTTTGCGAAATGGGAAATTATTCTATTTTCGAGGAACGTTGGTTGTTGTATCACCTTTTTTTAAAACAATTACCAAAATTAGAAAAAGTATTTTTTACCGATAGTAACGATGTTTACATCACGCAAGCTCCATTTTCATTTATTAGTGATCCTGAAGCGCTTTACGTTGGAAGAGACAATGCCAATCGAATTAAAGATTCGGGTTGGCTGAAAGAGGAATGTGACCAGTTTATAGAAGAAAGTATTTACCCACTACCTTTGACTTATTCCTATCAGTGGGCTTACAATGCTGGTTTGGCTGGTGGTACCCGCAATTTGATGTATTTTTTTACCGCTGAAATGACAAAGCTAATCTTCAAAGCAACAAGTAATTACCACAAAGATATGACCTTATTAAATATGGTCATTCATCAACATTTTTATCCCTGCTTGTCAATCGTAAATTGGAATCAACAGTTGGTTGATTCAAATCATGATTCCTTGGCTTCGCATCAAAAATTAATAACGGGATTTCCATTCAATAGTGGTTTTAAAGACCTAGATTTAAAGTCAAAAGCGCTGTTTATTCATAAATAAATTAACTATGTCATCACCTCTTGTTTCCTTTATCATTCCTTACTATAACGCAGGAACTACGATACAAGAAACAATTGATTCCATTTTCAATCAATCGTACTCAAATTTTGATGTTTATATAATCAACGATGGCAGTACCGATCAATTTTCGATTGATAAATTAAAAGAGTTCGAAGGAAATGATAAAATCAACTTGTTGCATCAAGACAATGCTGGGCCGTGTGTGGCTAGAAATAATGCTATTAAACATACCAAGGCAGCCTATATAGTTTCATTAGATTCCGATGATAAAATTGGCTTTAATACACTTTTTGAGTCAATTGAAGTCATGAAACATGATTCTGAGATTGGTGTCGTTTATGGTAATCTTCAATTCTTTGGGGAACAAGCTAAAATTCAAATTCAGGAAGATTTTATCATTGAAAAACAGCTTCTTTGGAACCAATTAGCCGTTTGTTGCCTAGTTAGAAAAAGTGTATTTGACGATGTGGGATTATATGATGAGCATTTAAGTAAATTAGGGTTAGAAGATTGGGAATTTTGGATACGAGTTGGTCTTTCAAATTGGAAATTTAAAAAAATAGAAGCTGTACATTTCTATATCCGTGTAGTTTCAACATCTAGAACTTTTGAAGTAGCAAAAATCAACCAAAACATAATTAAGGATTACGTTTATCAGAAGCATTCAAAATCCTTGATTAAGGAATATGAAAAAAAATATTATGCCTTTAAAATGTTGAAAGAAACGCCTGACTATCGTCTTGGCAAATTCATCTTGTCTCCCTACAGGTTTATTAAAAAGAAACTTTTGCGAAATGAGTGAATATAGCTTTGAAAGAGTTTCTGAAAATAATGTCGCTGACCTTTTATTTATTTACAAGGATGCGTTTGATAAAGAATTTAATTTAGAGGTTTTCAAACAGAAACAAAATACAAAAGTTTTCGGAGATAGTTATGTTGGTTTCATAGCATACGACGATTATCATAAACCAGCTGCTTTTTATGGCGTTTATCCTTGTAATATTGATTACCAAGGAAAGTATTATTTAGCCGCACAATCAGGCGACACCATGACGCATAGCGCACATAAGGGCAAAGGCTTATTTACACAATTAGCGTTGAAAACATATGCGTATTGTCAAGAAAATGGCTTCCATTTGGTGTTTGGTTTTCCCAATGAAAATTCTTATCCAGGATTTATAAAAAAGTTGGGATGGTCGCATTTTGATGACATGACTCCGTATCTTATTCGTGTAAAATGTATCCCTTGGATTCGTTTAAAAAATACCTTTAAATTACCCCAAGCCTTGCACGATAAATGGTGCGATTTTGTCTTAAATAAATTAAAAAAAGGACAGCCATTTAAAAGTTCTGCATTCACAGTTGAAACACCGGTTATCGATCATTCAAAGGAATTCTTTGCCTATAAAACGTATGCAAAAAATTATTTAGTTCAACTCAATGGAATCAATGTATGGCTAAAATTGGACGATCGTTTTTTAGTTATTGGGGACATTGATAGTTGCGCTGAAACCGAATTCGAGAAGACAATTCACGCCATAAAGAAAATTGCTTTCAAATTGGGATTGCCCCATTTGCGCTTTCATACCAGTTCGAATACGTGGGGTCAAAATATGTTTAAAAAACAAGGTTTCCCGATGGAAGTAAAATATCCTGTTGGAGGAATTAATTTTACAAATGAAATCCCATTGGAAAAGTTGAAATTCACAGGCGCAGATAACGATACATTTTAAGATATGAACTGGATCGAACGGAAAATTCTTGGTTTTTTTGTCAAAACAAAAGGGGTATTCTCTAAACCGTTTTTTGCCGGAAAAGGGATAATCTTTATGCTTCACCGTGTGCTTCCTGAAATTGAAAGAAATGCCTATACATTGAATAAAGACCTCGCGATTACACCTGAAAAATTAGAAGAATTCATTCTGTTTTTCAAGCAAAAAGGGTACGTTTTTATATCATTAGATGAATTAGCTGATTGGTTGGATGGGAAAATTAAATTCCAACAAAAATTTATATGCCTCACCTTTGATGATGGTTATAAGGATAACCTAATCGTTGGTTTGCCTATTTTGAAGAAACACAAGGTTCCTGCTACTATTTATGTAACAAATTGTCTTCCAAATGGAACGGCTATCATGTGGTGGTATTTATTTGAAAATCATGTGAAATCATACAATGAATTGATTTTGAATTCGTCGAAGGGTAGAACAGAATTCCAATGGGAAAATGAGCCAAGTGCTTTTAGTCAGTTTGGTCAAGTGAGTCAAGCAATTAAAGAAATTCCAGGAAATGAATTGCCAGCGGTATTAAGTCAGAGTTTTGGTTTAAGTGTTTCCGAAATGGAAGCACATGGTGAGGCCATCTCATTGTCGTGGGAGGAAATAAAAGAATTGTCCAATGATCCCTTAATAACCATTGGTGCTCATACTATGAATCACATTTCTGTTAAGCAGCAAATGGAAGAATTGGTGTTTGAGGAAATGAAATCATCAAAAAGTGAACTTGAAAAGTACATCGGCAAAGAGGTTGTTCATTTCGCATATCCCTTTGGTGGGGAGTTGGATGTCAGCAAAAGAGAGCTGGAAATAGCTGCTAAAGTTGGTTTTAGAACTTCTACCTTAAATCAAGCAGGTTCTATTTTTAAGAGCAACAAAAAGAGTAAACAAGCTTTAGCAAGAATGCCACTAGGAAATCGAATAGATAATGAAAGAACGTCCAATTATTTAAATGGTATTTACCATTTTTCGGTGAATGGGTTTAGAAAGCAGAAATACCAATAAGATGACAAACAGTAAGGTAGCTATTTCGATTATTATTGTAAATTATAAAACACCGCAACTCCTATTGGAATGCGTACGTTCCATTGTCGATACTACAAAAGAGCTGTCCTATGAAATTGTTATAGTGGACAATCACTCAGAAGATGAATCAGAGATATTAATTGCAACAAATTTCCCCAACGTCAAATGGATTAATTCAGGGTACAATGCCGGATTTGCAAGAGCAAATAATTTGGGGATTAAGAATGCGATTGGAACTTACATTTTACTTCTTAATACAGACACAATTGTAAATGAATACACTTTAATTAATACGTTTAATCAATATATAGAGCTTGAGAAAACTAATCAGAAAATTGGTTTGCTAGCTTGTCAATTAATCGATTTAAATGGAAATATTCAGCACAATTCAAGACCAAAAGTCAGAAATATAGAAAAAATAATCGTTGCTCATCCATTGATTATTCTTCTGTCTAGGATATTCAGAATCAAACCTGAAGATAAAGAAAAGTCTATTTCAGCGTTAAATGAATTGCATACCGTTTTTCATGAAACAAAATGGCTTGGGGGGACTTTCTTATTTTACAACAAAGACATTTCATCAAAAAATGGTCATTACTTAGATGAAGATTTTTTCATGTATGGTGAAGATACGGAATGGTCATTAAGATTACGAAAAAAAGGGTATAAACATTTTTTTACACCAAATGCATCAGTTATTCATGCAGAAGGTGGGAGTTTTAAAATCAAAGCAACCAAAAGGATTCAAATATCAATTTCTGAGTGGTTATTCATAATGAAATATTATGGTAAGTTTACTTATTTCTTTGTTGCCCTAATTAATTTAACCGGACTTCAACTAGAAAATGCCTTGACAAAAAGACATAATAAAAAGTTAGGAATTAATATTAACAATAAAGACCTCGAAACACTTGAAATAAGAAAGCAAGTTGTTCTGTTGTTAAAAAAGTATTTCTTTAAAATCCTATTTAGATATAGAAGAAAAACTTCGAGTTCAAAGGAAAATTTGAAAACATTCTAAAATAAAAGCCAAATGGGATTTGCATATAGAATTAAAAAAATCTTAGGAATAGAAACCTTTAAATATATTGATGCATCGTATCTTTTTGAATCAATAAAATTAATAGCATCAAAAGATAATAAAGTATTAGCAATATGTTTAGAGAATACTGAAAGCTCTTTTTTAGGTGTTAAAAATGCAACATTCAATTTGTTTCCAAATAATACACTTGTGTTGCCAGCTTATTACAGTAATATAAGTTTAACTAACAAGCAATTTATTGAGATTTCTGAAGCTATTGTAAATAGTGGATTTAATCAAGTAATTATTAGTTCTCTGCCCAATTCAATGAACAAATTACTTGATTTGATAGCGGATAAAATTTGTGTGAAGGTTATTTTTCATGGGGCATTAAGTGAATTATCGAATGAAATAAATGAGAATCAGTTTTTTAATATGATTGAACTAGCTCAAAAAGGAACGATTAAAAAAATTGGGTTTGTTAAATCAGGTTTAGAATCCTGGTGTTCTCAATTATTTAATATTCCTACCTCTCAATTACAATTGAAACCGATATCTCCGGTTTTGCAAACCATGAATTTTAAAAAGACGAATAAAATAAATATCGGTATTTTTGGAAATACCTCTTTCAATAAAAATTTATACAATCAAATCGCAGCTGCTTTAGCTATAGAAAACGTAATAATTCATACTTCTTTAGAGACGAAATTCCCAGCATTTGGCTTTGATGACAGAATAATAATTCATCCCTTTTTGGACCATTTAACTTTTATTCAATTAATTTCACAAATGGATATAAATCTTCATCTATCCTTTAGCGAAGGGATGGGAGGGCAAGTATTTACTGAATCTTTAGCCTTAGGTGTTCCTTGTCTAACGAGTTTTAATAATGAATACTTAAAGCACGATCTTTACTTGCAAAAACTTTTGACAGTGGATCAATACGAAAATCCTTGGCAAATTTCAAAAGCAATTGAGCATATTATTAGTCTCGATATGTCTTTACTCGAAAAAAGATTAAAAGATTATTCTTTAATAATTGAAAAAGAGCACGAAAATTTATTAGAATCATTCTTATCTAATTAAACGCAAATACAAATGAAAATCCTCCACATCATACCTAATCTCAAAAAAGGAGGTGCTGAGCGAATTGTCATTGATATTGTTCGGATGGTAAATCAAAATGCTTCAAATCAAGTAAAATTGATACTTTTTGAAGATAAGATAGAATATGATGTTGATGACATAAAAAATCTGATTGAAATAGTGCCAAGTAAAGTACAACTTTCGATTACCACAAGGAACCAATTAAATATTACTGAACTTCAAAATACAATCGAACTATTTCAACCAGATTGCATTCACTCGCATCTATTTGAAGCTGAAATTGTATCTAGAAGTTGTACTTTTCCAAAAGCAACGTGGTATACGCATTCCCATGACAGGATGAGTTCATTGAATAATTTAAGTCTTTTTTCAATTAAATCGAAACGGGATTTAACCAATTATTTTGAGAAGCGTTACTTACTAAAGTGTTATCGGAAAAATGGTGGGAATAATTTTATTGCCATTTCAGAAGATATTTCACATTTTTTACGAACCGTTTTACCCAAAGATTTGCAAAGCATCCAACTACTGCAAAATGCAATTGATCTAAAGCGCTTCGAAAGACCGATGGATTTTAATAAGGTAAGGGATAATGTATTTAACATGGTCTCAATTGGTCGGTTGGATAAAAATAAAAATCATCAATTCTTAATTGATGTAGTGTTGGACTTGAAAAACAGGGAAATTCCAGTTCATTTAACTATTGTGGGGGAAGGTGATGAACGAATATCGCTCCAAGAAAAAATAGTGCAATTAAATTTATCGGATCAACTATCCTTGGTGGGCTTGCAAGAAAAAGTGGAAATGTATTTATGGAACGCTGATTTGTATGTTCATAGCGCAATCACTGAAGGGTTTGGTCTTACAATAATCGAAGCCATGGTATGTGGTTTACCAGTGGTTTGCACGGATGGAAAAGGAAACCGTGACTTAATCCAAGAAGGAGAAAATGGTTTTATGGTGGGGGAAAGAGATCCAAAACTTCTAGCCGATAAAATCGAACTTTTACTTAAAAATGACATTTTACGCCAAGAGATGGGTGAAAAAGCGAGAAAGTTTGCGCAAGGATTTGGAATGGAAAAGTACGTGGAATCTCTTTTGCTCTTATACAAAAACACTTAATTATGTGTGGAATAGCAGGTCTTATTGATTATGGGAACAATTGGGTAGTAGATGAAAATAGCTTGCGTCAAATGGCGCAAGCACTTCAATTCAGAGGGCCGGATCAAGAAGGGTATTGTTTTCAAAATAATCCAAATTTCACCTTTGGACTTGCACACAAGCGCTTAAGTATTCTTGATTTATCGGAAGCTGGCAAACAACCCATGTGGAATTCAGAAAAAAGCAGTGTTATTACTTTTAATGGGGAGATTTATAATTTCCCAGCCTTAAAAATTCAGCTCGAAAAAGAAGGTGCTACTTTTAAAACTTCCAGTGATACAGAGGTCATTTTAGTGGCCTATGAATTTTGGGGAATCGAAAAATTGCTCAATGAATTAGAAGGAATGTTTGCTTTTACTTTAGTTGATATTGAAAAATGTACGGTCTTTATTGCACGTGATCGCTTTGGAGAAAAGCCGCTTTATTACCATGAAAAAAATAAATTTTTTGCCTTTAGTTCTGATATTCGGTCTTTTCAATCCCTTGGTATATCTAAAGAAATTGACCTTCATGCATTAGGCTATTTTTTCTCTGAAATGTCTACTCCAATTAATTCTTCTATCTATTCGGAAATTAAAAAGCTAGCTCCAGCAAGTTATATCCAATTGACTGCCCAGGGAAGTGAATTGAAAGAATATTGGCGCTTGAACTATAAAGAAAAAACAACCTTAAGCTTACAAGAAACAATTGCTCATACGGAAGTATTACTTGAAAAAGCAGTTCAGAAAACCTTGATTTCAGATGTGCCTGTAGCTTGTTTTTTAAGTGGGGGACTCGATTCTTCGCTAGTTTCATTGTATGCAGCCAAAAATTATTCGACACAACTAAAAACGTTCAGCGTTGGTTTCGAATATGAATCATTCAATGAATTACCATTTGCGCGCGCAATTTCAAAACAAATTGGCTCAGAGCACAATGAAATTATCTTGAACCCAAGCGATTTGTCCATAGTTGACGACTTGTTGAAGGAATATGGTGAACCTTTCGCTGATTCTTCGGCGATTCCTACTTATTACGTTTCTAAATTTGCAGGAAATTCAGTAAAAGTTGCTCTAGGTGGTGATGGTGGTGATGAAGTTTTTGCGGGATACCGAACCTACAACCAAGGCTTACGGATGCAACAGTGGTATAATAAGCGCTATTTGAATTTACCGTTAACAGTTTTAAAAAAGCTGACTCATTCAGAAAAAGCGACTTATTTATCCGGAGTAATGAAAAAAGATCCCGTAACCTTGGCTAGTGCTTTATACCGAAATATGGGATTTGCTCCAGTAGAATTAAAAGAATTGTTGAACGATAAGTTATTTTTTGATGCACCAAAACAGGAACATGAGCAAGCTGTTTTAAAAGCACTTGACGAGACACACGATGTCTTTGATGTCTTGTTGCACGCTTCCATTAAAACGCGCTTGGTGAATGATTATTTAGTAAAAACAGACCGCGCATCCATGTTTAATTCCTTGGAATTACGCACACCATTTTTGGATAAAGACCTTATTGAATTTAGTAGTAGTTTGCCTTACGATTTTATCATGCATCAAGGAGAAAATAAATACATCACCAAAAAAATAGCTGAAAATCATTTTTCGAAAGAATTGGTTTACAGGGAAAAGCAAGGATTTGGAATTCCTATTGGTCAATGGATGAAGAATGTATGGAAAAATCAATTTGAAGAAGTCGTTTTTGAAAAACAGGATATTGTTCCGCTGAACTACACCTATATTGAAAAAATCTGGCGAGAACATTTATCAAATCAAAACGACCATTCTCATCGCTTATGGATTATCTATGTTTTTCATTGTTGGATTAAAAATGAATATTTAGCCCAATGAAAAAGCTTAAAATACTTTATATAGCTAACGGAAATAGCATTCATGATCTTAAATGGATTTCCTATTTTTCCGAACAAGTAGAAAACTACAGCTGCTACTTATTATGTGATACTTTATGTGAACTTTCGGAAGAAACGAAAATAGCGATAGAAAAATCTTCGATTCAACTGGTTAAACAAATCAATCCAATTTCCATAAAAAGTCCTGTAAAGACATGGAAAGCTATTCGACAATATAAAAGATTAGTAAAAGACATTGAACCAGATGTAATTCATGTCTTGTTTGCAGCACCAAATGCCTTGTGGTTAAATTTTTCGAAAAACCCTGGAGTAATTACAATGCGAGGGTCGGACATTCTGCTTGTTATTCCGGCGCTCTTAAATCAAGTAGGGATAAAAAGTAGCTATTTCACTTTTCTTTTTCGTCAATTCAAAAAAGCTTTTTTAAAGGCTAATTTAGTAACTGGAACGTCTTTTCCTCAAATTGAGAAGGCAACTGAACTTTTTAACGGAGCAAACTTAACATTAGTCAGAACAGGGGTGGAGGTTGAAAAAATAAACCTAATTAATCAAAATGAATTAATCCCCGATTTCTTAAGAGAAAAAGAATTTGTTTTTTCACCGCGTTTCATGGCGCCAATTTATAACATTGGATTTCAGTTGGACGCTATTTCAAAATTAGACCAGAAATTTATTGAGCGCTTTACTTTTGTTTTTATAAGAGGTAAACAATTTGATGAGGAATATTACCAAGTTCAATTGAAAAGATTGATTCAATTAAAAGAGGATATTAATCTTTCTTACCATGTTATTGATTATTTGGATCAACAGTCGATGTGGATGTTCTTGAAAAAAGCTTCTCTTTGCCTAATGACACCCATTAGTGATGGTACTCCGAATTCTGCTTTAGAAGCAATGGCAGCAAAATGCCCCTTAGTTATTTCAAATTTAAATTATGACAAGGATTTATTTGAAAATACGTGCGTAAAGTTAAAATCCTTCGATGTAGAAGAATTGGTTGAGGTTTTGGAGTTCTCATTAACTCATTATGATAAGGCATTAATTGAACAAGCCTACCGGCAAGTTTTAGCGCAGGGTAATCGTTCAGTTGAAATGGAAAAAATGGCGCACGCATACAATAGTATCCGCTAATCACAATTTGTTTCTATATTTTTGTCTAGAATGAAAAAAGTTTTGATTCTTGCTTATGATTTTCCACCCTACGTTTCTGTTGGTCTTGTAAGAGTAAATTTTATTATGGAATAAGAGGTCATGGCCTATTGAAGTTGACAATCGAAGGACTTAGGTGAATCATCTACTTTTTAAGGTTATAACCAACATAAGTTAATATTTTTATCATTTTTTTTATGTTTATAAAACATAAAAAGTTAATTATAATTATCTTTCGAGCAATTAAACTAAAAATCATACCCATGAAAAAAAATATTCTATTACTTGCATTAGGGCTATTCATCTCAATGGGCATCAAAGCCCAAAATTTGGTTGTCACCTTGACCAATGCATCCATTGAAATTTTTCCTATTTCTTCCATTAAGAGTATTAAGTTTGTTGATAGTACTATGATTTTGAATGAATTTAACGGCACCGTAAGCACTTGGAATATTTCGGACATTAATAACTATGACTTTAGTAGCAGTGTGGGCTTGAACGATCAAATGAATATTGAAAACAGTACGTTGCAGTTGTTTCCAAACCCTTCCAGTAATTTGGTAAACATCCAATTTTTAGGGGTGCAAGTAGGGAATATTGTTATTGATATCATCGATGTAAACGGCAAGCAAATCCAGGAAGTATATCGCGGTGCACATCAAGGTCAGCAAATGTATCAGTGGTTGAGTAATTCCGTTAAAGGAACCTACTATTGTCGCATTACCACAGATACTAAAGTAATTACAAAACCAATAACCATTCAATAAGAAATCTAGAAATTATGAAGAATTTATACATCGCATTTGCATTGTTGGTTAGCGGAACTGTTCAAGGTCAAATTGAGCAATATGTTAATAAGCAGACCGGAACGGTATCGAATGCCATAAACGATATTGACAGTATTCGATTCAATGCTGGGCAAACGCAAATGCGAATCGTTTTAAACAATGGTGCGGTCGTAATCCATGCCATTTCGGATATCAACAATGTTACCTTCACGCCGTTTTTTACGCCGGTAATCGGGGTATTTCCCTTAGGAACCGTACACTGCACGGTCTTACCAACGGCCATTGTCAATGTAATCAACCCAAGCACTGGTAAAATTTGGATGGACAGAAATTTGGGTGCTACCCAAGTAGCTACCTCCAGCACCGATGCAGCTTCTTACGGTGATTTATACCAATGGGGCAGAAGGGCAGATGGACACCAGTGTCGCACTTCACCTACAACAGCAACATTGAGTAGTACAGACCAACCAGCACATGGAAACTTTATACTTGTACCAAGTGCTCCATACGATTGGCGTTCGCCTCAAAACGTAAATTTATGGCAGGGCGTTAATGGGGTAAACAACCCTTGCCCAGGTGGTTACCGAATCCCTACTTATGCAGAACTTGAGGCAGAGCGCGAAAGTTGGAGTGTAAATACATCGGTGGGGGCTTTTACCTCCCCGCTCAAATGGACATTGGCGGGCTATCGCTACGAAAATAATGGCACGCTTTACGATGTTGAAACGGTCGGCAACTGTTGGAGTAGCACGGTGAGTGGTACGGTCTTCGCCTCACGTAACTTATATTTCTACAGCAGTTACGCCAGCACTATCAACTACAACCGAGCACGCGGATTCTCTGTTCGCTGCCTGATGGAAGTTGTAGGCGCAACGGGCGCTTTACTCTGCGGTAATGCTACCACTACCGGAACCTTAACCAATGGAACAGCAACCCTTGGTGTGAGTGTGAGTGTTCCTTATACTGGCGGGAACGCTGGAACTTATGCTGCACAAATAATTAGCTCTACCGGTGTTGTTGGTTTAACAGCAACGCTTGCGGCAGGTACCTTGGCTAATGGTGCAGGCTCATTGACGTATACGATAACAGGCACACCAACTACGAGTGGAACCGCTAGTTTTCCGATTTCAGTAGGCGGACAATCTTGTTCCTTTACGGTGAGTGTGGCAGCTGCCCAACCGCAATACCCTGCTGGAACGGTTAATTGTGCAGGCGCTACCATAGTGGTTGATGTAACGAACCCCACTACGGGGCAGATTTGGATGGACCGGAACTTAGGTGCCACGCAAGTAGCTACCAGCAGCACCGATGTAGCATCCTATGGCGATTTATACCAATGGGGCAGACGAGCAGACGGTCACCAGTGCCGTACTTCGCCCACCACAACAGTTATAAGTTCGGTGGACCAACCGGCAAATGGCAATTTTATTTACTGTTCCTGGGATTTTGATTGGCGTAGCCCACAGAATGCAAATTTATGGCAGGGGGTAAATGGGGTAAACAACCCTTGCCCAAGTGGGTATAGAATTCCAACTGAAGCAGAAATAAATACTGAATCATTAAGCTGGATCCCAAATAATGCAGCAGGCGCTTTTGCCTCTCCACTTAAATTTCCCTTGGCGGGCTATCGCTACGATAATGGCACGTTCCTCAATGTCGGCTCGCTCGGCAGCTTGTGGAGTAGCACGGTTAGTGGTACCACTTCGTGCAGCCTCGTTTTCGACGGCAGCGGTGCCTTTGTGGCCGGCAGCGGCCGCCGAGTGCGTGGCTTTACTGTTCGTTGCCTTAAGGACTAGCCCTGAGCGCAGCTTTAGCGACTTGTGCTGAGCAATGTCGAAGTAAGTCGAAGGGTTGATACTTTGAACTTTACCATCCCATTCCGCTTTTTCAGCGGATGGGATGGTTTCAACTGCCGCGTAAGCGGACCGTTTCCAAAGCACCAAAATATGGCGAAGTTTTTTGTTCAAATAGGCCGAGCAGAAGATTTAGGATCTGAAATAAGAAGTTTTTTTTAAGTAAGGTCAAACTCTATTTTGGGTATGTTCTTAAAGTGGATGAGGGGGATGTTTTGTTGTGCAACTCAAAGCAATCAAAAATTATATAATTTTGCGGGTAAAATATCACATCAATTAGCAGTTGATATGGCCGAAATAGAATATGAGAAATTCAATAAAAATCATATCAATTCAATTGAAAGTGATTTTGATAAAGAAATTAAAAAAATACAATCAGTGAACCTATTTCGAATTGAAAAGAATAAAAATAAATGAAGAAAGTTTTGATTCTTGCTTATGATTTCCCACCCTACGTTTCTGTTGGTGGCTTACGTCCATACAATTGGTACAAGCATTTGAAAGAATTTGGAGTGGAACCAATCGTGGTAACGCGACAATGGGGAAATGCTCATGGAAATCACTTGGATTATATTTCTGCTGGTGAATCAGAAGAATCCATCATTGAAAATATGGAGTTTGGAATGATTATCAGAACGCCATATAAGCCAAATTTCGCGAATCGATTAATGTTGAAATACGGGGATGAAAAATACCGAATTCTAAGAAAGTCATTCAGTGCTTTTTATGAATTTTCTCAATTTATTTATCCAAGCGGACCGAAAGTTGAGTTGTATCGAGGGGCAAAAGAATTCTTGAAAAACAACAAAGTGGATGTAATTCTTGCAACAGGGGATCCTTTCGTTTTATTTAGTTTCGCTTCCAAATTGAGTAAAGAGTTTGGTATTCCTTGGATAGCAGACTATCGAGATCCGTGGAGTCACAATGAAGAACGTAGAAAAATGGTCATTCAAAAAAAATGGAATGCCTATTTTGAGAAGAAAACAGTTGCTTCATCGTCATATATCCAAACAGTTTCAAAATTTGTGCATTCCAAGATAGATCATTTAATTCCAAATAAACCATATAGTATTTCACCAAACGGTTACGATTCATTGGTAATAGACAAATTAAAAAATATCCCACAAAACAAAGAAGTCTTTAGTATTTCTTTTGTTGGAACAATTTATAATTGGCATCCAATTCAAAGTTTCCTTCGCGTAGCAAACGCTTTTGTCACAGAAAATCCACAGGCCAAAATAGCCTTTAAATTTTACGGTACTAATCTGAGAGATGAATTAAATAGATTCGTTAATGTGGAATTCCCGAAATTAAAAGATCATGTTTTCATATCACCTAAAATGCAAAACAAAGAATTACTTGAAAAATTAGCGTCAGATAATGTCATGCTTCTATTTAATTATTACTCCTTTATGGGCACCAAAATTTTTGATTACCTGGGAATTCGTCGAAAAATAATAATGTGTTATTCAAATGATCCAGAAGCGAATATTTTGAAGCAGAAATACTATTCTATTGATGAATCGGGTTGTGATAGCAAACAGCTCCAAGCTGAACTAATCAATGAAACTAATGCTGGCATAATCGTGAAGGATGCTACTCACTTAAAAGAAGTACTTAAAGAATTATATACTGAATTTCAAGAAAAAGGATGTATTGCCTGCGAATCAAATGGCATTGAAAAATACTCGCGTAAAATTCAAGTAGAACGATTGGCGGAAATAATTAAAGGATTCCCTGCTTAGTTTTATTTTAAAGAAAATAGAATTATTTTCCTCTTCCTCCGCCGGTCTTAACGGTAGCAACTTTTTTAACTGCTGCAGGTTTAGCTGATTTATTTGGCGCAGCACTTGTTTTTACAGCTGCTTTCTTAGGAGCTGCTTTTTTTGGAGTATCTGCTTTTTTAGCTTTTGAATCTTTTTCAACTATTTCTTCTGCTTCAACTTCTGTCGCAACTTCTGCTTCAACAACCAATAATCCTTCTGCTAGTAGCATATTATACCATTGAAATATTTTTTTTATATCTGAAAAATAAACGCGATCCTTATCGTAATTGGGTAATATTTCAATAAGTTTAGCTCTCAATGTCTTCTCATCTTCCTTGTGAGAGGGCGCATCTTTCCCTTCTTGTTTTTTAAATAAAGTACCAAGAATATCAACCAATTTAACATCTTCTTCTGTGGTAAAAATACTAATATCTTCTAAGGAAGAAATTTTTTCGGAAGCATGGGCTGCAAATCGTTTGTGGTCTAATAGCGATTCTACAATTACATTATTTTTTCCTTGTGTAATTATTTTAAACAATCCCGGTCGTCCTGCTATTGAAATAATTCCTTTTAAATTCATGCTAATTTTTTCTCAAAAATATAAAATCTTTGCCATTATTAAGTCATTAATAATTATTTAGTTTGAAGGTATTCTTTATTTTATTAGGGCTTCCTAAATTTTACTGTACCTTTGCACCCAATTTAAAGAAGTAAAATGACATTTGAAGAGCTGGGTTTAAAGAGTGAGGTACTGAAGTCGTTAAAAGATTTGGGTTTTTCAGTACCGACTCCTATCCAAGAACAAGCAATTCCTCATTTAATGAAGGAAGATTGCGATTTTGTTGGGCTTGCCCAAACGGGAACAGGGAAAACTGCCGCTTTCGGCTTGCCCCTCATTAGTAATATAGACACATCACTAAGGCTCCCTCAAGGCTTGATTATCTGTCCGACGCGTGAACTTTGTTTGCAAATCTCTAAAGATTTGGGAAACTATTCTAAATACATGGACTGTAATATCGTACCTGTTTACGGAGGTGCAGATATAAGAAAGCAAATGACGGATATCAAAAAGGGGGCTCCCATTATTGTGGCGACCCCAGGTAGATTGATGGATTTGATAAAAAGAAAGGTGATTCAACTCTCCCAAGTACGCTATGTGGTGCTGGATGAAGCCGACGAAATGTTAAATATGGGTTTCAAAGAGGATATCGATAGTATTCTCGAAACAACACCAATTGATAAGAATGTTTGGCTTTTTTCGGCTACTATGCCCAAGGAGGTTGCTTTTATTGCAAAGAATTACATGAATGATCCTTTAGAGGTTTCTATTGGTCACAAAAATCAAAGCAATGAGAATATCGATCATATCTATTATATGGTCAAAGAAAAAGATCGCTACGAGGCTGTCAAGCGTCTGATTGATTTTAATCCAAGTATTTATGGTTTAATCTTTTGTCGAACTAGGTCAGAAACGGCTACGGTTGCTCAAAAATTAAGTAGGGATGGATACAATGCCGAACCACTTCACGGTGATTTGTCTCAGGCAATGCGCGATTTGGTTATGCAACGGTTTCGAAGTAAAGAATTACAACTCTTAGTAGCAACTGATGTTGCTGCCAGGGGATTGGATATCGATAATATTACGCATGTTATTAATTATAACTTGCCAGATGATATTGAAAATTACACGCACAGAAGTGGGCGAACAGCTCGCGCTGGTAAAAAAGGCGAGTCGTTGGTTTTAGTTAGTGCAAAAGAAGCTTTCAAAATTAAAGCGATTGAGCGTCAGATGAGAACCACTTTTACCAAAGGGGAGATTCCTAATGCAAAAGAAATTTGTCGTATTCAATTAATGCGTTTAATCGAGAAGGTAATTGCCACGGAAGTTCGAGAGAAGGATATCACCCCATTCTTACCAACTATATTTGCTGAGTTTGAAAATTTCTCCAAAGAAGAGGTGGTAAAAATGTTTGTTTCAGCTGAGTTTAATCGTTTTATAGAATATTATGAGCGAGCAGGTGATTTAAATGCTTCTGTCGGAAATACTGAGCGAGAGGATAGGGGACCAAGGGGAGAACGTTCGCGAGATAACGAAGTAGGTAAAACACGATTTTTTGTTAATATCGGAAGGAGAGACGGTTTTAATCCTGGTGCTTTGTTACGTGTAATTTGTGATGCCACTGGTTTAAACTCAACAGCTGTAGGTAAAATAGACATATTAACCTCGTTTTCATTTTTCGAGGCAGACCAAGAACATGCAGATAATATCATTAAGCAAGTTAATGGGACAGACTTCGACGGACACACGATAAGTATCGAAGTAACCACCTCAAAAGACAGTGGTGGCGGATTTAGAGACAAAAAAGAAGGTGGCGGTTTTGGTGGCGGTGATCGTGCTAGAAATAATGGTGGAGGTCGAAGCAGTTCCTACGGCGGTGGCGGTGGTCGAAGTAGTTCTTATGGCGGCGGCGGAGGTCGAAGCAGTTCCTATGGTGCTGGTGGCGGTCGAAGTAGTTCATACGGCGGAGATCGATCGAGATCAAGTGATAGAAATGAACGTCCGAGCGGTGGTAGTGATCGACCGAGAGCTGGTGGCAGTAACGACCGACCAAATACAAGTGGTGGTGGAGAGCGACCAAGATCAAGTGGTGGTGGAGAGCGACCAAGATCAAGTGGTGGTGGAGAGCGAAGAGATACCGGATTTACAAGAAAAAGAAAGTTTTAGAACAAACAGATGGAAATTAGAAATATTGCAATAATTGCACACGTTGACCACGGTAAGACTACCTTGGTAGACAAAATGATTGAAGCAGGAAATTTTTTAAATGAGCGCGATCGTCCCACTGGTGAATTAATCATGGATAATAACGATTTAGAGCGTGAACGTGGTATTACCATTGTTTCAAAGAACGTTTCGGTATCTTTCAAGGGCACCAAAATTAATATCATTGATACACCTGGACACGCTGATTTTGGTGGTGAAGTGGAGCGTGTATTAAACATGGCTGATGGTGTTTGTCTTTTAGTAGACGCGTTTGAAGGACCGATGCCGCAAACAAGATTTGTTCTCGGTAAAGCGCTTTCCATGGGATTGAAACCTCTTGTGGTAATTAATAAAGTAGATAAGGATAATTGTACTCCTGAGGAGGTAAATGAAAAGGTATTTGATTTAATGTTTGAATTGGATGCCACAGAAGAACAATTAAATTTCTCGACTATTTACGGCTCCGCAAAAAATGGTTGGATGTCCACTGATTGGAAACAACCAACCGATTCGATAACGCCACTTTTGGATGAAATTTTAAATTATTTCAAGCCACCAGTTATCGAAGAAGGAAATACGCAAATGTTGCTAACATCGCTTGATTATTCATCTTATGTTGGTCGAATTGCAATTGGTCGCTTAAGTCGCGGGATATTAAAAGAAAATCAATCTGTGATCTTGACAAAAAGAGATGGTAAAACTGAAAAGCACCGCATCAAAGAGGTATTTGTGTTTGATGGCCTAGAAAAAAGAAAAGTCGAATCAGTTACTCCAGGCGATATTTGTGCCGTTACCGGCTTGGATGGTTTTGAGATTGGAGACGCAGTATGTGATGCTGAAAATCCAGAGGCTTTGCCTACTATTCAGCTTGACGAACCCACCATGTCGATGTTGTTTACGATAAACGATTCTCCATTTTTTGGTAAGGAGGGTAAGTTTGTAACCTCAAGACATATTCAAGAGCGTTTGCACAAAGAGTTGGAGAAAAACCTTGCTTTGCGTGTTTTAGATACGGATAAGGCTGATCGTTGGATGGTATTTGGTCGTGGAGTACTTCATTTATCGGTTTTAATTGAAACGATGCGAAGAGAGAACTACGAATTACAAGTGGGCCAACCTCAGGTTATTTACAAAGAAATAGAAGGTAAGCGATGCGAACCCGTAGAAGAACTTACCATCGATTTACCTGAGGAATTCGGAGGTACTGCTGTGGAAGCGGTAACTAAACGAAAAGGTGAAATGACGAATATGACGCCGAAAGGTGCTCGTATGATTATTCAGTTTTTAATTCCTTCTCGCGGTATTATTGGTCTTCGAAGCTACCTACTTACCCAAACGGGTGGTGAAGCAATTATGACGCATCGCTTTTTAGAATATCAACCTTACAAAGGAGAAATTCCCGGTCGTCAGAATGGTTCAATGATATCTTTAGAACAAGGAACGTCTATTCCATTTTCCCTTAATAATTTGCAAGAACGCGGTAAGTTTTTTGTTTCTCCAAACGAAAATATCTATGAAGGACAAGTTATTGGCGAAAATTCTAGAGCAGGGGATTTATGTGTCAATGTGACCAAGACAAAAAAAATGTCTAATATGCGTTCTTCAGGAGCAGATGAAAAAGTTCGTTTGGCGCCACCAAAATTATTCAGCTTAGAGGAATGCTTGGAGTATATTCAAAGTGATGAATACGTTGAGGTTACGCCGAAATGTCTTCGAATTAGAAAAATATTCTTAAAACAAACAGACCGTAAACGCTCAGGTAAGGGTTAATCAAATTTAATTGACTTTATTGGACTTATACGTGTAATTAAGAAACTTGGAATAAGCAATGCTCCTGCACAAACAATAAAGGAGAATACGTTTAGTAGTAGCCAATGTTTGAAGGTTATTTCGATAGGTACTTGGCTGATGTAGTAAACAACAGGATCAAGTTTTATAAGTCCAAATTTCGCTTGTAAAAAGCAGAGCACTAATCCAATTATGTTTCCAAACAACATGCCTTTAAGAATTAATTGGCTCGCTTGAATAATAAAGATTCTTCGAATACTCCAATTTTTGGCGCCCATGGCTTTTAAAATTCCAATGAAGTTTGTTCTGACAATTATTAACACCAGTAGGGCTGAACCCATATTGATAATGCCAATTATAATCATGAGGGTTAGGATGATCGCAACGTTAATGTCAAGAAAACTTAACCAATTGAATAAGTCGCGCTCTTCCTCAAGTATGGAGGTAATTGAAACGATATCCCCATTTTCATTGGGTTTCATTTCTAGATGTTGTGCTAGCGTATTTTTTACCTTATCGTGATCGTTCCAGTTGTGTAGGTGGATTTCATAACCAGCAATGTAATTTCCCCAGGTTCCCATGCCATTTTTTACTGTTACGTTTATTTCACCTCTTTCGAGCGATATCGAGTAATTTGTTCCTGCTTCATTCGTCGCTGTTTTTATAATTTCTTTTTCATCAGTTAATTGAATAGGGGAGGTAGCATTCGTGTTTTGTAAGCGTACGCTTGAAGTGTCTACCGGAATATTTATACCATTTAGTTTGTCAAATTGATAACAGATTACGCGAAGTGTTGTATCCTTAAAATTGGGAAGGATTGCTCTTCCTTGAAACTTATCGATTCCTTGGCCCCAATCAAAACTTAAATTTTCATGATTTCCAGCTACGTCAACTCGAATAACTAATCGATTCTGAAATAGTGTATCGTCAATAGAAATACTTGATGATAACCCGTAATCATTTAGTTTTTGAATGTGTCGCAGATCACAAAAAATAATTTTTTTATCGTAATCTTCAAACCCAGTATCAAAGATGCCCACAATTTTGAATTTGCGCATAATCGGTTTTTGTTTTACAAAAAAGAGAGAAACGTACTGATCAAGTCCAAGATTGAGTGTACGCGCTACTTTTTTTGACAATAAAATTTCATCGGTGGGCTTACTTTCTGTGAGTACAGGTATTTTACCTGAGATTAAATGTTGTGAAATGAAATCCCAGTTGTAATTGGATTCAATTCCTTTCATTATAATACCGAGGACCTCTTGTTTTTCAATAATAGTGTCTTTTCCCTTAGTTAGTTTAAGGGTATCTATGTATTTAGATGATTGAATAAGTCCGGGTTTGTAGGCAACCACATTCGTATTTTTGATTCCTTCGACTCCAGCCAGATAATTGCTAATTTGTGTTGATCTTTGAATTGGTGCACATTCGATAATACTTCCACCTCCGGCTTTTGTAAGAATAATTGGCGCAGCATATCCTGTAACTTTCTTTCGAATTTCGTTTTGAAATCCTGTCACTATCGCCAAGGTTATCAAGTTAACAACAATGGATAGTGAAATACTTATTACCGCAATGTGTAAAATTGGTTTAGAAACTTTTATACCTTGTGCTTTAGATTGAAGAATACGTTTAGCTATGAAAAACTCAAAAGACAAGGTCGTTTATTTTAGAATTCAAAAATACGCAAAGCAATTATGCCTTGAAACAATTTTACTGATTTTACTTTATGCGTGCAACTTAGAGGCGGGTGTGGCACTGCCAAATTCGGGTTCTATTGTGATAAGTGAAAATCCGAGACAGCGCATTGATTTCAATAAGTCAAGTTTACTATTTCAAAGTAAGGAGCCAACGCTAGGTATTGATCGTCTGCATCTTTTCGTAGATTCTTTGAAAGGAAAAAATATTGCGATTGTTTGCAACCAAACGTCCATGGTGAAAGGGGTTCATTTACTGGATACTTTGTTGGCCCTTAAATTAAACGTCATTAAAGTTTTTTCACCAGAACACGGTTTTCGGGGTAACGTTGGAGCAGGCGAAATGGTAAATAGTTCAATTGATGAGCGTACAGGTATTCCGTTGGTGTCTTTGTATGGAAGTCATAGGAAGCCCAGCGAGAGTGATTTAAGTGATGTGGACATCGTTATTTTTGATATCCAAGATGTTGGTGTTCGTTTTTATACGTTTTTGTCAACTATGCATTTTGTAATGGAGGCATGCGCCGAAAACAACAAACAAATGGTGGTGCTCGATCGTCCCAATCCCAATGCCCATTATGTTGATGGACCATTGTTAGAACCTACATATTCCTCTTTTGTTGGTATGCATCCTGTACCTATAGTTTACGGTATGACAATTGGCGAATACGCATTAATGATCAATGGCGAAGGTTGGTTAGATAAGAAGCAATGTTGTAATCTTTGGATTATTCCTTGCAAAAATTATACGCACAAAACGAAGTATGTCTTACCAATTGCTCCCTCACCAAATTTAAAGTCGGAACTTGCTATTACTTTATACCCAAGTTTGTGTCTTTTTGAGGCAACTACGGTAAGTGTTGGTCGTGGAACAGACCACCCTTTTGAAATTTATGGGCATCCAAATTTTCCTGTTTTGGGATTTTCCTTTAATCCGGTGGCTCGACAGGAGGCAAGTAATCCAACCCAAATTAACAAAATTTGTAACGGGTATAATTTAGCACCCTATTTGTCGAAGCGAAGCTATGAGATAAATTTAAACTACCTATTGAACGCAAGGGATTTATTAGGCGATTCTATTAGTTTTATAAATCAGCATTCGTTTTTTAACCGATTAGCAGGAACAGCTGCATTAAAAGAACAACTAGATCGTGGTTGGACTGCAAAAGACATTCGTGCTACTTGGCAGCCCGGCTTGGATGCGTTCCGGGCAATAAGAAAGAAATACCTGTTGTATAATTAAGTTAAATCCTTACTGCTTTTTTCGACATCGTCTTTCATCTTTTGGGCATAAACTTCCAAGGAATCTTGAATTGCTCCATCTAAAATGCTAAGGATACGGGCGGCTAAAATACCTGCGTTTTTGCTCGCATTCAAGGCCACCGTTGCCACTGGGATACCGTTAGGCATTTGAAGAATACTTAATATACTATCCCAACCATCAATTGAATTACTTGATTTAATGGGTACTCCAATTACTGGAAGTGTTGTTAGCGAGGCAACCATGCCAGGCAAGTGTGCCGCACCTCCAGCGCCTGCAATAATTACTTTATACCCTTTGCTTCGAGCACTTTTGGCAAATGCAACCATTTTATCGGGGGTTCTGTGTGCTGAAACAACTTCCACATCCGCGCTTATTCCTAATTCGTCCAATATTTCCTTTGCCGCTTTCATGGTAGGAAAGTCAGAGGAACTACCCATTATTATTGCTACTTGACTCATCTTTTACGGGGTTATTGTCATTTGATTTTATTTCTTCTGACGGTGCTATATTACTTTGTTTACTTAAATCTTGTGTATTATTACTTGTTCTTTCTTTTATCCCATCGTAGTGCATGGTATTGTCGATATCCGAATAGATTTGGTCCATAGGTGCTAAAAGTTCTTCTTGTTTTTCGGTCAAAATATCTTTCAAGTTGATGTCTTTTGTTATTTCTGCACCTGATTTTTTAATTTCATTTTGTAATTCTGAACTAGCGTTCCTAATCTGATACAAAGCTTTTCCAACTGTTTTGGCAATTCCTGGGATACTTTTCGAACCAAAAAATATAAGAATTACAAGCATTATAACAACAATTTCAGATCCAGAAACATCATTCAGAAATAAAGGTAGACAAGTCATGTTTTTGTATGAATGACAAAGGTATAATTTTAAACGGAATGTCCTTTTGTTATCGCCCTGAGAAGTATAATTGTTGGTGTAAATGGCATAATTAGTTGGGTTGCTATGTTTAGCCAAAAAGAACTTATTACCATTCTTTTTCCTCGCATCATTCCATTATAACCTTTTAATGCAGTGGAATAGGAGCTTGCCCCATTTTCAAACATTTCGTTTCCTTCTAGACCTGCTACTTTCGCAAATTCAGTTTTAACTGGGCCTGGGCAAAGCGCTGTTACACTGATTTTTGTATTCCTAAGTTCATACGAAATGGCTTGTGAAAATGAATTAACAAACGCTTTCGAAGCAAAATAGGTAGCATGGTACGGACCAGGTAAAAATCCAGCTGTACTGGATGTGTTTAAAATTTTACCTCTATTTTGTTCAATCATATCAGGTAAGTAAATGTGTGTCAATGCAATTAAAGCGGTGATATTAAGTTGAATCATTTCCTTATCTTTAGCAATCGGACGGGAACTAAATTGATCTGATCCGCCAAAACCTGCATTGTTGAATAAATAGTCGATAAATAATCCCTGACTTTTTGTGAACGCATACACCAATTCTGGCGCATCGGGTTGAGTTAAATCGATTGTAAAAATAACTACTTGCACCGCATATTGAGCGATTAACTCCTTTTGGATTTGTTCAAGTAACTCTTTTCGTCGCGCTACAAGTACGACATTATTTCCTTTTGAGGCATGGATTCTTGCCAATTCTAATCCGATTCCACTCGATGCACCTGTAATGAGTCCTGCTGAAAGCATAGTTTAGTTATTTTAAAGAGTAAGTAATATTATCTAATTAAATGGGTAAAGCAATGAAATTTTGTTGAGAGGGTTTCAGAGAATAATACGGTGTAAACGGCATCGACAAGCGGTTCACCATTTAAATCAAGTCCTGACCAATCATTTTGATAATTATCCGATTGGAATACAATATTACCCCAACGATTAAGCACCACAATCGAGGAATTGGGTTTTAAGCCCTTAATCGTGAAAAAGTCATTGAATCCATCGTTATTGGGTGTAAAAACGTTAGGCACAACAAATTCGTCGTAAACCACAATGAGTTGAGTAATGGTGTCGCTGCAACCTTGATTATTTGTGACCACCAATTGTATCGAATAACTACCTTCAATTGCGAAAGAAAATGGTATCGGCGAACTGTTAAATACTTGACCTTCTATACTCCAACTTTCTAGGTTCCAATTTGCTGAAGTATTCGTGAAAGTAATCACTTCATTCAAATCCGGATCACTCGGCGAATAGGTAAAATTAGCATTCGGGTAACTCGGGGCATTTAATATGAGATTGGCTAAGGTATCAGAACACCCATTGATTAAATCAGTAACCACCAAGGTGTAATTTCCTGCTGTTAAATTGGTTAAATTAAGCGTTGTTTGACTTGTACCACTCCAACTGTATGCATAGTTTCCTGATCCGTTGGTTACTTGTACCCCATTAATTGCGCCCAATTGAAAACAGCTAGGTTGAGCAATGTTAACTAAGGTGGTATCAATGATTGGTGGGGTGTTTTCTGTTATGGTAAGGGAAATACTACTAACACAGCTATTTTGATCGGTAACTGTCAGCACATAAATACCTCCTGTTAAGTTTGGAAGGGCTAGTGTTGTTGCTCCATTTGACCAAAGATAGGAATTGTTATTTCCAGCAACATTGATGCCTGTTATTCCACCTGCTGTACCATCGCATTGTACCATCGTTAAATTAATGGAACTTGTATCAATTATAGGCCCTAAGTTCGTCCCCACAAACAAGGGACCTAAACTGTCTAAGCATCCGAAGGAATCAGAAACATAAATGGTGTAATTTCCTACGCTTAAGTTGGTAATATCAAGCGTAGTTTGTGAGCTATTGTCCCAACTAATTACATAAGGAAGTGTACCCCCAACTACGGTAATACCTGTTATTTGACCATCATTTTGATTGCAATTTTCGTTTAGAATAATAGCATTTGATGAAATTACGGGTGGACTTGTATTGCTTATAACGATAGGTCCATATTGTGAGGTGCAACCATTGGTGTCACTAACGTTGAGGGTATAATTACCAGCTGAAAGGTTCGCTAAATTGAGCGTGTTTGGGGCCATAGGACTCCATGTGTAATTTAATCCAATACCGATTGCAGTAATACCTGCTATGGTACCGTTTGCTTGGAAACAATTTTCATTGCTTATTGAAAGATTAGTTGTATCAATGCTTGGGCCGTTAACGTAAGGGACTACAAACGGACCGGCACTTGCGGTGCATCCATTGCCATCTGTAACTGTAAGCGTATAGGTTCCTGCATTCAGGTTATTCAAGTTGAGGCTTGCAGTTGCTGAACCAACCCAACTGTAACTCAATCCTGTTCCAACTGCTGTTATACCACTGATAGCACCCATTATTCCGTTACACAATTGAGGAATAATACTTAGTGCTGCAGTATTAATGATTGGACCAGCTGAACCAACTATAACGTATGGTCCACTTGTTGACGAACAACCCAATGCATCCGTAATGGTTAAAGTATAACTGCCGGGAATTAAATTGTTAACGGAAGCAGTTGGAGACACTACTCCGTTCCATGCATAAACGTATGGTTGTATGCCACCTGAGGCGCTAAGTCCTGTAATCGAACCAGGAAGTAAACAAGTTGAATTCGTTATCAAAGCCAAACCGGTAATAGCAGGTGGGGCACCGACAAAGACAGTTACAGGTCTCCTAAAGCTACCTGGACAAATACCAATATAATAGGTGGTTGTTACATTGATAACGGGAGTTGTAAATGAATTACCACTTGCCACGATTGTATTTCCAAATGCAGAAGTATACCATGTTAGTGGACCAGGAGGCGGATTTCCAATGGTTGAGGCTGTAAGTGTAACAGATGCACCAGCACATATCGTATCATTGGCTGCTAAAATATCGTAGAAGGAGGTATTTATTGTCGTGATTCCAGCTGCACCTCCTGTTGCGCCATTTGGAGGGAAGTTAGTGACATGGGCCGAATTAGTCGTACCGCTCAATCCACCCGTAATTAATTGAGCAGGTGTTCCGGAAGAGATGGATATTAAGCCA
>CAMDAH010000010.1 GCA_945888625.1 Chryseobacterium gleum
TGATCAATTCCTTTAGCGAGTGTTACACCATGTGATCCTGTTTCGGCCACTGTGCCTTTACCCCTTCCGCCTGCATGTATTTGGGCTTTGATAACAAACCACGTAGTACCTGTCAGTGCTGTTAACTCATTTGCTGCAGCAAGTGCATCTTCAACTCGATCAACCACAACGCCTTCTTGAACCGCAACACCGTAACTTTTTAGAATTGCCTTTCCTTGATATTCATGTAAATTCATTTTGCTAATTTTTGTGGTAAAAGTACTTTAAAAAGGATTGTGAAGACGCAGGAAAAATCAATTATTTAAGTTAATTTTCCATGAACTCTCTATTTCCTTGGAAGCAAATTCATCCTTTTTAAAAGCAGTTATGCCCTCCCAAATGGAATCGATTGCATGAGAAAGCGCTATTTTTTCCTCCTGCATTGCTTGATGCATAACACTCGGATCTGAAAAATACGTTTTTACAAAATTGGTATCGAAATCGCCAGAAATGAAAGCAGGATGTTTGAGCACAAACTTTCCAAAATCCAAGGTAGTTTTTACTCCTGAGATTTGATAATCGTCGATGGCCTCTATACATCGTGCAATAGCGTCTTTTCTTGTTTTACCCCAAACGACTAATTTTGCAATCATGGGATCGTAATAAATCGGAATTTCCATTCCCTCAACAAAAGCATCATCCACGCGAACAGTACGACCTGTTGGAATTCGGTAGCGCTCCAAAGTACCAATATCCGGAATAAAACCATTCATGGTATCCTCGGCATATACCCTTACCTCAATTGCGTGCCCATTGCATTCAATTTCATGCTGCTCCTTTGGTAATTTTTCACCACGCGCCACCCGAATTTGCCATTCAACCAAATCCAAGCCCGTAATTTCTTCCGTAACTGGGTGTTCAACCTGCAATCTTGTATTCATTTCCAAAAAATAAAAATCAAGATTGGCATCTAACAAAAACTCAACTGTTCCAGCGCCCTCATACTTACATGCTTTACAAACAGCGACTGCGGCCTCACCCATTTCTTTGCGAAGTGCTGGTGTGAGCACTACACTAGGTGCTTCCTCAATAACTTTTTGATGTCGGCGTTGAATAGAGCATTCTCTTTCGAATAGATAGACAACATTTCCGAACTGATCCGCAAAAACTTGAATTTCAATATGACGTGGCTTATCGACAAACTTTTCAATAAAAACAGCATCATCACCAAAAGATGATCTAGCTTCACTTTGCGCTAATTTCATTTGACTTTCGAATTCAGCCGTATTTTCAACTAAGCGCATCCCTTTTCCACCGCCACCAGCAGAAGCCTTAATTAAAATTGGGTACCCAATTTGCTCCGCGATCTTCTTTGCAGCTTCGAGATCAGAAATCGCTTCATCTACGCCGGGTACCAAAGGAACATTATACGATTTTACAGCTTGCTTAGCACTTAATTTATCCCCCATTAATTCCATCGATTCTGGAGTCGGACCGATTAATTTTATTCCTACATTTTTTACTTTTCGAGCAAACGCGGCATTCTCAGATAAAAAGCCGTAGCCAGGATGAATCCCATCAACACCTAATTCCTTGCAGTAATTTAAAATTACATCTTGCTGCAAATAACTTTCTGCCGAAGGACTTTTGCCTACATAGACAGCCTCATCAGCTTCTAATACGTGGGGTGCATTTTTATCAGCATCGCTGTAAATAGCAACGCTAGCAATATTCATTTTTCGCAAAGTTTGAATTACCCGTCTGGCAATTTCTCCGCGGTTTGCAATGAGCACTTTTTTCATCTAGATACCTTTTGTAACGAAATTCTAAGAAAGTTGGGACACTTTAGTCGAGTTCACAACTCCTCGGTACAAAAGAACGAAAAAATCAATTAACGTTTGAAATCAATGTTAAGATTTTTCTTTTTGCTATTATTAGCAGACTTTACTTTGCCATCAGCAACAGCATTAAATTGAATTGAATTATTTACTCCCTTTGAAAATCCTTTATCTGTAATATTATTATCAACAATTTTTGCCTTAAATGAAGCATTTGAAACACATGAATCTAGACGAATTAAAGATAATAAGACAAATAAGATTACTGTTGAAAAACCAACCGGTGTATTAATATTTACTAACCAAGTACCATTAATTACTAAGGTACGAAGTTGAAGAAATACTACAACCATCATTGCAAAATAACTAACTGCTATCATTTCTTCGCAACCAGGATATCCTTGTATTCGCAATAAAAAAGACATTATACTAACCGCAAATCCAAGAAAAAATATTTTGATATACAATGACTCAAATTTACTTTGGGCTTGTTGTGTAAATGCTTTAATAACATAATAGATAGATAAAGATGCGAAAGAAGTAATCAAAATTGCATCTCCAAATGGCCAAAGATTCCATTTGAATACCAAACCAGTAAGTAATAAACTCATTGAAAGACAGAAAAACTTAAACATGTAATTCGCTTTTGTACTTAAATCCAAATTAACACCTAGCGCTGTTAACACGTAGAACAAACTCATCAATGTTAAACCTATAGATAAATAAATATGGTGTGCCAATCCCATTGTTAAATAAGTAGATACTGCCGTATTAATTAACTGTTTGCAGATTGCACTAAGAAAAATAAGCGATAAACCAACATACATGATGCTGAATGTTAATTTTAAGAAATTCTTGGAATTATAAAACCCCATTTTAATCTGATGCATAATGTTTAAATTTATGATTAATAAGACACTAACGATTAACTACAAATTAATTACACTTTTCGATGCGCTTTGTTTTTGCTTTTGAAATCAATGATAAGATTTTTCTTTTTGCTCGCAAACACTTTAATATTACGAAATACAAAAAAAATGCCTTTGCTAATCACTCTTTTTTCAGAGCCGGTATATTACCGTTATCTAGGATAAGAGACGGGATCCGTGTCTGTCTTTTCTTGCGTTTATTTTTAAAATATTTTTTGTCTTTTGGTCGGAAGACATCCATAAAAGATTGATACAATTCAAAATCTTCCATATTATTAAACTCCTCATGATACGAGAGACCAGCACCTTGAGTGAAAGGACCAGAACTTTCGTCTACCGTATTGGTATTTGATTTATTAAATGCGTTAACGCGCAGTGTTCCCTTTTTATTTACCAAGTACTCCACACTCACATCACCGATAAAACCACTCGTTGTTTGTCCTTCAGCAGATGAATTTTCTACGCCAAAACTACCGGTTATCAGTAAGCGATCATTTAAAAAATTCTTTTGTACAGAAGCCAAAGCATTGGTCTCACCGAGATCAACATTTACCTTGTAATCTTTTGAAAGTTGCCCCAATAAACCATTTATCTGCGACTCCACTAAATCTAAGGCAGCCGTGCTACTTGCAGAAACGGCCCCTTTACTAGTTTGGAACTTTTTCACTAGTAACAACGAAAAAAACTGCCTATTCAACTCATCCGTGTCGGCGTTCACCTCCGCCACTAACGCTCTGCCTGTTTCGGTTGCATTAGGCGCTTGGATTTCGAAATTTATAGCCGGTTCCACCAAACTACCCGTTAACTTTAGTAGGCAATTAACCTCTTGATTTTCGAGTGTTTTATCACCCAAATCAGGACGCAAATCAAGTAGACTTACTTTTTTGATATTAACAGCCGTTATTAAATCGATAATTGCATTTTCAACATCACCAGTCCAAGTAATTTTAGATCCTTGTTTAATATCGAATGCCTGCTTTACGGGCCCCATAGCAAAATTGTACTTACTACCTTTTTGTATCGTGCAAGTACCTTCCATATTTATATTATTGAAAGCATCCAACTTAAGACCAATATCCCCAGAGCCGAAGGCATTAATTTCGTCTCCTAATTGCTCGTTGAATATAATTCTCAATTTTGCCTCAGGAGTGAGTCTGAATTTCATTTTTAAGTTCAACCCTGTATAGTCAACTTTTTCTCTTACCTCAACCACATCGTCTTTGTTTTTTGAAATAAAATGAACTAGTTGGTCTTCTTCATCAATATCGGAAACACCAAACATTGGAAAATTAATTTGCGATCCACTTTTAGTTTCAACAAATACATCTACGTCCATTTTACTACCGTAACCGGAAATGTGGGCATAACCTTTTCCATAAGCCTTTCCGTAATAAACATCTCCTTCCTTGTATGCTGTATTAAGTACTAAAAAACGATTCGTCGGTTTCTTATCTACATTGAAACTAAGTAAGTTAGCCGATTTATTGCCATCAAAGTTTGTATAAAAATCGTATTTCCAATTTCCAAAGTTGGTGTGATACACTTGACCAACCAATGACGCAACATTTCCATCTTCATCTTTGATCGGAATTTTATTAAGTTCAATAGCATCTTTTGAAATTTTTATTTTACCATTTAAGGTATAGCGAACACCGAGTAACTCAATCTTAGCACCAGCGTCAACTAATTGCAATTCACCTGATAATTCCGGTTCAGTTGCACTGCCTTTTACCGAAAGTTTTCCCACTAGTTTTCCGGAGATACCTTTCGCTATTTCTGGATCAATAAAACCATTCACAAAACTTAAGTCGGTATTATTAAAATTTAACTGCATTTCAAAATTCTCCCTTTCCCGCGTTAAAAAATAAGCCCCGATAAAATCCATTGCTGGCAGCCCCTCATAAACAAGGTCACCCTCTAATTGTATACTTTGACTCTCAGCATCGTAGTCCGAAGAAAATTTAAGATTTCCAATTGCAGCATTATTTACCTTGAATTCATTTATTTCGGCTTTTGCAACAAATTGATATCCACTTGAAGAATTTGAGATGGTAGCATTGCTATTAAAATCACCAACAAGTTCGTCTTCTAAACCAATTAGCTGTGAAATATCGGCCAAATCTATTTGTTGTAAATTCACCAGTAATTTATCGTCCTTGTTTTTTGAAAATTTACCGTCAATCCTAATTTTTTGTTTGTTTCTTTGAAGCAATAGATTATTAAAATCTACATCGCTATTTACCAATGTGATTGTTGAATTGGTAAAAATATCCCACCTAATATCATTAATAGAAAAAAATGAACGCTCAACAGTAAATAAAAAATCATTCGAATTCCTTATCTGAGTTTTCCAAGCTAGCGCTGAAAAATTTTTTCCATTTGGATCCCATTTCAAACTTGATGATAAAAGCCCTTGCGTTCCATTGCATAGAAAATCAATATCATTGAGCGAAATAGAATCCGCCAAAATTAATTCAGCTATTTTATAATCTGCAAAGAAACCATTGGATGTCATGTTTTGATTGATATCAATACCTTTCAAAATAATGCTATCATACATAACTTCCTTCGAATCAACCAATAAAAGAAACGTTCCATTATTAGCATTGAAGCCACCTTTTATTTTTGTGTTTTCAGCAATTTTTAATCCCGGAACAAAAAGGTTTAATACATTATCAAGGTTTTTCGTTGTGATATTATACGTAAAATTATTGGCAATGCCACCCTTACTTAGCGATAAATTACTCGCAATTGAAGGGAAAATTCTAGATAACTCATAAGTAAAATCATTAATAACTGTTAATGGATTTAGTTTTCCAACAAGGTCCAAATCAAGTAATGAACTATTTAATTTAATTTCATCTTGCAATAAAGATCGACGAATGGAAAGTGTTGCATTAGGAATGGAAAAATCCTTTTCTTTTTCTTGATATAAAAAATCATTAACTGAAATAGCTCCTTGCAAATTTTTTAAATTATCACCTACAATATTTATTTTCAAACTACCCAATAAATCAGATTCTGCTACCGCTGTGAAACCTAGTAAGTCTAGCTTTGCCTTATTTATTTTAAGTGATAAGTCATAGAATGGGATTTTTCCAAAGCCAATTTTTCCAGAATAATCAAAACTTAGATTTTTATCATTTACAGCCACTTTTCCATCAAAAATATTTTTTTCAAGTTTTGCACCACTAATAGAAATAGATGAATACGAATAATCCAATGCTTGTAACTTATTAAACTTTGCATTAATCCCTGAAATTTGGATATCATCCTCTTTTATGATAAAATCTGAAAATCCTATTTCACCGTCAATATTTTTAATTTCATTAATCTGTAGCAACTTTCCTAAATTGAAGTTTCGCATTGCTATGCATGAACTATCTTTTAGTTTGGGAGCCATAACTAAATCCTTATTCAAATTTGAAAAACGAATAGCTTGGAGAATTGCTACATCACCAATACTCGTTTTAAGGATTGTCTTTTCGAAAGTAAAGTCGCCTTGATCACCCCGAATAGAAACATTTGCCAGTTGAACAATACCTAAGTGACCTATCTCTTCACCCAAACTCAATTTCCCCATTGGGTTAGGCAAAGTAAAGTTGCCAATTTCCTTCATATCTAAAGTGGCCGAATAAATTTTCTCCTTAAAATTATAATCTGCTAGGTTGTTGAAATTGGGTAATTCTAAATCAGCATGAATATGTGTATTTTTAGCATAATCTAACTTAATGCTTTTAAGAAATAAATGCGAAAGTGTATTGGTCGCCAGCCCCTGAATACCAATGGTATCTATCATTCCATTCATTTCAGGAACAAAATAGGCGACATCCCTGAGCAAAATCCTACTTGGCTGAAGATCAATTCTCCACAAAACTTTATCCACGAACTGATCTAAATCGTCGGCGTTGTTCCACCTAATTCCAATTTGTCTAGCTTTCAATTGAGATTGATTTAATTTAATGTCAACCGAAGAGAGTACAACGGAGTTACTTTTTACAGCCAATTGTCCCGAGATATTCTTAACATCCAATCCACACGATTCTTTTAGGTTTAAGTTATTAATTGCTAAAAACAAACCTTGTTTGTTGCGCTTAATTTCGGTTAAAAGTAAATTTAGGCGCGTGATGTCCATGTGGTTTTCATTGAAATTTTGAGGCGTACGTCGCTTTGTTAAATCGTGGTAGTGAAAAGCGAAATTTTTAATGCTAACTTTTTGAACAGCCAAATCAAAAGGAGTTGAAGGGGACGAAGGTTGATCACTTTCAAAATAATCTACCATAAATTGAAAATTAAATTGTTTGGTTTTCAACGATTTCGAAACATTTACCTGTCCGTCGTTAAGTACCACATTCTTCAATTTTATTTTTTTCCCTGAAAGAGTAAACTCATCGAAATTAGCCTCAATCGAACCCACCGCCAACAAGGTGTCCTTAGCTAAATCAAGCACCACGACTTTATCGAGATAAATCCTATTAAAAAAAACAATGTCAACACCCCCAACAGCTACTGTTGACTTTAACTCATCTGATAAAAAGGCTGTCGCTTGGCGAGCCAAGTAAGTTTGAAAACTTGGTGTTCGAATGGCAAACAAAAATATAACAACAAAAATCAAGAGCCATTCTAATGGAACAAGTAATACACGACCTATTATTTTAATTATTTTTACCATCTTTAATCAAAATTAAACATTTGAAGACGAACAACACCATAATCTTGGGTATTGAATCCTCATGTGATGACACAGCTGCTGCCATTACGCAGGGTAATCGCATTTTATCGAATGTTCTAGCCAACCAATCAATACATGCAAAATACGGCGGCGTTGTTCCCGAATTAGCCAGCCGTTGCCATCAAGAAAGTATCGTGCCAGTGGTTCAACAAGCTCTCGAACAAGCACAAATTAAATTAGCAGCCATCGATGCGATTGCATTTACTCAAGGACCAGGGCTCATGGGGTCTTTAGTTGTAGGCACCTCATTCGCAAAAGCACTTGCGCTGTCCTTGAACAAGCCTTTGATTCCTATTCATCACATGAAAGCCCACATAATGGCACATTTAATAGAGCGTGATGGATTAGAAAACCCAATTTTTCCCTTCTTGTGCTTGACCGTTTCGGGCGGCCATACCCAACTCGTTGCCGTTGAATCTCCTTTTAATATGCATGTTTTAGGTCAAACAATAGACGATGCGGTGGGCGAAGCCTTTGATAAAGCAGCAAAAATGATCGGCCTACCCTATCCGGGCGGACCACTTATTGATCAACAGGCACAAAGTGGTAACCCATTAAAATTTACCTTTGCAAAACCTCAAATAGCAGGATTAAATTTTAGTTTCAGTGGAGTTAAAACCTCCATTCTCTATTTTCTGCGAGACCAAACAAATAATAATCCCACTTTTATTGAAGATAATCGTGCAGATTTGTGTGCCTCCATACAACACACACTGGTAAGCATTTTAATCCAAAAAGTTAAAAAAGCATGTGTAGATCATAATTTCAAACAAGTTGCAATTGCTGGAGGAGTTGCAGCCAATAGTTACCTGCGTAACCAACTACTAGAATGGGGAGCTAAATCGGCGATAAAAATTTTCATTCCAGCGACTGAATATTGTACCGACAATGCAGCCATGATTGCTATTTCAGGGAAATACCATTTCGACAACGACATGTTTGGAAATCAACATGACAGTGCAGACCCGAGGCTTAGTTGGTAGTTAGTGGTTTTATTAAACCAGTAAAATTAGTTATCAACAATTTTTTGATTTGTAAAATTTTACTACTAAATTTCTACTAAATCTTAACCATTATGTTTCAGGAAATTTTACAGATAGAAAAAGAAAGCGTTGTTAATTGTAAATTTAACACACAACCTAAAATTGTTCAGCAAAACGACCTATTGAAAAAGATTCAGGATGCTACCATTTTGGGCAATGCACACCATACTAAAGTTTCAATCATATTTGAGGATGACGAGGGTAAAAAGCGCGTTGACACAACCATTTGGGCTGCAGGACCAAAATTCATTTGTCTTAAAGGGGGTATTTGGATTCCGATTAATCGAATAATCGAAATTTTACTTTAATTTTGATTCATGTCTAAGTTATTTTTATTGTTCGTTATATTTTGCCTTATTGGTAGCGTAAAAATTTATTCTCAAAATCATGTTTTATGGGACTTTTCATATGATAAATCCAGTGAGAAAATAATAATAAAAGGAACTATTGATAAAGGATGGCACCTTTATTCTCAAAAAACACCACTCAATGCGGGACCTATTCCAGTCTCGTTAAACATTGCGAAGCAGAAAGGCCTTAAGTTAATTGGTCATTTTTCGGAACAACTTGAACCTCATGAAGTATTTGATGTGAATTTTGATTCCAAGGTGTACCATTTCGAAGAAAGTTACTTTTCCACCCAAAAACTAAAAACTAAAAAGCCAATGCAAATTTCGGGGACAATTAATTTCATGGTTTGTGATGACACAAGATGCCTCCCTCCTATTGATGTTCCTTTTAGTATTCTTGTAAAATAAATAACTGTTTCATGTATAAATTTCTTAGCATTTTTCTGCTCTTCTTTTTACAACAACCGATATTTGCACAATTAATAAATCACGAAGATGTCGTTAATGTCAAATTTTCGCTTGAGCAAAAAGAGAATGAAGCATTTGTTGTAGCAAAGATTAAGATTGTTCCTGGCTGGCATATTAATTCGTTCAAATTACCTCAAGGCTCTTTTGCAATTCCTACCGATATAAAGATTAACACGAATGTGAATTGCATGGTAAAAGAAATTAGTGAACCAAAGCCTATTCAATACATCGACGAAGATCTAGGTGACATGCAGAGTCATCACAAAGGTTCGCTCACTATGAAAAGAAAATTACTAGTTACTTCTGGGACTGATTTTAAAATTTCCGGTTTATTTTCTTTCCAAGTTTGTGATGAAGCAGGGAAATGTCTAATGCCTCACGAATATCCATTTTCCCTGAATGTTAAAGGTACAGTTCTTGCAGTTCCCAAAGACAGTACTAAGTCAGAACCTGAAAAAAGCGATATTACAAATCAAAAAATCGAAAAAAGCAGCACAGCCAAAATAAATAGTGTAAAAAAGAAACCGACTGAATCAGGCAAAAAATCGTTGTTGCTTATCTTTCTTATTTCGTTTTTAAGTGGATTTGCAGCTTTGCTAACACCATGTGTGTTTCCAATGATTCCAATGACTGTAAGTTTCTTCACAAAAAGCAGCAAGTCAAAGGCAGCTGGCATTCGAAATGCTATCATTTATGGCTTATCCATTATAGTGATTTATGTGGTACTTGGAACTATTGTCACCACGATTTTTGGTCCGTCTGCGTTGAATGCGCTATCTACTAACGTTTGGTTTAATATCATTTTCTTTATTTTACTCGTGATTTTTGCTGTTTCGTTCATGGGGGCGTTTGAAATTATGTTACCAAGTTCTTGGCAAAACAAAGCGGATAAAGCTTCCGATAAAGGTGGATTAATTGGAATATTTTTTATGGCACTAGCCCTTGCTTTAGTTTCATTTTCATGCACAGGGCCAATTGTAGGCACTTTATTAGTAGAATCGGCAACGATTGGCGGCATAGCGCCATTTGTAGGAATGTTTGGATTTTCCTTGGCATTGGCCCTACCTTTTACACTCTTTGCGGCTTTTCCTGGCTGGATGAATTCACTACCTAAATCTGGTGGTTGGTTAAATACAGTTAAAGTATTTTTAGGATTTTTAGAACTCGCTCTAGCTTTCAAGTTTCTCTCAAATGCCGATTTAGTGGTGCAAGGTCATTTGCTAGAGCGTGAATTATTTTTAGCCATTTGGATTGGTATATTCACCGTGCTTGCCATCTACCTCTTAGGCTTTATCCGCCTACCACACGATAGTCCAATCGAAAAACTTTCTGTTGGTAGAACAATGCTCGGTATGGTAACCCTCATCTTTGTAATTTACTTACTTCCCGGCATGTGGGGAGCACAATTAAAATTAATCAGTGGATTTCCTCCACCACTTTCCTACAGCGAATCGCCCGGCGGCATTGGTGGTACTAAAATTTCGATTGATGGTCAAATAAATGAAGACATGCACTTAGGTCCTCAAAACATAATGGTGTTCCATGAATTAGACAAAGCGGAAGCATATGCTAGAAAAGTAAATAAACCTCTATTTCTAGATTTTACGGGGCACGCATGTGTGAACTGCAGAAAAATGGAAGAAAAAGTTTGGGGTGAAGCAGGAGTACTTGAAATACTGCGTGATAAGATGGTTATTGTTTCATTATATGTTGATGAAAAAACAGCGCTTCCAGCTTCTGAACATAAAGAATTGGAATATGCGCCGGGTAAAAAAATGAAAATTACGCAAGTTGGCCACAAATGGAGTTATTTGCAAACTACCCGATATAAGAGTAATACACAGCCCTACTATCGCTTGTTAGGACCAAAAGGCGAAGACTTAGAAATCGGTTCTGCTGATTACGAACACCACGGAAATACGAAAGATTTCAAAGTATGGTTAGAAAAAGGATTAGCCGAATTTGATAAGGCAAACAGTAAGAACTGATGCTTATTTCTTTGATTAATCAAGTGTTTTTAACTCAACATTTTCTTTACTGCAGTTATTATTGGTTATGAAACTTTGCATCGCCGAAAAACCCAGTGTCGCTAAAGATTTAGCTGAAATATTAGGCGCCAAAACTCGTCACGATGGTTTTTATGAAGGAAATGGGTATTGCGTTACTTGGACCTTTGGCCACCTCTGTTCCTTAAAAGACCCCGAAGATTACAATCCCAATTGGAAAACCTGGAAGCTGGAGGACTTGCCCATAATTCCCTTACAATTTGGCATTAAAATAAAAGGCGATAAGGGGGTCGAAAAACAATTTCAAACTATAAAACAACTCGTTTCAAAAGCGACAGAAATTATAAATTGTGGGGATGCTGGACAAGAAGGCGAGCTAATCCAGCGTTGGGTATTACTCAAAGCGCAATGCAAGGTACCCATTAAAAGATTATGGATTTCTTCCTTAACCGAGGAGGCCATTAAAACTGGATTCAGTAAACTCAAAGACTCAAAAGATTTTGATAATTTATTCGCTGCAGGAAATTCGCGCGCTGTGGGTGATTGGATGCTCGGAATAAACGGGACCAGATTATACACTAAAAAATACGGAAAAAATAAATTGGTATTGTCTGTTGGTCGTGTTCAAACACCTACTTTGGCAATGATTGTTAACCGGCAGAAAGAAATTAATGCCTTTCATTCAGCCGACTATTGGGAACTAAAAACCACCTATCGCGACACGGAATTTTTATGTCAAATTGATCGCCTAAAATCCGTAGAAAAAGCCCAAAAAGGATTGGAATATCTCCTAAACAAACCCTTTGAAGTTACTTCTTTCGAACAGAAAGAGGCCAAAGAAGGAAATCCACGCTTGTATGATTTGACCTCTCTCCAAGTGGATGGGAACAAACGATTTGGTTTTGGTGCTGAACAAACGCTTAACCTTATTCAAAGTTTATACGAGAAAAAATTAGTGACTTACCCAAGGGTTGATACTACTTACCTCTCGGAAGATTTACATCCAAAAATTAAGGGTATTCTAGGGAATTTGAAAGAATACAAGCGATTTACGGATGTTTTACTTCAGAAATCCATTCCAAAATCTAAAACGATTTTCGACGATAAAAAAATTACTGACCACCATGCCATTATTCCTACGGGAATTGTTCCATCAGGAATTTCTCAAGACGAGCAAAAAATTTATGACTTAATCTGTCGGCGATTTATTGCTGTTTTTTATCCTGAGTGTAAAGTATCGAATACAACGGTATTGGGAAAAGTAGATGCTTTGGTCTTTAAAGCCACTGGAAAGCAAATTATTTCAAAGGGTTGGCGAGAAGTATACGATGATTTGAAAGAAGAAAAAGTGGACGAAGCGGAGGACAAAGAGTTGAAAAAAGATCCCAAAGAAGCCGAAGAAAAGATCCTTCCTGTTTTTGAAAAAGGCGAAAGTGGACCGCATGAACCAGTTATTCATAAAGGAAAAACTAGCCCTCCCAAATACTACACTGAAGCAACCTTACTTCGTGCCATGGAGACCGCAGGTAAATTGGTAGAAAACGAGGAAATGAGAGAATTAATGAAAGAAAACGGTATTGGCAGACCTTCTACCCGTGCTAATATTATCGAAACTCTTTTCAAACGAAAATACATTGAAAAGAAGAAAAAAAATCTTGTCGCAACAGATACAGGGATGTCTTTAATTGATGTTATTAAAAGTGATTTATTAAAAAGTCCAGAACTGACGGGACAATGGGAACATAAACTTCGATTAATTGAAAAAGGGTCGTATGATCCACAAAAATTCAAAGAGGAACTCTTTAAAATGGTACGTAAATTAAGTGATGAGGTGATTTTCAATTAATAAAAAATACCATTTTAGCCAAAAATAACTATTTTATAAAATTCAACTCTTTAAATTATCACTTTCACTTTTTGTGATTTATTCATTAACTGCTTGTAATAACTAAAAACCAGCTGAAGTTGACAAAGCAGACGTGCAAGAAACGTAACGATTAGAGGAAGTACGAATTTAAAATTATTGCCTAACTTAGGGATTAATAAATTTTATAATTAATAACGATAAGCCTATGTTTTTCGGAAAAAAAGTAATCATTCTAGAAGGCGGAGGGTTTAAAACAAGTTTTACTGCGGGTGTCCTTGATGCTTTTATGGTATACGACCAATTTGATTTTGACGTTATTGTTGGTGTATCTGGCGGCGCATTGGCAGGTTCATATTTTTTAAGTCGACAATTTGGTGACTATTATAATACTATTAAAGACTATTGCAAAGACCCAAGATTCGTTAGTTTTTCAAAAGTATTTTCTGAAGGCCTACTTAACCTAAATTTTTTCCACGAAATTGCAGAACAAAATTTTCCGCTAAATAAAGAATTAGCAGTTAATTCCTTGTCCGTTAAATCCTTTTTTATTGTCCTAACCCATGCGAATACGGGAAAAGCGCATTATTTGCAACCCAATTCCGAAAATTGGATAGATATGAGCATTGCAACATGTACAGTCCCACTGCTAACGAAAGGTTCTCATTTAGTGGGGCAAGAACTATATTCAGACGGCGGAATTAGCGACCCAATTCCTATAAAATGGGTAATGCAACAAAACCCTAGCGAAGTACTATTAATTAGAACGACAGATGCAAAATTTAAAATTAGTGCTGTTAAACCTGAATTTTTTGTGTCCAAAATGATAAAAGCAAATAATAACATAAAAAAGAGCGTGAATAATTATCAGGAAAACATAAAAGAATCTGTTGACTATGCCAATTCATTACAAAAGGAAGGGAGAATTGAACAAATCATACCTGATAAAGCGCTTAAAACCCAACTTTATACCAATTCAATTGAAAATATAGTAAGGGACTATCGCAATGGTATTGAAGCAGGAATGAATTTTATTCAAAAAACAAAAAAAATAAAGCGTTAGGAAATAACAATTAACAAATTGAAAAATTTGACACTTATTTTTTTACTATAACTTTTGAATTTTAATTAATTGATTACTATTTAAACCTTGCATTTTCACCTTCAGTAAGTATTGACCCATCGATAAATGAGACAATGGTAACTCCAAAGTTTGTTTTCCCGCACTTAAATACGCAATGGTTTTTCGGTAGACAACTCTTCCAAATAAATCCATAATTTCCATTTCAACATTCTCAGTACTTACTTTAGTTTCCAATTCCAAAAGGCAATAATTGTTAAACGGATTGGGGGAAACGTTTAGTTGAAAAAGACCTCCTGTCACATCATCCAATCCTGCATCATCAGCAAAAGAGGTGAAATAAGCAGTGTCTGAACAATTGGCATTCGATGCCACCATCATTACATTATAGGTTCCAGGACTTGTATATAGATTGGAAGGTGTAGCTAGATTTGAAAAAGTAACGTTACCAAAATCCCAAGCATAATTAGTAGCATTAAAAGAAGTATTGCTAATGGTTGAATACGTCATACCAACTGTGTTGCCCGTAAAAACAGCATCAACAGAATCCATCGCAGCAATTACCGGAACACGTGGACTTATACAGGCATCTTTTTGAATTTCCCAATCATAAAAATAATAGTAATAAGTTGCTCCAGCCGAAGACCCTGTAATTTGAAGCAATCCAGGTATACTATATGGGTAAACGACTCCGCCATTATTTCTAACTAAATTCATTTGAGAACCTCCCATTCGGTAACCGTTTCCTGGGTTAACATGGAAATTTAACGCCACCCTTGAAGCACCTGCTGGAATATTAACAAATCGTGTGTCTAATTGATTCCCTGACACATCCCATAATGTAATGGTTCGATCACCTGCACCTGTTGCACTTACCCAAGCTGAGATAATCGTTAATGGTTGTTGTACATTAAATGTTAAATACTGAACAGAAGCATTATTATGATTGGCACTTGTTCCGATAGCATTTGTTAGAGGTCCAACATATGACAATGGTTGAGGCTCATTGTTTTCCACCCAAAAAGTATCTGTTACGGCCAAATAGGTTGAATACGTGTTGCCAAACCATAGCGGTGTAGCAGAAAATTCATTCGAATACCCAATTACATTTCCGAATGCACTTGCCGTAATAGTTATTGAATCTGATTCACATATTGCCAAATCGCTTACGATGGGGCTAAGTGGCCTAGAGACATTGATATAAGCAGGTTTAATTAAGGTGTCTTGTCCTTGTGCATTACTAGCAATTAATTGAACAGTATAAATTCCATTTTGCGTGTAAACATGTGTTGGAGATTGAAGATTGGATGTAGATCCATCACCAAATTCCCATTGCCAAGCAATAGGGCCGTTGGTAGAAATATCAATAAAATTGATAACGCCGTCACACGTGTTTTGCGTGGTTGAATAAAAATCAACAAGAGGAGGTGTACTTGGTAAATTACAAGACCAAGTCATCACAAAACCTGGATTATTAAGATAGGTATCACTAAAAAACTTTAAAGTCACTGCGCCATATAAACTCGTGATGGTTCCACCATTTGGTAAAGTCGTTCCTGTATATTGTCCAATTAACGGACTATTAACAGAATTTCCATTGTAGATGTATAAGTAGTCATAATTCAATTCCAAATCAAAAGCACTAAAATTCAGGGTAACGGTTGATGCGCCAATTGGTGCAATAGTTATCGTACTCGTGATGTTATCTTGGTAATTATTGGCTAGGCCTCCTGGATCAAAAAGAGAACCTGTGCAGGTGTTTTGAGTCTGATTAGCGCCATTCGGGCTCATCGTAATGGCACATGGCAAATTTGGATCGACTACAATATAATTAATAAGTGTTTCAGTATCTGTTCCACATGCACCGCCAGATGCCGTAAGACTCACTGTGTATGAACCTGGATTTGTATACGTGTGAGAGGGATTGAGTGCGTTAGAAGTACTACCATCACCGAAATTCCACAGAAATGTTCCTCCATTACTACTTAAATTAGTAAAATCAACTAGTGCGGGAGATTGACAAAATGTTTGGAAAGAAGTTGAAAATCCAGCGGTAACAGTATAGGAAAAGACAGCGCCAACCCCCACTGCATGCCAGGCATTGGTAGTAGAAATAACTTCAGGGCTGCAAGCACCAAATAAATCAATAGCAGACTGAATGGCATAAAACCGGGCATCTTGGTGGTCAACATTAGGCGTTAAATAAATAGTCAAATTTCTAAATGCTATTCTAGATGCATTGGTTATACCTAAACCCGATACGTTAAACACATTCCCCAAATCATTGGTGCCATTTCCCCCAACTGTCAAACGATAATACCAATGATTTTGTACGCCAGAATTGGTATGCACTCCTCCATTGTCCTGTGTACCAGTGTAATAATGCGTTCCTGTGTAGGTGTCAGGATCTTGAAATGCATTCGGATTACTCATGCTTCGAATGCCATTTCCGTTTGGAGTAGCATCTTCGCCCATAATCCAATTAAGAGAATTATTATTCGCAAAAGCGGAGACTGAAATACCGAAAATATCTGAGAAGGACTCATTTAAGGCCCCCGATTCGTTCGCATACACTAAACCTGCCGAATTAAAGGTAAGTCCGTGGGTAATTTCATGCCCTGTGATGTCTAAATCAGTTAGCGGCGTGAAGGTAGTACCATTTCCATCTCCATAGGTCATTCGTTGGCCATCCCAAAATGCGTTATTGTAGTTGGTATTGTAATGCACATAACTCTTCAACATAAATCCATTTCCATCGATACTGTTTCGATTATGCACTTGATCAAAATAATCATAGGTCATTTCTGCGCCCCAATGGGCATCAGTAGCATATTGATCCAACGATGCGTTTACGTTGTTCCAATTATTATCTGTATCGATAAAATCAACAGCAGCACCATAATTTGATGTGTTATTAAGATCATAGGTTTGAATGCCATTTCCCCTTCCAGTTTCTCGAAGTCTAAATTGATTGTTGAAATAATCCGCCATCATGGCACGATTTCCCGAATATACAGTTACCGCATTCCCTAAGCTATCCGCTGTGTGAATTTGATCGGTTGAATAAACAACCAACCCAGTATGCGCATCAACATAAATATTTTGACGACTAAGCGGTTGACTCGCATAGACATCCATCTTATACGCCAATTGAAATTCAGCCCGATTATAATCTCCTTGAGTTGCCACCCAAACTAAGGCCGGTTTCGGGAAATAACTTGCGTCAGCATTCTGAGTTTCATATTTCAACAAAGCTTCCTCCATTGGGACGTCCCATTTATAAGTTGAGGCATTAACAGCATTAAGAGCTGATTGAACCGCAACAGATGCTTCAATTGAAGGACTAGCACTCTGATCAATATTCGTGTAAAACGCCCCGTTAATTGAGGATAATTTACCGGCAATAAAATGTGCTTTATAGATCCCAAACTCTACTGGACTTCCTTTATAATATTGCTGAAAGGTGAGGTGTTTTTGTTCTTGATTATCGAATTCAGCTTTTACTAATTCGAAGCTATAATCTGCAGATAAATTAAATAGTTTGCTTAAAAAACTAACTATTTGCCCCTCATTTATTGATAATTCAGCACTAAATTGAATATAATCTGGCACCCTATTTTCTCCTTTCAACCTTAATACAGTTGCATATGGATACTTTTGAGAGGCTTCATTGCCATAAAAAACTTGTTGGGCAGAACAGGGGGAAGTAACTTGTAATGCAACGAATAATAAAGAGAGAATAATTGTAAGTTTCATAGTAAAATTCTAATTCTCAAAAATACAACAAATAGCACAAAATTCTATTAAGAAAAGATTACATTTTTTCAGGGGCTTCAATTCCCAATAAAAAAAGCCCACTACTAATTACTTTTGCAATATTCGCACACAAAATTAGTCGTCCAGCTTTAATCTCTTTGTTTGTTTCAATTAAAATAGGCGAAGTTTGATAAAAATGACCAAACTTTTTTGCTAGTTCAAAAAGATAGTTTGCCAAAATTGCAGGTGAATAACTTGTGGCTGCCTCCTGGATAATCGAAGGGTACACAGAAAGCCATTTAACCAACTCCGTATCTTCTTTTTGAAATTCAAAAGGAAGTAGTAGCCATTCATTTTCTGTCTGCCCCTTTTTCAACAATGAACATATCCTTGCATGTGCATATTGAATAAAAGGACCTGTATTACCATTTAGATCAACCGATTCTTCAGGATTAAATAACATACGTTTTTTAGGATCAACCTTTAGTAAATAGTATTTTAAACCACCCAAACCAATTTGATTAAATAAGTTATCGCGTAATTCACTTGTCATCCCTTCAAGGTGCCCTCTTTCTTTGGTTAATTCAGTCGCTTTTTCAATAACCTCATCAATCAAATCATCCGCATCTACCACAGTTCCTTCGCGAGACTTCATTTTACCACTCGGTAAATCTACCATACCATAAGAAAGGTGAAAGCAATTTTTCGCCCATGAGTAACCGAGTTTTTGTAGAATTAGAAATAACACTTTGAAGTGATAATCTTGTTCGTTACCAACCGTATACACCATGCCTTCGAGTGAAGGGTAATCAGAAAAACGATCAATAGCGGTGCCAATATCTTGGGTAATATAAACCGCTGTTCCATCAGACCGCAACACGATCTTTTCATCTAAGCCTTCCGCGGTAAGATCAATCCAAACGGAACCATCGTCTTTTTTAAAAAACACGCCTGAGCGCAAGCCCTCCACGATAACATCTTTTCCTAATAAATACGTTTCTGATTCGTAGTACAATTTATCAAAATCAACCCCCATTTTTTGGTAAGTAAGCTCAAAACCGGCATAAACCCAATTATTCATAGTGGTCCAAAGCAAATAGGTTTGAGGATCACGGGCCTCCCATTTAACCAACATATCTTTTGCTTCACGCAATAAGGTCGTTTCGTTTTTCGCTAAATCCTTAATTTTATCATGAATGGCTTGCTGCGCCTTCTCCTCTTTTCCGATTAGGGCTTCTTGAAATTTCTTATAAGCATCCACTACCACATTTGAAAAACCATCAAATACGCCATTTTCCCATTGGTAAATAATTTCATTGGCTTCTGCATTAAATCGTTTATCAAACTCAACGTAATATTTCCCAACTAACTTATCGCCTTTTAATCCGGTATTAGCAGGGGTTTCACGCTCGCCTTTTGAATTTAAAGGTGAGAATTTCTCCCAAGCCAACATACTTTTACAAATATGTATACCACGATCATTAATCACTTGTGTTTTAATCACTTCATGCCCAGCGGCTTTTAAGATTTCAGCTAAAGAATACCCCAAAAATATATTTCGAAGATGACCTAAATGAAGTGGTTTATTAGTGTTTGGCGAAGAATATTCCACCATAACCGTGGATTTACTGTTGGGCTTTACCCTCCCAAATGCCTTATCTTCATTTATTTCTTGGAGTTTAGTAAACCAATATGAATTTGAAAAAGTAATGTTTAAAAAACCATTAATAACCTCAAAACAAGCTACTTCACTGCACCTTGAAGCAATGAATTCCCCGATCTTTTCCCCTGCAAGTTGAGGAGATGTTTGCATTAATTTAGCAAAAGGAAAAACGAGCAAAGTTGTATCGCCTTGCACCTCTTTTCTCGTGGTTTGAAACTGTAGTTCGTTTTCGGAAATGACTACATTAAATAAATGCAAGGAATTATCAAGAATAATTTCTTTGATTTTACTTTCCATTAAATTTTATTTTCCATTACAGATACCACATTTTTGATAAGATCAAAAGCGACTTCAGCCATTTTATTTTTTTTATCATCTAAACAGGGATTTACCTCCACCATTTCAAACGCAACAACATTCGGCAGTTTTATCATTTCAGTCAAAATATGATTCGATTCTAAAATAGACAAGCCATTTGGCACGGGTGTTCCCGTGCCAAGAGACGTTTCAGATGGATCCATTGCGTCAACATCAAAAGAAATGTAGAAGGCATCATATGTTGAAAATTTTAACTTTAGCGCAAGTACCAAATTGTCTATTCCCATGGATCGCATTTCTTGAACAGTATAATTTTTTATTCCCAATTTTTGAATCAAGGCGTCCTCTTCGGGTTCAGTATCGCGGACACCAATAAAAATCAAGTCTTCAGCATGGATAGAATTACTCTTTAATTGATTCCAATAGGATTCCGTTTCAGAATCAACCTCATTTTTTTTACATTCGATATTGTCGACCCCAAGAACCGTGGCCAATGGCATACCATGAATATTCCCTGATGGAGTGGTAAATGGCGTGTGTAAATCAGCATGCGCATCAATCCACAATACCCCAAGTTTTTTCTCAGGAAATAGCTTCTTTATCCCACTAATTGTTCCACCTGCCGAGGCATGGTCACCCGAAATAATAAATGGAAACTGATTGTTACTGTGCTGGCGAAAAATTTCTTCCTCAACGGCCTTAAAAACCTTTAACATCCCATCGATTCGCTTTGCCTTTCGAAAAGGAGACGGACTATCTAAGTAAAAATTAAAATCGCTTAGAATAAGCGGAACGTATTTATGAAAAAAAGAACTGTTTTGGTCCCTTGCAACAGAAACAATCGCTGCAGGACCGAGCGAAGCGCCTCTTGTACCTGCACCTATTTCTGATGGATTAAATATAAATTGAATTTCTAAAGACATAAAGTATTGCTTTTCATAGCGCTGTAAAGTTACGGATTTTACAGGAAAAAAAACAGAAATTGGTCCCTAGTATCAACTACTTTTAACTACATTTGTATTTCATTTCAAAAATAAAGTTGGGGTTGTAGCTCATCCGCCTAGGCGGAGGCTAGTGTGTGATAATTGACATGGGGATGTAGCTCAGTTGGCTAGAGTGCTTGACTGGCAGTCAAGAGGTCGTGGGTTCGAATCCCATCTTCTCCACATTTGCCTCACGAAAGTGGGGCATTCTATATCAAGCAATATAAATACGAAAAGATTTAAAATCGTATTATTCTCAGAATAATTAACTTTGAGGATGCAAAAACTAGCAATCATTCTATTCTCAATACTTTCATTGAGCTGTTTTTCTCAGAAAAATAAAGCAGCGTTTAGCGGAGAATTACTTTACAACATTGAAAAATTAAGCCCTGCAGATTCAACACCTTCAAAGATGCTGATTTATGCAAAAGATAGTTTATTAAAGGTTATTAATTTTTCGTCTATTTTGGGCAAACAAGAAATGATTAAACACCTTCGTTTAGAACGCTCTTATGTATTGGTTACTACAACTAAAGGGAAATTTGCCATTAAAAATAAGGCGAATAGTACAGCCGATACCCTAAGCTACTCGTATAAAAAGAAGTTTGGATCAAAAAGAATCGCTGGAATTCGGGCAAAGCGTCTTGAAGTGAGTCTGAAAGGTGTGGATAAAAAATTTATATTTTACTACACGCCCAAAATAAATGCGAAATATGGAGCTGCTTACCAAAATTTACCCGGTTTAGTGCTAGAATACTTCGTTGCCACAGATAAAGGACTATTTAAATACATAATTGAAGATATTAGTTTCAACGAACCCCCTCTTTCGCTATTTATGATTCCTGATGACTTTAAAAAAGTAAGCTTGGAAGAATTCGTGGAAGCGGTTTCCAATCCCTAAGTTTAGGTGATTTGACATCGACATTAACTAACAAAAGATTGTTTATAGATAACTTTTCCCACTAATATCCGAGTAGCTTCATTTACTATCTTCGTAAAATAGTTAAAAATATGGGAGATAACCAATATATTCCGAAAGAAAAGGAAAATCCTGAAGGTGAAACCCCTAAAGGAAAGTCAAGGGATACAGCGAAAAAAAAAGTTGTAGGAAATGAAAAAAAAGAAGCTGTTATTAACGCCAAAAGCATTCGGACTGTATTTGGAGTAGGATTAATACTATTTTCATTGTTTTTGTGCGTTGCCTACGTTTCCTACTTCTTTACGTGGCAAGTAGATCAAGATTCAATCCTAAGTTCGAATTTTTTTGACTATATCTTCAATAGCAATATACCAGCACCAAAAAACTGGCTAGGAAAATTAGGTGCTTGGATGGCGCATTACCTCATTTTTGGGACTTTTGGAATCACCTCTATCGGCATTTGTTTATTGTTGTTTTTACTCGGTTTCAAAATACTCTTTAATGTTTATTTATTACCAATCAAAAAAACGCTTTCAATTACGCTTTCATTCATGGTTTGGGGTTCATTACTGCTGGGTTATTTTTCTTATTATGTCAATTTTCTCGGCGGCACATTTGGTTTCTATTCCAACCAATGGCTGATTTCAACAATTGGAAACATAGGCGACATCGCTTTAATTCTAGCGCTATTATATATTATTACAACATTGCTTTTTAATCCTGACTATGCCAAATTATTCTCGTTTGCTATTCTTAAAAAAACCAATGTGCCTAACAGTGATGAATCACAAGCAATTGTTGACGAACAGGATAATCATTACAACCCGGGTGATTTACATGTCGTTAATTCAATTAAAGACAATGAAATAGAAAAAGAAAAAGTTTCTAAAGCCATCCATTTTGACGAGCACGACAACGAATCGGAATTAGTTGATTTTAAGTCAGAAGCAGCTAATGAAGATGATGACTTTGAAATTGAGCGACCAGTAGGAGAGGAACAAATTATATCTGCGCCAATTAAAAGTCCCGAGAAAGAGGATGAAGCCGGTTCAATTGCTGATCAATTAGTGGCTGAATTTGGTGTTTATGATCCAACTAAAGATCTTGATGGGTACTTGCTGCCCCCAATTGATTTATTGAAGGAATATGGCGTAAATATCAACTCGGTTAGCAAAGAAGAATTAGAGGGCAATAAAAACAAGATAGTTGAGACCCTCCAGAATTACAAAATTGACATCGCTAAAATCAAAGCAACTGTTGGTCCAACCGTTACCCTCTACGAAATTATTCCCGCTCCCGGTGTTCGGATATCTAAAATAAAAAATCTTGAAGATGATATTGCCTTGAGCTTAAGTGCACTTGGGATTCGAATTATTGCACCAATTCCCGGAAAAGGTACAATAGGTATTGAGGTTCCCAACCTAAATCCAGAACTAGTTAGCATGAGGTCTCTAATCGCCTCTGAAAAATTCCAAAATTTTGATGCAGAATTACCAATTGTTTTGGGTAAAACGATTACCAATGAAACTTATGTGTTCGACTTAACGAGGTTGCCACATCTTCTCGTTGCAGGTTCAACAGGTCAAGGTAAGTCAGTTGGCTTGAATGCCATTTTAATCTCCTTATTATATAGAAAGCACCCCGCCCAAGTAAAATTTGTTCTAGTTGACCCCAAAAAAGTAGAACTTACGCTTTACAACAAAATCGAACGTCACTATTTGGCAAAACTACCGGGTAACGAAGATGCTATTATTACAGACACCTCAAAAGTAGTGCATACGCTCAACTCGCTATGCATTGAAATGGATGATCGTTACGAATTACTCAAAATCGCGGAAGTACGCACCATCAAAGAATACAACGTTAAATTTATTGGCAGGCGCTTAAATCCAGAAAAAGGACACCGTTACCTTCCTTATATCGTAGTGTTAATTGACGAATTTGCCGACCTAATAATGACGGCAGGAAAAGAAGTAGAACATCCAATTGCACGAATAGCACAGTTAGCACGCGCAATTGGTATACACTTAATTGTAGCCACACAAAGACCATCCGTAAACGTCATAACGGGTATGATAAAAGCAAACTTCCCCGCACGAATGGCATTTAGAGTACTTTCAAAAATCGACTCGCGAACAATTCTCGATACCTCAGGAGCAGATCAATTGATAGGACGTGGAGATATGCTTATTACCACAGGGTCCGACATGATAAGACTCCAATGCGGATTTGTTGATACACCAGAAGTAGAAGGTGTTTGTAATTTTATAGGTAGTCAACGCGCTTATCCCGAAGCATTAATTTTACCCGAATACATTCCCGATGGTGCCGAAGGTTCAGCTGACCTTGATATGAATGAAATTGATGCGATGTTTGTGGAATCAGCACGCATTGTTGTCATAAATCAACAGGGATCGGCAAGTTTACTACAACGAAAGCTAAAATTAGGCTACAACCGTGCAGGAAGAATTGTTGATCAATTAGAAGGAATGGGCATTATTGGCCCTTTTCAAGGAAGTAAAGCACGTGAAGTTTTATACAGTGATATTGAATCGCTGGATGAATTATTGCGCAGTAAAGGGCTCCTGTAATGCTATGCTTTTCTCAAAGTTTTAATCCCATAACTAATTTAATTAGCTTTGTGGAAAATACAATCCGATGAAATTCTTCTATTTTTCGCTCTTTTTCTTTTTCTTTTTTAACGGAAAATCACAAACTGCATTCACGCCAGAAAACATACTAGGATACAAAATTGGTACGCGATTTACGCGGCACGAAAAAGTAGTTGGTTATTTTAGTAAACTGCAAAGTGCCTACCCCAAACAAGTAAAAATAATTCCATACGGTCAAACTAACGAACATCGAGAACTTTTTTTAACGATTATATCTTCCGAGGAGAATTTTAATCGAATCGAGGAAATAAGATCGACACACTTGGCCAATGAACCAACTGGTGACGTAGCAATAGTTTGGCTAAGTTACAACGTTCATGGAAATGAGAGTTCGGGAACAGAGGCAGCTATGCAAACTGCATTCGAACTTCTTTCCGTAAATAATGCTCTTTTGAAAAATACCATTGTCATCATCGACCCTTGCCTAAATCCCGACGGCAGGGAACGTTATGTAAATTATTTTTACCAATACGGAACGACCCCTGTCAATTCGAATAGCATCAGTGCAGACCACAACGAATCTTGGCCAGGTGGAAGGTTAAATCATTATTTATTCGATTTAAACAGAGATTGGGCATGGCTAACACAAGTTGAGTCTAAACAACGCATCAAAGTATATAACCGCTGGCTACCTCATGTTCATGTTGATTTTCACGAACAAGCCATTAATGAGCCGTATTATTTCCCCCCTGCTGCTGAACCTTACCATGAGGTTATTACCAAATGGCAAAAAGAATTTCAGGTAAAAATTGGTAAAAATCATGCAAAATATTTTGACGCAGCTGGGTGGTTGTACTTTTCAAAAGAAACTTTTGACTTGCTATACCCAAGCTACGGAGATACATACCCAACATTTAACGGCGCTATTGGAATGACCTATGAACAAGGTGGAAGCGGAAGAGCAGGGCTTTCAGTGTTAACTAATAGTGGCGATACCTTAACCCTTGCGGAGCGAGTAAAACACCACGTCACCACCGGAATATCTACCATTGAGGTAAGTGCTGATGAAGCAAGTAAACTAACTAAAGAATACCAACAATTTGTAAAAAAGAAAAACTTTAAATACCAAAACTATATTTTAAGTGGGAATAGCCCCAATTTAAGTGCCTTACTTAATTTAATGGATCAACACGAAATCGTCTATTATCATGCCCTACCTAACAAAATGTGTAAAGGATTTGACTTCTTCAATTCAAAGGATGTTAATTATAAAATGACGGACGGCGATGTGGTGATTTCAACAAACCAAACCAAAGGCACGCTAGTTAATGTCCTATTTGAACCCAAAACAACCTTGTCAGACTCACTCACTTACGACATTACCGCATGGTCGCTCCCTTATGCATACGGAATAGCTACCATCGCCACTTCACAGCTAATTGAAGGTAAAACGTACGTCAAAAATACAAAGACTGTTAACGTAGACACCACAAACTATGCTTATTTATGTCGCTGGAATTCAATCTCATCCGCAAAATTTTTAAGTAAATTAATAGACAATAAGGTAAACGTTTCATTTAGCGAATCGAGTTTTACAATAGAAGGTCAATCATATGAAAATGGAACATTAATTATGCTGAGAAGTCAAAATAAACTGATGCAATTTGATGAACTAGTTAAAAAATATGCCTTGGAAGAAAATATGTCAATTACTTCTATTTTCTCAGGAATGGTTGAAAAGGGTTTTGATATGGGGTCACCAATGGTTAAAAATATACCAAAGAAAAAAATTGCAGTGTTAATTGGAGAAGGAAATTCTTCTTTGTCAGTCGGTGAAATTTGGCATTTTTTCGAAAAAGAAATGAATCAAACCATTTATCTGCTGAAAAATGATGATTTATCTAGTTCATTAAGTGAAATCGGCGTACTACTGATACCAGAAGGCGACTATTTGCCAAATGACGAAATACATTCATGGATTGAGAACGGTGGAAAATTAATTGTTTTGGGCAGTTCTGTTTCAAATTTTACAAATAGTGAATTCTATCATCTTGAAGAAGTCATAAATAAAATTGATTCGCTACAAGAAGAGGTAAGCTACGAAAACACGCAAAGAAGTGAACTAAGTAACACAGTTAACGGGGCAATTTACCGCTGTGAATTAGATTCCTCCAACCCACTTTGTTTTGGTGTTTCCGAACCGTATTTTACCCTGCGAACAAATCCGACGAATTATAAGTTAACCGATGGAAATGTAATTAAAATTGCGAAAGAAAATGCACTAATAGCAGGATTTTCAGGAGTCAACGTGAAACAGAATCAACACAAAGCACTCACAGCTGGAGTCGAAACTGTAGGCAAGGGATGTGTCGTATATTTTGTCGATAATCCTCTGTTTCGTGGGTTTTGGCAAAATGGAAAATTACCTATTTTAAACGCAATTTATTTTTTAAACCAATAATGCAATCCCACAAACCAATTTTATAGCAGGTAGCACCCTTTGTGTTTCAAAAAATGTATCTTTGTATCGGTACGTAAAATCGAAAAAACAAAATCAAACAATGAAGAATATTAAGCTCTTTGCTATCGCCACATCGCTCATCATCGGTTTATTTAGCTGTAAAAATGGGGCTGCCAATAATGCAAATACAACGCTTTTAAATAAAAAAGATAGTTTATCCTACATTTTGGGTGCAATTAATGCGAAAACAATCATCGGAAGCGGTGCAAAATCGTTTGAAAACTTGGATAAAAAGCAGATTATCATTGGATTTAATTCCAACTTGAATGAAGTTTCTGCTGATGCATGCCTCGCAACATTAAAAATGTTATTTGGGGAAAATTTCCAGGATTTTAATAAAAAATATGTTCAAGAAGGATCGCTTTGTATGGGAAAAATGACAGGGTATGCGTTCTATTATGACATTAAGAAATTGGGAGGGAAAGACTTGCTGAATTTTGATATGGTAAAAAAAGGTTTCGCCGACGGTTTGTATAAAAAAGATACGTTTTTACGAGATGAGGCAATGAAAAAAACAATGCAAAGTTTTATGGTGGGACTAAATGAAAAAAACGGCGCTAAAATGATGGCTAAAGCAAAACTAATTAAAGGAGCTCAAGTTTTTGAAAATGGAGTTGTAATTCAAACCTTAAAAGATGGGCAAGGGCCTTTCCCCGGGTTGTCGGATGATGTGAAAGTTCACTATATTCTTACCTCATCAATTGGCGATACCCTACAAAATTCGTATAAAATGCCAAATGAAAAAAACGAAATTGAATCTGTGCCTTTAAGTTTGGGTGGTGGCGTTATACCCGGTTGGTCATATGCTATACCAAAAATGAAAGTTGGGGGCACTTATCGATTATACTTACCTTGGGAATTGGCATACGGCGAGCAACAAGGAAGAGAGTCTCTTTGTTTTATAGTTGAATTGATCGCTAGAGGCCCTGCAGGAAGTTTTACTAAATCGAAAAATGATTAACCAAAAAAAAAATTAATTACATGAAAAACAGTTTAATCTCTTTTTGGATACTCCTGTTTATTTCATTGAGTAGTTGTAGCGAAAAAATTGATTTGATTGGCGACTTTCAAGAAACTGCTGTAATATATGGTTTGTTAGATCAAGCCGATACACTACATTTCATCAAAATCACCCGTGCTTTTATTGGTCCAGGTGATGCCATGCAAATTGCACAGGTGGCAGACTCAAGCTATTTTGACCAAGTTGATGCTACAGTCACAGAAAAATTAAATGGTTTTATTACCAGAACATGGCAATTAAAAGATACCTTAATACAAGATAAGAATACCAACGGTGTTTTCTACGGTCCAATTCAAAAAGTGTATTATTTCAAAACGTTGGCAACAGGATCGAACGAATCACAAGTAATCTCTCCTAATCCGAGCGAAACATCACTTAACAAAAATGCTACTTACGAATTAAAAGTAATTTTGAATAACGGTGAATTTGAAGTGACAGGCCTAACGCCCTTGGCAAGTGGCTTAACCACTACAGCCTCTTCTCAAAATTTCACCTTTAAATTTTCAGACAATCCAGGAGAATACGTATCAACCTCTGTTGCCGCATCCAACACGGGTAATTGCTATGTTGTCAATACCCAATTAGATATTGAATATAACGAATACATTGGAAACAATAAAACACTTAAATCTTTTAACTGGACTTTAGGCGAAATTGATGTGTTGCCAAATTCAAGTAAGACTTTCGTTGCACTCGGTGAAACCTTCTACAATTTAGTGAAATCGAAAGTAGCAACCAATCCGCTAATAACAAGAAGAACATTCAACGGTATTCGCGTAACGCTTACAGGAGGTGCAGAGGAGCTATATAATTACATGGTGGTAAACAAACCTAGTAGCACCCTAGCCCAAACAAAACCCTCATACACTAATCTTTCAGCCACCAACGGAAAAAGAGTTATTGGCATATTTTCTTCAAGACAAACAGTATCTACCTTTAAACCATTTTTTGTTGGGGCAGGACAAGCTTTTATTCGAGCTATAGATAAAAAAAGTACGAAAGAACTCTGCACTGGACCAATCACAGGATTGCTACTATTTTGCTCAGATCACCCCGGTGACAATGTCTTAAACTTAGAAGAACCTTACGCTTGTCCATAATTCCAATCTGTTGTAATTGGAATAATAGCTATATTTATCATAATGTCCGAACGCACTACCTTATTTGTTGACGTTGTGCTGCCTGTGCCCATTGCGCGAGCATTTACTTATCGCGTGCCGGTTGAACTTAACAAAGAAATCAGCTTCGGAATTCGAGTGATTGTTCCCTTCGGAAGAAACAAACGGCTGACTGGAATAATTGTGAAAATTCACGAAATAGCACCATTAAACTACCAAGCAAAATACGTAGAATTAATCTTAGATGAATCGCCGATCATAACAGAAAAACAATTGTATCTATGGAATTGGATCTCCTCATATTACCTTGCGCCTATTGGCGATGTTATGAATGCCGCCCTTCCTGCAAATTTTAAATTAGCAAGTGAAACAAAAGTGGTATTACACCCGGATTATGACGCTCAACTTGACGGATTATCAGAAAAAGAACAAAGCATCGTTGAAATAATTGAAATTAGAGGGTTCGTAGACCTTAAGGAACTCGCCGATATAATGCAAATAAAATATATTCATCCGATTATCAAACAGTTGATTGATAAGCGAATAGTTGCTACTCAGGAGGAAATTAATCAACGCTACACGCCAAAAACTATCGTTTGCATTCAACTTAATGATGCTTACGCATCGGATGATGCGCTGAATGAACTAATTCAATTACTAGAACAAAAACCGAGTGCACTTAATCAACTGAATGCTATTTTAATACTTATTAAATGCGCCCTAGAGTCAGGCTCCACAACAGATGCGGTGCCTAAAAATAGATTGATTAAACTAGACGTTAGTGCCTCAGCGATAGCCACATTAGAAAAAAAAGGTGTTCTTCAGAGTAGTAAAATTCAAATTGATAGACTTGAAACTAGAGAAAACAACACCAATACCTTCAAAACCCTATCAGATAATCAACGGAAAGCGCTCCTTGAAATTGAAACTTCCTTTGAACAAAAATCAATCACCCTATTACATGGAATTACAGGGTCAGGGAAAACTGAAATTTACGTTCAGCTTATTCAATCTTACTTGGATATGGGTAAACAGGTACTTTACCTATTGCCTGAAATAGCACTAACCACTCAATTAATTCAACGATTATCTGTTTATTTTGGAAAACAAATTGGCGTATACCATTCCAAATTTAATCAAAACGAGCGAGTTGAAATCTGGAATAAAGTTTTAGTAAATAACAATTCCGAATTTAGATTGATAATTGGCGCTAGATCGGCTGTATTTCTCCCTTATCAAAATCTCGGACTTATAATTGTTGATGAAGAACACGAAACTTCTTTTAAACAATATGATCCTTCACCACGATACAACGCACGCGATACCGCAATGATTTTGGCGCATAGCCACCAAGCTAAAACCTTATTGGGGTCTGCAACACCAAGTTTTGAATCCTATTTTAATGCCAAACTTGGGAAATATGGTCTTGTGGAGCTCACGGAACGCTACAAAGGGGTTCAACTACCAGATATTAGTTGTGCGGATTTAAAAAGTGAACGGAAATTAAAAACAATGTACACGAACTTTTCTTCTTTGTTGCTGCAAGAAATAGAAACAACACTTAAAAAGAAAGAACAAGTTATCCTTTTTCAAAACCGAAGAGGTTATACACCTCGGTGGTCCTGTGAAGTATGCACATGGACGCCAAAATGTACCAACTGCGATGTTACACTAACCTATCACAAATTTGGAAATAATTTGAAGTGTCACTATTGTAGCTACATCACCTCACCAATGGGTTCTTGCCACGCCTGCGGAAGCAATCGACTTAAAATGATTGGGTTTGGAACAGAAAAAATAGAAGATGATTTAGCAATTAATTTTCCCGAAGCGCAAATTAAAAGAATGGATTTAGATACCACTAGATCAAAAAATGCCTATGCAGAAATAATAAATGATTTTGAAAACAGAAAAATTGATGTGTTGATTGGAACTCAAATGCTATCAAAAGGCTTGGATTTTGACAATGTCACTTTAGTTGGTATCATGGATGCTGATATGCTTCTTAATCGACCAGATTTTAGGGCATTCGAACGGTCCTTCCAACTGATGACACAAGTAGCCGGAAGAGCAGGACGAAAAGAAAAAAAAGGAAAGGTAATCATTCAAACAGGCCAAACTGACCACTGGGTGATTAAAAAAGTAATTGAGCACGATTTTATATCATTTTACAACAATGAAATCCTAGAACGGGAAAATTTTTATTACCCTCCCTTCTTCAAGTTAATAGTGTTAACGCTTAAACATAGCGAAGAGTCCTTGCTAAATGCAGCAGCTAACGATTTAGCGAACGCATTAAAAGCTACGTTTAAAGAAAGAGTACTTGGGCCAGAATTTCCGATTATAAAAAAAATACAAAATTTATTTTTAAAGGAAATCAAAATAAAATACGAAAAAAGCTTATCCGACTCTAAATTAAAAGAGCGCATTCAAGCGCTCTTAACTGATTTTTATACTAAACCACAAAATAAAAGTGTAAGGGTTGTTATCGATGTTGATCCAATTTAACCCAAGTATTCCTGTAGTGACTTGTTTTTGGAAATATGCTTTAGTCGACGAATAGCCTTTTCTTTAATTTGACGAACACGTTCTCTCGTTAACTCAAAACGATCGCCGATTTCTTCTAATGACAACGGCGCTTTGCCTTCAAGTCCAAAAAACATTGAAATAACCTCACTCTCGCGGGGTGTTAAGGTAGTTAAGGAACGACGAATATCACACCGCAAAGATTCTAAGACCAAATTATTCTCTGGACTAGGTAAAGAATCGCCCATTAATACATCGTACATATTGGAAGAAGATTCGTCACTCTCAACTAAGGGAGCATCCATTGACACATGTCGACCGTTTTGAGCCAAAGATTGCTTAATTTCTTCAGTACTACAACTCAAAAATTCCGCCAACTCCTCAGCAGAAGGTTGTCGTTCAAACTTTTGTTCTAGCTCAGAAAAAGCGCGGTTTATTTTGTTAATATTACCAATTTTATTTAAGGGTAAACGCACAATTCGCGCCTGTTCAGCAAGGGCTTGTAGGATAGATTGTCTTATCCACCAAACTGCATAAGAAATGAATTTAAATCCCCGCGTTTCATCAAAACGTTCGGCTGCTTTGATCAATCCTAAATTGCCCTCATTAATCAAATCGGGTAAAGCCAATCCTTGATTTTGATATTGCTTAGAAACCGAAACTACAAAGCGCAAATTAGCTTTGGTTAAGCGTTCTAAAGCCACACGATCACCTGCTCTAATTTTTCTTGCTAATTCGACCTCCTCATCCGCAGTAATTAGATCAACACGACCTATTTCTTGTAAATATTTGTCAAGAGAAGCGGTCTCCCTATTCGTGACCTGTTTAGCGATTTTTAATTGCCTCATAATTGTTTATTTATTTATTTAAGTGATTGCCTTAACGAAAGAAATTTGATAAGGTTAGGTTAATAATGAAAAAACCCTAAAAAGATTACACTAATATGAAGATTAACGGGGAATCAAATACAATAATTGGTCATTGACTGAACAATCAATCAATATCCTAATTTTTTACGCACCCTAAGCAAGACTTCTTGAGCTGTTTTTCGAGCTTTTAAAGCCCCTTCAGATAAGATTAAATTCAATTCGTCTTCATGAGACATGTAGTACGCATATTTTTCTCGCTCACGACTAAACATAGTCAAGATTTTTTCAAATAAGGCCTGCTTTGCATGACCGTAACCGTACCCCCCATTGACATAATTTTGGCGCATAACTTCCTTCTCTTCGGATGTTGCTAACAAAGCGTACAAACTAAATATTGTACAAGTAGAAGGTTCTTTTGGTAATGCCAACGGAGTGCTATCAGACGAAATCGACATGATTTGTCTCCGCAATTCTTTTTCGTCCAAAAAAATATCAATATAATTATTTCTAGACTTACTCATTTTCTGACCGTCAGTTCCTGGAATTAACATAGTTGATTCCGAAACTCTTTCTGAAGGAACTACGAAAGTATCTCCCATTTTTAAATTAAACCGAGCGGCCACATCCCGAGTCATCTCAAGATGCTGTAACTGATCTTTTCCAACAGGAACAATGAGCGCATCATATAATAAAATATCAGCAGCCATAAGCATAGGATAAGTGAAAAGACCCGCGTTTACGTCATCTAAACGATCCGACTTATCCTTGAAACTGTGGGCTAAAGTTAAGCGTTGAAAAGGGAAAAAGGATAGTAAATACCACATGAGTTCGGTCACCTCAGGAACGTCACTCTGCCTATAAAAAGTAGCTTTAGATGCGTCTAAACCACAAGCCAACCAGGTCGCTGCTGTTGATTTAGTATTATCTAGTAATACCTTGGCATCTTTAATTTGCGTTAATGAATGAAGGTTGGCAATAAAAAAATAAGCGTCGTTTTCAACTTGGTTAGATAAATCAATTGCAGGTAAAATTGCACCAAGGATATTACCTAAATGCGGTGTTCCTGTGCTTTGTATCCCTGTTAATATTCTTGCCATTATGACTATTTCCAACAAAAATAATTAAAAGCATTTAAAGCGTAGGCCTTAATTCTCTTGTTAATTCACTAAATTTGAAAATGAAATACATTCACGGGCTTTTTGCGAACATCTGGAAAATGTATATTGCTATTGTTTTCAGCATTTTTGCAATGCTATTTTACCCTTTCTTGTACATTTTGATTTTTAATCCCAAGTGGAAAAAAACAAGTTTTAAGTTCTTTATCGTTTGGAGCTGGTGCATGCGCATTTTTTGTTTTTATCACGTAAAAAAAATTAACCATTCCACAATTGTCCCAACAGGACCTTATGTGATTGTTTCTAATCATGTTTCTTACCTAGATATCTTTTTGATGTATTCCATACTACCTAAATCGCCATTTGTTTTCCTTGGAAAAAGTGAAATCCTATCCTATCCAATCATTCGGACATACTTTAAAAACTTAAACATCCCCGTTTACAGAAACGACAAAACAAAATCTGGAAAAGCTTATTCGGAGTCGATTAAAGCGGTGAATAATGGCTGGTCATTGGTTATTTTTCCAGAAGGAACAATTCCCGAAAATGACATTCCAAAAATGCTTCCATTTAAGAATGGCGCTTTCAAGTTAGCCAAAGCACTAAACATTCCTGTTTTACCTCTTACTTTTGAAAATAACCACCGCCTGTTTTCAGACCCCACTAATATCTGGGGGCCTGCAAGACCAGGGCTTTCCATCGTCCATATTCACGAAGTTATTTCACTAGAAACGATTCAGCAAATGAACCAAGATGAACTGAGCCAACATTGTTTTGAAATAATTTCAAAGCCCTTAATGGAAAAACATCCCGAACTTTATTAATTTTACAACATGCGTATTGACGACGAATTAATTGACCACCTATCTTATCTCGCAAAGCTCAAGTTTGAAGGTGTTGAAAAGGAGGCTATTAAATCAGATATGAACAAGATTACTGGGTTCATGCAAAAATTAAGTGAAGTCGACACAGAAAATATTGAGCCCTTAATTTTTATGACCGAAGAATTTGATCGTCTTCGACAAGACACAGCACAAAATTCAATATCTCAACAAGATGCTTTGAGAAATGCACCCAAAAAAGACAGTGATTATTTTAGAATACCAAAAGTATTGGATAAATAATTTATCGAACATATTCTTGTTTTTGGACAAGCATATATTGATCATTGTCTAACTTGATGTATCCATATTCATAGCAGAAATAATAATTATAGCCTTTTTGAGTCTTGTAAAGGTTAGTAAAATAATGAAAATTAAATCCTTCCTCTGCTAAACTAATTCCATCTATTGTTTTTTTTCCAATAGGATTTAATTCGTATAGTATCCTGCGGTTTTTGCGAAGTATTCTGTTAACTCGCCTAACAATTGAATTGGCGTCTTCATTTAAGCGATTGTTAAAAGAATTTCGACAGTAATCACTACAAAACTTTTGATCTTTACGACCGGCTAGTTTTACACTGCATTCCATGCAGTTACGTACTTCCATATTATATATAAATGACGTTGAAGAAAAATTTAAAATCATTAGGATAACGTAAAAAGCTATAAAAAATTCGAATTTTTTTGATGCAATTAATTTAATCCAATAGCGCTAATCAACGGTAAACTTTGAGCCGTCTTCAACTACCACCGTATTGGGAAATATAGCTGTTGCCTCAGAAAGATGCTCATCACCATTTGAATACCTTGATGAAAAATGACCAAGATATAATTTTTTCACACCTAACATTAAAGCAATTTTTGCAGCTTGTTCTGCCGTAGAATGTGCCGTTTCTTTTGCCCTATTTTTATGCTGATTTGTAAAAGTTGCCTCATGATATAAAACAGATGTTCCTTTTATGAAAGAAAATAAATTATCAAATGGTGCCGTATCAGAACAATAGGCGTAACTTCTAGGGGGAGGCGCGGGTAGCGTGAAGTCAGCATATCGCAGCAAAGTCCCGTCTAATAGTTCAATGTCATTTCCCAATTTAAGTATTCTATAAAACTCTTTTTTTACTCCCGCATCACTTAACGCTGAAAAATTAAGCATTAGCTCCATCCCTTTCTCTTCAATTAAGAACCCAAACGTTTTAATTCGATGCTTCATTGGAAAAGCACTAACCTTTACTAGCTTATCTTCGAAAATAACGTCTTTTTGAGGGGAACATAAAGGCACAAATTGCATTTGAAAATTCAGAGGGGTATAAGCTACTTCAAATTGCATTTTTAAAATAGCCTCAAGTTCTGGTGGTCCGTAAACTGTTAGACCTTGATTTCTTCCCAATAAATTCATGGTACTTAACAAACCAATCAAACCGAAATAATGATCACCATGAAGATGAGAAATGAAAATTTGAGTTATTTTTTGAAAATGAACCCCAAACCGACGCATTTGCGTCTGAGTTCCTTCGCCACAATCAATTAAAAGGTGACGATTATTACAAATGATGTACTGTGCACTTGGTGCTCTTTTAGGCGTGGGTAAAGCTGCTCCACTACCGAGAATTACAACTTGAAACGGATTAATCAAGGCTAGCTAATGCTTCTTCTTTTGTTGATAAAATGGATAAAACTCTATCTAATTGAGCAATTTGCACCATTTTTAAAACCGAAGCTTGTAGGCCGTACATAACAAACGAACCATTCGTATCTTTACAAAGTCGGTTAGCCACTAAAATAGCACTTAATCCAGAGGAATCGCAGTAACGTGTTTTTTCAAGATTTAGAACGATTTTATTATTTCCTGATTTATTTACAACCGTAAACACTGTTTTCAACTCCGGCGCATTTGTAGAATCCAACTTTTCAACATTGGAAACAATTACTACCGTTTTACCGTGATACTCACTTGGAAAATTCATAAAATTTATTTTTTCAAATGTAAAAAAAATCAGCGTTCAATTTTCGAAGCGAGCAAATAAATTATCGCCATTCTTATTGCAACTCCATTTTCAACTTGGTTTAAGATGATGCTTTGATCTGAATCTGCTACTTCGCTAGTGATTTCTACCCCTCTATTAATCGGCCCTGGGTGCATGATAATTACAGGCTTATTTAACGCGTCAAGAACATCTTTATTTAAACCAAACATCATGGAATATTCACGCAACGAAGGAAAAAAATTGATTTCTTGTCGTTCTAACTGAATCCTAAGCATATTAGCCACATCACACCATTCCAAGGCATCCTTTAAGTTGTGTGAAATTTTGACATCCAACTCGCCAATGTATTTTGGAATCAAGGTAGTAGGCCCACAAACCATTACTTCAGCACCTAATTTTTTTAAGCAATAGATGTTTGATAATGCCACGCGCGAATGGATAATATCGCCGACAATTACTACTTTTTTACCTGCCACCTCGCCTAGCGACTCACGAATCGAATAGGCATCTAACAAGGCTTGGGTCGGATGCTCATGCGTTCCATCTCCCGCATTAATTACTTTTGCAGCTATTCGTTTCGAAAGAAAGTGAGCTGCTCCAGGATTAGGGTGACGCAGCACAACCATGTCAACTTTCATCGACAAAATATTATTTACCGTATCAACTAGTGTTTCTCCTTTCTTGACAGAACTGCTCGAAGCACTAAAGTTGACAATATCGGCAGAAAGACGCTTTTCAGCAAGTTCGAATGACAACCTTGTTCGCGTGGAGTTTTCGAAAAATAAATTTGCTATCGTTATGTCCCTAAGCGATGGTACTTTCTTAATTGGACGATTAATAACCTCTTTGAAGCTATCTGCCATATTGAAAATTAACGCTATATCCTCCGGACTTAAATCACGAATTCCGGTTAAATGATCGACACTGAGATTATTCATTTCCTTCTTTTGTGTAAAGTGATACTTGATCAGCCCCCTCTATTTCCTTCCATTCGACTGAAACTCGCTCCATTTTCAACGTGTCAACAGTCCTACCACGGTAATCTGGCTGAATCGGAAGGTCGCGACTAAATTGCCGATCAATAAGTACGAGAAGTTCAACCTTGCTTGGACGTCCAAACGTCAACAAAGCATCTAATCCAGCACGAATTGTTCTACCAGTATAAAGAACGTCGTCAACCAGCACAACTTTCTTATTTTCTATACTAAAGTCAAGGTTCGTAATACTGGGAATTCGTTGCTTTTCCGAACGTCTGAAATCATCTCGAAAGAAGGTGATATCTAAATTGCCACATTGAATAGAGTGACCTAAAATGAACTCTAATTCCGACTTTAATCGAGCAACCACTTGAATTCCACGAGGCTGCAAACCGATGATAACAGCATCTTTGAAATCGTTATGGGATTCTATTAATTCATGACAAAGACGTTTGATGGTTAATTCGATTTGTTTGGCATTTAAAATTATCTGCTTATCCATCATTGCAAAGATAAAATTAAATATTAAGATTGTCAAAAATTACTTTTGACGAAGAATAAAGAATTTACTTTCGAGCAAGCAGGCAAGTGGCATATGCTTTTATCGCTTGCCCTTTACCAAAAGAATCAACTTTTTCATGCGTTGTAGCTTTAATCGAAACCGCATCGACGTCAATTTGTAGAATAGAGGCCACTATCGCCTGCATTTCAGGAATATAAGGATTTAACTTTGGTGCTTCTAAAACAACTGTCGAATCAATGTTAACCACCTTATAGTTTTTCATTGCCACCAATTCTACCACCTTCACCAGTAATAACGTTGAATTTATTCCTTTATACTGAGGGTCTTTATCAGAGAAATGATAGCCAATATCTCTTAAATTAGCCGCTCCAAGTAAAGCATCGCAAATAGCATGTAAAAGAACATCGGCGTCCGAGTGTCCTAATGCACCGAATTCTGATGGAATTTCGACGCCACCTACAAGCAAAGGAAGACCAATTTTAAGCTGATGCACATCAACCCCAAAACCAATTCTCAAATTCATTTTAACAAATTAATTGGCATCTTTAACTGCAGGTTTATCACCTAAATACAAGCGAAGTGTAAAACGTAAGGTGTTCGCTAAAGGACTCTGACGCCCGTTCAAAGAAGCTAAATAAGAGAAATCAATACCGAACATATTGTATTTCAAACTTGCACCAATATTTAAAAATTGTCTATTTCCTTTGTTTTTACTTTCGTAAAAAACGCCCCCTCGGACAGCAAAGGTATTGTTATACCACCATTCAACGCCTCCGGCTAAGTTTATTTCAGCCATTTCCTCTTTAAATTTCGTGCCCTTAACAACTTGGTAAGTGCCATCTCCATTTTTTATATAATCACCATTCGCATCCGTAGCAACTACTCCTGGTGCATCATAAAAAGATTGTATTATTCCGTTTACAATACCAACATCACTTGTTTTCCCTGACATTAACTCGCCAAGATTTGCGCCCACATTCGGATTATAACTAGCAGGAGTGGGAACCAATAATTTTTGAATATCTACAGAAAAAATCATTTGATTATAAGAATCAAAATTGGCTAGAAAGGAGTTTCCTATCTTCAAGTTCATTGGAATAAAATCTCGTTGAGATAGCTCCGAATAGGCTACCTTATTTCCAATATTATTAATGGTTGTAGCAAACGTGTAAACACCTTTAGTTTTACCCCATTTCACTTTATCGTTGTAATAAGTAAATGATAAATCAGCTGCTCCAACAACACCTGGCTTTGTATTTACACCTCCAACAGTTAAACCACCTGTAAGATTAGAATAAGCAAATTTACCATTAATTCCGATACTTAATTTATCCGCTAACTTAAATGCATACGCCCCAGTAAGCTCAAATTCACTGGGTTTGTCGTCACGTATAACATTTCCCGATGCATCAGTAAACGTTATTTCTCCGAGGCTAAAAAACCGTAGCGCCCCACCAATGGCATGTTGCTTGTTTATTTTATAGTAACCCGACAAATAAGACAAATGAATATCATTGGTTAATTGTCTTAACCAAGGGGTGTAAGACAAACTTATTTCAGATTTTTTTTCTGCGAAACTTAGAATAGAAGTATTCCAATAAACGGAACTTGAACTGGCATTTAAAGCAGTGCCGGCATCCCCCATACCTCCTGCGCGAGAATCAGGAGTAATTGCCATAAATGGAAGAGCTGTTGTTATCGTATTTAATTGAAGATCATTTTGCGATGCACCACCGTTGGGTTGAGAGAAACCGATAAAACAAAAAGATACTAAAGCGAATAAAAATTTAAATTTCATTAGGCAAATTTAGAAAATTGGGTAAATATACGTTAAAAGTTAAATTTTATTGTGCATTTATTTCAAGATTACCAATTTTTCAGTTTTCTGAGCAACTTCGCCAGTATTTGTTTTTAAAGATAGTCTGTAAATGTAAACCCCTCTGGCTAGTTGGTCTCCGTAATCATCTTTACCGTCCCACGAGATACCATCCGTTCTAAAACCAATTGTTGGAATTTTTTCATTTATACTTTTTACTAATCTTCCACTAACGCTGTATATTTGAACCTGCACATCCATATTGTCGCAAGATTGATTGTGCTCAAACATAAATTGCGTATTCGTTGTAAATGGATTTGGATAATTATACAATTTACTAATCACTGCGTTTTCATTAGGACGAACAATAAAATTTACTTTGGTGAAAGAAGAATTGTTATTAACGTCCCATACTTTTAATGAAATAGCATGTTGGCCTTCGGATAATTTGGGTAACTGATAACGAATAGCGCCCGATTGGTATGAATCTAAATCAGCAGCGTAATAATCATTTAAGTTGATAGATTCCGCAGTATTGTCATCAATTATTGCTGTTAAGTCGTGACCTATACCATTTCCAACCGTATTAATACCATTTTCATCAAAAATTTTCGCAAAAAGTACAGGAGTGGCATCTGTAATTCCACCATCGATAAATTTATCATCATTAAGGAATAGGTCAACCGAAGGTCCAACGGCATCTAACACACCTATTGGATCAATTCCTCCAATACTAAAGGAAGTGTCAACCCCTGAAGCATCAATAGAATTATTAAATGCATAATAACTAATTTTTCCTAAACCATAGCTTAGAGCAATATCTTTGGGTACGATAAATGTAAACGAAAAGGTCCCGTTAGTAACTGTTGATTTCCCTTTATATACAACATTTCGTTGCAATTCATAATTAATTACAGGAGAAGTATCATCTTGACCAAGGGTATTAAAGTTCTTAGTTTTATCAAAGATGGAAGGAAGTACATAACCATTAAAATTACTTTGCACATTTCCATAAAAATCTTCGATATGTCCTTTAATAGTTACTTTACCTAAAGCCTTAATTGTGTCTATGATGGCAAGGGCTTGACCATTTAAACTATCGGTTACTACTCGCAAACGAGGCAAGGCAATTTTAAGCGCCGGATCCCCAATCAATGTAAAACTACGTTTATTGTCATTACTACCAGATTGATTTTTTGTAAGCCGAACAATTTCACCAAAAGTTTTAGGTTCCATATTCGCATCTCGCTCAAAAACATTATTATAAAATGCTATCCCAGTTGCTGTATTAACTCCAAAATAAACGGAACGAGTAGTTGTCATTAAAGCAATAGCTCCTCCAGTTGGATTTAAGGCGAGCCATTCTCCTGCAGAAATTCTATTGGGGTCATCAAATTTTGTAAATTCACAAGTAGCTGAAACAAAAAGATGTAGCGCGTTAATATTTTGCCACGATTGAATTTGAGGAATTGTAACAACTCGTTCTTCGGCCAAACCAACTTCACCGCCGTGCCCAACATAATTCACTACCAGCGCCCCCCTTTCTACGCGATTAGTAATAGCCGAATAAACTTCAGGATATCTTTGTCCTCCAGCAGATGTTTGTTGTGGGTATGCATCAAGATATAATTTATCACAATTCATTTCTCGGTGATTGGATTTTACAATGTCATATTGTGGCTCTGTATCATTATTAATAAAATAGCCACCCTCTTCATCGTCAGAAATTTGAATATATTTAAGTCTCCAATCCCCAAAATTGCCATTAGTCAAGGAATCCAAACAACAATTATTGTTACTCGCATTTGAAAATAAATTCGAGCCATTTTTCATATAATGTTCAATTTTATCCACTTGTTGTTTCGCCTCCGTAACATTACTTACCACCAACCTACCAACACCTACATCCAGTAAATCAGTTTGATTAATTGCTTCATTATCCCCTAACATTCCGAAAAAATCATCCGTTACCAATGCGGATATGTGATTCTCACTATTATCAACTTGATACGTTAGCATATAATTGTTATTGTTTGGCACCCGATCCTTGGGGTCATAGGTTCCATCGCCAAACAGCAAAAGATACTTAGGATACATACTTCCAGACACCAAATTAGCTCTGTCATAAAACATTTTAACAAACATGCGAATTCCGACTGCATCTTTTGCGCCGGAACTAAATTCATTATATACCTGATCATCGGTGACCACATGAACAATCAAACCTTCATCTCTGTGCAGATTTGCTAGCCTATTCGCTTGTTCAAAAAACAATGGATTCGTAACTATTAGATAATCTGCTTGAGGCAAGCTATGAAGATTTTGATAATTAACCGTTCCAATTTTATTTGGCTCATAAAACAAACTTCCATTTGAAGCAACAAACTCACTAAATTTCATGTTTTGTTTAAATGAGAATGTATTACCGGCTCCAATCATGTTACCTACAATAAGTTGAGGAATTTGCTTGTTTGTTACATCCCAAATAAATCCTTGCGTTGGAAAATTAGAAATTTGATATTCTCCTAATAAAAGAGAATCTGAATTCACTAAATTTCTAAAGCCAAATTGCGAACCATAAAACACTAAATCTCGTTTCGCATTTACCAATATTCTATCCAAGTATGTTAATGTATTGGGACTATTTCTTGTTATACTTACTTTAAATGCTAATAAAGAACTTGGGGTAGGAAAAATCATTGATTTTGAGGACCTTGCAAAATCGTACGGGGCAGAAGGTAATAAATCACTTAATAGTTGTGAACCATTGCATGAATATTGTTGCGCAGTATTCGCTGTGCTCATTGAATTAGTAGCAATCGCTGTTTTAAATTTTACAGGGGAAGTAGTGACAATATTGGGAATGGAGAAGTTAAAAGTGCGTTCTAAATCAATATCAAACAATTCTCCATACCAGCGTTGACCACCTCCCACTAAGGAAATTAAATCATTTTCATAAACATCACGAAAATCATAATCAGTAACGACCACATCTGGATTACTTGTAATTAAAGGGGCATTTTGTATTCTAAGAGGTAGGACATTGGGATTTACATTGACAAAATAATAGGAGAAATCCGAGTACACATTTCTTTTCTGATCAAACTCCACCGTTCCATTGGGAAACCACTGATGTGGGCCGCTACCATAAAACAAAAGATAATCCTGGTCATTAAAAACACCATCAGATTCCCCATTAATATAAACAGCAACTTGCGCTAAATCGTCAATTCGAGGAATTGAATTTAACTCAGGCATCATTCCCTCTCCATTACCATAAATATGAAGTTGAGAAGGGTCTAAAGTCGTAACATCAATTCCAATAGATGAAAGAAAGCTTTTATCCAACTTGTAAATCCCATCGCGTGAAACAGCAATTTTATACCAAAAACCTGAGCCATCTTGCAAAACAGAATTGGGTGCGAAATCTTTTAATTGCGACTGCGAAGCTTCTTTGGGAGTGATTTTAACATCAAATCGCTGAATTCTATGAATCACTTTATCGACTTTAACATAAGGAATGCTAAAGATAACCAAGAATGCCTCTTTTCCTGCCTTTGTTATTTTCGTGTCTAACTGAATATCATCAGAAACAAAAACGGAGAAACGCTCTAAAAATGCAACTTCAGCAGCTGAAGCAGGTGAAGTACTGTAATTAATTAATTCAGCTGAATACCTATCGTTTTTTAGTGGGATAGTATGATAAAAAACAGGATTTACATTATCGAGTGATTGATTTTCAATCGTAGGAACTAAAATCGATTCCTCATTTACGGAAATGGAAACTGGCTCCTGCCATGGGACTTCAATTGTAAAAATTTGGGCTGAAGCATTTACACTTACTAAAATAAAAATTATATAATTAAGTAAACGCATAGAAAAACAAAATTAGTAATGATTAGGCTTCAAAAAACGCATTGCTATTTTATTTATTTGAATTTAATTACGATATTTGTAACCAACAAAATTAAAAGACGTAACGAAGGCCGTGATAAAAAAAATAAAATTTATTAAAGTCGTAATTTCATTTCGCTTTCTTGCGTTAATTATGCTGGGGATTTGCTTGCAAAACAACGCAAATGCACAAGACCCAACATTTACCCAATTTTATTCAAATCCGTTATATCTTAATCCTGCGTTAGCCGGTTCGACTGGCTGTCCGAGAATAAATATGAATTATCGAAATGAATGGCCACAATTAACAGGGAATTATGTTACTTATTCCGCTTCTTTTGACACCTACGCTAAAGATATAAATGGTGGAGTTGGATTGATGGCAACTTATGACCAACAAGCGGAAGGTACTATTTCCACTACTATGATTGGGGGGATTTACTCTTACAATCTAAAAATCAATAGAAAAACTTCCTTTATGATTGGTGCTCGCGCAGCTTATTATCAAAAATTTTTAGATTGGAATAAACTTACATTTGGCGACATGATTGATCCACGAAGAGGATTTATTTATCAAACTAATGATATACCAAGAGGAGGAAAACGTGGTTTTTTTGATGTTTCTGGCGGTGCTGTCATATTCACTAAACAATTTTATGCAGGAGCAGCTTTTCATCATGCCAATCAACCTGACGAATCAATGATACTAGGCGAATCGAAACTTCCTATAAGAATTACAGCGCACTTGGGCGGAACCATTCCAATTGGAAGGCGAGGCCGTTACTCCGATGGTACAAGTATAAAACCTGCTGTAATCTACCAATTGCAAAACGGATTTCAAGAATTAAACATAGGTGCATACTTAAACTATAATGTCTTAAACATTGGTGTATGGTATCGAAATAAAGACGCTTTTGTTTTTATTGTAGGAGCCAAAACAGAAAAATTCAACGTAGGGTACAGTTACGATTTGACAGTTTCAAAACTTGGTAATGGTTTAACGGGCGGTTCACACGAAATTTCAATGCAAATTAACCTTAAATGCAAGAAAAAAGCGAAGAACTTTAGAAAGATTTCATGTCCGTCTTTTTAATTTGTAACCAAATGAAAAAAAATAATTTTATTTTTGCTATAAATAGTATACTTATGAAAATTTCAGTTTTAAAAAGAATCAGTGTCATTGTACTGACTATTTTATATTTAGGAAGTTGTGCACAAGACGAATCCACATCAACGGGTTGGAAGTATAACAAGACCGAAAATGGCGGTTTTGAAAAGAAAGACTTTGAAGAACAAGAAACTGGTCCTGGTTTGGTAATGATTGAGGGCGGTGTTTTCACTATGGGTCGTACAGAAGAGGATGTAATGGACGATTGGAACGCAAGAGCCCACAAAGTAACCGTATCCTCATTTTACATGGATCGAACAGAAGTTTCCAATTTCCATTGGCTAGAGTATGTTTATTGGATGAAAAGAGTTTATTACAAATCGTACCCACACATTTACAAGAAATCGCTACCTGACACACTTGCGTGGCGTTCACCACTTTCGTACAAAGAAAAATACGTAGATTATTACCTAAGACACCCTAGCTACAGAGATTATCCTGTTGTTGGTGTATCTTGGATTCAAGCCAATGATTTTTGTAAGTGGAGAACAGACCGTGTTAATGAAGCTATTTTAGTTAGAGAAGGAATTCTAAATTGGCATTTTGCCGATGGTGAATTAAATGAAGTGGCAGCCGGTAACGACCCTAAATTCAGTTCTAAGTTTCGTTCTGCCCCAGAAAACATGTTTAATACAGATTCTTACTTGGCTGGTCAATATAATCAGACATCAAAAGATGGCTATACGGTTACAACCGATAACAAAGGTGACTTTAAAGACAAGAACAAAAAAGCAGTTCCAAGAGATCCATATATGTTAGACAATTATGATCCTGTATACGCAGAAAAAGATGATCCAACCGATACTAAGTCCCCCGTTTACAGAGGTAAAAGACAAGTAAGACTGGAAGATGGTATTTTACTACCAAAATATAGATTGCCTGTCGAGGCAGAATGGGAATTTGCTGCTAGTGGATTGATTGGAAATTTGGATGATAATTCAGAAAATATCGATGAAAGAAGAATTTATCCTTGGGATGGACATTATGTTAGAAAAGATGAGGAACAATTTCAAGGTTCCATTCAGGCTAATTTTGTTCGAGGAAAGGGTGATTTCATGGGTGTTTCTGGCGCTTTAAACGACGGAGCAGACGTCACGGCACGAGTGGATGATTTCTGGCCGAACGATTACGGATTATACAACATGGCTGGAAATGTTTCTGAATGGGTAATGGATACCTACCGACCACTTTCAAGCGAAGTGACAGATGAATTTATGCCTTTCAGAGGAAATGTTTACCAAACTAAGTTGCTAGTTCCAGACGGCCTTTATGATAAGCAAGTTAAAGCTTCCGAAAATATCTATGATGTTTATGGAATGAAAGAGTTTGTTAACGAATATGCTCGTGTTAAGTATTTAGCAATGACTAATAATCCAGTTGATTTATCGAGTAAATTTCAAGAAAACTATAAAGCCCAAAACGATGCTAACAAAAAGAAAATAATTGATTTTACAGTATCACAAACATCATTTGTAATCGGTGACACAGTCGAAATTAAAGGAGATAAAGCAGTTTTAGCGAAAAGTAAACTTCCCATCAACTGGGTGATAACAAATGGAATTTTTGTTGGAGGTACTTCCAAATCAGATACAGTTATTAAAGTAATCTTCAATGCTCCAGGAAGTTACTCTGCAAAATTAAGTCAAGGTACTGTCAGTGAAGAAAAGTTAAACTTCATAACAGTTGTTTCGACATCCGCAGAACTTAAAGGACTTGTCAACACAACAAGTAGTCAAACCAAAATCAACTCGAATCAAGATAAGCGTAAATACCAATTTAATAGTCCTAGTAGTTCATACTTAGCTAATAGCAGTCAATACACGTTAAATGATAGTATTCAATTTGCTGTACTAGATGACATAAATGCTTTACTGGATACAGCCATATTTTTGTATAACAAAGGAAATACAATAAAAGCGTCTGCCTACATTGAGCAAGCTTTATTTGGAAACTTAAATAATTCAGTTTCGCCTATTGACTTCAGAAAAAACTACGACGAAGATACGGACGAACTAGGAATAGGTGTACATTACTTTAAAACAGACGACGATGGGCAACCTGAAACTGAAGCAACCACCTTTAATATATTTAAGGATGATTATTTAGAGTTTCGATTTAAAAATTACAAAACTGACCCAACTATTTCCACTTGGGTAGTCACGTTAAGAAATGGATTAAGTGAATTCATTGTTGAAAGTCGTGGCAAGCAACGTTGGAGAAATGTTACAGAAGAGGAAAATATTGGTCGATTAAATTATAGAAAAGACGACTACATTGACTATTTAGACGGTGACTTAGAATCTTCTATATTTTACAATAACAAGTCCAGAATTGATGATGTTAATACCGGGAAAAGAGATGCATCTCAAGTTGTATATCAAAGCGAACATGAAAATTTTGACTTAGAAGGAAAGTCGCTAAATAAAGGTATTGATGGTTGGCCAACTACACTTATCTCTGATAAATCCAAAGTTTATAAAGGTGGATCATGGGCTGACAGAGCATATTGGTTAGCTGGATCTAATCGTCGCTTTCTTGATGAAGATAAGTCTTCTGCAATGATTGGTTTTCGTTGTGCTATGGACAGGGTCGGAAGTTCCCGCCAAAGCATCAATGAGAAAAAACGAAAATAATTTCAAACAACTTAAGCCTCTTTAATCAGAGGCTTTTTTTTTGAACCAATGGACTTATTTACATTATTTTATAAATCAAGCGGCGTTTCAATTGATACAAGATCGATTAAAAGAGATAGTTTGTTTATTGCACTCAAAGGACCAAACTTTAACGGAAGCGATTTCATAGCTAGTGCGTTGGGCAACGGAGCAAAATACTGTATTACTGAAGAACAATCTATTTGTGATAATGAAGCGGTGTTTTTTACGGAAGATACACTTCAATTTATACAGCAACTTGCGTTATATCATCGAAGAAAATTTTCAATCCCGATTATAGGAATTACTGGAAGTAACGGTAAAACCAGTACGAAAGAACTAATAAATTGTGTACTTACCAAAAAATACAAAGTATTAAGTACGATTGGAAATTTAAATAACCATATCGGAGTTCCTTTAACATTGTTAAATCTTAATGCAACTCATGAAATTGCTATTATTGAAATGGGCGCTAATAAACACGGTGATATTGCCGAACTCTGCTCTATTGCCGAACCAAACTACGGCGTAATAACCAATATAGGAAAAGCGCATTTAGAGGGATTCAAAGACTTTAATGGCGTACTAAAAACAAAAAAGGAATTGTATACCTCCGTTAGTAAGCATAAAGGTGTGCTATTTTTCAATGCCGACGATGAAATACTAGTTGCTAATCTGCCTGAAAATGTTTCTACTTACTCCTATGGGACAGATCAACGGTCTCAAATAATTGGTGAATTAATTGAACTAAATCCCGCTATTAAATTAAACTTTCGACACGCATTACACGCTTCTATCGGCATACAAACACAATTAATTGGAAAATACAACTTCTACAATTTTCTATGTGCCATAAGTATTGGAGTGTATTTTAAAGTAAACGATAAACAAATACAGAACGCTATAGAGGCTTATGTTTCAACCAACAATCGTTCTCAAGTTGAAAAAACAGAAAATAACACCCTCCTTATTGATTGTTACAACGCAAATCCAAGCAGTATGCTATCTGCCTTAGAAAGTTTTGTTTTGGTACATCACGATGAAAAAATCGCGATTCTTGGAGACATGTTAGAGTTAGGAGAAGAAACCAACAACGAGCATAAGAAAATAATTGATTTTTGCGATCGAAATAAAATAAGCTACCTAACAGTCGGAGAAAATTTTGCAAAAGTAAATAATACGCCTACAAAAAACTTTCTAACAACAGAAGAATTGGGTGTTTTTATAAAGGTATCGCCTTTACAACAAAAACTAATTTTATTAAAAGGATCAAGGGGAATTGCTTTGGAAAAATTAATACCCTTGCTGTGACAAACACATTTTATGCGCCGTATTGCATAAGAAACCCTTTTAAAAAAGGATCTAAATTTCCATCCATTACCCCCTCAACATCAGAGGTTTCTATGCCAGTTCGAACATCCTTTACTAGCTTATAAGGTTGCATGACATAATTTCGAATTTGAGACCCCCATTCAATTTTTTTCTTTCCTGCCTCAATCTCATTTCGTTTTTCAAGTCGCTCTCTCAACACCAATTCATAGAGTTGTGAGCGAAGAAGTTGTAACGCTTTTTCTTTATTTGCCAACTGCGAACGCGACTCTGAATTTTCGATAATAATGCCTGAAGGAGCATGACGAAGTCGCACTGCTGTTTCAACTTTGTTTACATTTTGACCACCTGCCCCACCCGAGCGAAAAGTTTCAAAACTAACGTCAGCGGGATTTACATAAATATCAATGTTATCATCAACCAAGGGATAGACATACACCGAGACAAACGAAGTATGACGTTTAGCATTTGAGTCGAAAGGAGAAATTCGAACAAGGCGATGCACACCATTTTCTCCTTTCAAATAGCCAAAAGAAAATTCACCTTCAAACTCCAATGTTACTGTTTTAACACCTGCAACATCCCCTTCTTGATAATTAAGTTCACTTAACTTATAGCCTTTTCTTTGTCCCCACATCATGTACATACGCATGAGCATTGAAGCCCAATCACAACTTTCAGTACCCCCTGCTCCTGCAGTTATTTGAACCACCGCACTTAAAGCATCTTCTTCGCCAGAAAGCATGTTTTTTAACTCCAATTCTTCCACACCGTTCTGAACATCATGGTAAAGGGCGTCAACCTCTTTTTGATCTGCGGCTCCCTCTTTAACAAATTCAATTAAAACCTCAATATCTTGTGCTCCAACCCGTAAGCGATCAAAGTTATCTACCCAGTACTTCAATCCTCTGATGATTTTCATTTGCTTTTCTGCTTTTTTGGGATCGTCCCAAAAAACAGGGTCTTGCGTGCGTAAATCTTCTTCCCGAAGCGACTGCCTTTTATCTTCAATTTTCAAATACAATGCAATCTCATCGATGCGCTTGATTAAATCCTTATATTGTTCATTCGTCATAGCGCAAAAATAATTAATCTTTGATAACAAAAGAGCGATAATATTTCACGACTAACTATTAGAAATTATTTAACTTTGAAAAAAATAAACAAAATGAACATACCAGAAGAATTAAAATACACAAAAGACCACGAGTGGGTTAGAATAGACGGTGATATTGCTACAGTAGGAATTACAGCATTTGCGCAAGGTGAATTAGGTGATATCGTTTATGTAGAAATAGAAACAGTTGGTGAGACCTTAGCAAAAGAGGAAATTTTTGGATCAATTGAGGCCGTTAAGACCGTATCGGATTTATTTATGCCTGTCAGTGGAGAAATATTGAAGTTAAATGAAGCCCTTGACGGCAATCCAGAATTGGTAAATAGCGACCCATACGGGGAAGGTTGGATGGTTAAGATTAAACTTACTGACCCTTCCGACTTGAGTGGATTACTTGGATCGACGGAATATTCTTCTTTAGTACATTAAGCTTAGAAACAAAAAAAGGCGCTTTGAGCGCCTTTTTTTTATTCAACTAGAACGTATTTTAAATATCGATTTTCGCGTATTTAGCATTTTTTTCAATAAAATCTCTACGAGGTGGGACATCGTCACCCATTAACATAGAAAATATCTGGTCACATTCCGCTGCATTATCAATAGTAACCTGTCTCAAAGTCCGTGTTTCCGGATTCATGGTTGTATCCCAAAGCTGCTCAGCATTCATTTCACCAAGACCCTTGTAACGTTGAACACCAACAGACGATTCTGTTCCACCGCCTTTGAGATCCTGAATTAAACGATCGCGCTGATCTTCATTCCAAGCATAAGCTGACTTTGTTCCTTTTTTTACTTGGTAAAGAGGTGGCGTAGCGATATAGATATAACCGTGCTCGATAAGTTCTTTCATGAATCTAAAGAAGAATGTTAGAATCAAGGTCTCAATATGCGAGCCGTCGACATCAGCATCACACATAATAATTATTTTGTGATACCTTAATTTTTCCATATTAAGGGCCTTTGAATCCTCCTCTGTACCAATTCGAACACCAGTTGCCGTATATATATTTTTTATTTCTTCGTTCTCAAAAATCTTGTAATACATGGCTTTCTCCACGTTTAATATCTTTCCCCTTAGTGGCATAATTGCCTGAAAATGACGGTCTCTCCCTTGTTTTGCTGTACCACCTGCGGAGTCTCCCTCAACAAAATAAATCTCACACAAAGCAGGATCTTTCTCAGAACAATCGGCTAATTTTCCTGGCAATCCGGAACCTGTAAGCACGCTTTTTCGTTGTACCATCTCACGTGCCTTTCTTGCTGCATGTCTAGCGCGAGCGGCAAGAATTACCTTTTCAACAATCAATCGAGCTTCGGCAGGATGTTCCTCGAGGTAAGCTGAGAGCATCTCTGAAACGGATTGACTAACAGGCGCAGTAACCTCTCGATTACCCAACTTGGTTTTCGTTTGGCCTTCAAACTGAGGTTCTTGTACTTTCACGGATAAAACGGCTGTCAAACCTTCTCGGAAATCATCTCCATCAATCTCAATTTTCTCCTTAGCTAAAATACCTGAATCAGTAGCATATTTTTTTAATGTGTTGGTTAAGCCTCTACGGAAACCAGACAAATGCGTTCCACCTTCATGCGTATTGATGTTATTTACATACGCTTGGATATTTTCCGTGTAGGAAGTATTATAGGTAAGCGCTACTTCAACTGGAATTCCCTCTCTTTCGCCTTCAAAATAAATTACATCTGCAATCAGCGCTTCTCTATTCCTATCTAGGTATTGTGCAAACTCACGCAAGCCACCTTCAGAGTGGAAAGTTACAATGGTATGTTTTCCATTTTCATCTACTTGTCTTTTATCCGTCAAGGTGATTGTAATTCCCTTGTTCAAAAAAGCTAATTCGCGCATTCTCGCCGATATGGTATCAAAATTATACTCCGAGTAATCAAAGATGGTCTTATCAGGCATAAAAGTAACCTCCGTTCCATTTTCAGTAGATTCACCAATCACCTTGACATCATAAAGAGGCTTTCCGATGTTGTATTCCTGTTGGAATATTTTACCTTCCCTACGAACTTTGACAGAAAGATGCTGCGACAAGGCGTTAACGCAAGAAACACCCACACCGTGTAAACCACCGGAAACTTTATAGGTGTCTTTATCGAACTTACCTCCAGCATGCAATACGGTCATTACTACTTCAAGCGCAGATTTCTTTTCTTTTGTATGCATGGCAGTAGGAATGCCGCGGCCATTATCAATTACCGTAATGGAATTATCTTCATTTATGTAAACCACAATACTGTTGCAGTATCCTGCTAAAGCTTCATCAATGGAATTATCTACTACCTCATATACAAGGTGATGGAGCCCTTTCATACCCACATCCCCGATATACATCGCTGGACGTTTTCTTACTGCCTCTAGTCCTTCTAATACCTGAATGTTATCTGCTGAATAATTATCTCTTCCTTCGTCTACCATTGCCTTTTACGTTTGTTTAAATTTTTAAAATATACAAACAAAAATACAAAAATCAACCTTGTTTTAGATTCAAAAAAGAACTAAAAAACCTATACTTATCAACAAAATATGAACTTAAACTACGATTTAATCCAATCGGTAATGGATGCATCTAAAGGAGAAGTAGAAGGCGCAATTACCTTTACTAAAAAACCATTTTCATCTAGACAATATTTTTGAAAATTCCAAGACACATTGTTGTCTTCTAGTCCATTTTGTGATTTTTCCGTTAAGAATTTGTAGATAGGATGCATGTCATTTCCCTTCACCGAAATTTTTGACATCATAGGAAAAGTAACCCCGTAATTTTTCTTGCAAAAATCTGCAATTTTTTCATTGGATCCTGGCTCTTGTCCCATAAAATTATTAGCCGGGAAACCGATGATGATAAAATTTTTGTCTTTGTACGTTTTATACAATTGCTCCAACTCTTCATATTGTGGTGTTAACCCACACTTGGACGCCGTGTTAACGACTAATATTTTTTTACCTTTAAGCGTGGAAAAATCGTAAGAATAACCATTAATGTCATTAACGGTGAAAGAATGTATCGAAATCTTAGTGTTTGGATTAGATGAAGTAGTTGAATTAGTTGGATTCACAGAGCAGAAAGTTAAAATGAGTAAACTGATTAAGGGAAGTTTCATATTATTATTTTTTGAAGTAACAATTTACGCAGAATTTAGTTTACAGCAACATAAAAACCTTTTTATTCCATTTACGAATAAGTAAACATGGTCAAATTAACACTAGTAATTTTCATCCTCCTAACTTACCTGCCCAGTTATTGTCAGTTTAGAGTTAGCGGTACCTGGCAGGGATTAGTGTGCAAGGTAAATACAGACTGGCGAACAGCAGAACCAATTTATTTTGACTTCATCTGTATAGGTTCCTCGATAAGCGGCGAGAGCAGGGAGGAAAAATACAATTCTACTAATTATTCAATAAAAACAATAAACGGAAAATTAAGTAATCCAAAATCACTTTACTCGATTGAATTTAGTCAAGAGATTTCCTCCAATAAAAAAACAAAAGAAGCATCTTGCCCGCTCTCTTTTTTTCTAAAATACAACGAATCGACCGGTTATTTTGAGGGAAACTATACCAATAGTCGTTGTTCTGCCGATAGCGGAAAAGTAAAAATATACAAATCAGATTTAGCTTTCTCTCAGGATCCCCCTCCTTTAAGTCCTCATACATGGGTAGAAAGATTTAGATCAGACTTAGTTCTTGGTTTATCCGCAGTGACTAACCGAAAAAAAGAATTGATAGAATTTAAGTTTGAAACAATCTATTTCGATTACAATTCGGATAGCATACCAATCAAATATTATCCGTTTTTAGACAAGATGACACGTATAATTTTAGGGCATTCGGATTTACGCATCAAAATTATCGGGAATACTGATTCAGACGGCTCGGACCAATACAACGAAGACCTATCGCTTCGAAGGGCGGCATCAATCAGGAAATATCTTGAAAACAACGGGTTAAATAACGACCGACTAATTAACGAAAACTGTGGTGAAAAACAACCGGTAGAATCAAATAAAACATCGGAGGGCCGGAGGAAAAACAGAAGAGTAGAGTTTAAATTTATCTAGTAGCTTTGCAGTAGATATAAGTGTTAAAAATGAAAAAGCGATTTGATATATTATTTCAAAAATTGGTATCGCGAAAGTACGTTACAAATCACAAGAAATTTTGATGCAGAAAAGCGCTACTTTTCACCTTGCTTATTTTTGCAGTTCTATCAGCTGGGGAGGCCTAGAAATGAATCAACTCAAGAATGCATTATGGATGCAGGAACGAGGGCATAAAGTTTTGATGATCTGCAAAAAAGACTCTCCCGTTGCACAATCTTGTTTAGCTGATGGAATTCCGTTAGCTTACGTTGAGGGCCACCGAAAGTATTATGATTTTAAGGCCGGTAAAAAACTAGCGCTTATTCTCGAACAGTTTAAAATTACTCACCTAATTACTCGGGATACTCGAGACTTAAGCGTAAGCGTAATCGCCAAACGTAAAGCTACTCACAAAGTACATCTGTCCTATTTTATGGAAATGCAAATAGGTGTTTCAAAAAAGAATCTATTTCATACTATTCGATACCGAGGTTTGGACGCTTGGTGTTGTCCGCTCAACGGACTAGTTGATCAAGTGAAGTCATTGACAAGAATTGATAAAAAAAAAATTCATTACATACCATCAGCGCTTGATTTGAGTCGGTTTTCTAATAATGTATCAAAAGAAACAGCACGAAAAATGCTTAATCTCCCTCAAGACCAAATTACTATTGGACTTAGCGGCCGTTTTGATCCATTTAAAGGGCATCTTTTGTTACTCGAGGCAATTAATCGCCTAAACAACCCAGCCATACATGTTTGTTTTCTTGGTGAGCCAACAAAAGGTGCTGGACAAGAATATATTGAACAAATTCATCAGTCAATTGACAATTTTAATTTAACTAATCAAGTTTTTATTAGGCCTTTTCGCAAAGACATTGAAGTTTTTTATGCTGCTATTGATCTTTTTATCATGGCTTCTAAAGCAGAAACTTTTGGAATGGTTACCATCGAAGCAATGGCCTCAGGAATACCTGTAATTGCAAGTGATGGAGGAGGAAGTCCAGAAATCCTTGGCTTTGGTCAATTTGGTCAATTATTTATTCCACAAAAAGCCGAAAGTTTATCGGAACAAATCAAATCGTTTCTTAGCAACAAAAAAATAAACAAGGACCTATTATTGGATGCTGTAAAGATCTATGATCACCACAAAGTTTGCGAAAAAGTAGAACTAGTTCTTGGGATACAATGATCACATACGGTCCTTATGAATGGCTAACATTTCAAAATGTTTTTTATCATTCATTTGTTCTCTGGTAATTTCCGCTTTAAGTCCACCCTCTTCAAAATTCTCGAGGTAATAAAGTGTATATCCGCACTCGGCAGTGATATTAAACAACTCATTTCTTTCTGCAGGCGTAAGTTTTTTGTAGCACTCAATCATCAAATTAGGCTTGTAGGTCGCCAATATTTTAGGGATTGTCTTCAATATCTCCTTATCATAACCTTCGGCATCGATCTTAATCAAGTCCAATTTATCTAATCGATCAGCATAATTTGCATAGAGAAAATCCTGTAAGTTTTTACCTTGAACCTCTAACTCATAATTGTGATTATGCTTCTGATTTTGAATTTCGGACAGGAAACCTCCATTACAAAATGAAGCATCAGAATAATTAAAAATAAAACTTCCTTCCTCTTTAGTTGCTGCAAAACAGAACGCATCAATTGAGGTAATTGCCTTGTTCAAACTTGCATTCTGCTCGAGAATTTTAAAGACATATTTATTGGGCTCAAGACCTATTACCAATCCATCTTTTCCAACGGCCAATGCCATGGGTACAGTTGTATCTCCAGTATGCGTTCCAATATCAACGATAAGTCCACCACTTTTTGCAAGACCGCGATAAAATTCGACATGCGAGTGCGTAAGTTCAATAGGTTTTTCCGACGGATGCAACCATTGGGCAAATTCAACCTTACCAATTCCAAGCACCTCAAAAGTTCTAATTTCACTCCCGTATTCCAACACCCCATGTCTTGCTTGTTTGTATTTGGCTAGCTGCTTCTTAAGGAAATGTATCATGTTTTGAATTTAATTTTTGGTGATTTTTAAAAAACTAGTCCATGACAAAGCTCCGAACCCATTAAATATTTTCAAGTAAGGTTAGCTATTTTTTCTTGTAGAATAGCAATTTTACTTAACGCCTCAGACTCTTTTTTACGCTCAACGAATACAACTTGTTCTGGAGCTCCAGCCATAAATTTCTCATTTTGCAATTTTTTCTGCACACTTATTAAAAATCCTTTTGTGTAGTTTAATTCGTCATTTAGTTTAACTTTTTCAGCATCCATATCAATTGCATCACCAAAGGGAATATAATATTCATTTGAATTTACAATAAATGAATTGGCATTAGGTATTGTTATTTCCGAATAGGCTAACAACGAAAGATTTCCCATTTTTACAATTACAGAATCAAAAGATGCATCGTTTTCATTATTTTTTTTAATGAAAAGTTCCATTTTAACTTTGTTAGCAATATTATTTTGTTTTCTTACATTTCGAATATTGATAATTACTTCCTCACTTTTCGTAAACGAGTCCAAAACAGCTTGATTTACCTTTTTAGCTTTTGGCCATTCAGCAATTATTATATCGTCATTATTTTCTTGCGGTCGAATTAAATGCCAAATTTCTTCGGCAATAAAGGGTGCAAAAGGATGTACTAACTTTAATAAGGTTTCAAAGAAAAGAATTGTAGCATTTTTTGAGAATATATCTATAGGCTGCTCGTACCCTGGCTTAATAATTTCCAAATACCAGGAGCAAAAGTCATCCCAAATTAACTTATAGGTTAGCATGAGGGCGTCTGATATTCGAAATTTATCAAAAGCGTCGTTAATTTCTCCGATAACTTTATTGCATTTGCTTTCAAACCAATTGATTGCAAGTACTGCTGATCGTGGTTGCTCAAACTCAATAACTTCCCAAGAAGAAACGAGACGGTAAGCGTTCCACATTTTATTTGTAAAATTTCTTCCTTGCTCACATTGCGTAATATCAAATGGCAAGTCGTTACCGGCCGGAGCAGAAAAGAGCACTCCCATTCGAACACCATCGGCACCAAACTGATTAATCAAATCAATTGGATCAGGTGAATTACCCAATGTTTTTGACATTTTTCTACCCAATTTATCTCTAACGATGCCCGTATAATAGACATTAGAAAAAGGTTTATTTTCTTTGTATTCGTATCCTGCCATAATCATTCTAGCAACCCAGAAAAAAATAATATCGGGACCTGTTACTAAATCATTGGTGGGATAATAATAATTAATCTCTGGATTATTGGGTTGAGTGAGGCCATTAAAAACAGAGATTGGCCAAAGCCAACTTGAAAACCAAGTATCGAGCACATCCTCGTCTTGTTTTAAGGCCTCTAAAGGATATGTTTTTCCTGTTTTATCAAAAACCAACTTTGCTGCACTTTCAGCACTGAGTGCCACAACAAAATCATTAATACCCTCTCCATAATACCAGGCAGGAATCCGATGTCCCCACCACAATTGACGAGAAATACACCAATCTTTAACGTTTTCCATCCAATGACGATAGGTGTTTTTAAACTTATCTGGATAAAATTTAACCTCATCATTTAGCACCTTATCTAATGCTGGCTTGGCTAATTCTTTCATCTCCACAAACCACTGCATAGAAAGTTTTGGTTCAATAACAACGTTTGTTCGTTCTGAAAAACCAACTTTATTTATATGATCCTCCGATTTAACAAGAAAACCCGTATCGTGTAACTCTTTTTCTATTAATTTTCTTACTTCAAACCGATCGACTCCCTCGTAGTGCAAACCATTACTATTTAGTGTACCATTTTCGTTAAATAAATCAATTGAAGCTAAATTGTGTTTTTTACCGATTTCATAATCGTTAATATCGTGAGCAGGGGTAATTTTTAAGCAACCCGTTCCAAATTCCATATCCACGTAATCATCAGTCAGAATAGGCACGATGCGATTTCCAATTGGCACAAGTACATTCTTCCCATGTAAGTGCTTAAATCGCTCGTCATTTGGATTTACGCAAATAGCCGTATCACCAAGAATTGTCTCGGGCCTTGTGGTGGCAACAGTTACCCACTCATCATCACGGCCTTCAATTTTGTAACGAATATAAAAAAGACGTGAATTAACCTCTTTGTATAGCACTTCCTCGTCGGAAACAGCGGTAAGAGCTTCAGGATCCCAGTTCACCATGCGTACACCTCGGTAAATTTTTCCTTTGTTGAATAAATCAATAAAAACACCAACAACAGACTCCGAATACGCTTTATCCATTGTAAAATGCGTTCTTTTCCAATCACACGAAGCCCCGAGTTTTTTTAATTGGTCGAGAATAATTCCCCCGTGTTTTTCTTTCCACTGAAAAGCATGCGCTAAAAATTCATCGCGTGTCAAGTCGGACTTCTGAATTCCTTCAGCGCGCAATTTTTGAACTACTTTTGCCTCAGTAGCTATCGAGGCATGGTCGGTTCCAGGCACCCAACACGCATTTTTTCCCAACATTCTTGCACGCCGAATCAGAACATCTTGGATGGTATTATTTAACATGTGACCCATATGCAAGACGCCGGTAACATTTGGTGGCGGAATTACAATTGTATAAGGTTCCCTTTCATCGGGAGAAGAATGAAAATACCCTTTTTCCATCCAATGGGCATACCATTTCTCTTCTATTTTGCCTGGCTCAAATATTTTAGGCGTTTCCATCACTTAATTTTGGCTCAAAGATAGAAAATTATATAGCTCATAGGGAGAATAGGGAATTCGATTAACAAAACCAATCGGAAAAAAGTCAGTGCTTTTCAGGCAAAACATTTCCTGATATTGTTAAAACCACAGGTAAGCCCACCGTCGACGAAACAGTAATGGTTTTTGTAAAAAGGCCCACACGATAGGTGTCGTAAGAAACAGAAATCTTGCCTTTACCCCGTTTTTTGATCTCTCCCATCGGTTTTTCTGCCGTGGTACAACCACAACTCGTTTGCACTTCATTAATTATAGCTGGCCTATTGGCTTTATTGACAAATTCAAAAATAAATAAGTCTTTACTTCCGTATTCTATATCGCCACGGGCTATTTCAACAGTTTTAAACTTAAGACCTTTCTTTACATAACCGGTCGGGTTAGAATTTTGAGCTTGCGCAATTGAAAAGCAAACTGGAATAAGAAATAATACTAAAAATTTCATCAGTTTATATTTTTTATAAAGTTACACATTTCAATACTTCAGCGATAGAAGGATAGCTTTTTTTAAGTTTGATTGGAAGCCCGGTAGCATTGACCCAACAGGCCTTTGTAATCCCCTCCTCTTTTTGCGCAAGTAGTGGTTCCGTTCCATTGTATTGCATCAAATACCAATTTGTTTTCTTTAAAAAAGAAGCGCCATTCATTTCATAAACGTGATAGGTATTGATGATTTTACCTACTATTTTAGGTTTCTTAATTAATCCACATTCCTCTACAACCTCTCTTCTCGCGGCTTTTTTTGAAGATTCGTTAATTTCTAATTTTCCCTTTGGCAAATCCCATTTACCATTGCGAAATATAAACAATAGTTCATCTCCCCTAGCCACTAATCCACCAGCTGCTTTGACATAATTAAAGGCTTTAAAAAATCGTTTGAACGTTCGTTTGGGATTTTTGGAAACGAATTGCATTTGTTTTCCTCCTAATTCCGAAATTGTTTCTTTGAGCACTGTAACATTATCAGGAAAAAATCTTCCAAGTAAAATTTGAACTCCTTTAATTTCTTCTATTACGAAGAAAAGTTCAATATTATCGATAAATACTTTATACTTTTGAGACATGATTCATAACAAAGATACATCTTTCCGAATAGCGGAGGAGCTACTCAAAATAAAAGCGATTAAACTTAGCCTTCAAAACCCTTTTAATTGGGCATCTGGGTGGCAATCTCCTATTTATTGCGACAACCGAATCACCTTATCTTACCCTGCTGTTAGAACATATATTCGCCAGCAATTTTGCACCGCCATTTTAGATCACTTCGGTAAACCTGATGTAATTGCGGGTGTAGCAACTGGAGGAGTTCCACAGGGCGTTTTAGTTGCCCAAGAATTGGGATTACCGTTTATTTATATTCGAGGTAATGCCAAAGAACACGGAATGGGTAATTTAATTGAGGGTCTTTACGAAGCCGGGCAAAAAGTAGTGGTAATTGAAGATTTAATATCGACAGGAGGAAGTAGTATCAAAGCAGTCGATTCTTTGCGTGAGGCAGGTTTAATTATAAAAGGACTTGCTGCTATTTTTACTTATGGTTTTAGTTTGGCGGAGCGAAGTTTCGAAAAAGCAGAATGCCCATTTATTACCTTATCTGATTACGACACTTTAATTGAACAAGCCCTAAGCTCAAATTACATCAATGCAAATGAATTAGCCGAATTAAAAAAATGGAAGGATAACCCTGCTAGTTGGAATAAATAAAAACCATGATCATAAAAAGTAATGAGATAAGCGTATCCGCAACCAAAAAGCGCCTTCAGGAATTTTTATCAACTAGTGCAAATTATGAATTATTATTGCCGATGGATAACATCACACACTTTACGGCCACTGAAAGTACGTGTAGCTTCAAAATACAAGGAGGGATAACCATTGAGCTTATTCAAGATGGCCATGACGAGACAGGCGCAGTTTTGCTAAAATCAGGAGAGGGAAGTCCATTTCCATTCCAACTCAAAATTAATTTGGAAGAGGAAAACTACAATACCAAAGGCGATATCGTTTTTAATGGAGAACTAAATACATTCCTTGCCATGGTTGCTACAAAGCCTTTACAAAACCTTTTCAACTATATGGCTGAAAAAATCATCGAGCACTTTACAGTAAAAAGCTAATTTCTTTGTTTGCGAATGTTTCGACCTTTCCTTTCAGTTCAACTTCAAGTTCCCCACGATCATTTACACCATTAATAGTGCCTACTACCTCGCCGCTCCAAATTTTAAAGCGAAGCAACTTTTGATACCCGAACAAATGATTCAGGTATTGCGTTTTTATCCACGAATTGTTTATTTCGATATAAGAAACCCATTGATTAATTTCTTTCGATATTGTTACTGAAACCTCGTTTAAATCGTAGGTTGTTTCTTGCACTATTGCCATACTCGTTGCAAGGTGATTGTTAAACAAAAGCTGATTGACGTTTAAACCAAGACCAAAAATCATTGATTTTATTTGTCCTTGACTAATTTCATTTTCAATTAAAATCCCTGCCACTTTTTTATTATTTATTAAAATATCGTTGGGCCATTTGATAGAAGCACCAATACCAAATTGACTAAGCGCAGTAATAACAGCAAGCGAAAAACAGCAATTAAATATCGCTAATGAATCGACTGACATATTGTCGGGGAAATAAACGTAGCTACAAAGTATGTTTTTATTTGAATCAGACTCCCAAATTGCGTCGCGTTGGCCTTTTCCTGACGTTTGGATACCTGCCAAAATTAGTGCGCCATTTTCACAAAGTCGCTGTTCAATCAATTTGGCAGCAAAATTGTTGGTTGACTCCACGCTATCCAAACGAAAAATTTGACTGCCAAATAACATAGTTTATTATTCCAAATTGTTTGATTTCAAAGGTAAAATTAAAATATAAGGTTTAGATTTGTAAACGATAAAAAATTAATGCGAAAAAAAAAAGAACCAGATGCCTCTGAAATTTTAGTAAAGGCTATCATAGAAGGAATGCAAGAAAACAAAGCGAACGACATCGTCGTTTTGGACCTTAGAAAATTAAGTAGCGCTGTATGCGATTTTTTTGTTATATGCTCTGGCGACTCGAGTACACACGTTGATGGTATCTCAAACGCTATTGCACGTTTCACAAGAAAAGAGCTAAAAGAAAAGCCATGGCACATAGAAGGTAAAACAAATAGCGAGTGGATTTTGTTAGACTATATAAACGTAGTTAGTCACGTTTTCTACAAAGACGCAAGAAAATTTTATGAACTTGAAGATTTGTGGGCAGACGCAACAAGAACAGATATACCAAATATAAATTAAACATGGCAAAAGAAAACAAGAAAGGTGGTTTTTCAGTGTACTGGATTTATGGAATTTTAGGCGTTGCCTTAATTGCCTTTCAATTGTACGTGAGTGGTGATAGCCACGTAGTTATTTCAAGTAAAAAAACACTTTATGCGCTTGTTGAGGCGAAAGGAGTAAAAAACATTGAAATTGTTAATCAAACAAGTGCTGACTTTAAGTTAAATAAAGAAGGCGTTGCGTTTATTGAAAAAAACAAAAGCGGAGATTTCAATACCATGAAAAAAGCCTTGAAAAAGGTTTCTCCCGTGAAGGGCAAAGAAATTATTTTCGAAATAGAAAACATAGGTGATCTAGGAAATTTTCAAAGTGATTTAGACGCTAGAAAAGCCAATTATTCGATCGTAAATCGTGTTAATTACTTTTCGCAAATATTAAGTTATATTTTGCCGTTTGGAATTATCATTTTAATTTGGGTTTTCGTGATGCGAAGAATGTCAGGTGGAGGCGGTGGAGGCGGAGGAAGCCAAATTTTCAACATCGGAAAGTCTCGTGCGCAAGTTTACGATAAAGGAAAGTCAACCAACACTACATTCAAGGATGTCGCAGGGCTTGCGGAAGCAAAAGTCGAAATTGTTGAGATTGTTGAATTTCTAAAAAATCCAAAAAAGTATACTGATATAGGTGCAAAAATCCCGAAAGGCGCTTTGCTGGTAGGTCCTCCAGGAACGGGAAAAACACTATTAGCCAAGGCCGTTGCAGGAGAGGCAAAAGTTCCCTTCTTTTCCTTATCAGGGTCTGATTTTGTGGAAATGTTTGTTGGTGTTGGTGCCTCTCGGGTTCGCGATTTATTCAAGCAAGCCAAAGAAAAAGCACCCTCTATTATCTTTATTGATGAGATTGACGCAATTGGAAGAGCACGTGGAAAAAATAACGGTTTCAATTCAAACGATGAACGTGAAAACACCTTGAACCAGTTGCTAACCGAAATGGATGGATTTGGCACTAATTCTGGTGTTATTATACTAGCAGCGACTAATCGCGCTGACGTTTTAGACAGTGCATTAATGCGTGCAGGCCGTTTTGACCGTCAGATATACGTTGACATGCCTGATCTCAACGAACGAAAAGAGATTTTCCAAGTTCACCTAAAACCTTTAAAATTAGAAGCAAATTTAGACGTGGATTTTTTATCAAAACAAACTCCAGGATTTTCTGGAGCAGACATTGCGAATCTTTGTAATGAAGCGGCTTTAATTGCAGCAAGAAATGGTAAAAAGAAAGTGGAAAAACAAGATTTTCTAGACGCGGTAGACCGAATTATAGGTGGACTCGAAAAGAAAAATAAAATAATTAGTTTAGAAGAGAAAAAAGCCATCGCGTTTCACGAAGCAGGTCACGCCACTATTTCTTGGCTATTAGAGTTTGCTCATCCACTTGTAAAAGTAACCATAGTTCCTCGAGGCCAGTCGTTAGGTGCCGCTTGGTATCTTCCCGATGAAAGGAGCATAACCACAACAGAGCAACTTCTCGATCAAATGTGCTCTGCACTTGGAGGTCGTGCAGCCGAAGAACTAACGTTTGGAAAGATTAGCACGGGAGCTCTCAGCGATTTGGAAAAAGTAACTAAACAAGCTTATGCCATGGTTTCCATCTATGGTTTGAATAAAAAATTGGGTAATGTTTCTTTTTATGATTCCCAAGGTCGCGACACTTTCATGAAGCCTTATTCTGACCAAACTGCGATGATTATCGATCAAGAAGTAAGTGAATTAATTGAAACCCAATATCGTAGAGCTTTAGACACATTAGCCAACAACCAGGACAAATTAGTCCTCTTGGCTGAAAAACTACTTGCGACTGAGGTGATTTTTAAAGAAGACCTAGAAATTATTTTCGGTAAAAGAAGTTGGGATAGAGATATATTGGTGGAGGAATCGGTAGTGGAAGTAAAACCGAAACCAAAACGAATTTCCAAAAAAGCAGTTACTCCCAAGGATTCAATTGAGGGTAGCAATGAGTAATTTTGAGCGTCTGCTAAACACCACGGATCGTTTTTATTTCGAAATTTGTAAAGATTTACTCGCTGCAAATGAAATCGAATTTAGAGAACGAAACACAGTCGATAGCATGTATCAAAATTTTGGGACTTACGAAATTTTCGTCGATACAAAAGACCTAGTTCAGTCCAAACAATTAATAAACATTGGCAATGAATAATTTGGTTATCCGATCAATAACTGGTTTGTTATTTTGCACCACAGTTATTGGTTCGATACTCTGGGGACCATACGCTCAAGCCATTGTGTTTTCACTATTCATGGTTATCGGTTTAATTGAGTTTTATCGTTTATTCAAAGCACATCCACTGTTAAAAATAAGCGCTGAAATCGGTCTGTTCATTGGGATTTTTATTTTCGTGCTGCTTGTTGGAATTAGCATGGAATTATTACCTGTTTTATCGATTGCATTCATATTTCCCTTATTCTTTACTCTAGTTCTTGTTGAATTATGGAAAAAGCATGCTAATCCAGTTTTAAATATTTCCTTGTTGGTATTTGGGATTATTTACGTCGTGGTACCCTTTTATTTAACCATTGATCTAAACCTCAGAAACACGAATCCTGCCTTACCGAGCGTGGTAGGTATGTTTCTATTGATTTGGACAAACGACACCTTCGCTTATGTTTCGGGTAGAATAATCGGTAAAACCAAATTATTTGAGCGTATTTCTCCAAACAAAACGTGGGAAGGTGCTTTGGGCGGAATTTTAATGACCTTAGTACTTGGATTTATTTTTGGGAAATATTTTGATCCTGGCCATATTTTATTTTGGGTAATTTCGGCAGCCATCATTGCACCTGGATCGATTTTTGGCGATCTATTAGAATCATTATTCAAGCGAAGTTTACAATTGAAAGACTCAGGGAGTATTTTACCAGGACATGGCGGGATACTCGATCGTTTTGATGCAGCCTTGTTTTCCATTCCTTTTTTTTATTGTTGGAACATGGTTTACTTTTATTGGGTTTAATAATTAATCCCTTACATTGGCACAAATCGCACTAAATTGTTAACTTTCCATCATGAAATTTCATAGAGAGGGACATTCAATCCTATTAATTTCTTTCATTGCATCGCTAATTATTGGTATTACCAACTATTTTCTACTACTAAAAAATTTACATTGTATTGTTTTTTGGGGTATTGAAGTATTCAATTTAATTTTCTTTATTTTAATAGTTCAATTTTTCAGAATTCCAAAAAGACAAAGAACCTATAAAGACGAGGAAATAGTTTGCCCAGCAGACGGAGAAATTGTAGTCATTGAAGAAACCTTAGAAAGCGAATATTTTAATGATATTAGAATTCAAGTTTCTATTTTTATGTCACCATTGAATGTTCATGCGAACTATTACCCTGTTAATGGTGTTGTCAATTATCAAAAATATCATCCAGGAAAATTTTTGGTAGCATGGCATCCAAAAAGCAGTACAGAAAATGAACGTTCCACCATGGTAATAAAAACAAATAGTGGACAAGAAGTATTAGTAAGACAAATTGCAGGTGCGGTTGCGCGACGAATTTGTTATTACACTGAAGTAGGAAGTATTGCAAAACAAGGAGAAGAATTCGGATTTATCAAGTTTGGCTCAAGAATTGATGTATTCTTACCGAAGAACACCGAGCTTTCCATTGCAATTGGAGATAAAGTTCAATCAAAATTGACAATACTTGGAAATATTATTAATTAATGTATAACTTTACAAAAAACAAAACCATGAAAAAATTACTATTAGTATTGACATTAAGCACATTTGTAGCTCCAATGGCAATTAATACCTATGCAGCAGCAAATGGTATTAAGGTTGAATTAAATGATGATGACAAGAAAAAGAAGCGTAAGAAAAAGAAATCTTGTTGTGCATCTGAAACAAAATCTTGTGGGGCAGGCGAACAAAAAGCTTGTTGTTCTAAGAAAGCGAATTAATTAAAATTAAGATTTAGATTTAAAAAAACCACCTTAACGGTGGTTTTTTTTTGTTAATTCAAATACATAGTTGAATATTCAGCTTGATAATTCTCCATTATCTTCTTCCTCTTAAGCTTCAGGGTTGGTGTTAATTCATTCGCTGCAATAGAAAATTCCTTTTCTAACAAAGCAAACTTTTTAATCTGTTCCCAATTACCATATTCCTTATTATATGTATTTATTTCCTCTCCAATTCGATCATTAACTAATTTTGATTTTGCGATATCCGCATTTGAAAGTCCACTAAAATCATGATTTTTGTATTCACCCCATTCACGAATAAAAGCAAAATTCGGGACAATAAAAGCAGAAGGGAATTTTTCTCCTTCTCCGACCACCATTATTTGTTCAATAAAACGAGACTCTTTAAATTTATTTTCCATGGCTTGAGGCACGATGTACTTTCCACCAGAGGTCTTAAATATTTCTTTTTTACGATCTGTGATTTTCAAGAACTTATCTTCCTGAAACGTTCCGATATCACCGGTGTGAAACCAGCCATCCGCATCAAAAACTTCATTAGTAGCTTCCTCATTTTCAAAATATCCCATCATCACATTTGGGCCTTTAACTAAGATCTCGCCATCCTCGGCAATTTTGACTTCGACTTTCTCAATTAATTGTCCAACACAGCCGATTCGAACTCCTTTGACAAAACAATTCACAGAAACAACAGGCGAGGTTTCTGTTAATCCATATCCTTCAAGAATAGGAATATCGGCAGCAAAGAAAATACGTGCTAATCTAGGTTGCAAGGCAGCACTTCCAGAAGCAATCGCCCTTACATTTCCACCCAAAGCTTCCTGCCATTTTTTAAAAATTAATTTCCGTGCAATACTTAATTTAAAGTGGTACCAAGAACTTTTACCCATAAAATCGTACTCTTCTGCCAAGGAAACGGCCCAAAAGAACAATTTTCGTTTTATACCAGAAAGATCTTCTCCTTTCGCCATTATCTTATCGAACACTTTTTCGATCAAACGTGGAACAGCTGAAAAGACCTCTGGCTTAACTTCTCGAATGTTTTCACCAATGGTTTCCATGGATTCTGCAAAATAAATAGAACAGCCTAAATACATATACAAGTAATGCAACATCCGTTCATAGACATGGCAAACAGGTAAAAAGGAAAGTACTTTAGAACCTTGAGATGCAGGAATTGGCGCTATGCAAGCTTCCACATTTGACAATAAATTTAAGTGTGAAAGCATTACACCTTTGGGATTCCCAGTGGTACCGGAAGTATAAATGATTGTCACCATGTCTTCAGGAGCTACTTCAGCCATACGCTTAGTTACCTCACTTTCTTCTATTTTAGCCGCATTTTCATGAATCGCTTTCCAATTAGTGGCTCCCTCCACTTCATCAAAAGTAAAAACTGAGCTTAGAGAAGGCGCATTGGGACGGATTTTTTCTACTTTATCAAACAATTCTTTATTAGAAACCACGATTAATTTCACGGAAGCATTATTGATTATAAAAGAATAATCAGATTCTGAACTTGTAGGATAAAGCGGTACAAGAATTGCCCCTATTTGTTGGACGGCAATATCAAAGATATTCCACTCTACCCTATTATTCGCCGATACAGAAACCCGATCACCTTTTTGCACATTGAGCGCAATTAGTCCCCTAGAGACAAGCATGACCTCATCAAGAAATTGTTGTGTTGAAGTACCAATCCAATCGCCTGCTATTTTGGTGACAAACATAGTAGCATTCGGATAATTTTTTACTTGGTGATAGGGAACATCAAAAAGTCTTTTAGCGTAGAACATAGGCTTAATTTATTAAGCGAATATAACCAAAAGATTATAAAAAGAATACTCCAAAAAAGGAAATAAGAATAATACCTATAATATTTAACACTAAACCGGCCCTTGCCATCTGTCCCATAGTTACAAAACCAGAAGAAAAAACAATAGCGTTAGGCGGTGTTCCCATCGGAAGCATAAAGGCACAACTTGCCGCTAAGGTGAGGGGAATACATAATTGCAGGATATCTAATCCTGCCGATTTAGCGAAGGCGGCAACAATTGGAACACAAATAACTACCAAGGCTATGTTCGATAATAATTCTGATGCAAAAATAGTTATAGCGACCATTGCAACAATAATGACAAAGATCGATTCATTATTAAACGATGCCAGTACATCCGTTAATAAGGCAACTATACCATTCACTTCTAACATTTTAGCAAGCGCCAATCCACCTCCAAAGAGCAATAAAATTCCCCAAGGCAATTTTTCAGTATCCGACCAATTCAAAAGTGGCTTTTTCGTTTTATTGGCAGGAATGATAAACAGTAAGACAGCGCCCAATATGGCCACGTTTTCATCGTCGTATTTTACTGGTGTAAGATCATTGATTAAATCCTTAAAGATCCATAAAAATACCACCCCACCAAAAACTAAGACCACTCTAATTTGTTCCGTGGACCAAGGTTTTTTCACAATTTTAAAATCATGAAAATCCAGTCGTTCTTTACCAAGCGAAAAATAAAAATAAACGTAAGTAATTAAGAGCATTAACACACTAATAGGCAAAGCAATTTTCATCCATTCAAAAAACCCAATGGTAATCCCATAATTTTGTTCTAAAATGGCCGCCATTTGCGTATTGGTTGGCGTACCGACAAGTGTGGCCATTCCACCAATACTCGATGCATAAGCAATCGATAGCACTAAATAAAGACTAAATTTTGATTTTTGGTGTGCTACAGGAAGTGCGTGAATTATAGCCATTGCCATGGGAAGCATCATTAGCGCAGTTGCGGTATTGGAAATCCACATACTAATCAATCCGGTACTAAAGATAAAACCAAGTAAAATTCTAGGCTTTGAATCCCCAACAATAGTTAATATTCCGTGGGCAATTTGTTCGTGCACACGCCATTTTTCAAGGCCTAAGGCCAAGATAAATCCGCCTAAAAACAAATAAACGTTGCTATTACCGTAAGCACTTGCTAATTCGGCAGGTTTAAGAATTCCAAGTGGAATAGCTAAAACCAAAGGGAGAAGCGCTGTTAAATAAATGGGGATGATCTCTAAGATCCACAGAAAAATCATTAATCCACCGAGTGCAATCGCATTCCAGAAAGTAGATTTTCCGCCCGAGATAAACAAGGATAAAAAGAAACCAATGAACCCTAAGAAGGCAAAAATTGATTTCCACTTCATCCTATCCTCTTAATGGTTTAAAGTGTTTAAAGCATCAATAAAGTAGTCAGATTTAGCTTCAACTTCCGTGTAAATTAGTCGGAATGCGGCCTTACCTTTTGCTTTGTTTATACTTCCTAAAACATGATCTTGGAAATCAGCCACTTCAACAATTAATTTTTCTGCTGCCGGTATTTTATTTTCGTCAGTAATTTGAATAAAATAACATTCATCTACCACATCAAAAACCATTTCGTTAAGGCCTTTTTTTAAGGTTCTTTTATTTCCCATTTGTATTTTTTTGAGTAAAAGTAATGTGATTATTCTAGTTTTTCACTCGATAGACAAAGATATTTGAGTTTGTAGTATAATGAAAGCACAACCATGCAATAAGATTAAGTAATTTTACAGGCATGAATTATCCCATTATCCAACTCAGAAAAGCGAAAGATCATTCCGTATTAAGAAAGCATCCTTGGGTATTTTCAGGTGCGATTTATACCGACACGAGTGCCATAAATGACGGAGATATCGTTGCAGTTCACAACCATCGAAACGACTTTTTAGCCATTGGGCATTTTCAGCATGCGACCATCTCAGTTAGAATTCAAACATTTACAAATGAATTGATTAACGCGCATTTTTTCACTGAAAAACTTCAAAATGCCTTACAGTTGCGTTATGATTTGGGACTTGATAGCAAAGTGAATTCCATCTTTAGAATTTGTCATGGCGAAGGAGATGGATTACCAGGATTAATCATAGATTACTACAACGGAGTTGCCGTTATTCAATGTCACTCAATAGGTATGTATCATTGCCTCGCGGATATTTCCCTTGCGCTTCAAACTATATTGAAGGATAAATTAACAGCTATTTATTCAAAATCTTCCGATACGCTATCGACCAAAAATGAGATCGAAGACGCTTATTTATTTGGCGCATGTGAGTTACCTCATCAAGCAATGGAAAATGGCGTTAATTATTTCATTGATTGGATCAATGGACAAAAAACAGGTTTTTTTATTGACCAAAGGGAAAATCGAGCGATCCTAGGTAGGTATGCAAAAGGGAAGAAGATCTTGAATACTTTTTGCTATTCAGGTGGATTCAGTTTACAAGCATTGTATAAAGGAGCAAGTATTGTGCATTCCTTAGATAGTTCCAAAAAAGCCATTGCATTAACACAAGAGAATATCATACTAAATACATTTAAAGGAAAGCATGAATGTATTGTGGCAGATGCCATGGAATACCTAAAAGAAGTAGAAGAAGCGTACGATATTATTGTTATTGATCCACCTGCATTTGCAAAGCACCGCGATAAGCGTCACCAAGCGATCCAAGGCTATAAGCGTTTGAACGCGCACGTATTTAGGCAAATCAAACCAGGCGGGATTATTTTTACTTTTTCCTGCTCACAAGTTGTGGACAAACAGCTTTTCACCAATACCATAATTGCAGCAGCCATTGAAGCGGGAAGAAACATTCGTATTTTAGAGCAACTTCACCAACCTGCCGACCATCCCATTAACGCTTTTCATCCCGAAGGAGAATACCTTAAAGGCTTAATCCTACAAATAGAATAATGTTAGCTATTCGTTACACAACTATTCTGGGTGTTGCATTACCCATGATGGTTTCTGGTTTTATACAATCCATAGTCTTGATCACCGACGCTTCATTGATAAGTCGGTATTCAACCGAAGCATTTGATGCCCTTGGTAATGGGGGATTAATCTACATCACTTTGTACATGATGCTTGTAGGCATGAGTGATGGTTCGCAAATCATAATTGCTCGAAGAATTGGCGAGAATAAAATAGATGCGATAGGTCGTATTTTTGGCACCACTGTTTTGACCCTCTGCTTTCTTGCCTTGATGCTATTTTTAGTGCTTTATTTTTTAATGCCTGATTTAATCTTAAATTATTCCTCAAATAAAACCATTGCGCTGCTCCAAGGTAAATTTCTACATATTCGTTCCTTTTCCTTGTTTTTCGCGATGATTATACTGAGTATACAAGCCATGTTAATCGCCAAAGGAAAAACGGTTGTTGTTTTAATTGCTGCGATAATAACCGCCGGAAGTAATGTATTAATGGCCTATGCCTTTATTTTTGGAAATTTTGGTCTTCCATGCTTAGGAATCGAAGGCGCAGCCCTCGCTTCAACCCTTGCTGATGCTTGTTGCATGCTCTTTTTAATTGGCTACCTCTACTTTTCTTCAGAACGAAAAGAATACCAACTTTTCTCCTATTTTTCTTTTCAATGGCAATCATTAAAAGAGTTACTAAAAATTGGTAGCCCCTTACTTTTACAAGGGTTTTTTGCTTTAGCTACTTGGACTTTATTCTTTACGTGGATTGAACAAAAGGGGCAATTTGATTTAACTGTGTCACAAAATATTCGATCGATTTATTTTTTAGCTTTCGTACCCATATGGGGCTTCGCAGGAACTACCAAAACATATATTTCACAATACATTGGCGCTGGCCAATTAGAGGCATTGCCCATCATCCAGCGTAGGATCCAATTCCTTACTTTTGGATTTTTGCTGTTCACTTTTCATGGAGCACTACTCTATCCCGAGGTACTTATCAGGGTCATCAACCCGGCTGAAATTTACGTGCAAAAAAGCGCCGAAATTTTACGATTAATCTCTTGCTCCATATTATTATACGGATTGGTTTCTGTCTATTTTCACACGATACACGGAAGTGGAAATACCATGGTTTCTATGCTCATTGAATTAATTTCAGTGGTGACGTATTCATTTTTCAGTTACCTCTTCATTAAAGTTTTTCAATGGGATATCTATTGGATTTGGACCGTAGAATATATTTATTTTAGTATTTTAGGTGGATTATCTTTGTTTTATTTACACTATTTCAATTGGAAAAAGAAAATCTTATAACGCAAAATAAGCCCTTACGCATTGTATTTATGGGAACGCCTGAATTTGCGGTTACCATACTAACTAAAATAGTCGGGAGTTTGCATCAGGTGGTAGCCGTAGTTACCGCTGTGGATAAACCTGCAGGACGTGGGAAGAAATTAAAACAGAGTGCTGTGAAAATATTCGCTGAAGCAAAAGGCCTTACTATTTTCCAACCGGAAAATTTAAAGGACGAAAAATTTATTCATGATTTAAAATCGGTAGATGCCGATCTTTTTGTGGTGGTGGCTTTTCGAATGCTACCAAAAGTTGTCTGGACGATGCCAAAAAAGAGTACTATCAACCTCCACGCCTCACTTCTCCCGGCACTTCGGGGAGCTGCGCCTATTAACTGGGCAATAATGAATGGCCTCAAAGAAACAGGTATCACCACTTTTTTTATTAACGAACTAATTGATACAGGTGAAATAATCGACCAACAAAAGGTGAAAATAGGCGAGAATATGAATTATGGTGAGTTACACGATGTTTTAATGGAACAAGGAGCTGAATTAATAATGGAAACGATTTCAAAAATAGCGCTGAATACTGTTCAAACAAGAGAACAAGAAAACAACAGCAGTTCAGAGGCGCCCAAAATTTTTAAGGAGGATTGCGCTATAAATTGGCGAAATTCAGCCAATGTCGTTCACAATCAAATAAGGGGCTTATCACCTTATCCAGCTGCGTGGTGTCGTCTTTACAATTCAAAAAAAGACGCGCATTACCAATTTAAACTTTATGCCTCAACACTAAGCGCCGAGCAAATTAATCCTAGCCAAAAACGACTTACAAAAGGCTTAAATGGCATATTATTTCCCTGTGGTGATGGTGCAATTGCTATACAAGAACTGCAAGCAGAGGGAAAATCGCGAATGGATTACAAAGCATTTCTTGCGGGAAATGATCTTAACGATTGGGAGCTTGCCTGATAAGGAATTAAAAAAAATTAAAAAAAATTGAATTTGCACTTTGTTAACTGAAAAAAGTTACTTTTAAATCTTAAAAGCAGCTAAAATGGATGATTTTAAAGCAAATAAAAATCAATTAGATAAAGAACTAGACCGATTTATATCCATGCTGGGTGATTTGTTGCCACAATACCATGCACTTTTAGGAAAAGAACCCTTATCGAAGGAAGAATTGCAACTACTAGGCGAAATTGAACATTATTTATTAGGCGTAAACGCAAAAATTATAGAACTCAAAAAACAACTTGAACAAGATTTATTTGGTGAGTCCATCAATACGTATTACCAACTTAAAAATCAAGCGATAGAGGGAAATCCAAGTTCCAAATTAAAATTAGAAAAAATGCGCGATGCATTTTCACAGGCGCTTAATTCGGGCGAAATAATCAATTACAACTAATTAATCAAGCACTTAATTTGAAGTATACTGCGCAAATCACTTTGAAGATCCACTCGTTAAAAGCATGAGATTTAATTCAAATAAAATAGCCGTAATTGGTGGAGGAAGTTGGGCTACGGCATTAGTAAAGCTCTTTACAAATAATAGCAATCAGGTTTATTGGTGGATGCGTAACGAGGAAACGATTTATCACCTGCTAAATTTTAAGCATAACCCAAACTACCTGCAAGATGTAGAATTTGATTTGTCAAAAATCACCATCAGCAACAATCTAGAATCAATTGTTGAATCAGCCGATATCATTGTATTAGCAACTCCTGCGGCGTTCTTAACCAAAACGTTTAGCAATTTTCCTGTGCAATTACTTCAGGATAAAATAGTCTTTTCTGCTGTCAAAGGAATAGTTCCCGAGTTTCACGCCATACCAGCAAGATTTATCCACAAAACATTTGGCACCAAATACGAGCACATAGGTATTATCTGTGGCCCCTGTCACGCTGAAGAAGTTGCTCTTGAGCGACTATCATACCTCACGATTGGTTGTGAAACAAATGAAATTGCCGAACATGTAGCCAAGTTGTTGAGTTGTCGTTACATTCGAACAAGTACAACCGATGACCTATTTGGAACAGAATTATCTGCTGTTTTAAAAAATATCTATGCACTGGCTTCAGGTATCTGCGCAGGTTTAGGTTACGGCGATAACTTTCAAGCCGTATTAGTGGCTAATGCTATCCAAGAAATAGAGCGATTTATAGATGTAGTAAGCCCAGTTCATCGCGATACAAAAAGCAGTGCCTATCTTGGTGATTTATTGGTGACCGCCTATTCTAAATTTTCAAGAAATCGTACTTTTGGTTTTATGATTGGCAAAGGTTACTCCATAGAAACAGCCCAATCGGAGAGTAATATGATTGCAGAAGGTTACTATGCCACCAAAAGTTTAACGGAAATTAATGCAAAATTTAATGTTGACATGCCTATTTTAAATGCTGTTTACGCGATTTTATATGGTAGAAAATCCCCTCGAAATGAAATTAAAGCACTGACGGAAAAACTAAATTAAGATTCAATTAATTATAGCATGAAAGTTTTTAAATTTGGAGGTGCATCGGTAAAAGATGCAAAATCCGTTAGAAATGTAGGTTCCATTCTTTCCGCTTACCAAGGTGAAAAAATAGTGGTCGTGGTATCGGCGATGGGAAAAACAACCAATAAATTAGAGGGGCTATTTACCGCACTTGAATCTAAAGACAAAGCTACGTTTGTTAAAAAAATGCAAGAAATTCAAACCTTTCACCAAGAAATACTAAGCGAACTGTTTAGCAAAAACACAACAAAAAGTTTTCAACTTATCGATTCAATTTTTGATGAGCTAAAGGAGCACTACGAAAAAGATAAAAGCGCCTCTTCCGACTTTCTTTATGATCAGATTGTGAGCGCAGGTGAGCTTATTTCGTCGCACATCGTAAACGAATACCTGTTGGAATTAGGAGTGAAATCAACTTGGTGTGATGCGAGGCGCTTAATTCGAACAGACGATAATTACCGGGAAGCCAATGTCGATTGGGAAACATCAAAAGAATTGATAACTAAGCAAATTTCGAGAAGTTTTCAGAACGCAGAAATTATATTAACGCAAGGGTTTATTGGGCATGCTTCATGCGGCTCCACCACAACACTGGGGCGAGAAGGATCCGACTATTCAGCTGGAATTTTTGCTCATTGTTGCGATGCAGAAAGTGTTTACATTTGGAAAGATGTTCCTGGCATGTTAAACGCAGATCCAAAATATTTTGAAAATACAAAAAAATTAGCGAAAATTTCCTTCAAGGAAGCAATCGAATTATCTTATTACGGTGCAAGTGTAATTCACCCTAAAACAATAAAACCCCTTCAAAACAAGAATATTCCATTGTTTGTGAAATCATTTATTGATCCGAATGAAGCGGGAACAGAAATCCAATCACTGACCAAAGATGACGGACTTATCCCTTCATTTATCATTAAAAAAGGGCAAATCTTGTTTTCTTTAATGCCAAAAGACTTCTCTTTTATTAACGAAGCCAACCTTTATGGTATTTTTAAAATGTTGGCTACAGCGCACGTTAAAATCAACTTAATGCAAAATTCTGCCTTAAGTTTTTCGATTCTAGTGGATGCACATCAAATTAAACTAGCTAAACTCCTGGCGATACTGCAAGTTGATTTTGATGTTCGTTACAACGAAAACCTTGAACTTGTTACGATACGACACTACGATTCTCACACCATTGATATGATATGCAAAGATAAAATGGTCATAATCGAACAGAAAACACGCTACACAGCCCGATTTGTCTTAAAGTCGAACGGCGATTAATTAGAATACCTTAAAAAAGGTAGTCTTTACCTTATTTTAGATTTGTAAATTTGTGTATGCTAAAAGTACTCAGCGAGATTAAATTAGGTGAAAAAGTAACCGTTGAAACAGTTACACATCCCTATTTATCGAATAAATTAATTGAAATGGGTATGTTTGCCGGAACGGAACTAGAACTACTTTATACAGCACCATTTGGAGACCCAATAGCTATTTCCATGAATGGTTCCGTTTTAACACTGAGACTAGACGAAGCAAAATACATTCATGTACACAACACGCCTGCATGAAATTTAGAAAGTGTATGAACGCATGAAAATTGCATTATTTGGGAATCCCAATACAGGAAAAAGTTCCGTTTTTAACTTACTGAGTGGCTTAAGACAGCAGGTGGGGAATTTTCCGGGCGTAACCATTGAGAAAAAAACGGGAACCTTTAAAATTGGGGATCGCAAATACCAACTCACAGACTTCCCTGGAACCTACAGTATTTATCCCCATTCGATAGACGAAGAGATTGTTTGTCAAGTGCTGACCAATAAGCAACATGATGATTTTCCCGAGCTCGCTATTGTAGTTGTCGATGCCTCCAATTTGGAACGCAACATGCTACTTTTTACTCAACTAAACGATTTAAACATTCCGCTAATTTTGGTGCTAAACATGTGGGATATAGCAAAAAAAAATGGTGTAAAAATAAATGTTTCATTATTACAAACTGCATTTCCAACTTCGCCTATTGTTACAATGAATGCGCGAATTGGGCTTGGTAAAGATCGCTTATTAGCCGCCATTGATAGCAAAGATATAAACCAAAAAAACAACCTTTTTATCGATGGTGATTTTCCTTGTTCGCTTAACGACAAAGAAGGCCAACAGCAAGAAACGTTGAAGAGATACCAAAAGCTGAAATCATTACTTGTAAATGTCCAGCTTGAAAAATCAACCATTAAAAATACATTATCAAGAAAAATAGATCGAGTTCTAATACATCGATTTTGGGGATATTTTATTTTTCTAGGTATTTTGATGACCATATTTCAGTTTATATTTTCTTTTGCCACGATTCCTATGGACTGGATTGACAGTTCGTTTGTGCAGATGAGTAACTGGCTAAGTCAACAACTTCCTCAGGGCCTCTTGACGAATTTATTGACCCAAGGTATACTTCCCGGTATTGCCGGCGTGCTCATGTTTGTTCCACAAATTGCCCTACTATTTTTCTTTATTGCTATTTTAGAAGAAAGTGGGTACTTGTCTCGTGTTGTATTTATCATGGATCGACTTTTGCGTCCTTTCGGGTTAAACGGAAAAAGTGTAGTGCCTTTGATCTCCAGTTTGGCCTGTGCTATTCCCGGTATTATGGCCACACGAACTATTTCTGATTGGAAAGAGCGACTCATCACCATATTAATTGCACCCTTGATGAGCTGCAGTGCAAGAATTCCGGTATATACCTTACTGATAGCATTGGTAATTCCTAAAACGTATTTATTGGGCTTCATTAATGTGCAAGGATTAGTCTTATTGGCACTTTATTTCTTAGGATTAATTGCCGCTATACTTTTGGCTATTGTTCTAAAAAAATTTATAAAAGCCAAAAACAAAGGATTTCTCATCATGGATATGCCAGAGTACAAAAAACCAAGATGGCGAAACGTATTTACGACAGTAGTTGAAAAAATAAGCCTTTTTGTTTGGGACGCGGGAAAAATAATTTTAGCAATTTCTATTATACTATGGGTTCTTGCAAGCTATGGACCAACAGGAAATAGTGCAAGAAAAATTACCCTAGCGAAAAAATCAAGTTTTTATGTAAAGTCAAATCGTACAGAAAAACAAGCATTAATCGCAGCAGCAAAATTAGAAGGCTCATATATGGGAATGATGGGCAAATTTATTGAGCCTGCTATTAGCCCCTTGGGTTACGATTGGAAAATTGGTATTTCCCTAATAAGTTCCTTTGCGGCACGTGAAGTTTTTGTAGGTTCATTATCCACCATTTATGCCGTCCACGACGAAAATGAAGAACTTCAAAACCTTAAAACCCAACTAAAAAATGCTAAACGCCCCAATGGCGAGCAGGTATATTCGATGGCCACAGGTGTTTCGCTAATGGTATTTTATGTTTTTGCTATGCAATGCATGGCCACACTTGCCGTTGTGAAAAGGGAGACACAAAGTTGGCGCTGGCCACTCATACAACTAACGATTATGGGTGTAATGGCCTATGTATCCGCCTTTATCACTTATCAATTACTGGCATAAAAACCTTATCTTTGAATTATGTTTCAAGAAATAGTTGTTTGTAGCTTAATAGTTTTAGCCGTTTGCTACCTTATTTACCGTTTAAAACGAAAATTTTCCACTGCAATTACAGGATGTGATTCTTGCGTCTTTTCGAATGATGATAAATGGCAAAAAAAAGAAATAAAGTAAAATGAAAATCTTTACTATCTTCACTTAAAATAAGCGTTTTGGAAAATACTGTTTGCCAATTGTACCAATATAATTCGTCATTTTATTTAATTAAAAAAGAAACACCAGCACATTTCGCCTTAGAATTTTCGCATAATGTATTGGATAATGACCATGTTTCATGGTTAAATTTTAACTCATTAGCTGCTAAAAATGACATTATTTTGCTGTGTCAAGGACTTAAAATAGAAAAGCTAAGTATTGAAAATATATTTATAGAAGCGCGTAGACCAAAAGTTGAGGAAACAAATGGCTATATCTATTTCAATGTTATTTCAGTCCTACCAAGTACACAAAATGATAACGAGTTATTAATAAAAGATCAAATTACCTTCTTTCTAGGAAAAGATTACCTTATTTCTTTTCAATCACAAGAAGGCGACCATTTTGACGATGTAAGGGATCGAATTGAAAAAAATCGTGGTAAAATACGCTCTAAGGAAAGTGATTTTTTATTATTCCGAGCACTAGAGGCCATTGTAGATAATTACTTTGAAGTAGTTGACAGCATTGCTCAAAAAACAACAAGAATAGATGAAATTCTTCGAAAATCAGAGGATAAGTCATTGTTATTACAAATTGAAGTAGAAAAAAGAAAACTCATTGAATTAAAAAAAATAGCTAGTCCAATGCTTGAAATTAGCGTTCAATTACTGGGGAGCGACACGTTTTTAATCGAAGAAAGCACACGAAGGTATTTTAGCAGCTTAAACCATAGCTGTTCATATGTAATTACAGAAATCGATTCTCAAAAACAAATCCTAGATGGGATGGCCAATTTTTATTATGCAGCCCAAGGACAACGCATGAACGAAATCATGAAAGTACTCACCATCGTTAGTTCGATTTTTATCCCATTAACATTTATTGCCGGCGTTTACGGAATGAATTTTGAAAACATGCCCGAATTAAAATCTAAAAATGGCTATTTTATTACTTGGGGCGTTATGTTTGTACTAGCCCTTTCGCTTTTCCTCTTTTTCGTTTCTAAAGGATGGTTAAGAAAAAAAGACTACTCAAACGAAAAATAAATAGTGTTTTAAGGTGAAATTTAACACATTAAAGATGCTATTCAAAAAAGTATTTTAACTTTGTTAGGAAATAGAAATAGTATTAATTTCAATAAAAAGTCATGGGAAAAGGCGATAAAAAAACCGCGAAAGGAAAAAGAGTAATGGGTTCATACGGCATTACACGAAAAAGGAAAAGTGATCAGAAAGTAATGATAGCAAGTGTTAAAGTTGACAAGGTGGAATCAGAACTGAACACGAAAAAAGTCGTGGCAACAGCAGCAAAAAAAGCAAGTACTAAAAAACCAAAAGCAGAATAATTTTTAAAAGCTGTCATATTGACGGCTTTTTTTGTGCCATATATTAACTCTAAAACAATTAAGATGAAGCATAATTTCGGGGCTGGTCCATGTATTTTACCAAAGAGTGTGTTTGAAGAAGCCGCTGCGGCAGTAATTGATTTTAACGGATTATCTATTTTAGAAGTATCCCATCGGCACAAAGATTTTGTTTCGGTGATGGATGAATCTATCGATTTAGTCAAAAAAGCCTTACATGTCCCTGCAGGATATTCGGTGGCCTTTATTCAGGGAGGCGCCACTTTAGGATTTACCATTGCGGCACTTAACATGGTGCGTGAGCACAAGCGAGGTGGATACCTTAACACAGGAACTTGGTCCACTGGAGCAATGAAAGAAGCAAAAAAAGTAGGCGTTGATGCAGCATTGATAGCAAGTTCCGAAGACAAAAAATTTAATTATATTCCCAAAGATTACGCAGTACAAGATGACCTAGACTACGTTCATTTTACGTCAAATAACACTATTTACGGAACTCAATTCAAACAATTACCCAACACAAATTTCCCGTTGGTATGCGATATGTCATCCGACATATTTTCTCAAGTTATCGATGTTTCCAAGTTCGACCTAATTTATGCGGGTGCACAAAAAAACTTAGGACCTGCGGGAGCGACACTTTATATTGTGAAAGACGAACATCTCGGTAAATCTAGTTCCCCTTTCATGCCCTCTTACTTGGATTTGAAGCAACAAATAGATAAAGAATCGATGTTAAACACCCCACCGGTATTTTCTATTTATGTTGCCTTATTAAACCTTAGAAATCTCATTGAAAACGGGGGTGTTGCTGAAATCGAGAAAAAAAATATTGCAAAAGCAGCCCTTTTATACCAAGAAATAGATAGAAATTCACTCTTCAAGGGAACAGTAGAAACAGCAGATCGCTCCTTGATGAATGCTACATTTACCTTACAAGATGAAACCCATGCCGCGGCGTTTGATTTATTGTGGAAAGGAGCTGGAATTGTAGGTCTTCCGGGGCATCGATCAACAGGTGGGTATCGTGCATCGATGTACAACGCACTCCCTATCGAAAGTGTTCAAGTACTGGTTGACGTGATGAAACATTTTGAATCAATCTCATAAAATTATCCCTCAATTAAACAACTTCAGCATGAAAATTTTAGCCAACGACGGAATATCGAATAAGGGAAAAGAATTGCTCACTGCAGCAGGATTTATTGTAATTACAGAAAAAGTAAAGCAAGAAGAGCTAGCCGAAGCAGTGAATGACCAAGGAATTGAAATGATTTTAGTGCGTAGTGCTACAACCGTTCGTAAAGAGGTAATTGATGCATGTCCAAATCTTAAATTAATTGGGCGAGGCGGCGTAGGAATGGATAACATCGACGTGGCATATGCTAGAGAAAAAGGAATCATAGTGATTAATACGCCCGCATCTTCGTCACAATCTGTTGCCGAGTTGGTTATGGGACAATTATTCTCGCTTGCTCGATTTTTAAACGACTCCTATAAAAATATGGCCACAGGTGATTTTTCTACGCTGAAAAAAAATTATGCAAAAGGCATTGAACTTCGGGGAAAAACAATTGGCATTATCGGTTTTGGTAGAATAGGCCAAAGTTTAGCATCATACGCCTTAGGGGCGGGAATGCACGTAATTGCAGTTGGTAATTCAGAAGATTTAGTAAGCATCAACGTACCTATTGGCAAAAATAAAAACATAGTTTGTGAAATTAAGCCTGTGAAAGATATTGATGCGGTACTAGGCGAATTGGATTTCATATCCATTCACGTTCCGAAACAAGCAGATGGCGGGGCAGTAATTACATCGAAAGAGTTTGCAAAAATGAAAAAAGGCGTGCTTATGATTAATGCTTCACGCGGAGGAATAATAAACGAAAACGATTTATTAGTTGCGTTAGACGAGGGAATTTTGGGAGGAATTGCACTCGACGTGTATGAAAACGAACCAAATCCAAGACAAGATTTATTGAATCATCCTAAAATAGCTTGTACACCACACATCGGAGCAGCAACATTAGAAGCACAAGATCGAATTGGCGAGGAATTGGCTCAATTGATTATTGGGCAATTTAAGACTGCTTAAAAACCAAGATTAATCCTCGATTATTTCAATCGACTCGATTAAATCGCCTTGTTGGATAGCGTCTATTACATCTAGCCCTTCAATTACTTTTCCAAAACAAGTATGAACACGGTCTAAGTGGGCGGTATTATTTCTTGAGTGACAAACAAAAAACTGAGACCCACCCGTATTTCTACCTGCGTGAGCCATAGATAATACGCCTCGATCATGGTATTGATTTTCTCCTGTTAATTCACAGTCTATCTGATATCCAGGTCCACCCGTTCCTGGCATACCATTAGCACCATCGCGAGAATTTGGGCAACCTCCTTGGATGACAAAATCAGGAAGCACACGATGGAACTTCACTCCATCATAAAAGCCGTCCTGTGCTAACGAAATAAAATTTGCAACCGCTTTTGGGGCATCTTTATCGTAAAATGTAACCAACATATCACCTTTAACTGTCTTAATAAGTCCTTTCATCGTTTTTTTTTTAGGCAAATTTACTACTTTATTAGACAATAATTATAATTCTGTTGAAAACTACGTTGAAAACCAATCTAAAGAACTTGAAATTGAAGTTACGCGAATATTAACTTTGTTTTTAGCCAATTAATAAACAACGTCTATGTTCGGTTCATTAATAAAGAAAAAATTAACAGATAACCAAGTTGCTAACATATTTATCAATGCACTATTTGACTCTGTCGATAATGGCTTTAGTGTAATTGCGCAATGGATTAACGAAGATCCTGCATTTACTGTATCACCGAAACTTGATTTGACAAACAATAACGAATTTGCGCTAATTGTAATTGTTGGTAATATTTCTTTATTGGAGAGCACTTTTGATAGCGGTCAAGTGGAGCGCGTAGAAAAATTAATCTATCAGAAACTAGGTAAAATTTACGAAATGTCAGAAGTTGATATTCGAAACATAATCAAAGAATACCGAAGTTTTATAAATAGAATTAACATGCCTTCGAAAAATATGATCTATGGCATGTCAAAAGCGGTGTTTTTTAAGTACAATTTAAATGAATACCAAGCAGAATATTTCAAACGCATGCAAGTTCCCAATCCATTGTTTCTAAAAAGATTAGATGAAATAATGGGGAATTACCTTTGGAATTGGGATGCTTTCTTTAAGAAATACCGTCTATAATCCTCTTAATCGGTTCCCTTCATCAGTTTTTTAAGAAAAGGTGCAGCAATAATCACTATAATTCCGGTAATAACACCATAAATTGCTAGTTGATAATATCCTTCAGCGTACAAATTTAATTTGACACTAGCACTCGCATTTTCATCGGGAGAAGCCATGCCTGCACCAAGGATCCCTGCTACATACTGCCCGTAAGCACTTGCTAAGAACCACAAACCCATCATAACACCCCAAAGTTTCTTGGGAGAAAGTTTTGTCATTAGGGACAGACCAATTGGAGAAAGAAACAATTCAGCAATGGATATTACAAAATAGGCAGCTGTAAAAACCAGCAGTGATGTTTTACCATCTGCACCCGCAAAAAATCGATTCACATAAAAAACATAGAAAGCACCGCCAAGAAATAGAAATGCCAAACCGAATTTTACAAAATAGTTGGGCTCAATTTTCTTGCGCTTCAACCAAATCCACAGCAAGCCGATCAACGGACTAAACAGAATAACAAATAAGGAATTCGATGAATTATTAATGACATTTGGATCGATATTTAAAGAGAAAAGATCTGAGTTCAGGTTGTCTTTTGCGAATAAACTTAAAGATCCCCCACTCTGCTCGAAGAAAGCCCAGAATAGAATAGAAAGGAGAATAAATACAAGCGCCGCTAACATTTTTTTATTTTCTTCCCAACCCAACTTTACCATTTCAAAAAGCAAATAAATTAAGGTAGCAGGTCCGATGATATACATGAAGACATCCGTGTAATAAGTGTTTGTAATCATGAGGTAAATACCCGGTAATATCAAAATAGAACCGATGTAAACCAGCCACTGATTTCGTTTTGCGGTCGAAGGAATTTTAGGTACCGGAGCCAAACCGATTGGCCCAAGTTTCGATTTAGTGAACATAAAAGTTGCTAAGCCAATAATCATAAATCCCCCAGAGACAAAAAAGGCTAAATCCCATGAATACATTTTTCCGACGTAAACGCAAATAGCACCACCGAATAGCGCCCCAACATTTATTCCTGCGTAAAATAATCCAAAACCAGCATCACGACGCGCATCACCTTCCTTGTATAATTCCCCCACCATAGTGGATATATTTGGCTTAAAAAACCCCGTTCCGATTATCAACAGGCATATCCCGAAATAAAAATAATCGTGCGCAGAAACACCTAGCACAATGCTACCAGAAATCATTAAGAGACCACCCCACAGCAACGACTTTTGAAAACCCAAAATTTTATCGGCAAACAGGCCCCCTATAAAAGTAAAGGCATAGACAAAAGCCTGAATAGCGCCGTATTTCAGATTGGACTCTTTATCACTCAGCAACAGCACATCCACCATAAAAATAGTTAGCATACCCCGATTTCCATAGAAACAAAAGCGTTCCCACATTTCTATAAAAAACAGGTACCACAATTGCTTGGGGTACTTGCCTTTAAAATCTTGAATTTGTTCGAGGGTTAATTTATTTTCCATATCAATTGATTCCTTTTTCTTTCATTACTTTATTTAGCTGCTTTAAGAGAACAAACATCAGCAAAGATGCAAGAAGTAATAAGCCGAAATTAATCCAAAAGAAATCCGCTTTATCGTTGTAGGTATCCCATAAACTTGCCAAAACACCACTTAATTTATTTCCAATAGAAGTGGATAGAAACCATCCTCCCATCATTAAAGAGGTGATATTAACAGGACTTAATTTGGAAACAATTGAAAGCCCCATGGGACTGAGAAATAATTCGCCAATTGTAATTATTCCATAATTCGCCACTAACCACCAAACACTGACCTTTTCCGAGCCATTCCCTCCTATATGAACAGCTGCCACCATGACTAAAACAGATAAAGCGGATATGAGCAAACCAAATGCAATTTTAGTTGGCGTACTAGGTTCCTTATTTCTCCTTCTCAAAAAAGTAAAGAAAGCAACAATAAGAGGTGTCAGTATAATTACCCAACCAGGATTTATAGACTGACTTAAATTAGTGGCCCAAAGAGAAACCGTAGCTCCTTCCTTGGGCAATTTTTCTTTCGCTACATTCCTAAAATAAATGGGATAACCTATCTCTTTTTCAACAACACCATTTTTCTTTTGAAGTCGAAAACCTTCATCATACAAATCGACTGAATCCGCTTTATAAGTGACTTCTTTAGCAAACTTAAGACCATTAAAAACTTGCTCCGTCTTTCCGGAAATCTCCCTGTCTGTATAACGATCAGCCCAAGTATTTAAGGCCGAACCATTTAATTTAAAGACCGCCCAAAATAAAATAACCACCGAAAATATTGTCAGTAAAGCACCAATGGGTCGCTTGTCTTCTACTTTTGCTTTCACATACAAACTTCCGTAGAAAAAGATAACAGGAATACAAGCAAATATAAAGGCGTCTGTACTATCCGATCCAAAAATGTAACTATCTGGATTACTTATCGATTGTACTCCTTTCAATAACCAACCTATGGCACCAAAAACAACAGACGGTAATAAAATATAGAGTACAATTTTATAAAAGGGCATATCGCCTTCTTGTGTTCCTTTTTTCTCCGTTTTATCTCCATAGTATTTCGTTCCTAGTAGAAATATGCAAACCCCAACAAACATTCCCAATCCAGCTGCCATAAAAGCGTATTGCCAACCCAATAAAATTTGCAATGCGGCACCGAAAAAATTACAAATAAAGGCCCCAATATTTATCCCCATGTAAAAGATATTATACCCTTCGTCTTTCTTGTCCTTATATTTCTCATCGTTGTAGAAATTTCCCAAGAGGGTTGAAATATTGGGCTTAAAAAATCCGTTTCCTACAATAACGAGCGTCATGGCAACATAAAGCATTGTTGTATTATGAATCCCCATCATAAAATAACCTGCCCCCATCATCAATCCACCAATCACAATCGATCTTTTGTAACCGAGATAACGATCTGCTATTAAACCACCGATAAAGGGTGTTAAAAAGACTAACGCGATAAAAGTTCCGTATAAGTCAGACGCTTCTTTCTCGGTCATTGCAAAACCCGCTTCAACGTCTTTAAGGTAAAGAGTGAAAATACCAATCATTAAATAATACCCGAAACGTTCCCACATTTCAGATAAAAACAAAAATGGCAATGCTTTTGGGTGATTCTTCCACATAACTAAAATCTAACTATTAGTGAATTAAATAGGTGCTTGTAGGAGTTACCCAACAACCTTCCGTGCAATAATTTATGATGATTACTCTTCGAATTAAGCCTCTTGCACCTCTATATGATCATTATGCATCCTTTTCTCCAACCAAGAACTAAGGAAGAATAAAATAGCTGCTGCAACACCAGACATTACAATGAACAGGACGAAAAACTCATATAAATTAGTGATTTGAAAACCCACGAAGGAGGTTGCTCCACCTTTTCCGTCTTCACCACCAGGTATTAAAGCGCTTAAAGTTCCAGCAAATTTATTTGCAGCTGCATTAGCCAAAAACCAAGTTCCCATCATGAGCGAAGACAACCTCAAAGGTGCAAGCTTGGAAACCATTGATAGACCTATTGGCGATAAACATAATTCACCAATAGTGTGAATAACATACAATCCGATTAACCACCACATAGAAACTTTTTCGCCCAATCCTAAACCTTTAACAGCAATGGCAATTACTACATACCCTAAAGCAACTAGACCTAAACCTATCGCCATTTTTTTAGGAGAAGAAGGCTCTAGTTTTCTGGCATATAAAAAGCCCCAAACCATCGTCATAAGAGGTGCAAGTGCAATAACAGCTAATGGATTTACAGATTGAAAATAAGATGCGGGCATTTGCCAACCAAACAAGGTTCTTTCTGTTTGTCTGTCTGCAAATAGTGTTAATGAAGCACCAGCCTGTTCAAAAGCACCCCAAAAGAATATGACAAAAAAGGCAAGGATAAAAATTACTGAAATGCGCTGTATTTCAATTTTTGACAAGCTTTTATCAGTAAGAATTAGAACCGGCATTAACACCATCGCACCGTAGATAAAATAACTTATGATGTCCACATTACTTTTAAATAGTTGTTTAAAGTTCAACATGAAGAAAATAATCATTATCGAACCTATTATCATTCCGATACTTTTTACGTCTAATTTCTTAACGGGAAGTCCAATGTGTTTTCCCTCTTCAGATATTAGGTATTTTTTCTGTCCCCAAATAAATGCCACAAGGCCAATTAACATGCCTATTCCCGCACACAAAAACCCCCATTTAAAATCCATAGAACCACATATGAGTGGCGAAAAGAAAGCACCGAGATTTATTCCCATATAAAATATAGTAAAAGCGCTATCTATTCTTCGATCGTTAGCCGGGTATAATTGCCCTACCATTGTTGAAATATTGGGTTTAAAAAAGCCATTACCAATGATTATTGATGTCAAGCCCATCCACATGAGCATCACGCCACCATCTGTTCCAGCCGATGCCGAGAAAAACATAAAAAACTGACCAATTGCCATGAGTAAACCACCAATAATGATACTGTGCCGATTACCAAGAAATTTATCACATAAATACCCCCCTAATAATGGCGTCAAATAAACTAATCCCGTATAACTTCCATATATTTCTGATGCATCTGCATCTTTCATCAATAATACTTTTGTCATAAATAATATGAAGATGGCACGCATTCCATAATAACTGAATCGCTCCCACATTTCTGTGAAGAACAAAAAGTAAAGCCCTTTGGGATGCCCTGAACGCATTTGATTCTTATCTAAATTACTAGTTGATTTATCCATTTTATTATTTTTTCAATTTCGAATTTAACCATTTTTGTTAAGAAAACATTAAAAAAATGAACTTAACAAAAATATTCATCCTTCATTCCGAAAATTTTGGTGCCGGTGAATAGTTTACCCTACTAATTAATTTTGCTAAAACGAATTGTTATTTGGCGCTATTTTATTTACAACGAAGGCGATGAATAGCACTATTCTTCAATCGTGTAAAAAGCAACTTATGCCCGGCATCATTAAGGTGAATACCGTCGCCACAATTGTAATTAGTTAAAATATTGCCATTAGTACTGTGAAGTCCATCATAAAAATCAATGTAATTATTAGGATAAAGCTCCAGTAAGCACTTTTTCATATCCGTAATTAATAATTTCTTTTGAATCGCTAAAGGATCACCTGTAAAATTTCTAGGTTGAGTACTTGTAATCCAATAAGGAATTCCTGCTGAATCAGCTAAATCGGTCACCCGTTTGAAATTATCTTTTTGCTCTTGTAAAGAAAAATTAGCACTCGCATCGTTAGAGGGAAAGTTAAGAATAATTGCATCTGGACGCAGCGATATAGCACGCGTGATATTCCTTAAGGTATCGGGAATTGAACTCGATCTATTTTGTGGTGGGATAAAACCAGAAGGTTGAATTAAATAAGTGGAATAGCCCGATATCGCAAGATTGTAAATAACACAATTTTTGTTGACGGAATCAGATAAAAATCGATTGTAGCGTCCTAAATAAGAACTATCCTTGTGGGATGCCCCGGTACCAAACGAAGTTGACGAACCCAAAACCACAATTGTTATCGGATCACATTGCGCCAACGTTGTAAAAACAAACCCCTTAATTAGAAAAACAGAAAAAACTAAAAACTTCATGGAATCGTAATGAGTGTTTCTTTGAAATGTAGTTCCAAAAATAAGTTTAATTTAATAAAAAGCAAGTGAAGCATTCTTTACTTCAGCACCATTTCTACACGTCGATTCATACTTTTATGGAACTCGGAATCATTTTCCTCCAGGGGCTGCTGGTCTCCTCTTCCTTCAAAACTCAATCGAAGTTGACTTATCCCACGCTTAGCTAAAAAGTCACAAATAGCTTTCGCCCGATTTTCACTTAAAACTCTATTATGTTTCTTATTCCCTTCATTACTTGCGTGTCCTATAAAATGAGCATGCAGATTCGAATTTGCTTTGAGGTAATTTAACAGGGTTGTGAGCGCTTGAGTGGACTTTGGTAAAATGGTTGTTTTATCGAAATCAAAATAAATTCTGTCCAACAAATTTTTCAATGCACAAGGATCGTTTAATTCTTCATCGCCGAAATAAGGGAATAGGTTCTCTTTTTCAGGAAAAAGAAAAATTTTGGCCGTATCGTTGATAATTCTACCTGCATATTGCTCTGCTCCAATCGTATTTTGTTTGTTGGTTCTGTAATTAAGAATAAAAGTACTATCCGCTAACCATTCTAGGTTATTCATTTTTATTTCGTAACCCCAAGTTGATTTTCTCAAAATATAAATTACCTGTTTCTTTGTGTAGCAGGATGGAACAATTACGAATTGTAAAAGTTTTTGAAAATCACCAACAAGAAAATAGCCTCTGATGATGCGAGCTATATCGACACCCATTGGACTCATAACTGGATTTCGCCAATTCGCCTTTAGCGATTTCGTCTTGCTAGAATCAGACGAAGTTTGAATTTCCTTACTAATTTTTGAGTCCTCTTTAAGTTTGTTAGGCGTTGACAATTCGCAAGCCGTAAAAATAAAAAGCATACCGAAAAGCGACAAGAATAGACTATTTTGGTTTTTCAAAAACATTTATAAATACTTGTTACTATCCTCTTTATCTACACTAATCGTTTTGTTTTCTTTTGTTTTTTTTTACTCATGATAAAACGACTCCATAGTGTGTCGTCATCAATCATTTTAGCAGCAACAACGACATATAAAACAACTAATAGTGCAGACAAGAAAAACACCCAACTGATCATCATCGTGGCTACTAAAAGAACCATAAAAAAACTAAACAAACCAGATGCGCGAAAAAAAGAAACGATTCTAAAATTTGAATCAAGCATTATTTTTTGTTCCTCGCATTTAGCAATTTCAACCTGAATTTGTTGTGTGTAAATTATTTTGGATTTTTCAGACGATTCATTTTCCTCTTTTTCGTTGTAAAATTGGGCCATTTTTAAGTGCCCCCTCACATTTTCGATGTTTTTTATTATTGGGAATCGTTTCATCAGAATAACCATGTACATTATGGAGGAAACAACAGATCCTACGAGTAAAAATCCAAAGCCTAGCGTTTCTTTGAGTTTACCATGATCCCACATTTCTGTATTCCACAGATGTTGAAAAAATGATTCAAAACTATTCATGTATACTTGCCAATTTTTACCATCAATTATTTGAATAAATGTTGTAAAAGTTAGTGCGCCTAAAAAAACGCTTTCAAGTAAAAAAGTTTCTAGTTTTTCTTTATAAATATTGAAATCCTTATCCAAATCTAAAATAAACTTATCGTTTCTAAAATTGAGTGATGAATCATTTATAAAATCCTCCTTATTTAAATAATCCTTAATTTCCTCTAACTTTTGACTAGTAACTTTCTCTCCTCTAAAGTAAACGGAATGCAAATCTCTTTCAAGAAAAATAGCGTTATATCGCCACGCGAAAAAAAAGGAAATTAGAGCAGCCAAAAACACCATGATAATCTTAAGTATGACTAATTGCTTGATAAATATGATAATCGGACAACAGGATAATAAAACAAAAATTAGTGCGTAAAATAAAGAATACTTAATTTTATTAATCGATTTCTCTGGGTAGACAAATAACTTTTTCTTGGATTCTAACGATTCTCTAAAATCGGGAAAGGCAATTAGCCTGGAATTTAAGTATTTTAGAATTCCCTTAAATCTTCGTTTAAGGTAATAGGTAGTAACCAAAAGAAAACTAAAATTCAAAATTAATAAAGCCCAAACAAATTCATGTCTCCAAATTACAATCATGAAAACTACTACTCGGACAGCAATATCAATCCATAAAAAGTGATACGAATTACCTAACACAACTGATATTTCCTCATTTTTAGGGTCATTACGACTAAGGAGCGGTTTTAAGCCAAAAATATGCTTCATCTCTAAAAGTTAATTTGGTAAATTTCGATCTTTCTCTATGTGTGCTTTCATCTTTCGAAGTCCAAGACGCCAAATGTAAATATCAAAGACCACAAAAGCAAGAACGAGCACCAAGAAAAGGAGAGGGTTTATTTTACTTTTCGCACCAGCATACATTAAAATAAAATCATAAGTGCCGTGGAGCAAGATGGGAACTAATAAACTCATTCTTATATGCCTTTTCGCCTCTTTGCCTTGTTCGAATTTTGATAATGAAAGAAAATAGCCCATAGGAATTGCAAAAAGCATGTGGGCAGGTACAGCGGTTATTGATCTTGAAATAGCTACTCCCATTCCCCCTTTCATTACATAAAGTATGTTTTCAACCATGGCAAAACCCATGGATATAAAAATAGCGTATAGAATACCATCGTAATACTGATCAAAATCTTTTGCCTTATTTATTAGCCAAAAAAAGATAATCCATTTGGCAAATTCTTCTGGTATGCCGGCACAGAAAAATGCAGTGTAAAAAGAACGTAAGAAACCCGTTGGCACTTGACCTTCAAAATAACTAAAGGGAGCCACGATTACTAAGGTAATACCAATCGATAAAACGCCTCCAAAAAAAGCTTTTACCAACATCTTTATGGGTTCTTTCTGTAAATCTCGCCTATATATTAAATACATAATGATTAAAGCGGGAGCAATTGAGGCAATTAAAAGTGTCATAAGCAAGTAGTAAACTAAATTATTCTATAAATATAGTTTATTCTTAATACTTGGCACTAAAAATAAAAGCCGAACATCTTTAGTTAGTTGATCCAGGAAGATAAGCTGCATGGGGTATGGTCATCCACTGGGCATAATGCACATCAAAAAAATTAAAGTAAGTGCCAGGCGCTTTCCTCTCAATAATATCAATACAAGTTGTACTTTTCGGTAGTGCTGGAAAAATCAAGGTGTACTCAAAATGCTGCCCCTTTCGCTTAAAATAATGTTTTGTTGGTGCCAAAGGAATTCCAATTGCTCTAATCAAGTTGAGTTTTTCACTCGAGCCTTTTGCCTGTATATACGAATTACCGTGTATTTGAATCCAACCACCGTTATCCCAAATCTTAGATGATTTGTAAATAAAATCAATTCGAGTATACTCCTCAGTTGCTTCGACACTCTTTACTCGATGCTTATTCTTGTGGTCCATTCCTAAGGGATTGTGACGCGTTAAGGGCGTTCCAATGGTAAGATCCTCCTCTCTTTTAGGCTTTTTTTTAGTTTTTGTTGTCATAGTTTTAAATTTAGTTTCAACAAAGATAAATAAATAGTCCGTTTTTTAGTTACGGAGTTAAAAATAATTATTATTTTTATGAAAAATAAAATATGAACC
>CAMDAH010000011.1 GCA_945888625.1 Chryseobacterium gleum
CTTTTTAATATCAATATTAATAGGCGTTAGGTATCTTATATCGTTTGACATGATTTATTTTTTAATGGGTGATTAATTGGATGCGATTTTGTTTTTTGTTCGACGTCTTTCTGCATAGGTAACGTGGTCTACGTCCATCTTTACAGTTAGAAAGCGCAACACACGTTCGTCGCGTTTCATCATCAGTTCATAATCAGCAATCACAGTACCTTCCCCTTGAAATTCAATCAAGTAGTAAAATCCAGTGGATTTTTTTTGGATTGGGTATGCCAATTTTCGCAGGCCCCAGTTTTCCGAATGTTTGATTTGTGCGCCAGAAGCGGTAATCTCACTTTCGAATTTCTGTACTGCTTCCTTTGCCTGATCGTCAGACAAAACGGGAGTTAAAATGAAAACAGTTTCGTAAGAATTCATAACGTTTTACAATTAATTTATTAATAATTTAGGGGTGCAAAGATACTCAATTATTTCTTTGAAGCAAATTAAAGCACTATTTTTATGCATATTACTTAAGTTTGCTTTTTATTAAATTCTATGTCCATTTTTAACGCTGATTATCTGCTTTTTTTTCAAGAACTGGCTCAAAACAACCACAAGGAATGGTTCGACTTGAATCGTTCGCGATACGAGGACAATGTTAAGGTTCCTTTTCGTGCCTTCACGCAACTTGCAATTGATGCAATGGCCATGGAAGATGCTGCATTTAGTGATTTGTTGGCAAAAGATTGCGTATTTCGGATTAACCGAGATGTGCGGTTTTCCAAGGATAAAAACCCGTATAAGTTGATGTGCTCTGCCTTAATCGCTCCAAATGGTAAAAAGAGTAAGGCATCGAACGGCATTTATTTTGAATTTTCTCCTGAGCACGTTCGTTTTTATGGCGGTGTTTACGAGATTGATAAAGAGGACATGTATGCGGTAAGGGAAGGTATAATTCAAAATCCCCGGGAGTTTTCGTCTTTGATAGAAGCAAAGGCTTTTAAAAGTGTATTCGGTAAAGTTCACGGCGAAAAAAATAAAATTTTACCCGCTGAATTTAAAAATGCGGCTATCGAAGAGCCCTTAATTTTTAATAAACAGTGGTATTTCTTTGTTGAATATCCAGCAAGTGATTTACTTAAAAGTAATCTACTCGACCAATTAATTCGTGCTTACTTGACAGCAAGACCGCTTGAGTTATTTTTTGATCAATTTATTCAGCAACGTTAATGATGCAATTTGCCTTTATTTACCTTACTTTTAACCTAGGTATATATTACTACTTCTAAAACCAAATGTTATGACAACTTTTCTTCGGTTAAAATTAGTTTTTGGTTTTGCTTTTGCTTTGCTAACTACTAATTATTTCGCGCAAAATAATACGGCTACTAAACATTACATCGGGGAATTGTACGGAGGAGGGGTTGTTTTTCACACTTATTTAACGCCAGATGGCTCTACTCACGGCTTAATTTTATGCTTAAATGACATCCAAGCAGAAGTAAAATGGGGACCTCTCGATATTGATGTTGAAAGTTCTGAAAACTCATGGGATGGGCAAGCGAATACTTCGGCTATCATGATGTCTATTCGAGATACAAATTTTGCAGCGGGTGTGTGTGATGTATATAAAATACAAGAATTTGAAGATTGGTATTTACCATCTATCTTAGAATTAAATACATTATGGGGCAACCTATATGATGTAAATCGTGTTTTAAGTGAAACAAAAGATGCTGCGCTTGTAAATCCTACTTTATATTGGTCATCTACTGAATCGAACGATAAAAGCGCATGGTTTTTTAGTTTTTTTGATGGTAAACCAAGTAATTATTATGATAAATCAAGTTTACTGTCAGTAAGGGCCATTCGCGAATTTTAAATTGAACCTAAATTATAGCGTATGAAATATTTCTTCCTTTTTTTAACAACTTGTTTAATTAAACTTTCTTCATTTGGACAACTAACAGGTCTCTATGGTTCTGATACCACAACATCTGTAACGGCAAGAGATTATTTCAATGATTTTGCCTTTGATGCAAATGAAAATTGTTATGCCGTTGGTGGAACAGATAGAACCCTAAGCATGGCTGGTGGAACGATTTATAATTATGGATTATGGATGAAAATAGATCCTTCGGGCAATGTGTTGCAGGCAATGAAATTGAACTTTGAGGAGATAAATAAGATTATACCAACAAGCGATAATAATTTTATCATTATCGGAAGTGGTACAGGATTATTGTGCAATGGGGTTTGTAAAAAGGACATGTACATTGCTAAAATTTCTCCAAGTGGAACAATAATTTGGGGGCGCTCCTTTGGAAATGCTATAAATGATGGAAACGATATTGCGTTTGATATTCAACCTGATAATTTAGGAAATTATATTGTTGCTGGGGAAGTGTATAATACCCAGTATAATCTAAAATCATTCATCTGTAAGTTGAATTTAAATGGAGACACCTTATGGACAAGGAGTTTTGGTTCAACAAGCGGCCAACAATTGATTCAAACGTTAAGTGTACGAGCCAATGGCGAAATTTATGTTGGTGGGACGGCATCGAATGGAAGCGGAATGATACTATCGAAATTAACAAGTAATGGGGATCTTTTATGGTCGAAATCGTATGCAAATTATGGTAGAATTTATGGAATGTACGAGCAAGCCGATCAATCCTTAACGCTTGTAGCGAATAATCCGGTCAATAATTATTATGTCTTGACGCTATTAAATGTAGATGGGGTAGGCGCTCTAAATTGGTCAAAACAACTAACCTTGGACCTTCCCGCGAGTGAAATATATGTGCGCTCTAGTTATCAAGATGCTCAAAAAAATCTTTATATCACAGGATATCATTACAATAAAACTTCTTTTACGGGAGATTGGCCCTTTCTTTTAAAAACAAACAACATTGGAACAGTTTTATGGGCTAAATCATACGATGAGCATTTTGGTACTGGGAAGAGTATCAAGGAACATCCAAGTTTGGGAATTGTATGGGCCGGAGAACACATTAAGGCATATGGCAATGCGACTCAACCAGACGCTTGGCTTGTTCAAACAGGCACTGATGGATATTCGGATTGTTTTCAAACGATAGGCACCCTTTCACAAAATGCGGCACTTGTTCCTCTTACAAAATTTTATACGCGAATGAGTAGCTATATCACAACAACTCCAATGCCGACTACAAGTCCTTTAATCGTGTATTCAGTTGATAAATGCATGCAAAACTCCTTGGAGATAACAGAACATACCACCTTTCAATTTATAAATTCGAATGCATCTTTGATTTTTAAAATTGAAGATGAAGAACTATTTGTTCGAGTTACAGATGGTCAAGGAAGGGAATTGGCAAATGTTGTATTGAACAATATTGAAAATACAATAAGTACTCAAAATTGGCATACAGGTGTTTATTTTTTAAGTATCTCATCTACAACTAAAAGCACAACACAAGCAATCTATGTGCAAAGTTTTGATTAATTAGTGTTTTAAGCGTATGTCCTCTCTTCACTCTTGGACTTGCTCTGCTGCGGATATTTAGTTGATCGCCTAATCTTGATAATGGCTACAAAAATCCAACATTTCAATTTTTTATTATCTTCACAAAAGTATTACAGAAGGTAAGTTGAATCTGCCAATTATTAATTTAAATTCTACGTTTATGAAATCACTGATTTTATCAATAATTGTATTTACTTACTTACCCGTATTTTGCCAATTTAATATTCCCTCACCCATAATAAATGTTGGGAATTATTTGATCACTGATACCGTTTATATGGATCCTCAAGGCAGTGACTCAAACCTTGGGACATTTTCTTCTCCTTTACAAACATTTACTGCTGCTGTTCAAATGTTGCCATGGGGAACTGCTGGAATTAATGGGGGGCATGCGTATGGCTTAATTATGTTGAAGCCAGGATTTTATCAGACTACATTAGGATTTCAGCAATATGCTAATAACTGGCAAAATAATGGGGTCTATAAAGATATTAGCGTAGAAGGAATAGGTAACGTTATCATTGGTGGTACAGCGGCCAATTTATCAACTGGGCACTTACTGCAGTTAAGCGGTGATCATATTTTTGTTAAGAATATCACATTACAATATTCTTCAGGAACTGGGCTTTTAATTTCAAGAATCAATCCCCGTCAACGAAATATATTAATCGATAATGTGACGGTAGAACATGTTGGGGCTTTTTCCATATTGACCAAAGCAGTCGATACGATATCCATCATTAATTCAAAGTCCCTATATGCAAGTAGAATTGGGTTTGAAAATGATACAAGTCCTTGCGAATGGCCCAGTGGCATTAAATTGTTGGACAATTCAAATTGCATTGTAAACAATTGTGAAGTAGCGTATACTCGCGGGGAAGGATTAAACTTTCAAAATAGCACCCTTTGTAATGCATACAGCAATCATTTACATGATAACAATACGAATTTTTACGTTGAAAATTCATACAAAATTATGTTTCATGAAAATATGATCTATAATACCCCTAACATCGGATCGCAATATTGGCGAGGCTGTCTAGGTGATACAACAGCTGTTTGGTCGGGAGATGGAATCTTAATTGCAAATGAAGGGTCCTGTTCAACTGGATCAAATCCAATATTTGAAAATTGTAGTACAAAATGTAGCTTACCAACTGCTTATTTCCCTAATGTCGATAGTATATTTATCTATAATAACATCGTACAGAAAGTTGGCTCAGGGGTTTCGTTTTGGGAGGGGGTAACAACCATTGCAGGAATTAATTGTATAAAAAATGTCTTTGTTTTTAACAATACTTTCATAGAAACAATGGGAATGCCCGGGGCTGGTAATAACGGACATGTAAATTTTTACTTTCCAAGTTACAACCCTATTTTTAATAGCTTTTATGGAAGTATGGAAAACATACAAATTTTTAATAATATTTTCACCTTTGACACATTGGCCTATGCTACTATGCAGCCATTTAAAAAAACGCTTAACGCCTTTCATCCAACACCTAATGCTATTTTAAGTTCAAATAATTTATGGATTAAATCTCATACTTCATTGGGACTTGGGGATGAGGTGAGATCAACGATGCCCGTATCAACTTATTCATTATTGGATTCTGTCTATTCGATTACCCCGTGTTCTGATCATATGTATTGGGTAAAGTCAGTTCCCGCAACAATGCCTTTTTTAACCAGTGATTATTTGGGGCAAGCTAGAACCAGTCCAACAACCAATGTTGGTGCCATTGAATATAAGCTTAATTGTTCCAATCTTGGATTCAACGATTTTGCTACGTCTATTGAGAAACCGCTCTTATTTCCTAATCCTTGCCTTAGCTGTAATATCGTTAGGATTTCTAATTTATCACAAGATAAAGTTGTATCGTATGTCGTATATAATTCCTTGGGCTTGGAGATTTTGACCGGTGTACTAAAAAACAATTCAATTGAAACAAATCTATTGACCTCAGGTGTTTATTACGTGCAATTAAGAGGAGAAAGTAAATCGCCCTTTCAAAAGTTAATTATTCAAAAATAATTTCGTGCGTATTTACGAGTAGTGGCTCCACATTATTGGTTATGTTGCGGAACAGTGAATAAAATTCCTTTTAATAAGTACTATACAGCATCATTACTCCTTCTAAAAGATCAAATGAGGCTTTTAAGATAAATAGGTAATAAATCGGAAGCATTGCTTTACTAAGGTAGAGATAGATTACCAAAACGCTGAATGGTAGGAATGCTAGAGAAGCCATCATTGGAATTTGACTGGCAATTAGCAGAGCTAAAAGAAGGGAAAAGAAAATCCATTCCAGCATTTTTTTCGGATGAAGCAATGTGCCGAAAAACACAATTAACAGTAGTAGCTGAGCTAACTTAAAGACATCTGGCCAAATGGAAGCATTAAAAAATTCTAAGTCTTGTCCATTAATAAAAATTTCCAACACGAATGTCTTTGAGGCAATTTTAAAAAGTAGTGCGCTAAGAAACAGTCCTAAAACAAGGCGCGTTTTTCGATTGTCTGCCCAAAAAAGAAAGCGAATCCCTATGATGAAAACAATGGAATCAAACAAGGGAAATGGCAGAACTAGGAATCCCTTTTCTAAGAGGATGATAAAGCCATACAAAAGTATCGTAAGTAAACTTAGAAATACAATTCTAGCTTCACGTCCCATTTATTTACCTAATTGTTCGTAGATAAAATCAAAGGTGGAAAGTATTACAGGTTGCCCATCTACCACAGCAATATTATGTTCAAAATGTGCACTTGGCAAACCATCTGCTGTAACGATGGTCCATTTATCTTCTAATGTGACTACTTTTTCTGTACCCATATTAATCATTGGCTCAATGGCAATGGTTAATCCATTTTGAATACGTTTTCCTCTGCCTCGTCTTCCATAATTAGGAACTTGTGGCTCTTCATGTAGTGCTTTTCCTAGCCCGTGTCCAACTAAATCGCGCACAACGCCAAAACCATTTGCTTCCGCGTGTTGTTGAATGGCAAAACCAATATCTTCCAGTCTATTTGCTGTTGTACATTGCTCAATGCCTAAATACAAGCATTCTTTGGTTACTTCTAGTAGTTTCTTCACGCTTGGCTTTACTTCCCCAATTTCAAAGGTAAAAGCGTGGTCGCCGTAGTATCCTTTGTAAAGGGAACCACAATCTACTGAAACAATATCGCCATCTACAAATGGTCGGTCAGTAGGTAAGCCATGCACAACTTGTTCGTTGACAGAAATTAGCAGCGTGCTCGGACAGCCGTACAATCCTAAGAAGCCCGGTATGGCATTTTGAGAACGAATATATTCCTCTGCTAACTTATCTAAACTGCTTGGGGTTGTGCCGGGATGCATGTGTTTTGTAATGAGCCCTAAGGTTCTGCTCACAATCTGCGCTGCTTCACGCATGATGTTTATCTCATCAGGGGTTTTGTATTTAATCGTATTATTAGCTAAAAATGACATAGATGTAAAAGTAAGGAAACTAATTAAAATTCAGCTTGCGTAACCAATCCATCGTGTTGATGTTGTCTGCATAATCATCGATTTGAGGTTGTTGTGAGCTTCCAAAAGCTTGGTGTTGGTGGCCAACTACACATTGAATTGCTTGTTTATTCGTTTCGAGATAGGCACTAATTTCTTTTATATCATCGTAGTAATGGTAATAAATCATACCAATTGGTGCTTGCAACGTGTTACTCTCTTTAAACAACACAAAATTGTTATCCAAAAAAGTGGATAAATTCATCAAGTGAATGGTTTTATTGTAGTCGTAATTATTGCCGTATTTTTTGTTGTTAATGACAGCAGAATAGGAAATGATTTGTTCAAAAATAATATTTAGCGAGTAGTCTCTTGGAATAATTAAATGGCTCACATTTCGACATCCTCGTCCGAAATATAAAAATAGATCCTCACCGAGTGCGCATAGTTCTTTAGTTGTTTCATTACCAGTAAGTATGGCCACGGAGCTTCTGTTTCCTCTAAAAATGTGTGGGACTTTTGAAAAGTAAGATTGAAAATGTAGGAGGGACGAACTTCCTCCCGTCGCAATAACCGAATCGAAGGGGACTAATTTACCATCGGCGATTTGGATTTTATCTGCAAAGCGAGCATCTATTTTGACTAAAATCGCATAAATAAAACGAAAGAGCCGATTATCCTCAGAACTTAATTTTAATTGAATCCGATACCCTGAAAAAAGTACACATATAAAATCATGAAATCCGACTAGCGGAATGTTTCCTGCCATTATTACAGCAATGGTTTCTTCTTTTTTCGAATAAGGGTAATTTACTAACCATTCTTCAAGTGTTTTTTCGTTGAGCCAACTCGCCAAGTTGCGAAGCGAAAGGCGTACTAATTCTTCAGTAAACCAACCATTGTGAAAAATTTCTCTTTCAATGGCTAAATTAAATTGCTCATAACTTGAATTATCACAGGGAAGACCAAGCGAATGTGGCTTGTTTTCGCCAAGCGAGTTCATTAATTCACCTAGGCGGCTAAAACTGTTAATTAATTCATTTTTATTCATTTGGTAAAGTTAAGCGCTTTTTTCTATGTAGTTCAAACCGTATTTTAAGTAATTGCTTCTTATATTTGCAATAAAAAAGTAGTAATGGCAATAATGATAACAGATGAATGCATAAATTGTGGGGCTTGTGAACCAGAATGTCCAAATAATGCAATTTATGAAGGAGGAGCCGAATGGAAATATGCTGATGGAACGTCACTCAAAGGAATGATTAACACCTTGGGAGGGGACGATGTTGATGCTGACTTTGCTTTTGCACCTGTTAATATGGATGTTTATTACATTACACATGATAAATGTACCGAGTGTGTTGGATTTCATGATGAACCTCAATGTGCCGCTGTTTGTCCGGTTGATTGTTGCGTGGACGATCCTGATTATCGTGAATCAGAGGAAGAATTGTTGGCTAAAAAGACCTTTATGCATCTTTAATAAAAACCATGAAATGCGTACAAACTTTTTGTTTCGTTTTTATTTCATTGTTTGGAGGTGCTTTATTTAGTCAGAATGTTGATTCAATTTTATTTTTTGAAAGTGGTTTCAAGCAGGTAACTGTTAACCTTCATTTTGTTTACACTAAAAAAAATCAAGTGCTTCCCGAAGACGTCGGCAAACAATTAGCTAGTGCTTTTAAAGATGCTAAAGTTTCTCTTGATATTAAAAAACAAAATTTTACAAATGAGTATATCCCCAACTTGTTTTCTATTCCTTCTGGCAATAAAATTACCTACACGCGTCAAATGCGAAAAGTCCGCGATCTGTTTTTCAAGGATAAGCAAGCAAGTAATGATAACGATTATTTTATTTTTCTAATTAATTCATTTTCGGATACTAGCTTGTTATCGTTTGCGCTGCCAAATAAGCACGTGTTATTTGTTAAGTACAGCAACTCAAGTAATTTTATTAAGTCTATTGGCTCTTGTCTCATGCGTGCCAAAGGGGTCTCCATCTTATCTGATACATCTACTGCGGCTCTTGACGATCTTTCTCAATTTCTTACATGGAAGGAACGCCTCGCATTAAGGCAGTCGAATTCATTTTTTAGTGTGTATGACGATTATGAGTTTACGACGCTCAACAATGGTCTTGTAGCATACTATTTGTGGAAGGTGGATAAAAATGGCAAAATTATTTCGGGAAATTCTTCTGGTCTTTTAAATAATATTTCGAGACCTTTTAAATTGAATGATGCTAAAATCTACCTAAAAATAGAGAATCCTTTGTTTTGGCCAATTTATCGAAGTACTAATTGGATTTTGAGTCCCCTACATTTGCTGGTTGTCGTTCTCGTTTTAGTGCTGCTTATTCTTTTAAGGAAAAAAGTAAATAAGCGAATTATAGAAAGTAGGTGGTATAAACGATGGAGTTTTAGAATCATAAAAGTCCTTGCTTTCTTCGTGTCTATTGCGTTAGTATATTGGTCATTTATACTTGTAAACAAGTATTATACGTATCGTTTTTTGGAGAATTATCATTTTAGTATGTTTAATGGGTATTCCGCCCAAAAAGTAACGGAGGGTTTGGGTAAAACACCCGAATTAATTAAGGTTGCAAAGGAAATTAATAAAACTGAAATAATTGTTAATCATGGTGGAAGATGGGTGGCGAAAATGGAAGGCCCCGTATTGTACTTTGATGAGGTAGAGGGTAAAAATGGTACAACTAGTTTGTTTTTTAGGTATTCATCCAATAAGTTAGTTGTAAAAGGCAACAAGATTGAAGCATTAAATCATTACATGGTAGTCACTAGGCGAAGTAGTTCGGGTGGATTTATCTCGCAAAACATGTATGATTATCAAGGAAAACAAATTGACAAATCTGTTTTAGGCAAAAGTCCCACCAAACGCATACTATTATTTGTGAACGGATATCGACCGGTTTCCACATCGAGTGATCTGGAGGAAACCTATGCTGCAATTAAGTCTAAGGGTATTGAAATGCCTGCTTCAGGAAATTATATTTACGACAATGATCGTTTTGCCTATTGGACACCATGGAAAAAAATAAATTATTTATTTGAAAATCGAATCCATCCAGATGACATTTACTACGCAGATGGGCATCATTCTATTTCAACGTCTAATCACGTTTCTATTTTAAACTTTACGAACACTTTGTCATTTTTTCCAAAGCGATGCCCAAATTTGAAAGCTCATGTTTGTACTTACGTTAAGAACATTACGAAAGACGAAGTGCTAAGTAAAAGCCTCTTACCTATTACGGCAAACACGCGAGGATTTAATATCAGAAAAATGAACGGTCGAAAAGCCGGTTATAATTTCTTGCAACTTTTGAATAACGTGCCTAATTCATCTTCCAATGATACTTTATATATTGTGGCGCATAGTATGGGTTACGCGTATTCTTTGGGAATTGTAGAGGTATTAAAACACCGCATTAAGTTTGGTGGTTTTTATATTATTGCTCCTGAAAATGCTTGTTCTGGTGAGGTAAACGCCGATTTGTGGAGCGAAGTTTGGCAATATGGCGCTAAGCTTACGGGAAACAATGCTGATGCCATGTGCTTGCAAGATGGAATTGCCCCACAATCAAATGCAAGAGGTCTTAATCAGCAAAATATTGTTCATTTCCCTAAGGAAATGGACAAAATGCGCGGGTTTTCTGGTAGTCATTTTATAGGAAATTATACTTGGCTATTTGATATTCCACAAGGAAAGAACGGCGCTGTAAAGGCCAATTAAACAATGCTAGTGATTAAAACTTCTCGACCACAGTTAGTTTAATGTCTATGTAGGATGCACCAACGCCTCTAGCAGAATAGTTGGCGTCTTGCATGCTTATTCCCTCTTTGCTTCGAATTAGACTGCGTATTTCTTGAATTAGTTTCCCTTCTCCAATCCCATGAATAACTAGGAAACGACTAATTCTTTTCTCGATCATTTGGTTAGTAAAACGCTTAAAAGTGTCTGTTTGTAAAAGAAATTTATCATGTGCACTTAGCCCAGCATCCCGTTGCGTTAATTGTTCGATATGCAAATCAATTTGGGGAAGGGCAGTTTCTATTGGTTTAGTTGAGCGTGGCTTTGTTAAATCGTCCTTTGAATGTATATTTCCAATGAAGGGAATTTCCTTTCGTTTAACCAATTCTGTTATTTTTACTTTCCGCTCAAATAAAAATTCATCTTTGATAATTGCAGTAATTGCCTGTATTTCTATTACTTCAAATACACCTGTTTCATGGAGTAAAGATACTTGTTCGCCTACCTTAAAATGCATGCGTAAATGTACGAATTGATTTTATAATCGGTACTTCACCAATCAATCCTCCACTTTCATGGCTACTTTGAATGAACGTGGGTCATAACCGATATTATCCACGAATTCAAGAATTTTTTCTTCACTCAATAAATTTTGTTCGTCGCAATAAAATAAAAGGGTGAGTTCTTTGGTTTTCACCACTGATTTCCCACCATTTTTCTCGATTAAACTAATTAATTTAGGCGATAGGAAAGGACACATAAGTGCATTCGCTTCTGCCGTAATGACGTACCTGGTTTTCTTTTGTGAGAAACTTACAGTAGAAAACACTATAAAAGCAATAAGGATTAAAATTTTCATATCTAGTTATTTAATAATGGTAATGTGACCAACACGTTCTTGTGAATCAGCTCGAATAATATAAAAGTAAACGCCCTCGGATAAGATGGATCCGTCAAGGTCGTTGCCGGTAAAATTAGGCCCAAATTGTTTTGACTCAAACACTTTGTTTCCCCAACGATTAAGAATAATAATTTCATATTCTAAGCAAATATCGATGGCCGTATCGAGGTTCAATTCATCGTTAATTTGGTCGCCATTAGCGGTAAGTACATTAGGAATTATTTGTTCATCAAGCAGTTCATTGTTTAATACTTCCAAGGGTATCGATATGGTATAACTGCAATTATTAAAATCAATTACGGTAAACAAGGCAGTGTAAGTGCCGGCATTTTCGTAAGTATAGGGAAGCGAAAGCGATGCGTTATCTTGCTCACTACCATTTCCAAAATTCCAAGAGATGTTATTTAGCGAATGATTATTTGGATCAATCGATCCCGAAAAAACCACTCTTTTGTCGCATTCAAGTTGAACGGATGCATCTAAGATAGGGATAATGGGTACAACAATTTCTTGACTAGTAGAATTGGTACAAGCGCCTTCCGATGAATTTGTGCTAAGTAAAACGGTATAATTACCTTCCGAAGGGTATAGGTGCTGTGGATTATTTACTGAACTAGAGGGGGAGTTATCCCCAAAATCCCATGTACTGCTTAGCAAAGTGGATGGATTTAAATTACTGGTGTTAAGGGTGGTGTTATTAAAAGTAATGTTGTGCGAGTAACAATCTATCGAGTAAGTGAATGATGCCACTGGGACATTATAAATGGTAGCTGTTAAAGTATCAAGGTTAAAACAACCAAACGAATCGGTTCCAGTAACAATATAACTCTGTACGCCACTTGGCGGGTTGAACGGATTATTATTGATTTGACCATTATTCCATGCGTAGTTTTGAGCTCCACTTCCAGACAAAACGAGTGTACTGCCTGCGCACAAGATCGTGTCGTTGCCGGCAAATACAGTTGGAAGTAAATTCATGCCAACAATTACTGTATCGCTGTTTTGACAATTGTATACATTCGTTCCAATAACTACATAAGCAGTAGTTGAGGTATTTTGTAAAAACGGAACATTATTGGTGACGCCGTTATCCCATAGGTAGCTAACAGCACCACTGCCACTCAAGGTAACGGGGTCAAACTGGCAAATTGAAATATCTGGTCCAGCGCTTACTGAGGGTAATGGAAATAAAATGAGCGTCATGGAGTCACTATTATCACAAGCCAAGCCATCGATCGTTTCAATACCAGTTAAAATGTATTGAATTGTTAAGGGTACAACGGTGCTTGGATTATTCAAGATCAATGTGGGATTTGAGAGGTTTCCTGCGCTTAAACCGTTTGGCGTATTCCACGAATAGGTAGTGGAGTTACTTGCATTTTGGCCTATCAAGGTATCCACGAAAAAGCAAGTACTTATATCGGGGCCGGCGTTTATAATGGGTAAGGCGTGCACTGAAATAGTGTCAAAAACGGTGCAAAGTTGTGGAACCGTATAATTAACAATTTGTAGGCCTGCACCAAGGGCTGGATTAAAACTTCCGAAAATTGGATTGGTTATTCCAGCTCCACCCCATGTGCCACCCGGGATATTTGAACTTAATTGTATACTACTTTGATCAATACATAAAGCAGGCGGAGCGTTAATAATAGGTTCATATACATGTATTGTAACTACATGTGTATCCGATAGCGGACCACAAGTAGAATATAAATAGACGTCGTAATCTCCTGGTGCGTTGTAAACATAACTTGGATTTGTACTGCCGGCGAAATTTTGATTTTCTATTTCCCATTCCTGAAAACAAGTCAATCCAACCACAGTAGTGTTTGTAAAAGATACTGAATCACCCACACAGACCATCGTATCGCTTAGTGTAAAGATGGGTGTTGTACTACACGCTTGACATAAGTAACTATCAGTTGGAATGTAATCAATAACACCATAAGCAGGAATGGAGGCCGTCATGTTGCCGTTTGCTACAGAGCCAGTATTTGTTGCGGTTAAAGCGATGTCAACGCTACTTAATGGTGGAGTATAAACTTGACAAGAAACAAGGCCGACACTATCCGTTTTAATAAATAAAGGGTCCATGCTTGAATCATTATTACCAAAGAAAGGTGAGGTAGTGAAGGCAGACATGGTAAATCCGTTATCTAAGTTAAAGCGAACTCCGACTCCTTTATCGCGATCATTTCCTCCGTAGGTTCGAGCCCATTGTAGATTTCCTGCATTTGATAAGGAAAATAAAAGAATGTCTTTTTCGCCTAGCGCCTCTGTAATTCCAGGTAGTGAATTAGCGGCTACAGGGTAAGAACTTGTGTGACCAAGAATAGCATAGCCTTGAGGATACTTTGTAATGTCGCGTGATTGATCGCGTGAGGCACCACCTAGGGATTTTGCCCAAATCACATTTCCGTTATTGATGTTTAATTTTGCGACAAGGATGTTTTCTCCACCAAGACCACCCAATAAAGTTGGTGATGTCACTACGATTGTACCTGTAATTTCATCAACTGCTGCTTTGCATGACCAGGTTGTATGGTCTGCATCGGGATAGCCCGTCCCGCCGTAGCTTTTAACCCAAAGTGCGTTGCCGTTACCGTCAAAACGCCCCACAACAATGTCGGTTCCTAAATTGGCTTTTATGCTGGTTAATACAATATCGCCGTTGGTAAGGTTTTTTAAGTAAAGGCCCATATCACCCATATTAGAAAGGGCTTTACTCCAAAGTAGATTCCCTTGATTGTCAAGTTTCATCAGGTACAAAACATTGCTGTTTCTTCCAATACAAGTAAATTCACCGGTGGACGTTTCCTCCGCATACATCATCCATTCACACGTATATTTTTTTAGCCACTGCACATTTCCATTGGCGTCAATTTTCATGTTAAACCCTCTGTTATTCCCTGATCCTGAATAAAGTCCCGATACTAGGAATCCACCGTCATTTGTTTGTATGATACTTTTGCCTCCTTCCTGTCCGTTGGTTCCGTATAATTTAAACCACAAGATATTTCCACATACGTCCAAACGATAGACATAAATATCACATTCACCATGTCCGCTGCCTTGCGCGCTACTTTCGTGTTGGCCTGTTGCAGCAAAGCCACCGTCCAGGGTTGCCGCAATTTGTAAGGCGCCTTGCATGCCGGGCAAATTGTATTTTCGGTAAAAGGTATTATTTTGTGCAAAAGTCGCCGAAGAAACTAAAAGAAATACAAAAATTAGATTAAATATTTTCATAAAGCAATTTACTATTTTTTTTTGTAATCACATCATTTTTACATGTTTCTGCGATATTGGCCACCGACGGAAAATAGTGATGAAGTAATTTGACCAAGTGATACATGTTTCGAAAATTCCAATATTTCTGTAAAAATATTATTATTATTTATAGCTGCATGTTGAATCTTAGTTATCATTTCGTTAAATTGTTCTTTATTTGAGTCATGTAAATTTTGAATCATTTGAATTTGGTAGGCTTTTTCTTCCTCTGTTGCTCTAATGACCTCTTTCGGAAGTACGGTAGGAGATCCTTTTGAGCTCAGGAAGGTGTTTACGCCTATGATTGGGAATTCACCCGTATGTTTTAAAGTTTCGTAATACAGCGATTCTTCTTGAATTTTGGAACGCTGGTACATAGTTTCCATGGCACCCAACACACCGCCACGTTCTGTAATCCGATCAAATTCAGTTAATACAGCTTCTTCAACAAGATCTGTTAACTCTTCAATAATAAATGCGCCTTGTAAGGGATTTTCATTTTTCGCTAATCCAAGTTCTTTATTGATAATCAACTGAATAGCCATTGCCCTGCGAACTGATTCTTCGGTTGGTGTAGTTATCGCTTCGTCATAGGCATTGGTATGTAGCGAATTGCAATTGTCATAGATGGCATAAAGCGCTTGCAAGGAGGTGCGAATATCATTAAAATCTATTTCTTGCGCATGCAACGATCGTCCTGACGTTTGAATATGATACTTTAACATTTGCGCACGAGGATTCGCATGGTATTTATTTGCTAATGCTTTTGCCCAAATTCTTCTGGCAACGCGACCAATTACAGCGTATTCTGGATCGATTCCATTGGAGAAAAAGAAAGAAAGGTTAGGGCCGAAATCATTGATGTCCATTCCCCGGCTCAAGTAATACTCCACATAGGTGAAGCCATTTGCTAAGGTAAAGGCTAATTGTGTGATAGGATTCGCACCGGCTTCAGCAATGTGATAACCAGAAATTGAAACTGAATAGAAATTACGAATTTGATTGTCAATAAAATATTGCTGGACGTCGCCCATCAAACGCAGGGCAAATTCAGTTGAAAAGATACAGGTGTTTTGTGCCTGGTCTTCCTTAAGAATGTCCGCTTGAACGGTTCCTCGAACTTGGGCCAGGGTTTCTTTTTTAATTTGATCATATACGGCAGAAGGAAGAACTTGGTCTCCAGTAATTCCTAATAATAAGAGTCCTAAGCCATTATTTCCTTCCGGTAATTCACCGTTGTATGTTGGACGATCGGTTCCCTTTTTTTTATAAAAAGCTACAATCTTTTGTTCTATTTCCTCTTCAAGACCATTCGCCTTAATGTATTTCTCACAATTCTGATCAATTGCCGCATTCATAAAAAAGGCCAACAACATAGGTGCTGGGCCGTTAATGGTCATGGAAACGGAGGTGGCAGGATGACTTAAATCAAAACCCGAATATAGTTTTTTCGCATCATCTAAACAGCAAATTGACACCCCAGAATTACCAATTTTGCCATAAATATCAGGTCGAATTGCAGGATCATTTCCATATAATGTAACCGAATCAAAAGCGGTGGAAAGACGCTTCGCTGGAAGTCCTAAACTTACGTAGTGAAAACGTTTATTGGTTCTTTCGGGCCCTCCTTCTCCTGCAAACATGCGGGTAGGATCTTCGCCTTCTCGTTTGAAAGGAAATAATCCTGCCGTATAAGGAAATTCACCCGGAAAATTTTCTTGTAATCCCCATCTTAATAGATCTCCCCAACTTCTGTATTTTGGGCTAGCTACTTTTGGTACTTGTGATTGGGAAAGTGAGGTGGTATGTGTTTGAATATTTAATTCTTTGTCTCTTACTTTAAATTTGAAAATGGGATCTTTAAATGTTTGCTTCTTAGCTTCCCACTCTTGTAAAAATGCCCAATTTTTTGGATCGAAATTTAATTTTTCTTTTTCGAAGGCTTCCTGCAAACTTTTTATCAATCGATCTTTATCTTCCATTGCGGAATTTTTAATCGATTTTATAGATAGACTCAGCCCGTATAAATTTTCGGCGACTTCCACTTGCTTATTTACCCAAGAATCATACGCGCGATTGTTCTCTGAAATTTCAGATAAATAGCGCGTTCTTTCCGGTGGAATAACAAAGATCTTTTCAGACATTTCTTTTGTTATTTCGAATTGAGAGGCAAGTGGAGCGCCTGTCATGGTAACAATTTTATCCATTATGACCTTGTAAATGGAATTCATGCCAGGGTCGTTAAATTGTGAGGCAATGGTGCCATAAACTGGCATATCATCTACACTTTCGTCCCATAAATTATGATTCCGTTGGTATTGCTTTCTTACATCCCTTAAGGCGTCAAGGGCTCCTCTTTTGTCGAATTTGTTCAGTGCGATCACATTGGCAAAATCCAACATGTCAATTTTTTCTAATTGTGTCGCCGCGCCATATTCAGGTGTCATTACATATAAAGAAACATCCGAATGTTCTAGGATTTCTGTATCTGATTGTCCGATACCCGATGTTTCAATGATTATTAAGTCATATTTGGCAACTTTTAGGATACTAATCGCTTCCGCCACATGCTTTGATAGTGCTAAGTTGGATTGTCGTGTAGCCAGTGAGCGCATGTAAACCCGGCTGTTTTTGATGGAGTTCATACGAATACGATCCCCCAATAGTGCGCCTCCCGTTTTTCGCTTAGAAGGATCTACAGAAACAACCGCTATTTTTTTATCAGAAAAATCAGCGAGGAAGCGACGCACTAATTCATCGACTAAGGATGATTTACCAGCGCCACCTGTGCCTGTAATTCCCAACACTGGAATTTTTGAGGTATTGGCAATCGTATCAATCTCATTTAATTGTGAAGTGTAAGCTGCCGGATAATTTTCAGCAGCAGAAATCGCTCGTGCAATGGAGGGAATGTGTTGCACCTTAATTTTTTCAAATTCGTCGCTTATTTTGTCGCCAAGAGGAAAATCACATTGTTTCACTAAATCGTTGATCATCCCTTGTAATCCCATCTTTCTCCCATCATCTGGGTGGTAAATTTTTGTAATCCCATAATCCATCAGTTCCTTGATTTCAGAGGGTAAAATCGTTCCACCACCTCCTCCAAAAATTTTAATTTGTGGGGCTCCTTTTTCTTTGAGTAAATCGTGCATAAATTTGAAGTATTCGATGTGCCCACCTTGATATGATGTCATTGCAATTGCTTGCACATCTTCTTGAATAGCGCAATCTACCACTTCTTCTACCGATCTGTCATGACCTAAATGAATGACTTCACATCCAGTTGCTTGAATAATTCGGCGCATGATGTTGATTGCTGCATCGTGTCCGTCAAAAAGCGAAGCAGCCGTAACAATTCGGATTTTATGGAGTGGTTGATAAGGACTTTCTTGCTTCATGTAGCTTTTAATAGAATTCTAGGTGTCAAATTTACAAAAAGCCGATCACTCTATGCGATCAATTTTTTCCTTTTCTGCTAGAAATGTTGATTGCTCTATTTTTTCAAAGGAAATTTCGTCTGTTAAAATCTCCTTAACTCGTATTTTTTCAAAGTAGGAAATTGCTCGAATATGGAAAATAAATCGATGTTCGTTCATTAGTTGAATTTCATAAAATTCATTTTCAGAAACTATTTCGTAAATTGATTTTCCGTTTTTCAGTTTTCTGTAGGTAGGAAAAGTTTCTTTATTCATTTACTCGATACTAATTGCCATATTCTTTGCTTCAGTGAACTGACCAATTTCGAACAATGGAATTTTCTCCATTTCAAAAAGAGCGACAATCTCGTTTTTTTTCGTTTGGTCTACTGAAAAAAGTAGCCCACCATTGGTTTGAGGATCACACATTGTCAGTAATGTAGCGCCTTCTATGCCACTGACGTTTTCGCCATACATTTTCCAATTTCGCATCGTGTTGTCTGGATATACCCATGCTTCTGAGAGTTCTTTCACTCCTTTTAACAATGGCACGTTTTGGTAATTAATTGTGGCGCTAATTCTTCCTTTGTCTGTCATTTCAATTAAATGCCCTAACAAACCAAATCCGGTGACATCCGTCATGGCGGAAAGGGCTTCTATCGCCCCTAATTTTTCTCCAATAAGGTTTAAAGCACAGCTGCTAGTAATAAAATCATCCATGAAATGTGCGCTATCTAGTCCGCGTTTTAAGGCCGTTGCCAAAATGCCTGACCCAATGGGTTTTGTTAGAAATATAAGGTCATTTTCATGCGCCGTATTATTCCGTTTGATTTTATTTTTGTCAACAATTCCATTCACAGCAAGTCCAAAAATGGGTTCTTTATTTTCTATGGAATGTCCACCGGCTAGGTTGATTCCAGCTAATTTGCAGATTTCTGTTGCTCCTTTTAATACTTCAGAAGCAATATGCAAAGGTAATACGGAGGTTGGCCAAGCAAGAATACTTAGCGCAAGAATAGGTTTTCCACCCATTGCATAGACATCGCTGATAGCATTTGCTGCGGCAATTCGTCCGAAATCATAAGGTGAATCAACGATAGGGGTAAAAAAATCGCAGGTGCTAATCAAGCAAAGGGAATCATTTAGGGCGTAGACTGCGGCATCGTCTGTTTTGGAATTGCCAACTAGAAGAAGTTCTGAATCCATAACTATGATATCTTTCAGTAATTCTTTTAATTCTCCCGGTGGAATCTTACACCCGCAACCACCACCTTTTGTAAATTCCGTTAATTTTATTTCGTTATTTTCCATTTATACAATATACTAAAAACTCCGCAATTTTAGAAAAATTTGTTTCGGGGCAGTCAATTTTAATTTTTTCTCCAAGTGGATTAATGTTCTTATTGTAAGTGTACGTTTTATCGTAGTATTTCAATGAAATAGCGAAAGCGCTTTTAATATCGTTGTTATTTAGGTATTCAACTGCTTTTTTTGCGTGTTGCGGCCCGAGACGTTTTGCAATTCGTTGGGTGCAAATTATTAACTCTTCCAAGGAAAAATGGCCGTAATCTAACATAATTTGTTCGAGGCGTTCATCGAATGATTTGTCTAGAAAATAATGGGGCGCTTCCCTCATTTGATTCCAAATTCCTTCGGGTATAATTCTTGCACCAATTGTTCTACTTTCATCTTCTAGCCAAACAGTATTCATTCCTGTTGTGATAAGTTCTTGCGCTAAATTGTTTTCAAATTGTTCTTGGCTTGGTTGTTCCTGCATACCTAGGGCGCCGTAAGATGAACCTCTATGGTTTGCAATGCCCTCGAGATCGATTGACTTTGTGTTTTGCGAGTTCAATTCTTTAATAATATGTGTTTTTCCACTTCCAGTCATTCCTCCCAAAATTTTAAAGGAGTAGGGGAGTTCAAAAGTTGCTCGAACTTTTTGCCGATAACTTTTGTAGCCACCAACGAGCACAGTTACGTTGATACCAAAGAATTCCATTAGGTAGGAGAAAAAGGCGCTGCGCATTCCACCTCGCCAACAGTGAACAATAATGTGTTCGTGTTTTTCGGCCAACTTCACGGCCCATTTTAACCGCTTATGTAAGTGAGGTCCGGATAATTCTAAGCCTTTTAAGATGGCTTTTTTTTTGCCGAGGTCTTTATAGGTTTTTCCGACTATTCTTCGTTCTTCGGTGTTTAAAATGGGTATGTTGATAGCGCCTGGAATGTGTCCCTCTGCAAATTCGATTTCGCTTCGCACATCAATGATTAAATTGGTCGCTACGAGTTCCCAGGAGAATAAAGCCTTGCCCATACGAAGTACTTAGGCTAGTTTACGAATGAAGTTTATGGAGAGGTCATTAAACACCTCAGGTTGCTCAATATTAACCACATGACCACAGTTAGGTATAATATTCAATTTTATTTTTGGATTTAATTCGATAATTTTTTTTACCGGAGTTAAAAACATGTGGTCTTCACTTCCCATGATGTAAAGGGTCGGTTTGTTGTTATCCAAATGTTTTACGCTGTTTAAATAAGAAGTTAGTCTGGCAGTAAGTTTGAACCACCGATTAAATTCTTTGGTCATCACCTTTTTAGCTTCATTAACGAAAAGTAGTCGAGAATCTTTGTGATTTTTTTTCGGCATTATTATCTTTGAAAGAATCGAATACAGGGCCATGTAGGGAAGAAACGGATTCAAAATCCTTCCTATTTTCAGGAGTAACCTCGATTTGATATTTAATCGTGTAATGGCACCTGAGAAAACCATAGATTTCACAATGCTTGGTTTAAGGTCAAATAGTTGATAAATAATAATTGTCCCCAAGGATACTCCAATGAAATGAGCAGATTCAATTTTATTGAATTCTACTACCTCAATTACATCTTCAGCGATCATTTGAAAGCTGTAGTTTTTTGTTGTTTTTATTTCTTTTGATTTACCGTGACCTCTTAAATCAATTAATAATACATTAAAGTTTTCGGCATACGCTTTTACTTGTTTATGCCAAATAGCAGAGCTTCCACCAGCACCATGGATGAAGACACACCATTCTTTGCTTGTTGTATTAAGAATTCTTTTAAAATAAAGCATATGCAATGTTAATATAAAAAAAGGACACGAATTTCGTGTCCTTTCCTCATATGATTTGTTTACTTACTATTTTTTGTCATTTACTTCTTCAAAATCAACATCGGTAACTTCATCTTGTGGATTCGATTCATCCGATGATGTTGCACCTTGTCCTTCTCCTCCTTCAGATCCACCTCCATTAGCTGCACTATACATTTCTTGAGATGCTGCTTGAAAAACGGTGTTTAGTTTTTCCATAGCTGGCTCTAAATTTTCAACGTTTTTAGCTTCATATTCTTTCTTTAGTTCAGCTAATGCATCTTCAATCGGTTGTTTTTTATCTGCTGGAATTTTATCCCCGTATTCTTTCAATTGACGTTCCGTCTGAAAAATAGTGGAATCTGCTTTATTTACAGTCTCTACTTCCTCTCTTTTTTTCTTGTCCGATTCTGCGTTGGTCTCTGCTTCTGCTTTCATGCGTTGAATTTCTTCATCGGATAAGCCGGAAGCTGACTCAATTTTTATGGATTGTTGCTTTCCAGTACCTTTATCTTTCGCAGAAATGTTCATGATTCCGTTCGCATCAATATCAAAAGTTACTTCAATTTGTGGAACCCCCCTTTGTGCTGAAGGAATATCGGTCAATTGAAATCTACCTAAAGTTTTGTTATCGTTTGCCATTGAGCGTTCGCCTTGCAACACATGAATGTCTACGGAAGGTTGGTTATCTGAAGCAGTGGAGAAAACCTCGGATTTTTTGGTTGGAATAGTCGTGTTCGCATCGATTAATTTGGTGAAAACGCCGCCCATTGTTTCAATTCCTAGGGAAAGTGGAATAACATCTAACAACAACACGTCTTTCACTTCACCTGTCAATACACCACCTTGTATAGCTGCACCCAAGGCAACTACTTCGTCCGGATTTACTCCTTTCGATGGCGCTTTGCCAAAGAAACGTTCAACAGCCGCTTGAATAATTGGAATTCTTGTTGAACCACCAACTAAAATTACTTCGTTTATGTCGCTTGCACTTAATCCTGCATTTTTTAACGCTTTCTTACAAGGTGCAATTGTACGTTCAACAATAGTGGAAATCAACTGTTCAAACTTCGCACGTGTTAATGTTCTTACTAAGTGCTTAGGCATGCCGTTAACGGGCATGATGTAAGGTAAATTAATTTCAGAAGAAGTAGTCGATGAAAGCTCAATTTTTGCTTTTTCTGCGGCTTCTTTAAGTCGTTGTAATGCCATTGGATCTTGACGTAAATCTAGTCCTTCCTCTTTTTTAAACTCTTCCGCTAGCCAAACGATAATCGCTTCATCAACGTCGTCTCCACCAAGGTGAGTATCTCCATCTGTTGCCAAAACCTCAAAAACACCATCACCTAACTCTAAAATGGATACATCATGTGTTCCACCGCCAAAATCGAAAACAACTATTTTTTGATCAATTCCTTTTTTGTCGAGTCCGTAGGCTAGGGCTGCTGCAGTTGGTTCATTAATTATTCTTTTAATGGTAAGTCCTGCAATTTCACCTGCTTCCTTAGTGGCTTGACGTTGCGCATCATTAAAATACGCAGGAACAGTAACTACGGCTTCTGTTATTTCATGACCTAAATAATCTTCCGCTGTTTTCTTCATTTTTTGAAGAATCATCGCGGAAATTTCTTGAGGAGAATATTTTCTATCGTCAATTTCTACTCGAGGTGTATTGTTATCACCTTTCACTACTTTATAAGGAACGCGAGCGATTTCTTTTTTACACTCATCAAAGCTTGATCCCATAAATCGCTTGATTGATGAAATAGTTTTTGTTGGATTGGTGATAGCCTGGCGCTTTGCAGGATCTCCAATTTTTCGTTCGCCACCCTCTACAAAACCAACCACTGAAGGCGTCGTTCTTTTTCCTTCTGCATTTGCGATTACTACCGGCTCATTTCCTTCCATTACTGCGACACAAGAGTTTGTTGTGCCTAAGTCAATTCCAATTATTTTTCCCATTTTGTTAAATTTTATTTTGTTGAACGACCTTCAAAGTCAATTAATATGCCACCTGACTTTTGCGGGTGTAAATGACAAAAAACTGGCAATTGGTTGGTTTGGAAGTGACTATTTGTCAGAAATTATGACAAAATTATAGTTTTACAAAGCGCTTCGTTTCAAGAAAGTCTTGGTCGTTGGTAAGGCGGATTAAATATAATGCTGCTTGAAAGTTAGCAATAGTGATGTGGGTTTGCTTACTTGCTGGGTCGAGTTTTCCCACGCTAATGATTCTTCCATTCAGATCGTAAATTTCAAATCTAATATTTTTCGCTAGTGTGAGGTTGTTGTGCGCAAGGATAATGCTTGTTGAACTTGGGGAAGGAAAAAGTGTAAATTCAATGGTCGGTCCATCGGGTGGAGGAGGAATCAACTTAAAGACTGCTGTAAAGCTTGTGGAATCAAGATTTACGTTACTTTCAAAAGTGGGATTCAGTGTATCGCTGATAAATGGATTCGGTTGCCATTTCACAAAGGAGTACCCGGGTTCAGCTATTGCCGTAAGTTTAATGGGAACACTATCAAAATACAAGCCTTGCCATGGGTAGTTTTTCGGTTGAATACTGTTTAATTTAATAGTGCCAGCGCTATCTGGGAAGATGGCTAATTCAACTTTAACTTCTTTAGTTAGCTGAAATTCATTCCGTAAATTTTCCCTTACTATTTCATTTCTGCAAGCCAATTGTTGCCTAAAAATTAAATGGTTGTTAATATAGTTGTCCATTTGTCCGGCAATATTGTTCGGGTCTCCCCATCGCTGGTATTCCTTTGGCATCTCAAGCACCATTTTATTGAAAAAGGATTGTTCTGTTGCAAGTAAAGTATCTGTTAGGTAACTTGTATTCATTAAATCAGCATATCGATTGATAAATGAATTTCTATATGTTACATTTTGAATGCTTTGCAGCCAAATATTGATATATGGATTGTCTGTACTTTGGTCTAGCATATAGCGTATGCCATTATCCGTGCAAGAGGTCCAGCCATTTGGCTGCATGGATAACTCTAAATCTATTAGGGCGAATCGCCAACGGTAATTGGTTTTATTGGATCGGTATATTTTGATATTATTTCCTGGCCAATCTACATTTCCCATCCATGATTCGCCAATAATATAATCGGAATAATGCGCTAGGTCAAAGTATTGGTCTGCTTCTGTTAGGTAAGTTGGAGAAGTTGGATCCAAGGCATTAAATAAGGTGTAGTCAGTTGTGAAATCTTCTGCACTTCCTTCAACGGCCCTTAAAACTAAATTGTAAAAAGCAGACATTGACAATATGTCTATGGAGTCTTTATTGATGTTTTCTCGTTCGTCAAAATACTCCGTATTGAACTTTTCTCTCAGCTCATAAAGACCAAAATATTGCCCATTGATGTATACGGAAACGGGCTCCATGGCTGAATAATAATTATTAGTTCCTTTGCTCATCATGCTAACTTGACAAGCGTCTTTCTGTGGTAAAGTTAACCATTGATTACTGCCATTTCTCAAATAAACATCGCTGTAATTATTTCGAAATGGGATGGCTGGAATTAAGGGTAAGTTCACTGTTTTTTCTCCGAGAGCAGAATGATTAAAAGACAAGCGAAAAGAGCGCTGTGCATTTCCACGACTTCCACCCCAGCCACCGTCCATTCGGATAGCCGTTCTCGTTTGAAATATAGTCGGATGGTCGCCCTCTTTATCCAACCAGACTAGGTGGGCAGCTCTTAGCCAGTCTGATGTAGGGTTGTCAAAGATCCCTTGTCCACCATATAGATTGGAGTTTTGTGTAGTGACTAATAATATAGGAGTGGAATGATCAATATTGAATAAATAGGTTCCATAAGTATCATGACTCGCTAAATAATTGCTCATTGTTAATGGAAAAGCTTTTGCTCGAACGACGCAGGCTTGAAAAATAAAAATGGAATCGCCGATATATTCTGTGGAGTTTATGGTTGGATCGCTTCCGTCTAAGGTGTAAACAACTTTAGTAGGGATTGAATCGGCATTTGGATTGGTAATTTTTAAATAAATTACATTGTTTAGAATGCCAGTCGGAACAGATAAAACAGGTGCTTTTAATGAATCGGTATAAACAATCGCTGCATTATTACTGGATCCAGGGCTTGGTTCCATCCACTGATTATTCGTGGAGGCATCGGGGGAACTTCCTATGCTCACATCAGTTTGCGGAGAATTAATGTATAAGGAACTAATTGTTGTCAAACTTGGGTCAGATAAAAACACAGATTCTCCGTTAGATTCAATTTTAAAATTGCTGTGGTTACCATAGCCATTCAGCGGAATAAAAGTGGTGGACAACTCGTTTAGTAAGGTGGAACTGATGGAAACATCAATATACGTGTAGGTAATAGTATTCGTAGAAACCACTTCAAATCCTATCGAATTAATTGGTCCTGCAGAAAGTCCCGCTGCAATAAGTTCAGCGCCATGCACCAATATTTGATGCCTGGCGCTCCAATACCAATTTCCATAAGGAGCAGGGTAATCGGTGTTGGAATTTTGTAGCGTTCCAAAATCTAGTGTAATCCCGTTAATTTTTAAATTTGGCCTTCTGTTGAAAATAAAACCATTTACAGCTGAACAAGATGCGTCACTTCCGTCGTTCCAGTTAGCAGTGGTTGAGTTGTAAGGTGTTTCCGTTTGTAAGAAAATTGAATTTTCTGTATACCCGTTGTTTTCATACGAACAAATATTTAGTAGGATATTACTTTGGCCATCCCAGTTAAATGTATTGGTAAAATTGTGGGTGTTCCAACCAACAAAAGGGCTATAACTTAGGTCAGTGACAGCCGGTGAGAAGGGACTTGACTCGTATCGATCTTTTCCACTGCAATAAATCAACTTAAACTCATTGGGAGCTAAACTTAGTCCAGCCAAGGGCCATTGGAGTGGCTGCAAAAAATTATCACTCAAATAATAACCTGTGAGATCAACAAGGCTGTTACCGGCATTATAAAGTTCTACCCAATCCGGTTTATCCCCATCTTCATCCGTTGCGGAAATATAATTTCTGTTACATCCCTCGTTGATTACGACTTGGGCAAAAGCTTGCTGAAAAGAACCAATTAATAGAAACAGAAATAGTACTAACCGTATATTCATATTTTAAAGGTGAATTACTTCACCGTAAGCGGCGGCTGCGGCTTCCATGATGGCCTCAGACATAGTAGGGTGGGGGTGAACTGTTTTAATTAATTCTTCTCCAGTAGTTTCTAATTTACGAACAGCCACTAATTCGGCTACCATTTCAGTAACGTTTGCACCGATCATGTGACCGCCTAATAATTCACCGTATTTAGCATCGAAAATTAATTTTACAAAGCCATCTTTCGTTCCAGCTGCGCTTGCTTTTCCGGATGCAGAGAAAGGAAATTTTCCAATTTTTAGATCAAACCCTGCAGCTTTGGCTGCTCTTTCCGTCATGCCTACTGACGCTACTTCAGGCGAACAATAGGTACATCCAGGGATGTTTCCATAATTTAGTGGAGCAGGATGATGACCAGCAATTTTCTCTACACAAATAATTCCTTCTGCTGAGGCAACGTGTGCTAAGGCAGGTCCTGGAACGATATCACCGATTGCGTAGTAACCTGGTATGTTTGTTTGGTAGTAGTCGTCAACAATGATTCGTCCTTTATCAACCACAATACCAACCTCCTCTAATCCGATATTTTCAATATTGGCTTGAATTCCTGCTGCTGAAAGGACTACATCACAACTTATTTTTTCCTCGCCTTTAGCTGTTTTAATTAACACGATACATTCTTTGCCACTCGTATCTACTTTTTCTACTGATGAATTGGTTAGCACTTTAATCCCTGCTTTTTTGAATGATTTCTCCAATTGTTTAGAAACGTCCTCGTCTTCAACAGGCACAATGTTTGGCATGAATTCGACAATAGTTACATCGGTACCAATCGCGTTGTAAAAATAGGCGAACTCTGATCCAATCGCCCCAGAACCAGCAATTACGAGTCTTTTTGGTTGTTTAGCAAGTGTCATTGCTTGACGATAACCAATAATTTTCACACCGTCCTGCGGAAGATTAGGTAGTTCTCTGGAACGAGATCCGGTAGCAATAATAAGCCCTTTTTCAGCCAAATACGTAGTTGAAACGCCGGCATCATCTGTTACGATAACTGATTTACCTGCTGCAATTTTTCCTGTTCCTTTTAAGACGTCAATTTTATTCTTTTTCATTAAGAATTGTATACCGTTACTCATTCCATCGGCAATATCTCGGCTTCGCTTTACCATCGCAGGAAAATCTGCTTTCACGTCTTTGACTGCTATTCCATAGTCACTTGCATGGTTTAGGTATTCGAATACATTCGCGCTTTTTATCAAGGCTTTGGTTGGGATACAACCCCAATTCAAGCATACTCCACCAAGCGATTCGCGTTCAACAATGGCAGTTTTAAGCCCTAACTGAGAAGCTCGAATAGCCGTAACGTATCCACCTGGACCACTACCAACTACAATGATATCATAATTCATATTGCTTTGTTTTAAAGAAACAAATTTAATTAAAAAAGATGAAGGTGCAATTGATAAGTAGGAATCACTTTTAAAATCGTTTGCGCTAGCTTCGTCCGCCTAGCTTTTTTCTAAAAACACTCGGCTAGCTTCATAAGCTTATCTCGGCTTACTTCGGCTGGCTCAGCACAAGCCGCTCGACCAGCTTTCTCGATGCTTGTTTAGTGAATCGAACGGAGTCGAGAGACACGGTGGATCGAGAGACACGGTGAATCGAGAGACACGGAAGATCGAGAGACACACTCGGCTAGCTTTTTTCTCACAATACTAGTTAATTCAGGAATTCCTTACGCCATAATTACACAGTCTGGACAAATTCCAGAAACTGTTAAAAAAACTTCAGCTACTTGATAGTTTGAAGGGATATTTAGCTCGATGTGATTATCTGCAATACAAGTGAGTTTTTTGCAAGTGGTGCAGCTAAAATGCAGATGGTCATGGTGCACGTGTTGTTCATGGGAGCAAAAGTTGCATGGAGCATAGTTAATTACGCCGTTAACATTGACAATTTTATGGATTTTCATTTCCTTCACTAATCGCTCTAAAATTCGATACACTGTTACTCGGTCGCAAATGTTGTTTACCTTGGCAAATATTTCAGTTTGACTCATCGCCGTTTCATTGACTTGTATAATTTCAAAAACTGCCTTTTTTGCTACTGTATTTCTTATTATTGCCATTATTTTGTTTATAAACGCAACAACGTTGCATAATTTTAGTATCTTTGTAATCGCATCAAAGTTGCAAATAAAAATTAGTAGAAAAAAATGAAATTTATTTTCTTGTTTTTTTTAGGTTTATTATGCTGTTTCTCTTTCGCTCAAGGGGTAGAAATTACCTTATTGGATGAAAAGACGAAAGAACCGGTCATAGGTGCACAGCTTTTTATTTTGGAGACCGATCAAAGTTTTAAAACCAATGATTTTGGTAAAATAACCATTTTTGAAAATGACATGAAATCGTGTCAAATTCGAGTTTTAGCCACAGGTTATAAAAGTATTCTGCAAAAAATTGTACTTACGCCTTCGCTTATTATTACGCTAAGCCCTATGCATTTAGATTTGCAGGAAGTTACGGTGTCAAGTGGTTCCACTGTAACTCAAAACAAAAATCCTTTCCACATTGAATCGCGAAAAATTAACGATTTAAATCAAATTCCTGCCCTAAACTTGGGGGAATTGATTGGTCGAATTCCAGGTGTTTATTCCTCTTCATTGGGCAATGGTATCTCCAAGCCTGTTGTGAGAGGAATGCAAGGTATGCGCGTAATTACCTTGGTTAATGGACTTCGTTTAGAGGGACAACAGTGGGGGGGTGATCATGGTATGGGATTATCAGAATTAGGTATTGGTACTGCAGAGGTAATCAAAGGACCTGCTAGTTTAATATATGGTGCAGATGCCTTGGGAGGTGTGGTTTCCCTTTTAGATGTTCCATTTGCTGCCGTAAATACCGCTGAGGTACAATTTCAAACAAGCCTCAATCAAAACACCATGGGAGCAGAATCTCGTCTTTTAATTAAACAGTCTTATAGAAACTGGAGGTGGTTATTGGGAGGTAGTTACGCCAACCATGCCGATTTTCAAATCCCCAGCGGCCGATTCGCAAAGAATTCTCGTTTTAATTCCCTCGCCATGAAGGGGAGTATTTCTTTTAAAGCTAAAAATAGCCTACACCAATGGCGGGTTATTATGGATCATCGAATTGCAGGAATTCCCGGACATACCCATGACTCATTGGCAACTCCAGCATCTTTTCAGATTGCAATACAGGGTAGAAGATATTCCCTCCCTTCTCAATTTTTTCGCAATTACCTCGCCCATCAAACATCCAATTGGTATGGGAAAAAGATGGATGCTCAGCTACTAATGGGTTACACTGCCAATAGGTTAATAGAATACGACGAAAAGTTTACCGTTCCCTCTTTGAGCATGCTTCTCCAAAACTTTATAGTAAATACCAAATTTTCGGTTAAAAAATGGGACAATTTGAAATGGATTACAGGAACTCAAAGCATGTTTCAGCTAAATAGAAATGCTGCTAATGCTTCCGATACCTTGATTCCTAATTCCAATACTTTTGACTTCGGTGTTTATTCAACAGTCACGTGGAGCAAAGGATTTTGGGTACTGCAATCAGGCCTTCGGTACGACTTAAGAACAATTTTTGGAATTGATGAAAGTTTATATGGACTAACAGATTTCAATTACAGTGGATTAAATGGAAGTGTAGGAGCCGTATTTTCTAAAAACGAATTTATATTTAGAACTAATTTTTCGACAGGTTATCGAGCTCCTCATTTAACGGAATTACTTTCCGATGGATACCATCATGGTGCGTTGCGCTATGAAATAGGGAATAGAAATTTAATTTCGGAAAAGGCTGTTCAGCTTGATATCACATTTGAACACAACCAAGAGCATGGTGCTCTTACTTTAAATCCGTTTGCTAACCTTATCGATAATTATATTTTTATTCAACCCATTGATTCAATGGTAGGTGGAATGCCCGTTTTTATCTATCAGCAAGCTCAAAAAGTGTTGTTTCTAGGAGGTGATATCGCTTATCATTTTCATCCACATTTCGCCCATAAATTACACTGGGAAATATCCGCATCATACATTCGTCCCTTTACAGGAAACGATAGTTCGGTTTCTTTAATTCCTCAGCCAAGATTAATGAATTCACTCAAATACGAATTTGCCTTAGGAAAAAAGTTACGACTTAAAGATTTACACCTGCAATCCACCTTACTTGGGGCTCAAAATCAAGTCGCTTTTAATGAAACACCCTCTAATTTATATCATTTATTTGACCTGGGAATGCTCATTTCGTTTGGTAGAACCGAGCAGCTGACGCTAAATATTGGTGTTAGAAATTTATTTAATGCAAACTACATCGATCATCTTTCCCGTTTAAAAAATATAAGTATGCCTTCTCCTGGAAGAAGCATATACCTATCTTTTAACTATTTGATTAGTTATAAACTAAAAACCAAAAACAATGAAAACTAACCTTTTATTATTTGCCGCAGCAATTTCATTTGTTGCCTTAACTAGTTCTTGCAAAAAGAATCAATGTTCTGAATGCCATTATGACAAAGGCGGAATAGAAGTTGCTTTGGGAGAATTTTGTGGCGATGCGTTAGAAGACCTGGAGATGGTAGGATCATTTACGGATACAACTGGAACTTATGTAGTTCATTGTGAAGGACATTGATGCTTTAAAACCGAATTTTACTTCAGTTTGAATTTAAAGGGCTTACTTGGTGAGCCTTTTTTTTGTCATTGCCAAAAAGTATCGAGCTAGGTCTTTTGGCAAGGCTTAGCGCTAGCCTCTTCCACCTCCGCCCAGGCGGAGCGGAAATCCCTCCTTCGCACATGCGGAGCGGAACACTCGGCTAGCTTTAGCACGCTTTTATCGGCTCCGCTCGACCAGTTTTTTCGATGCCCTGTTAGTGAATCGAGTCCGCCTAGTTGGATCGAGAGACACGGATTATGTATTAACAAGTTGCAGCGTCATCCCCCTTTATCCCCCTTCGAAGGGGGAAGCATCCCGACTCGATGCCCTTAGAGTGTTTCGAGTCCGTCAGCTGACGGATCGAGAGATACGGTAAATCGAGAGAAGCTTATCCCGACGTTACGTCACATCTCAAAATCTTTTGTAGTTTTATCGAAGCAAAAAAAGCGACATGATAGAAAAAGGCAATAAAAAAACAATTCGTGCTTGGGTGATGTATGATTGGGCCAATTCGGTTTACCCATTGATTATTAGTTCGGCAATATTTCCAATACTTTATGAAGTAAATACAAGTATTAAAGATCCTGTAAGTGGAAAAACGACCTATGACATTATTTCCTTTTTGGGAATGGAATTTAAAAACACAGAATTTTATGCCTACTTAATTTCGCTTTCTTATATTATTGTCGCTTTGCTATCGCCGATTCTTTCAGGTATTGCTGATGCAGGCGGTAAGCGTAAATTATTCATGCAATTCTTTTGTTACATGGGAGCCATAGCTTCTGGCTTATTGTACTTTTTTAGTGCCGATAATCATGGGGTTGATGGTACACCATTTGAACTCGGAATCACCATATTGCCACTTTTTCTTGGAAGTATTGGGTTTTGGGGAAGCTTGGTTTATTACAATTCCTATTTGCCTGAAATCGCTGATTATCGCGAGCACGATAAGATTAGTGCGCGGGGATTTTCAATGGGCTACTTTGGAAGTTCACTGTTATTGATAATCATATTATCGCTTACCGTTTTCACTAAGACAATTCCAATAAAATTTGCTTTCCCATTGGTAAGTTTATGGTGGATTCTCTTTGCAACGTATTCATTTTATCATATCCCAAAATCAGCACCGAGCAATGAAAAAGTCAACGAAAATATTTTCCTAAAAGGATTTAAAGAACTTAGAAAAGTAGCGTGTGAAATTAAGGCGAATATTCATTTAAGACGATTTTTAGCCAGTTATTTTATGTACAACATGGCGGTGCAAACGATTATGGTAATGGCGGTAGCATTTGCGAATAAGGAAATTAGAGGGATCAAATCATCGGACTTAATAATTAGCATATTAATTATTCAATTTTTGGGTATTGCCGGGGCATTTTTGATGTCAAAAGTATCATCCGTTATTGGGAACATTAAAACAATTGGCATTTCAATTTTAATTTGGATTGGATTATGCGCAGTTGTTTTTAGTATTGTTTATGAACCTTGGCAGTTTTATATTGCAGCGGCTGTCGTAGGATTAGTTATGGGTGGTATTCAGTCTGTATCACGATCTACTTATTCTAAACTATTGCCTGAAACCAATGACTTAACCTCTTATTTTAGCTTTTTTGATCTGGCTGAAAAAATCGGATTAGCGATTGGGACACTGACTTTTGGCATAATTGAAGGATATTTGGATATACGTTCTTCTATTTTGGCCTTAATCATATTTTTTATTGCTGGTTTTATTTTGTTGTTATTTGTTCCTAAATCGGAAAGACTTAATTCCAAAAACGCATAATTTGATTATTAAAAAGCTTTAATTTTAATATAATTTTAGCTTAACATTACTGCATTGAAATACCTTATTTTTGTTCAAATTTTTTTATGAAAGAATTAGTTGAAGCAGCTTGGGAAAACAGGGAGCTACTTAAAAATCCAGAAACGATTAAGGTAATAGAAGCCGTAATTGAACAATTAGATAAAGGGACTTTACGTGTCGCTCATCCTAGTAACGCAGCGGATTGGGTTTTAAATGATTGGGTAAAGAAAGCAGTAGTACTCTATTTTCCGATGCGTCAGATGAATACATTTGCGGCTGGCCCCATGGAATTTCACGATAAAATGGCCTTAAAGCAGGATTATAAAGCACAGGGCGTTCGTGTTGTGCCTGGTGCTATTGCTCGCTATGGTTCTTATATCGCTTCTGGGGTAATCTTAATGCCTTCCTTTGTGAATATCGGATCATATATCGATTCAGGAACGATGGTTGATACATGGGCTACTGTTGGAAGTTGTGCTCAAATTGGTAAAAATGTACATTTAAGTGGTGGAGTAGGAATAGGGGGCGTCTTGGAACCTTTGCAGGCAGCTCCTGTTATCATAGAAGACAATGCTTTTATTGGCTCGCGTTGTATTGTAGTGGAAGGTGCAAGGGTGGGAACTGGAGCAGTTTTAGGCGCAAATGTGGTATTAACAAGTTCCACAAAAGTGATTGATGTAACAGGAGAAAAGCCCATTGAATATAAGGGATTTGTCCCACCAGGAAGCGTGGTAATTCCCGGGACCTACAAAAAACAATTTCCTGCAGGAGAATTTCAGGTACCATGTGCCCTGATTATTGGTCAACGAAAAGCATCTACCGATTTAAAAACATCGTTAAATCAGGTGCTGCGCGAACATAATATAGCTATTTAGTTCATTTTTTTCACAATATCAACCTTAAATCGTACCTTTGGAAGCTTAATGAATTAATCTAATTTTAGGCGCTAATGGAACTCACCCCGCTCACAGCAATTTCTCCGATAGACGGCAGGTACCATTCCAAAACGAACCCACTACAGATTTACTTTTCTGAGTTCGGTTTGATAAAATACAGGGTGTTCGTTGAAGTTTCTTATTTTATTGCCTTATGCGAATTACCGTTGCCAGCACTTTCTGATTTTCCGAAAAGAGGCATTGCTTTGATGCGAGGTTGGTGCGATCATTTTTCAGAGGCAGATGCGCAATGGATTAAAGATTCGGAGAAGATAACCAATCACGATGTCAAGGCTGTTGAATATTTTTTAAAACACAAATTTGAAGGAGAAGGATGGGTAAAGTATACTGAATTCATTCATTTTGGACTTACCTCTCAAGACATTAACAATACTGCAATTCCTTTGTCATTAAAAGATGGCCTCGAGCAGGTTATTTTCCCCGAATATGAAAAGGTGATTGGTAAACTAAGAACTTTTGCCATTCAGTGGAAAGATGTTCCTATGTTGGCAAGAACGCATGGTCAGGCTGCTTCCCCAACAAGATTAGGAAAAGAGATTCAAGTTTTTCAAGAACGATTAGCAGGTCAGCTTCGTGTGGCCAAATCGATACCTTCCACGGCAAAGTTTGGTGGGGCAACCGGTAATTTTAATGCGCATCATGTCGCCTATCCAAGTACTGATTGGGTAAATTTTAGCAATGCATTTTTGGATTCATTGGGTTTAAAGAGAAATCAAACGACCACCCAAATTGACCATTACGATACCTTAGCGGCTCTTTTGGATGCATTAAAACGGATGAATACCATACTGATCGATTTAAATCGCGATATGTGGACCTACATTTCCATGGATTATTTCAAACAAGAATTAAAAGAGGGTGAGATTGGGTCATCGGCAATGCCACACAAAGTGAACCCCATCGATTTTGAGAATTCAGAAGGTAATTTAGGTATAGCCAATGCCCTTTTTGAACATTTGTCTGCAAAATTACCGATCTCTCGATTACAGCGTGATTTAACAGATTCTACTGTTTTGAGAAGTATTGGTGTTCCGCTAGGCCACAGCTTGATTTCAGTCTTATCTACTTTGAAAGGCTTGGATAAGTTGGTATTGAATGAAGCCAAATTAAAAGCAGATTTGGAGGATAATTGGGCAGTAATAGCAGAAGCGATCCAAACCATTTTACGCAGAGAGCAATTCGAAAAGCCTTATGAGGCTTTAAAACAATTGACTAGGAAAAATGAAAAAGTAACCAAGGATACTGTTCATGATTTCATTGATAAGCTGGATATTTCTTCAGCGCTAAAAGAGGAACTTAAAAATATAACACCTTGGAATTATCTTGGCGTGCAACTCGTAAATGATACCTTATGAAAGTTATAATTAGTGCGATGCTATTTATGTTATCCTTGCCATTATTTTGTCAGGATTTTCCTATTCAATGGGGACCAATTTTACGTAGTTCCGGTTACTTACTAGACATCATTCCTAAAAATAACACGTCATTTTATTCGCTAAGATGGACGAGTGGCTTGGGTAGTTTTCGAATAGTTGAACACGATAACTTGGTGGAAGTTCAACAAGCTAGAATTAAGCCAGTCATTGAGTCGGGTTACGCAGCAATTGAATCTGCGCACTATCACGGGGGCAAATTAGTTGTTTTTTTATCGGATAGAGCTAACGGAATGATGGGGCTCTACAGCCAAGAGTTAGGGGATGATTTATTACCGTTGGGCCCAACAAGCCTAATTGCTGAATATACGAATGGGAAGGTAGGGGCCAAGCCAAATTTTAACATAATTAGCTCTCAAAACAGAAAATACTTAGGCGTTGTTTGGGAAATACCTGGAAGAAGGGTAACAAGTGATGTTTATGGATATGTTATTTTAGATTCCACCTTAAACGCTATTCAAAGCGGCGAGTACACCTTGCCGTTTGAAGGAAATATGAGCACAATAAACGAAGATCATATTTCTAATTCGGGGGATTATTTTTTATTAGTAACCGAACACAAAGAACGAAATGATCGCTTGCTCGTGAGGTCTTTTGAAAATTTTAAAGCAATACATATTTATAAGATTCGTCAAAATGAATTAAAGGAATTTAGCATTGACGTCGCGGGGAAAAGAATTGATGACATTTTCATTTCTTCTAACGATCAAAATATTATTGCGCTTTCAGGACTATATGGCAACGGAAATTTTCAAGGTGTGGAAGGTGTTTTTTCGGTTCGATTGGACGCTAATGCTGATACCATTTCTAATCAGAGCATGGTGCCGTTTAGCACGCAAATCCTTAAGGATAACCTCACTGATCGACAAATGGATCGCATGGAAAGACGCTCCCAATCCAATGGCCAGTCGCCTCAAATATATAATTATACCCTGCGTGGAATCTTCACGCTACAAGATGGCACGTCAATTGGTTCTGTGGAACAATATTTTGTTCAAACAAGGACAAATTATGATTCGCGAACTGGTATATCCACTACCACAAGTTATTATTACTACAACGATATAATCGCTTTTCGAATCGGACTAGATGGTAAATTTATGTGGGAAACACGCATTGATAAACAACAGGTATCTGTTAACGACGGCGGACCCTACAGTTCTTATATTAGCTTCACAAATGAAAAATCGTTCAATTTTATCTTTAATGATAACAAACGAAACTACAACGAGCTAGGTGATTATTCTCAGTTTGAAGTCAATTCAAGTTATTCCTATAACTTATCTCAAAGAAATAATGTAGTTGCTAATTGCACCATTGACATTGCCTCAGGTTTAATGGAAAGAAAGGTATTGTTTTCAAGGAAAGAATTGTCCTCTATAATCTTACCTAAAATGGTTAAAATCAATCAAAAAGATAAAGAATTATTACTTTTTGCTATCGCCAGAGGGAAAGAACGTTTTGGTATTTTATCCTACAAGTGATGAGTGTAGCCCATGTTCTTACGATCGTTCTAAGTGCCATTTTTCTTTTGACATCATGCAAAGACAGGGTTAAATTCATTGATCCTAACCTTAGTAAAACTAACGATACAATAATTGACAACCACTCCTTTGCCAATTTAACAGCCATAAAAACGATACACCTAGAACTGGAGTTAGATGTAAATTTTCAGAATAAGACTATTTATGGCGTAGCGAGACATGAAATGGTTAATAACAATGCTTCAGTTGCTATTTTTGACACGCGCAATCTACTTATTCAAAAGGTAACAACTGGTAAGAAAGGAATCGAGAAAGAAGTTGATTTTGTAATTGGCGAAATGGATAAAGATTCTGTGTTAGGTCAGCCTTTGCAGGTATCAATCGATCCTAAAACCACGCAAATAAACATCTATTATCAAACAACAAAAGGCGCTGAGGCTTTAGATTGGCTTGATACGCTGTCAACGAGTTCTAAAACAAAGCCATTCCTTTATACCCAAGGGCAGGCCATATTAACAAGAACATGGATTCCACTGCAGGATTCTCCTTCTAATCGTTTTACCTATAATGCAGAAGTTAGGGTTCCTGTTGATCTCCTTCCCGTGATGAGTGCGGAGAATCCAAAAGTGAAAAATACGACTGGTCTTTATAATTTTGAAATGGATCAACCCATTCCATCTTATCTTCTTTCCCTCGCTGTTGGCGACATCGTTTACCACCCCTATGATGGGAATTGTGGTATTTATGCAGAAAAAGAACTGCTCGAAAAGTGTGTTTACGAATTTGTTGATTTACCCAAAATGATTCGTGCAGCATCCTCCTTGTACGGACCCTATCAGTGGCGCCAATATGATTTAATGGTTTTGCCCTATTCTTTTCCTTTTGGAGGCATGGAAAATCCGCGCTTAACTTTCGTTAATCCAACTGTGATTGCTGGCGATAGAAGCTTAGTTTCGGTTATCGCACATGAACTCGCGCATTCATGGTCCGGAAACTTAGTGACGAATGCCACGTGGGATGATTTCTGGCTTAACGAAGGTTTTACTGTTTATTTTGAACAGCGTATTATGGAGGTACTCTACGGAAAGGAAATAGCTGACATTCTTGCACAAATTGAATTTCAAGAAATGCAAAAAGAAATGAGTGAACTATTAGCAGGGCCACATCCGGAGGATACTCAATTGCACTTGACTTTGAAGAATAGGAATCCAGATGATGGAATGACGAGTATTGCTTACATCAAAGGCGCCTTTTTTCTTAAAACACTTGAGCATAAAGTGGGAAGAAATAAAATGGATGAATTTTTAAAAAATTATTTTAAGACCTTTCAGTTTAAAACCTTGAGCTCAGAAGATTTTATCACTGCGCTTGAGGAAAATTTACTTTCTCGAGACAAGTTGATTTTCAATTACGATGAATGGATTTACAGCAACGGCTTGCCTAAAAATTGTTTGCTTATCAATTCCACTCGTTTAAAAAACATGGAGGCATTGGCGACCAGGTTTTCATCAGGTGAAAATATCTTTAAGCCAACTATAAGCTATGAATGGAAAAAAAATAAGTTTTCGGGAAAAAGAAAAAAAATCAAAATAGTTTCGAAGTTGGAACGCGACGATTTCATTGTTCAAGAATGGCAAACGTTTATTCGTGGTTTGAGCAACACTATTTCTACGGATAAACTTAATAAGCTGGAGTCAACACTTCATTTTGGATCGTGGGGCAACAGCGAAGTAATGTGTGATTGGTTCGTACTTAATATAAAAAGAGAAAATAGAACTATTCGTCCGGAGCTTGAGAAATTTATGGCAAGAGTAGGAAGGAGAAAATACTTACTACCCATATACAAAGCGTTGCTAAACAATCCAGCTGACAAAATTTGGGCGAAAAATGTGTTTGATCAATCTAAATCTTACTATCACGCTGTATCGAGAAATTCTATTGCCGAACTTTTTACTAATTAGCCATTTCGCTCATGTATCGAATACGAACTAGGCGTAATTCTTCCTCCGTGTAAAGGCCATCCAACTCGCGGTAGGCAGTCAATAAATCATCCGAATCGGCCTGATTAAAGTAATCGAAAATTTCCTCTTGGTTGTCGGCATCTAGAAGGCTATTGATGTAGTAATTAATGTTCACACGTGTACCAGAGGCAACAATTGACTCAATTTCATCCAATAAATCATTAAAACTTTTTCCTTGACTATCCGCAATATCCTCCAGGGGAAGTTGCCTATCGATATTTTGAATTAACTGCACTTTTAATCCTGATCGGTTAATCAACGATTTTACCACCATGTCTTGCGGGCGTTCAATCTCGTTATCTTCCACATAATTTGCGATTAATGCGATAAAGGGCTCTCCATAACGCTGTGCTTTTCCAACACCGACTCCTTGTATATGCGTCAGTTCCTCCATCTCAATAGGATATTGAAAACACATGTCTTTTAAGGATGGCTCTTGAAACACGACAAATGGAGGCACACCCATTTCTTTTGCGATAGACTTGCGTAAGTCAATCAATAAGTCGTATAATCGTTCATCGAAAACACCTCCTTTTCCGCCAAGCACAATGGAATCATCATCGTCTGTGTTCGAAAAATCGTGTTGTTTTAATAATTTAAAAGAGTGTGGCGTTTTCATGAACTCTTTTCCTTCGGCAGTTAATTTTAGCACACCAAAAGATTCCACGTCTTTGGTAAGAAGGCCTGCTAGCGTAACTTGTCGAATAACTGCATTCCAGTAGTGTTCATCAAAGGCATTACCTACACCAAATAATGGGAGTATATTGTGCTTGTAAGCTTTTATATCTGAGGTGGTATTTCCGGACAGAAATGCACAGTAGTGCTTTGCTTTCTGCGTTTCATCCAAAAGAGCAACCGCTTTGAGTAGTTGCAAAACACTTTCTTCACCCTCTCTTTTTTCTCTAGGGTTCCTGCAATTATCACATTGATTATCACACAAGCGTTCATCGAAAGTCTCTCCAAAGTAGTGCAAAACAAATTTTCTTCGACAAACGGATGTTTCAGCATAAGAAACGATTTCGTTTAGCAATTGCCTGCCAATTTCAAGTTCCGTTAAGGGTTTTCCTTGTAGAAACTTATCTAATTTCTCTATGTCTTTGTAACTGTAAAATGCGATACATTCCCCAATGCCCCCGTCGCGACCTGCTCGGCCTGTTTCTTGGTAATAGCTTTCAATTGATTTTGGAATATCGTGGTGAATCACAAAGCGTACATCTGGTTTATCGATACCCATCCCAAAGGCAATGGTGGCCACGATAACGTCTGCGTCCTCCATTAAAAACATGTCTTGATGTTTTGCTCGGGTGGTAGAATCTAAGCCCGCGTGGTAGGGTAGGGCTTTGATATCGTTTACCTGTAGTAACTCGGCGATTTCCTCTACTTTTTTTCGAGATAAGCAATAAATTATTCCACTCTTTCCCGAGTGATTTTTAATGTACCGAATAATCTCTTTTTCTACATCGCGCTTTAAACGAATCTCGTAATACAGGTTATCTCTGTTAAATGACGATTGGAAAAGCGTAGCATCCAACATATTTAAATTTCGCTGTATGTCGTGCTGTACTTTTGGCGTCGCCGTTGCAGTTAATGCAATGATAGGAACATCGGAAATTTTCTCGAAAATTTCTCTCAATCGTCGATACTCCGGACGAAAATCATGCCCCCATTCGGATATGCAATGCGCTTCATCAATAGCAAAAAACGAAATGTTTACGGAGGTGAAAAAATCAATATTATCTTGTTTCGTTAATGATTCTGGGGCAACATACAACATTTTTGTCTTGCCTGCCTGAATATCCATTTTAACTTTTAATGTCTCGGCCTTGGTTAACGATGAATTAAGGAAGTGTGCAATATCATCATTGTTACTTACATGTCGCATGGCATCGACTTGATTTTTCATCAATGCAATTAACGGAGACACAATGACCGCAGTTCCCTCAGATACAAGTGCCGGTAACTGATAACAAAGTGATTTTCCTCCACCAGTCGGCATGATTACAAATGAATTTTTGCCGTCTAATACATTCTTAATTATTAATTCTTGTTCCCCTTTGAAGGTGTTAAACCCAAAATACTTTTGTAATTCGGCCTTCAAATCATGTTTAACGCCGTTACCAATTACTTCTTGTTTTAAAATCACTCGTTTATGCTAAATTTAGTTTATTGTAAAACGTATTGTTAACTATTAACAGCTAAAACTGTATTTACAGCAGGTAAATATTGTTTTAATAATGTTTCTATTCCACCTTTTAGTGTGGCTGTTGAGGAAGGACATCCTGCGCATGCACCTTTCATTCTCACACTCACTACGCCATCTTTGAATCCCAAAAAATCGATTGCTCCACCGTCATTTTCAACTGCTGGTCTTACGTATTGATCTAATAATGAGCGTATTTCTTCGTCGAGTTCACTGGCTTCAAAGTCCATATTGGACGCGTCTGAAGATTGATTAACATCCCTGTTTTCATTCTTAACGACCTGTGGCATTTGAATCAAAACATCCTTTCCCTCTGAAATCCATTCTTTAACGAATTCTCGTAATTCCATGGTAATAAAGTCCCAAGGCACATTATTGGTTTTGGTTATGGTTACAAAATTGGCGGTGATAAAAACGCTTTTAACAAAAGGAAAATTAAATAGGGCCTCCACCAACGGTGAAAAACCGATGGCTTCTTTTTTAGATGCAAATTCGACGGATTCTCCGGTAATCAATAAATATTTGTTGGCAACAAATTTCATTGTCGACGGGTTGGGTGTCATTTCAGCATAAACGGTAACTGGGACTTTCATTTTACTTGGAGATTACTGTTTATCAAAAATAAGCAATAAATAATTGAATTTTGATAAAAATTTTCGATAAAATTAAATAAGCGGGAAGTTTTTGTAATATGAACAATTACCCTTGTTATTTATTTTTTAGCAATAACAAAAATAGTCCTGTTTATTAATAAATTTCTTTTAATTCCAATGCTTTTAAGGTGTTCAACATCAATGAGGTAATCGTCATGGGTCCAACTCCTCCTGGAACTGGCGTAATAAAACTGCAAATAGGAGCCACGTTTTCATAATCGACATCCCCCACCAAACGCCAGCCTCTTTCACGGGTAGAGTCTTCCACTCTTGTTGTTCCAACATCAATAACAACAGCACCTTTTTTAACCATGTCTGCTTTAATAAAGTTTGGTTGTCCGATTGCTGCAATGATGATATCAGCTTTTAGGCATACTTCACTTAGATTTTTTGTTCTTGAATGCGCCAAGGTCACTGTACAATTCCCAGGATAAGAATTGCGTCCAAGCATAATACTGAGGGGCATACCAACAATGTTACTTCTTCCAATTATAACGCAGTTTTTCCCTTCAGTTTCTATTTTCATTCTCTTTATTAATTCTAGTATTCCCATGGGGGTTGCGGGCAAAAAGCCAGGTAAACTCACCACCATGTTCCCTAAATTTTGCGGATGAAACCCATCTACATCTTTCAAAGGGCTTATTGCTTGTGTAATAATTAGGGCGTCTAAATGAAACGGTAAGGGCAGTTGAACAATAAAACCATCAATATCCTTTTCGCAATTCAGCTCTTCCACTTTTTGTAGTAATTCTTCTTTTGATACCTCCGCATTTAAATGGATTAAGGTACTTTTAAAGCCAATTTCTTCGCAGGCTTTTACTTTGGCATTCACATACGTCATCGACGCTCCATCGCTCCCAACAAGAATTGCGGCAAGATGTGGTATTTTTCTTCCTTGTTCAAGTCGTTTGATAACTTCCTCGGCGAGTTCTTTTTTGATCTCTTCAGCAACGCGTCTTCCGTCAATTATTTGCATTCAATTTATTTTAAACAAAGATAGAAACTCTTAAGAAAATAGGTCTAACTATTTATTTCCATGTTATCTTTGACGAAAAATGTTTATGAAGTATATTTTAGTTGTTTTTGTGGGATTATATTTTGCTTGCTCAACGAGTGCACAGGTTGTTTTCGATGGATCTGAATTTGGTGTTGAACTCGTTGCAGGTGGTTCGAGCTTAGGTGGCTCTGTTGGTGGCGACTTAAAATATGCGGCCATTCTCAATGAAAATTTTGCCCTTGGTCCTTCTTTTCGATTACAGCGAACTTGGGCTAACAACTTGGGTCAAAAGTTTGGGTTTTCCATTTATGGTGGAGGTTTGTTTGCGCATTATCGTTTTAAAAATGTTGTTTTTGGTGGAATAGAATATCAGCTACTGCATTGTCCGGTTAATTATGTCAACGCAAATTCATCAAAATCATGGTTGTCGACCTTATTCGTAGGTGGCGGTTTTTCTAGGGATTTTAATCATAAAATTAGAATAAATGCAGGTGTATTCTACGATGTCATCAATGCGCCTAATAGTCCCTTCAGAAGCAGTTATAATTTTAATATTAAAAATGAATCAGGTCAAATTGTAAGAATTTTACCCATCATTTACCGAATAGCTTTCTTTTTTCCGATTGGATGGCGCGACTCAAAATAGAATAAGATTACAGATTATGAAATTCATGAAAATTGGGATTGTTTTATATCCTACCTTCGGAGGAAGTGGTGTGGTAGCCACGGAGCTTGGTAAAGCATTAGCAGCAAAGGGTCATCAGGTTCATTTCATTACCTATTCACAGCCTGTTCGATTGGGGTCATTTCGAGAAAATATATTCTATCACGAGGTATCCGTTTCGGATTATCCTTTGTTTGATTTTCAACCTTATGAAATTGAGTTGACATCCAAAATGGTGGATGTGGTACGCAATGAAAAGTTGGATTTATTGCATGTTCATTATGCCATTCCACATGCCTCTGCAGCGTTTATGGCCCAGATGATTTTACGTTCTCAAGGAATCGAGATTCCTTTTATTACAACGCTTCACGGAACAGATATCACACTTGTAGGCAAGGATCCTTCATTCGAACCGGTTATCACCTTTTGTATTAATGCTTCAAATGCAGTCACTGCGGTTTCTAATAGTTTAAAAGCGGCAACTTACGAGCATTTTAACATTACCCGTCCTATTCAAGTGATACATAACTTTATAGTGCCTAATAATGATGTAAATCAATATGTATCGGGCTTTGTGCGATCTAGATATGCAACTAAAGACGAATCAATTATTTGTCATATTTCTAATTTTAGAAAAGTGAAGCGTGTGGAGGATGTTATTCGAATATTCGATAAGATAAATAAAGAAATCCCTGCTAAATTATTGATGGTAGGTGACGGTCCCGATCGTTATGCATGCGAACAATTGGCGCGCAAATTATCTATTAGCGATCGAATCTTATTTTTAGGTAAATTAAGGGATACCGCCCATGTGTTAAAAATCGCAGATTTATTTCTATTGCCTTCCGAGACAGAAAGTTTTGGCTTAGCCGCCTTAGAAGCAATGGCAGAGTCAGTCCCTGTTATTTCCTCCAATACGGGCGGATTACCTGAAGTAAATAAGCAGGGATTTTCCGGTTTTTTGTCCGATGTTGGTGCCCTTGATGATATGGCAAAAAATGCATTATTTATTCTTCAGCCCGATAAGTTAAGCACTTTCAAATCAAACGCACTAGCCCAAGCAAATTTATTTTCTTTGGCGTCTATTTTACCGCAGTATGAGGAAATATATGCTAACTTAGTTCCAAATGTATTTGTATGAAAATCGGCGTACTACTTTCCGGTTGCGGGGTTTATGACGGTGCAGAAATTCAAGAAGCCGTTTTTACCTTATTGGCTATCGAAGAAATGGGTTGTGAGGCTGTTTGCATTGCGGTCAATTCAAATCAACACCATGTTATCAATCATATAAGCGGGGAAGAAATGCCTGAACAGCGTAACATGATGATTGAAGCGGCTCGAATTTCTCGTGGCTCGATAATCGAAATACGTTCGATTCAACCTGCTGATATTGATGCACTCGTTATTCCCGGTGGCTTTGGAAGCGCAAAGAATTTTTCGTCTTGGGCTTTTCATGGTGCTAATGGAAGTATTTTACCTGAGGTTAAATTATTGCTGGTTAATTTAATTAATGTTGGAAAACCAATTGCAGCACTTTGTGTTAGCCCTGTGGTTTTGGCTCTCGCCTTCAAAGATGTGGCTATTTCGTTAAATTTATCCATCGGTTCTTTAAATGCGCCTTCGCCATATGACATAGGTTCTTTTCAAGATGGAATTAAGCAAACGGGCGCAACAATCAACGATGCAAGTGTTCAGGAAATCAGCATTGATTCGAATAACAAAATTATCTGCGCACCTTGTTACATGATGGATGCCTCTGTTTTAACGGTTCGACTTAATATCCAATCGGCGCTTTTGGCGCTAAAACAACTTATTTAATGACGGATAATTTATTTGTCGACGACTGGAAGAACAGCAGAAAAGAGCGGCTTGAGGGCCTAACTTGTGCTAAATTATTGCCTTTACTATTAGCGAATGATCGTGCAGCCTTGGCATCTGCAATTACCTTGATTGAAAACAATTCGATTGACTTTCGAACCGAAGCAAATGCCCTGGTTACGGCTATTCTACCTCAAACGGGGAAAGCTTGGCGGATTGGAATTACAGGAGTACCTGGTGTCGGAAAAAGTACTTTTATTGAGGAATTTGGTAAAGTTTTATTGGAAAAAGGACATCGTGTCGCGGTTTTAGCTATCGATCCTTCCTCTGTGCTTGCTGGAGGTAGTATTTTGGGGGATAAAACGAGAATGAATTATCTTGCTGTCCATGAAAATGTTTTTATTCGACCCACGCCAACCGGAGAGAAACTTGGTGGAGTGGCACGGCATACACGAGAGACTATTCTCCTTTGTGAAGCCGCAGGATACGACGTGATTATAGTGGAAACTGTTGGTGTTGGTCAGTCAGAAATAGCAGTACATTCAATGGTTGATTTTTTTTTACTTTTAATGTTGGCGGGTGCAGGGGACGAATTACAGGGCATAAAAAGAGGGATTATCGAAATGGCAGATGCGATTGTGATTACAAAAGCTGACGGTGAAAATAAAATTAAGGCCGAAGAAGCAAAACGAACCTACCAAAATGCACTTCATTTGTTTGCACCAAGTGTAGATGGGTGGATTCCGAAAGTGCAAACATGCAGTAGTTTAGAGGGAATTGATATTGATGAGGTGTACGAGTTAACCCGAAATTATTTCGATGTAATAAAAACGAACGGATTTCAGGATATACAACGTCGCGACCAGGACATTACATTATTTAATGACACTATTTCTTTTTTGGTACAGCAGGCGTTTTTTGGCAATCAAACTTGGCTTGCAGTGGCAAAGACATTTCAGGAGAAAGTAAAACAAGGAAGTATGTCGCCTTTTCATGCAGCGGAAGAAGTGTACAGTAAATTTAAAGATGAGAAATGAATAAATCATTTAAAATTGAAGGTGAGTATATCGAATTAATGGCCTTGTTGAAGGCTTTAGGTATTGCTTCCACTGGTGGCCATGCCAAGCATTTAATTGATGCAGGCTTGGTGCTTAGAAATGGCGAAGTGGAATACCGAAGACGTGCTAAAATGATTGTTGGTGATGTGGTAGAAATTGAAAATAATGTAGTTGACTTGATCTAGCAGATCAAATTAAAAAACACTCCCCCTCTTTGGTGGATTTACTTCGATTTACGTTCATTGATGCAATTTAATCGCCTATAATTTTAAGTAGCCAATATGTAATTCATCTTCGAGTATCTCACTGGATTTAGTAATTTTTATCGCAAATTTCGCTGTTAAATCGGACGCAAGAATATCAGTTACCTTAAACACTTCATCTATATCAATTCCAAATTTGTCGTCAATGTGCGACTTGGCGCCATTAAAGTCATAATGTTTGTAAAAGCTAGTTGCTTTTGCCTTTGTAGTGGCCTCCAATAAGGTCTCGCCGGTGCATATTATTTTGTAGTGGTATTCTTCGAATTCATTTTCTTTGTATCCGCCTAGATTGATGAAAAATAATTGTGTTTCATTGGAGGTCTCTTGTCCTTTGGGAACGATTTCTATTTTGTGTTGATCGACATAGTTCACTTCTCGCCATGCGTCAATGTGAATTTTTCCTTTTGCCTCAGGCCAGAATGCATTAAGTTGGGGAATTAGTTCGGTAATAGAGCTTCCAATTCCGAAAAATATATCATGCTGTTCGGTGTTTCTGCCTGCTGGACGGCAACCTAACATGATCATGTATAATTTTAATTGATTCATTCAGATAACTACCTAATCAGATGAAAAAATCCATGCCCCTCTTTGGTGGTTTGATTGATGCCCATTACTTTATATAAAATAAAATAAACGCCTTCCGTACAATCTTTTTCTTGGAATTTACCATTCCAACTTGGACTTAGCTCTGTTAATTCTTTAACTTGTTCTCCCCATCTATTCAATATTACTGCATTAAAGGTGCTATCGCCTTGCAGTAGTAATTGATAAACTTCATTCTCATTATCACCATTTGGCGTAAAGAAATTCGGGATGACAACGTCGAGAGGAATTTCGGGTTCTGGTGGTTCTGGTGGAATGACTGGAAGGATGGTAATGCTGATATAGGTGGTGTCTAAACAGCCATTGTTATTTGCAATGAGTTCCACTTGGTAGGTTCCAGGTGAGGTATACGTATGATTAATGACTGCTAATGTTCCCGATGTAGTGGTGTTCCCATCTCCAAAATTCCAAAAATAATTCGTGCCATTGGTCGAAGTATTTGTAAATTGAGCGCTATTTCCTGTGACATTTCCAGAAACTGAAGCTGATGGAGTGGGTATGACCGTAATTAATACGTCATCCGTATCTTGGCAAGTGCCTGTATTGCCTGTTAAGGTATAACTTGTAGTTGTATTGGCGATAAAAACAACGCTGTCTTGAATCCCATTTGACCAAGAGTAGGTAGTGGCACCACTTCCTGCTAATAAAATTGGACTTCCAGCGCAAACGGTAGTGTCGTTTCCTGCATCTACAACGATAGAGGATGCTACTACAATATCCATCGTTCCTATGGTTGTGCATGCCATCTGAATAGAGGTAAAGATAAAACTGTAGGTGCCGGCAATTGAGGTATTAATTGGACTTGGATACCAACTTCCCGAAATGCCTTGATTAGATTGGGTTGTAATTGCCGGAGCAACATCACCAACACAATACGGTCCTAACTGGTTAAATGCAGGAACAATAGAGTCCGTAACAACTATGTTTATGGTAAGATTTGATACGCAATTATTAATCTGATTAAGTGGGGTAAAAGTGTAAAATGAGACGCCTTGTATGCTCGTATTAATGGAATTCGGACTCCAGGTTCCATTATATCCATTACTTGACTGTATCGAGAGCGCTAAGGGAGTTTCATTGATGCAGTAAGTTCCAAAATAAAAAAATGACGGCTGAATACTATCTTGTACACTTATTGAAATGGTTGTCCCGTTGCCGCACTGTCCGGCTAGTGGGGTAAAAGTGTAGTTAGTTTGACCGGCGGTATTGGTATTTATTACTGCAGGATTCCATGTTCCTGTAATGCCATTAGTCGACGTGATAGGCAGTGTTGCGGCGTTTGCAAACACACAGTAGCTTGTATCGATATTAAAGGTTGCCAAGGCACCATTGTTTACAAAAAGTAGGAAGCTTGCTGTGTCGGCACATTGTCCGGGATTTGGTGTGAAAACATAGTTTGTGCTGCCCACGACATTAGTGGAGATAAAAGGAGGATTCCAGGTACCCGTAATGCCATTTGTGGAAGTGTTAGGCAGGGGAGGTGCTGGAGCATTCTGACAAATGGCGCCACTGTTTACGAACACTGGTTCCACGACTGCGCCGTTATTGGGTATTTGAATGCTGTCTAAAACAAGACAGCCATTTGCTGAGGTAACTTGGCAATAATACCAACCGGCACATAGATTATTCGCCGTCGCATTCGTTTGACCAATCGGAACCTGAGAACTGTTGAGCCAAACATAGCTATAAGCACTTCCTCCAGTAGGCGTGGCGGTTACTGATGCATTACAAGCACAATTGGCAGGGACTACTAAACTTAGATTGGCTTGAATTGGCTGAATAGCCACACAACTATTCGTTAAGGAATTTATGTAAGATTGATTAGCAGCATTATTGGCGACTCCTGGAGTTTGATTGTTTGGAGCACTACATGAACCGATCGACCAATTTCCTTGCGTAGCTGGATTATTTGAAAAATTGTTGGTGAAGCTATAAACGCTGTTGGTTGCAGGTCCAATAAAATAAATTATTACGGAGCTGTTGTTGTTTCCCCAACTTACTGAATGTACAGGAACGAAATAATTACTGGCACTATAAATTTGAAAAGAATCATCGGTATTCGCCATGCCAATGTTACTCCAATTCCCCCCAGCGACGAATCCAGCTAGTGGATAATTTTGGCCTGTTCCTGTCGATGGTGAGCTGAGGTGTTTGTCAAATAGGGAAGAGGATACTGGAATTACTAAGCGACAATTATTATCCAACATACTTAAATCTTGTGCAGGTAATGATGCATTAAGGTCTGCATCGTTGTAGATAACAATTAAGGTTCCGACAGGGATACAATTCCAAAAGCTATTGTTAGCAAACCGAATACAACCAGGCGCTACCCCTTCACCAACACTTGGTCCATTTGAAAAGTAGCCATTATTATCGTCTAGTATCCAATTTTTTAAATCTAGGCAACTTGTTCCTGCTGAACAAGGATTATAATTCACCGCTGGAACAACTAATAATTCTACGTATTCTTTTGATCCGGAAGGCCCTTGGGAGACTTCGTTGACGATTAGGGATTGAGAAAATAAGCGCGTAGGAATGACAATTCCAAAAAATAACAAGCAACTAAAAATTATGCGCATCAATAATTTTTAATCAAAGGTAAATTTAATTTATCGATTCGCTTATAATACGCTTGTAATTTCTGTTATCATTCCATTAAATATTACCTGCTCACCAGCTATTTTACCTCTCATCATTTGACCAAGGGGCGCTTCCAAACTCAGTGCGAAAAAACTATTGTTTTGACAAATCAATTGCCCCAAACTGATTGAAAAATAGTACCATCCTTTGTTGGTTTGTACCAAACTTCCAATGGTGATTTTCTGGTGTTTCAAGGCAGGATCAATACCTGTCATAATGGCCTCTTGAAGGAGTAATATATTTAATTGATTGGTTAGTTTTTCTTGTTCTAATTGGGCCATGGCATGAGCCGTTTCATGCTTATCTCCCGCTGAACTTTTTGCGTCATCAAACTCGGAGGGATAGCTATCTTGTAGAATCAATCTTAAGCCGTTGATTTTATTTTTTAACGCCTCTAAGGTTAATTGATAAACCACTACCTTATCCATGGTATTTATTTTTTTGTAGCGTAGTTCATTTCAGGGTTATAGTGCAACGCTGTGAAGGTGTTGGTCCAGGCCATAACGACATGAACCACGAAAGCGATGATTATATTTCCCGACATTAGGGTTAGAATACAAAGAACAAAGCCAAGTGGAATGGCTCCGATAGTTTCGTCTAAGCCTTTTGGAATGTGTGTGGCAGAATAAAGCGCCACATTTACTGCAATTGCCGGCCATATCCCGATGGCATCTACAACCGGAAAAAGTAGTACGCCTCTAAATAGTAATTCGTAGCCAAATAAATATAAAAACCAAGCTAAGACCTCTAAAAGCATCATTTTTTTTGTCCAAACTTTCGATCTAGCTTGTGGGTAGTTGACTAAATTTTTAGGTTTTTTCGCGCTAAAGTAAGCGATTGGAATCACTAAAATACTAAGACCTACTGTCCATGCTAAGCTGAAAATAAAGGTTTGGCTATTAAAAGAAATCCCATAATCCGACAGATTGGTACCTTTAAACCATAACAGGCATATAATCACGGGGAAAATTCCCATGCTTACAAATCCAATAATCTTTGTGAAAAACAGGTGATTAAATAGTGCGGCATCGCGCTCATATTTAGTTGTAAAAAGCAACTTAATACGCTCAGACTTTGAGACAAACCAATACAAAGAGAAAAAAGCAAGTGCAAGAATAATGGGTAAAAATGACGCTAAGTCAGAAGTATTCCAGGAGAAGTCTAGTTGGTCTGTATTCATTTATTTTTTATATAATTATTTTCAATAAACCAAGTTAATGCCTCACTTATAGCGTCCTCTATTGGTGTTTGAGGCATTTCGAGTTCTTTAATTGCTTTGGCAGAGGTGTAATAGTGTTCCTCTGAAGCAAGGATAGCTAATTCATGGGAAACTGCAGGCGAAAATTTAAATAAGTGACCAATCAGGGAATTGAACCTGCCATATAATCGGACCATTGGTGTAGATAACTTAAATCGAGGTGCTGACACTTTGGCAATTGCGGCTATTTTTTCAAAGGCCATTTTATAGGTTAAGTTAGCATTCCCAAGAAGGTAACATTCGCCTTTTTTCCCCATGGTAATCGCATTCGCTATTGCCACAGCGACATCTTTTACAGCTACAAAGTTTTTTCCTCCCAAGGTGTAGCCGGGTACTTTTTTATTGTAAATCCCGATTAACATCGTTCCTGAACTTGGTCGACTATCGAAAGGACCAATCATGAAGGTGGGATTAACAACTACTGCATCTAATTCATTATCATTTACTGCTTTAAGTACTAATTCTTGAGCTTTATACTTTGAGTCCATATAATCGATTCCGTAGGTGTGCGCTGTGTATGGATTATTCTCATTACCTGGTTTTGCCAGGGTTCCCGAAGAAAATGAATTGGCTGTTCCAACATATATTAAGCGCTTAACATTATTCAATTTACAGGCATTTATGATGTGCTGTGTTCCGTCAATATTCACCTTTTTTACAAGTTCTTGGCGTGCAGGGAACATGCTTGTATTTGCCGCACAATGGATTACTACATCGATACCCAAGCTGGCTTTATTGATACTTTCAGCATGAAGTAGGTCGCCTTGAACAATGGTGATAGGAAGCTTAGCTAATGTGGGGTATATTTTATTTTCTTGCACAAAAACTGTTACCTGCATTTGACGCTGTAAGAGTTCTCTTACCACATTATTACCTAACAATCCATCGGCACCAGTAACTAGTATATTCATAGCTTGATTAGGCAACAAATTTAGCTTTTTATGATAAACGAACAGCTTAAATCGCATATATGTTTTAGCGCTTTCGGAAGTTCTTGTTTTAACCAAGGATGCTTAGCGTCAAAAACGTGGTCAGTATTTTCAAGGGTAACCAACTTTACATTAAGCCATCTTGCCAGTGAAATTCCTTCCTCCAAAAGCACTGTCTGATCGTCCATACCATGAAATACGGCAGCAGGGCGATTCAATGATAAGGCAGCTTGCTCAATATCAAGTGCTTTCTCATGAAGCAAAAAATCCTCAAATAATCCAAAGTACTGTGGTAAAGACTGTTTGGTTCTCGCATTATTAATGTGTCGTACGCCATCAAATTGCCACTTTTTTAACGCATCGTCTGTTGGAAAGCGTTTGCTGATAGACGATATGGATGCCCACAGGCAAATTGATTTTGCCTTGATAATGGATGCAGATAATAAGGCAATTCCACCGCCTCGAGAATGACCAATTAGATGAATTGCTGGCTTTTCATCGAAATAAGGGGTGATTTTTTGAACAAGGCATTCCGTATCTTTTACTTCATTGGAATACGTGTTGCTAGCAAAAGCTACTTCATCCGGAAAATCAATGCCATTTTCTACTGTGCCGCCGTTATGACTCAGGTTAAATTTACAAAAAGCAAAACCATTGGTCGTAAAGTAGTCTTGCACGAGATGCCAAGCGCCCCAATCTTTAAATCCCATAAACCCGTGAATAAAAATAATGAGTTGACCATTAAACGTTGGTGGAATGTGAAGATCAAAAAGACTAGCCCTGTCTTTTGCCCCCAAATAGACGCCATCAATTATCGATAATTTTTTTGTGTGTGTTGTCATTCGTTTAATTTACCGTAAAGCAACAGTATTTGATGACATGGCCACGTTGAACAAACAAATTTTCATAGTGCGTTTTAATCGCGAAAATGGCCTGCTGACCTGCTTGGTTTTCTTCCTCCAACGAAGCGTATAAGTCCGGTCTTTCGTCAATTAGGCGGTAACCATTGGATTCGATTTCTTCTAGTGTAGAGGCATAGAGCAAATCACTGTCTGTTTTTAGGTGGATATATCCTCCTGGCTTCAAAAACTTACGATAGCGATTAATAAAAAGCGCTGAACTCAATCTTTTTTTTGGTTTTCTAGGTTGCGGATCCGAAAAGGTTAACCAAATTTCATCGACCTCGTCTTTTTCAAAACAATCTTCAATGAAATCGATTCTTGAACGAACAAAAGCTACATTTTTTAATGATTTTTCTAGGGCTTGTTTTGCCCCAATGTAGATTCTGTTGCCTTTTAAGTCAACACCAACGTAGTTATTATTGGGGTATAGCTCGCCGAGACCAACACTATACTCGCCTTTTCCGCATCCAAGCTCAACGATGATTCTTCCCGAATTTTTGAAAACGTTTTCATTCCAACGACCTTTATTTTCAAATTGAACATCCGGTGCTGTTTCAAAAACATTGTCAAAAGTTTTTATTGCCTCAAATCGGCGTAACTTATCTTTTCCCACTGGCTAGCATTTTCTTTTTCTTTTCTTTGATGCGAATTTAGTATTAATTTATTTTTTTCTTTCCATTTCATTTTCTACTCGTAATTTTGCAACATGCATTTCATTGAACCATTCTTTAATTGGCGGGGGTATTATGTGGCATCAGATGATGCACGATCTCCTTTTTTTAATGTGCACTACAGCGAACTTGAATATGCCAATAAAATTTATAATTTTTACATTCATCCCCAATGGGACGACATGGGTTCGGAAACTTTATTCCTAAAGATAATATTGGTTGATTACGAAAAGTGTTGCGCAGTAATTGAATTAATAGGAGAGTGGAATGACGCAATTGAAAATGATATCATGCGCTTAAAAAGAGATGTCGTGGATGTTTTGCTTAACAATGGCATCAGTAAATTTATTCTGATTGGTGAGAACGTGTTGAATTTTCATTACTCAGATGATTGTTATTACGAGGAATGGTTTGAAGATGTGGAGGATGGTTGGATAGCAATGGTAAATTTTCACACGCACGTTACCAGGGAGTTTTCTCGCATTAATATAGACCAATATCTATTAATAGGCGGAGAGTTAGATGATCTCGAATGGCGTACATTTCATCCTCTTCAGTTTATTGATAAGATCACTAAAATTGTGGAAAATAGGATTACTTAGTTAAGGTTGGTGATGGCGCAACAAAGCGCGCGTTCCTTCGTACCCAAGAGCCACAACAATTACGTATGAAAGAAAAATTTGAATTTAATTACGAGTTATTATCCAATTGGAAAGAACTCCCGCTTACTGAACATCACTTGGTTGAGAAAGCCTATTTAGCCATGGATAAAGCGTATGCGCCATATAGCGAGTTTAAAGTTGGGGCATGTGCTTTAATGGATGACGGGTCAACGGTTTTAGGTAATAATCAAGAAAATGCTGCTTTTCCCTCTGGAATTTGCGCTGAACGTGTGGCTTTGTTTTATGCTGGTGCTAACTTTCCCGAGAAAATAGTGGAAACGTTATGTATTGTTGCAAAGGGTGAATTAATGCCTTCTTCCCAGCTCCTTTCGCCTTGTGGTGGCTGTAGGCAAGTCATGTTAGAGTCCGAAAATCGTCAGAAAAAAGCTATACGAATAATTTTGGTCAACCAAGATGGCCGCACCATGATATTGGACTCAGTTATTCAACTGCTGCCTTTTGGATTTGGTCGATCTGATTAATTAGACTAATGCTTTTCTAATAAATAATTTTGTTTTCAACAATTGGTCTACTTGCTCTTTTGTAGCTTATCTTTGTTAATTAAAAAAAGATTCCTATGAATAGCTGGTTTACTGTAAAAGTGAAATACACAAAACAATTAGATAACGGCACGTTTAAACGTGTCTCTGAGCCTTATATGTTGGCCGCAATGACATTTACAGACGCTGAAGCAAGAATTTACGAAGAACTTGGTGCCCTGATACGTGGAGAATTTACGGTGGTCGGAATTTCACGTACGGATGTGCATGACATCTTTGCTTTCGACGACTCAGAAACCTGGTACAAATGCAAGGTCACATACGATTCAATAGACGATGAAGGGGAAAAGAAGAAAACGATTGCACAAAATTATTTGGTTACTGCTCCAAACGTAAAAGAGGCCTACATGAGGGTTCAAGAAAGTCTTTCGACCTTGATGATTGACTTTAAAATTACCATCGTTGCTGCTTCACCAATTGTGGAGATTTTTCCTTATCACGCCGATGATGTTGCACCAATAAATAGTTTAATTACCGATTTATTAGATGAAATAAATCCCGCAATTGAAGAATTTAATACTGAACCTGTTGCAAACAACAAGGGACCCGTATTTAGTGCCTCGGGTACTGATGACGAGGAATCAGCGAGTAGTATCGAAGATGAATTAGCTAACGGCGATGAGTGAAAACTTAGATGACCTTAAAAATAATCATCAAGATTTTTCAAAAGGAACCTTGGAAAATAATGTTGATAAAGACCCATTTGAATTTTTTAGTCGATGGTTCGACGAAGCGGTTAAAGTCGAAGAATTAGAGGTAAATGCTTGTGTTATTTCAACTGTAAGTAGCGATTTACAACCCAGTGCTCGAATTGTTTACCTCAAAGAAATTGTTGATGATGGCTTCGTTTTTTATACCAATTATGCAAGTCAGAAAGGAAAAGAAATTGCGCTAAATCCAAAGGCATCTATGCTCTTTTTTTGGCCAAAAAATGAACGTCAGGTGCGCATCGAAGGAGTAATCGTTAAATTAGCTGATGCGATAAGTGATGCGTATTTTGCTGGGCGTCCCCTGCAAAGTAAATTAGGTGCTTGGGCCTCTCATCAATCGGAAGAATTAAAGGATTTACAAGAGATTCACGATAGAATGGTTTACTATGGTGAAAAATTTGGTTCGGCTGTCCCGCGTCCACCTCATTGGGGAGGATATTCGTTAAGACCTTCGGTGATGGAATTTTGGCAGGGAAGGCCTTCGAGACTGCATGATCGTATCGTATTTACCGCCTCAAAGAATTCATGGCTTATAAGTCGAAAGAATCCTTGATGAAAGATATTCAACCACTTTGTTTTACACTATCTAATGGCGTTCGGTTTGTTTACTTGTACAAGCCAAGCCAAGTTTCTCATGTCGGCTTCACTTTTTTAGCCGGTTCAAAATTCGAGCAGGCCAAGCAGGAGGGATTGGCTCACTTTCTTGAACATTGTGTATTCAAAGGAACCGTTAAGCGCAAGGGTTTAGCTATTTTATCGCGTTTGGACGATGTTGGGGGAGAGTTGAATGCTTTTACTGCCAAAGAAGAGATTTGTTTATACGCCTCTTTTACACAACAATACACCGCACGTGCCATTGATTTATTGGCAGATATTTCCATTAATTCTTCTTTTCCAGAAGGCGAGTTGGAAAAGGAAAAATTGGTTATCCTCGATGAATTAAATTCTTATTTGGATAGCCCAAGTGATAAAATTTTTGATGAGTTTGAAGCGTATTTGTTCCCATCGCATGCGCTTGGAAATAATATCTTAGGAACTAAAAAAAGTGTGGCAGCATTTAATCGACAGGATTTAATTGCGTTCGTTGAGACCTATTTTACAGCCGATAATCTCGTTGTTTCTTATGTCGGAAATTACCCTAAACTGAAGCTAATAGCTTTGTTGGAAAAGGCTTTAGTTTCACTTCCTGCAACGAATAAAAGACCTAGCTATAAGCCAAGTGGTGACTACAAGGTATTTTCGCTTCGTAAAAAAGAATCAAATTACCAAGCGCACGCTGTTATCGGTGGAATAGCACCAAGTTATATCGATGAAGATCGACGAGGAATGAGTTTGTTAATAAACGTACTTGGAGGCCCAGCATTAAATTCTCGTTTGTCGCTCTCCATTCGTGAAAAGCATGGATTGGCTTACGCTGTTGAAGCTAATTACACCTCTTTCTCGGATACTGGTTTTTGGAGTGTATATTTAGCAACAGATACTAAAAACATAGATAAAGCTATTGCCTTGGCTAAAAAAGAAATTCAACGCTTATGCGATAAAGAACTTTCTGTTGCTCAATTAAAACGAGCAAAAAGACAGTTTAAAGGGCACATGTCTTTGGGTATGGATAGTAATGCAAACCTGATGTTAGGCCTGGGAAAAAGTGTATTGGCGTTTAATCAAATCGACTCGATTAAAGAAATTCACGAAGGTGTTGATCGCCTTACTGCACAGGAATTACATGCCATTGCAAATAAATATTTTGCTACTAATTTAATCTCTGACTTAATTTTTGATTGCAAAAAATCAGGTAAGTAATTCCTTAGCGGCCTCCAAAGATAGTGCTACCAATCCGAATCATGGTGCTTCCGTTTTGAATTGCCAGTGTATAATCCCCACTCATGCCCATTGAAATTTCACAAAAAGATGGTTTATTTACAAAATAATGTTCCTTTAAGGTGGTGAATGTCTGTTTTAACTCTTTGAATTCAGCTGTAATTTGTTGCTCATCCTCCACAAATGAAGCCATACCCATTACGCCAACAATTTCGATATTGGCAAGTGATTGATAGGCAAGTGATGATAATATTTCCTCCGCCTCAGTATAATCTAGTCCAAATTTTGTTTCTTCTTTAGCGATGTGGAATTGAAGTAAACAGCGAATTATACGCTTGTGTTTTTGGGCTTGCTTGTTAATTTCTTGAAGTAATTTCAGGCTGTCAACAGCGTGTATTAGGTGAATAAATTCCGCAATGTATTTTACTTTATTGGTTTGTAAATGGCCAATAAGATGCCAATGAATATCCTTGGGTAAACTTTGGTATTTTTCGCAAAGCTCCTGGACTTTATTTTCACCAAAGTGCCGTTGATTTGCATCGTATGCAACAAGCAGGTCTTCGTTGGGTTTTGTTTTTGAAACAGCAATCAGTTGGACTGTTGAGGGCAGTTGTGAAGTAATTTTTTTTAGTTGTTGAGCAATCATTCGTTGATGTCGTAATTGGTTAATCCACTTCTTAATTTAGGTTCAACATAGGTGGTTTTTGGTGGCATATTCATTTTTTCATCAGCCACTTTTTTAACTTGTTGAATCGTTAATGGGTAAAGGACAAAACCAACGGCGAATTCTCCTTCATCAATGGCGTTTGTCAGCACTGACAAGTCTTGATTTCCGGGTATAAATTCTACTTGATCGCTCGTTTTTAAGTCGGAGACATGTAAAATCGGACCTAAAATAAATTCTGTTAACATATTGCTATCCAACGTTTTTAGCGGATGTTCTTTATTTATTATGTCGTCAAGTAGCTGTAAACTGAACCATTCACCTCCTACATACAAGCAAATTTCATGTTCTTTAATTGGCTTTCTGGCTTCCTTGAGTTTTTCTAGATTTCCTAATGCAGGAAGATACTGTATAAAGCTTTCTTTCGAATTTCCCGCTAGCGTTCTTACCAACCGGTGGAAAGCTAAAATGGACAAACTTTTCTCCTCGACAAAGTAGGCTAAAAAGTGACTTGAGGATAAGATTTCTTGTCCCTTATCGATTCTGTTTTTTGTTAAACGTGCAGATGAAGCGCAGCGATGGTGCCCATCGGCAATGTAGGTACAAGGAATTTGCTCGAAAGCTTCCTGAATTTGCTGGGTTTGTTCTTGGTTTAAAACCCACAGTTCATGCTTGATTTGGTCGGTTGTTGTGAATTCATATTCCGGACGAGTAAGCTGGCATATCGCCAATAAGGAATTTAGTTCATCTGTTCCTTCATAGCTAAGTAAAACCGGTTCGGCGTTGTAACCAACTTCCTCTAGATAAAGCGTAAACATTTCTTCCCGAGTGGTTAAAGTTGCTTCGTGCTTTTTTATCAAGCCCAATTCATATTCTTCTACACTTGCCCCTCCAATTACACCTATAAAAACGTTTTTTTCAGTGGTCTGACGATACAAGTAAAGCGATGGTATATCGTCTTTATAAAGGATACCGGTAGCCATAAAATGTTCGTAACGACTTTTAACCAATTGAAAACGTTCTGTGGAATTTGGTTTTGTTTTTTGATGATGGTTAAATTCAGGATTGATTATGTGCAAGAAAGTAAAAGGATTATCTTCGAGTTTTGCTTTTAATACATTTTCTTTATACGAATAATAAGGTCGAGTTGCTACTAGGTGTACTTTATCTCGCTGTGGTCGAATAGCTCTGAAAGGACGAATAGTTGCCATGCTTAAAATTTAAAACTCACTCCAAAACTAGGCAGTAATGGAAATTGATAAATTTCTTCTGAACTTATTCGATTTACATAAAAAATGTTTTTTCGATTATACACATTAGTTACACTAGCAATTAGTTCTAGCACATTTTTATTTTTGAAAACAAGTTGTTTTTTGAGGGTAATGTCCAAACGATGATAATAGGGTAGTCGCTGACTATTAAATGTACCCAATAAGGTTGAGATATTACTTGGGTTGTTTGTTACGTAGTTACTTGTTACACCACCAGAGAAGTTTTCCGCTTGATAATAGCCTGCAGTTGGGGTGAATGGAAGTCCAGAACCTAAGTTCCACCGCATGTTTAATTCTAAATCTTTCTTCTTTCCGAAAGAGTATGAACCAACTAAGTTGACGTTATGACGGCGGTCAAAAACGGGAAAATATTCCGAAAAACCATCCCAACGCGTCGATTTACCAAGGGAATACACCCCCCAAAGAAACAAACGGTCCTTGCTGTATTTGATTAAGAAATCGATACCATAAGATTGGCCAGATTCAATAATAAAATCTTTTTTAAACACATCGTCAATTTGTTCAAATTGCGCAATATCCTCATATAATTTGTTCGGATTTATATTGCTTAGTTGAGAAAAATATTTGTAGTATCCTTCTACATTGATACTTACATTGTTTCCCAAGTCATATTCCACTCCTGCAATGGCGTGGGTAGCATATTGCAGTCCATTTTGTACCGTTTTTTCTTGTTGAAACTCATTGGTAAAAACATCTTGTACATTAGTAGGTGCAGAAAGTAAACCATTAAATAGATTCACCACATCCTTATCTGATGAGGCTGAGGTAAAATTCTGAGAATATCGCCCTCCAGAAAACTTCAAACGCAATTTGTCGGTAGCGTTATACTTCAATCCAAGGCGAGGTTCCGGAGATATTGTGCCTAATGAGGTGTATGCCTGTATTCTAAAACCTGCTTGCAGCACCCAACGCGAACTTACAAAACGATAGTTAAAATAACCGCCAATCTCAGTGGTGAAATTAGTGGCTTCAACTTTTCTTTGCACTTCATTGTAGGTTACAAATTCGGTGTTAAATCCATTTAGGTTGAAACCGTAGTTCAGTTCACTCTCATCTTTTAGGAAATAACTGAAATCAAAACCAAGATCAAAGCCCCCTATTTTTGAAAAACGTGGCTCGGTTGCCGATTCGGCAAAAGTAGTTTGGAAGTTGCTTCCGTTTACGTGTCCTCTAATAAATACAGGGGATCCACTTGGAATCAATAAGAAGTTTAAACCACCCCCGGATGCTTCCCAATTTAGATCGGCTACCGAATAATTTACGCTGTCCTGGTTGTGAAATCCAAAGACGCTTACTTTAGAACCTCCTTCACCGGTAAAGGTAACTTTTCCATACAAATCGGTAAAATTAAAAGGTAAACCATTTCCTTCATTGATGTTGGGATACAATGATTTAGAGGTATAATCTAGCAGGCTATGTTTGGATGAAAAGATATAGGATCCAGCAGCTGGCTTTTCGTTTTTAATTCTGCCAATCGGACCTTCTAGTACCAATTTGGCTAAAAAAGGAGAGGTAGATAATTTTCCTCCAAATTCTTTTCTGTTTCCATCTCGGTAGGTAATATCCATAACAGATGAAATTCGTCCGCCGTATTTAGATTCAAAACCCCCGGTGTAAATGTCTACATTCTTGATCAATTCTGTTTCAAATATGGAGAAAAAACCAATGGAGTGGAAGGGGTTGTAAATAGTCATTCCGTCTAGTAATACTTTGTTTTGTATCGGCGTTCCCCCCCGAACGTACAATTGACCTCCTTGATCCCCTGTGGTGATTACGCCAGGCGTCACACTAAAAGCACCAACAATGTCATTTTCAGCACCGTAACTTGGTATTCGCTCTAAGCCTTTTTGGTCTAATTTTAATTTAGAGATTTCAACTTCTGTACGTTTTGTTTTGTTTTCAGCTGTTACACGTATCTCATCAAATGCTTTGGTGGAAGAGAGCTTTTCAAGTACAATGGTTACATCAATTATTTTTTTTGTTGAAAAACTTACGTTCACAGTAAATAATTCGTAGGCCTGGTTATCAACTTTGAGAATATATTCGCCAGCACTCAATTTAGGGATTGAAAAAAGACCATTTAAATCGGTGATAGCGCCTGCTGCAATGGTACTGTCGGTTCGAAGTAATTTTATTTTTTGAAAACTTACTGCATCTCCATTTGATTTATCATACACATAGCCACGCAGATTAAAATCCTGCGCAAACAGAGAAAATTGTGCGATAAATAAAATTATTAATAAGTTAAATTTCATTGAATTATTTTTAGGTACGAATTTACGGCTTTAACTCAAATAAAATGTAAGTGAACGTAAATTTGGTGGATAATTTTCGCTTCCTTTTGAACTTTAAATTTACAACAGATTAAAGGTGTTCCCAATTTTTTTCTTGCCATTGATGTTGAAAATAAATTTGGTAACAAAGTGCCGCTGTGGATGTTCGGATTGCTCAAGTGAGGATTTAAAATTTAGCGCACTAGAAGTGTTTGCTTTAGAATAAAAAAGTAATTATTCGCTAAACAAAGAGTCAACAAAAAGCGTTCGATCAAATAATTGTAAGTCTTCCATTTTTTCACCCATTCCAATGTATTTTACGGGGATGTTCATTTGGTCTGAAATACCAATAATTACACCTCCCTTTGCAGTGCCATCTAATTTTGTAACAGCTAGGGCATTAATTTCTGTTGCTTGTGAAAATTGCTTTGCTTGTTCGAATGCATTCTGTCCTGTTGAACCATCTATTACTAAAAGGATTTCATGCGGTGCACCTGGAATTACTTTTTCCATTACTTTTTTTATCTTGGAAAGCTCATTCATGAGGTTTATTTTGTTGTGCAAACGTCCGGCGGTGTCGATAATGACTACATCTGCTCCTTGTGATTTTGCCGATTGCAGGGTGTCAAAAGCAACGCTTGCTGGATCGGCATTCATTCCCTGTTGAACTATGGGTACTCCGACACGTTCCGACCAAATAATTAATTGATCAACAGCTGCGGCCCTGAAGGTGTCTGCTGCTCCGAGTACCACTTTTTTTCCAGCTTGCTTAAATTGATATGCTAACTTTCCGATAGTAGTTGTTTTACCAACACCATTGACGCCCACTACCATAATAACATAGGGTTTTTGATTATCTAGTACAATATTTTGCTCATCGTTATATCCTTTAGAAGGGTTATCAGCCAACAAAGAAGTAATTTCTTCCTTGAGGATTAGTTGGATTTCATTAGTATTTAGGACTTTATCTCTTGCAACTCGCGCTTGGATTTTCTTAATGATTTTGAGCGTTGTCTCCACTCCAACGTCTGAGGTGATAAGAATTTCTTCGAGATTGTCGAGCACTTCATCGTCAACACGTGATTTACCAATTACAGCCCGCGCAATTTTGGAAACAAACGATTCTTTTGTTTTTGCTAAACCTTCGTTTAGTGTATCTTTTTTTGAACGAGAAAAAAAATCAAATAAGCCCATATTAGGTAAAAAAAAAGCTTCCTATAATGGGAAGCTTCACAAAATTACTTGTTCGATATTAATTTTTTGAAAACCATTCCTTCACCTTATCATTGTGAACGATTTCTTCTTTGAAGGTATATGAACCTGATTTTTCAGATTTCACCATCTTAATTACTTTGGTATGTTCTTTTCCACCACCTTTTTGTAGGGATGCTACAACTTTCTTTGCCATGGTTTATATTATTTAATTTCTTTATGAATGGTATATTTCTTTAGAATTGGATTGAATTTTTTAATCTCAAGACGATCAGGGGTATTTTTACGATTTTTCGTGCTGATGTAACGAGAAGTACCAGCTAAACCAGTGGTCTTGTGCTCGGTGCATTCTAATATTACTTGAATTCTATTACCTTTTGCTTTCTTTGCCATTTTTAATTACTTAATGCTTTTTATTGGATGTTACTTGAGGTATCCTTTTTGTTTCGCCACTTTTAGACAAGCAACTAGCCCTTTCTTATTGATTGTTCTCAATGCTGAAGTTGAAATCTTGAGGGTAACATAGCGGTCTTCCTCAGGAATAAAAAACTTTTTGGTAATAAGATTAGGAAAGAAGCGACGCTTCGTTTTACGGTTAGAGTGGGAAACATTATTTCCTACCATTACTGATTTACCTGTTAATTGACAAACTCGTGACATCTAAATTGTTTTACTTGAATTATTGTAAGCGGGTGCAAAGAAAACACTTTTTTAGAACAAATACAACTTAATTTTAAACTTTTTTATTATCAGAAGGTCGTATTTGTAAAACCTCGTAGCGAAGAAAATTTAAAGCCGCTGATACGGTCATTTGTTGATTGCGCGCTCTGTTATCTCCAAAGTAAAAAGATTTAACAACTGTGTTTTCTTTTGTCGCAATAGCAACCCATACTAAGCCAACTGGTTTGTCTGTTGTTCCGCCTGTGGGTCCAGCAATACCCGTGGTGGAAATACAGAGGTCGACGGCTAAAATTTCTCTTCCTTGCGTGGCCATTTCGCACGCTACTTCACTACTAACTGCACCAAATTTCTCGATCAGTGCGCTATCAACTCGTCCTATCTTAACTTTTAGTTCGTTACTGTAGGTAAGTAAAGAACCCTGAAAATAACTTGAAGATCCTGAAATAGAGGCTAATTCATGTGCTAATAATCCAGTAGTGCAACTTTCCACAGTACCTATTGATAACCTACCTGCCACTAATTTTTTAGCAATTACGCTCACTAATGTATCCGATTCATAACCATATATTGCCTCGGGAATAAGCGTTTCTAGTTCTTCAAAATAGCGATCTATTTTCGTTTTATCTTGTTGGCCTTGAAATGAGTTTATTCTCAACTTTACAAATCCCGGTGAAGGCAAATAGGCTAAGTGAAGTCCCTCAGCTTCAAGTGCTTGCTCCCACAGAGCAATTTTTTCAGCTAAAAATGATTCTCCAATTCCTTGTGTATGTGCGGTTTTATGGTAGTGTGTGGAAACATTAAATTGTTTGGCCAAGAGGGGAAGAAGTTCTTCCTCCACAATGCATTTCATTTCGTAGGGTACTCCCGGTAAACTGATGATAATTTGTCCTCCCTTGTTAAACCACATTCCCGCTGCGGTTCCATTTTTATTAGGTAATATGATGCATCCTTCCGGTAGCATAGCTTGTTGTTGATTGGATGCCAACATAGGTCGATTTCGTTTTGCGAAAAAACGCTCAATGTGGCGAAGTGTTTCTTCGTGCATAACGAGTGCTTGTCCGAAATAATTGGCCAAGGTATGTTTGGTAATATCGTCATTTGTTGGACCTAATCCACCGGTAATTATGGTGCAATTAGTGGTCTCGTTTACGTCCTTTAGCGCATTTATAATCTCTAGTTCTTGGTCTGAAATAGTGATTGATTTGGTTATTCTTGCGCCGAATAGCGTCAGCGTTTGACCAAGCCATGCAGCATTGGTATTAATTGTTTGGCCGATGAGTAGTTCGTCGCCGATAGATATTAGTTCAACATTCATTTTTTAATAAATTTAGCAATGGCTTCGATATGTCCGGTGTGTGGAAATTGGTCGACTAAGGTGTAGTTTTTTAATTCGTATCCGGCGTCAATTAGTAAGGAAGCATCACGTGCTTGTGTAGATGGATTACAGGAAATATAAACAAGCACCTTTGCGCCTAGATTTATTACTTTTTGAAGTGTCTTTGGTGCTATTCCTGCCCTTGGTGGATCCAAAATTAAAGCAGCTATTTTGCCTTCTAAATCGGGATTTTCTTTCAAGAATTTCCCTACATCTAGGGCTACAAATTGCACATTTTTCAATTTATTAATTGCTGCATTACGTTCTGCATCCTTAATCGCCTCAGCTACAATATCAACACCTACAATACGTATGTTGGCATTTCGTTTAGCGATAAGTTGCGCTATGGTTCCAGTGCCACAAAATAAATCTAAAACAACGCTTTTTGCATCGATGGGGTCGTCCAATAAATAATCTATTGCTCTATTGTAAAGTAGCTCGGCACAGCGTGGATTTGTTTGAAAAAAACTTTCCATGCTTATTTCAAATCGTAACTTATTAATTGTTTCTTCAATTTTTGCTTGTCCGAAAAGAAGTTTTGTTGAACCGTTTTCAATTTTAGATCGATCTACAACGTTGTCGTTGATGGTGTGCTGAATTCCTGCAATTCGCTTACCCAATTGATTAAGTAGATAAGCAACAAAAGCCTTACGGTCAAATTGTTTTAGACCAACAGATGAGGTTACTAAATTAACTAACAATAAATCAGAATGAAACGATTTTCTTACCACAAGATGCCTAAAAAATCCTTCTTTTTTTGGCGGATGCCAGGCGGGTAGGTGTGACGCTTCTAAGAATTTTCTAATATTAATTAGTTTACTTTCCCATTCATCATCAAATAATCCGCTTGGTTTATCTAGGTTTTCTACTTTCCACCAAGTACCTCTTCGTTTGAATCCTAGTGCGAAAGCATTATCTTTTTCTTCTCCACTGTAAATACAGTGCTCGATACATGAAAAGCTATATTCCATTTTGTTTCGGTAGGCATAATGGGCTGGTGATGCAATAAATCCATCATAATTTTCGCGAAGATTTTTGATACCAGAAATCCTTGAAAATATTTCGAGTGTTGTGGTCTCTTTAACCTTTTCTTGCAACAGGGGTGGGACATAAATAAAGGGGCCGCCTGAAATTTCTTGGTAGTTCGAAACTATTTCGTCAGGTGATCTATTAATTACATCGATAAGTTTTGCTTCTGCATGATTTTTTCTTTTGACGTCGATTTTTGCACTCACTAATTGTCCCGGGAACGAATTGTCCACGAACACAACAAAATAAGCATCTCCGATAAGTACTTTGGCAATTCCACGACCTCCAAAGGCATAGTCTGTAATGGTTAATTCGACGATTTCTCCTTTACTAAACATGTTAAATCATGCCTCGGATTACACCTTTATCTGAATTTTCGACAAAATGAATAATTTCATCTCTTATTTCGCTCGCTTCAATGGTTTCTTTCACTATTTCCAACGCTTTGGTCACGTTGCTATTTTGGATGTAAATGATGCGATAGATATCTTCAATTGTTTTAATATCTTCATCTAAGAATCCACGTCTTCGTAAACCGACTGAATTTACTCCAGCAAACGTTAAGGGCTCTCGTGCAGCTTTTATGAATGGGGGTATATTTTTTCTCACGAGTGATGCGCCACCTACAAAAGCGTGTCGAGCAATGTGTACAAATTGTTGTGCTGCTACTTTTCCTTCCAATATGGCGAAATCTCCAATGGTAACGTGACCTGATAAGCCCGTGTAGCTTGCTAGAATAACATTGTTTCCAATTTGACAATCGTGTGCTACATGGACATAGGTCATGAGCAGGCAGTTATTTCCAATACTTGTTTTCCATTTATCTTTTGTTCCCCTATGAATGGTAACACATTCTCGAATAATGGTGTTATCGCCAATTTCAACTGTTGTATTTTCTCCCTCAAACTTTAAGTCTTGAGGTATTACTCCAATCACAGCACCTGGATAAATTTCACAGTTACTGCCAATTATAGTACCCGGATAGAGGGCAACATTAGAATGAATTTTAGTGCCTGCACCAATCGTAACATTCTCGTGAATCATGGAAAATGGTCCTACTTCAACTGTTTCGTGCAACTGGGAATTAGGTGAAATAACCGCTAGGGAATTTTTCATTTATTGCTTATCTTTGGTAACAAGGGCAAGCATTTCTGCTTCCATTACTAACTCCCCATTCACGTAGGCTTTTCCTCCCATTTCTACTAAACCTCTACGAATTGGTGATAGCAAATTTAATTCAAAAACAACCGTATCGCCAGGAACGACCTTATTTTTGAATTTTACTTTATCAATTTTCATGAAGTAGGTTGTATAAAGGTGGGGATCTTCCACTTTACTAAGTGCGAAAACGCCGCCTGTTTGTGCCATTGCTTCTATTTGCAATACACCAGGAAATACTGGGTTACCAGGAAAATGACCTGTAAAAATAGGTTCATTCATGGTGATATTCTTAACACCGATAATTGTTGTTTCGGTAATCGACATGATTTTATCAATCATTAAGAAAGGAAAGCGGTGTGGTAGCATTTTTTCAATTGCCACGCTGTCGTAAAGCGGTTTTTTTGATAAATCAAACTCCCTTGCTTGCGTTTGTTGTTTTTTAATTTGTTCCTTGATGATTTTGGCAAATTGCACGTTGCTTGCATGTCCCGGTCTAGCAGCTAAAATATGTGCTTTAATAGGTTTACCAATTAGCGCTAAATCACCAACAATATCCAACAATTTGTGTCTTGCAGGTTCGTTTTCATATTGAAGTTTGATGCTATTCAACACGCCTAACCCTTGTATGGAAATTTTCAGGTCTTCTTTACCAAGCAACTTGGCAAGGCGGTCGAGTTCACTTTGCTCAATATCGGCTTTATCTACTAAAACGATTGCATTATCAAGGTCACCACCTTTGATGAGGTTGTTATTCGCCAGATACTCCAGTTCTCTCAAAAATACAAATGTCCTACAGGGCGAAATGGCTTCATTAAATTCTCCAATATCATACATAGTTGCATGCTGTGTCCCAAGTACCGGCGAATTGTAATCAACCATTACTGTTATGCGGTAATTTTTGTCGGGAATGGCCAAGAATTCGTTGCCTTTTTCAATATCTTCCCAAGGAATGTTTTCATTTAATTCAAAATAAATACGTTCAGCATCCTGCTCTTTTTTTCCTGTAGAAAGAAATCCTTGAACAAATAATTTAGCGCTACCATCCATTATGGGAACTTCGGGCGCATTCATTTTAATTAAGGCATTGTCAATTTGACATCCACACAATGCAGCAAGAATGTGCTCTGTAGTATAAATTCTTGCGCCGTTGGATTCCAATGTGGTGCCTCGATCGGTGGAAATAACTAGATCGACATCCGCTTTTATTTTTGGTTCACCCGGTAAATCAGTGCGTTGAAATACGTATCCATGATTTTCATCAGCCGGGCAGACTTCCATGGTTATTAATTCACCTGAGTGTAACCCGATTCCTTTAAATATTACGGATGCTTGTAAGGTGCATTGTTTTTCTATCATGCTAATCATTTTTTGTTGTAAGGGATGCAATTTTCGCCTCGAGTGCGCTAATTCTATCCATTAATTGCGGCAGCCTTCTAAACCCAATAAATGAGCGTTTAAAATCATCAAGATCAAAACTCGGTGAGCCCATTAGTGTCTTTGCTGTCTTTACCGATGAAGGAACACCCGACTGCGCAACTATTTTTGTGTCATCAGCAATATGCAAGTGGCCATTAATTCCGGCTTGTCCCCCAATCATAACTCGTTTACCAATTTTGGCTGAGCCTGCAATACCAACTTGTGCTGCGATGGCTGAATTTTCGTTAACTTCAACATTGTGTGCAATTTGACAAAGATTGTCAATTTTAACTCCTTTTCTTATGAAGGTTGAGCCCATTGTTGCGCGATCAATACTTGTATTAGAACCGATTTCAACATTATCTTCAATAACGACATTTCCAGTTTGTGGAACTTTTTGAAAAGCGCCATTTTCATCTGGGGAAAAACCAAAACCATCTGAACCTATAACAACGCCTGCGTGAATGATACAGTTATTACCGAGCAGACAGGAATCGTAAACTACAACACCAGGATGAATAGTTGTATTTTTTCCTATGCTGACATGATCGCCTAAATAAACATTTGGATAAATACTGCAATTATCTCCAATTATTACATTTTTACCAACGTAAGTAAATGCACCTATGTAACAATTTGCACCAATGGTGGCGCTTTCATCGATGTAGGAGGGTTGTTCGATACCCGCTTGTTTCTTAGATAAATTATTATAGACGTCTAGAAGTTTCGCAAAACAAGCATATGCGTCCTCCACTTTAATTAGTGTAAGTGATTTTGGAAGCGCTTTACTCGGAACAAATGAGGCGTTTACAATACAAATACTGGATAAGGTGGTATAGAGATAGTTTTCGTATTTTGGATTCGATAAAAAGGACACAGAGCCAGGAACACCCTCTTCAATTTTGGATAATCCATTAACTAAGCTGTTTGCGTCGCCAATTATTTCGCCATTTAAGATACCCGCGATTTGTTCAGCTGAAAACTCCATACACCAAAAGTATAAATTAATATAGTAATGCGATATTCTAAAAGATTAATTTATTAACACGCCGAGGTTTTTAATTTGAAAATTTTTAGCGCTATTCAAGTTCCTCAAAAGCGGTTATTTCAATTTTTTCTTTGTACCAAAAAGTCTGTAACGAAAATTTGTGTTGGGGATGGTTTATCACCCAACAGCAGTTTGGCTTTTCCCCGCTGAAGGAAGATTTTTCAAAATCAACGAAGCCATGCATCCTAACGATTTTCATCAGTTGTTCACTTTTCGCAATACCTTTTATCCTTAGATTTGTAAGAATTTCTTTATCCAAACCTAAATAAAAAAGCCCTTTATTTTTTGGGAAAAGTACTGGAAATCCTCGGCCTTCAATTGAATTTTTAACTTGTTTAATTTTGGTATTCTTTAATTTCAACTCACATACCACACTTCGATCGGGTAGAGTTAGTATGAAATCAATCGATTTTCCGTTGGGTAACTCTCCAACTAATTTGTAAGCTTTTGGCTCTCCTTGTTTTTTGCTTTCAGAGAACGCTACATCAGCGTTTTGAATAAGTTCACTTAACTTTTTTTCGTTTAAAGCGAGTGCTCGAAAGGTTTTAATCTCATCGGCATGTACAACAATTACTCTTTCTAGAATAGTTGATTTGACTCTATTTTCAGGCAACCAAGCGCAACCTCTATTTTTAAAGAAAAAAAAGACACATACCAATCCGATGCCGAAACCGATTCCATATAATTTCAAACGGCGCAGGAAGTTTTCCATTTTTTAACGAAAAGAAAAAGTAGTGTTGTATATAGCTTAAGCTAAAAGTGCATTTAGTTTTTCGGCAAGAGTTGCTTTTGGAACAGCTCCAACTGACTTATCTACAACGATTCCATTTTGAATAAAAAGAACTGTTGGAATGCTTTTTACACCAAACTTCGCAGATACTGCTGAGTTAGCATCTACATCTACTTTACCAATGATTGCTCTACCTTCATATTCAAGTGCCAATTCCTCGATTACCGGTCCAATCACTCTGCATGGCCCACACCATTCAGCCCAAAAATCAACAACTATGGGTTGGGTGGAACTCATTACCAATTCATCAAAATTTAAATCTGTTATTTCTAAAGCCATTTTATTTCTATTTAATTTTTTGTAAAATTAGTCCAATTTTTGATGTGAAATTATTTTTGTATTAGTTTTTAGCAACTATTTTTGACTCCATTTCATTTTTAAGGTAATGCGCTGTGTAAGACGAGGCAGTGTACTTTTTAATAAGTGTTTCGGGTGTGCCAACACAATTTATTTTACCGCCACCTCTACCACCCTCCGGACCTAAATCAATTATATAATCTGCCGTTTTAATGATGTCTAAATTATGTTCGATAACCACGACAGAGTTCCCTTCATCTACCAAACGTTGCAATACTGTTAGTAGCATGTTAATATCTTCAAAGTGTAAACCGGTTGAAGGTTCGTCGAGCAGGTACATTGTTTTTCCTGTTCCTTTTTTTGTTAGTTCGCTTGCCAACTTTATACGCTGCGCTTCACCTCCTGATAGCGTTGTAGAAGACTGCCCGAGTGAAACATAACCAAGCCCCACACTCTTTAAAGTACTTAAAACTTTATGTATTCTTGGTAAATTTTCAAAGAAAGTTTCCGCTTCAGAAATAGTCATGTTGAGTACATCTGCAATTGATTTTCCTTTGTATTTAATTTCTATTGTTTCTTTGTTGTAGCGTTGTCCCTGGCAACTTTCACAATTAACATATACGTCTGGCAGAAAATTCATTTCAATTAATCGCATTCCGCCACCATTACACGTTTCGCATTTTCCGCCTGCCACATTAAAAGAAAAACGCCCGGGTTTGTAGCCTCGAATTTGCGATTCTGGTAGCGAGGCAAATAAACTTCGGATCTCATCAAATACTTTGGTGTACGTAACTGGGTTCGAACGTGGCGTTCTTCCAATAGGATTTTGATCGATATCAATTACTTTATCTAAGTGTTCAAGTCCTTCAATACTACCATAAGGAAGCGGCTCGCGAACACCATTGTAAATATGTTTTAATAAAATAGGGTAGAGGGTGTGGCTAATTAACGACGACTTTCCGCTGCCAGAAACGCCCGTAATACAAGTAAATGTGCCAAGAGGAAGCGTTAGAGTAACATTTTTTAAATTATGACCGGTCGTATTTTTTAAGACTATTTTATTACCGTTTCCACGACGCCGTTTTAAGGGAATTGCTATGCTGTTTTCACCATTCAAATAGGTTGCGGTTAAGCTCTTTGATTTAAGCATATCAGAATAGCTTCCGGCGTAAACGATTTCACCTCCATTTATTCCTGCACCCGGACCAATATCCACTACAAAGTCAGCTTCCTCCATCATTTCTTTATCGTGCTCGACCACCAAAACAGTATTCCCAGCGTCCCTTAGTCGTTTGAGCGAGGTAATTAGTTTGACATTATCGCGTTGGTGCAAACCGATTGATGGTTCATCCAAAATATACAGTACATTAATCAGCTCAGTTCCAATTTGAGTGGCTAAACGGATACGTTGCGCTTCTCCGCCTGAAAGACCTTTTGAAGAACGATTTAAGGTTAAGTATTCTAATCCAACCTCTAAAATAAACTGAAGTCGAGCACGAATTTCTTTCACAATTTCAAAGGCAATGGTATTTTGTGCTTTGGTAAGACAACTTTCAATTTTATCTAACCATTCGGAAAGGTCTTTGAGGTCCATATTGCTTATTTGTCCTATATGTAATTCCCCAATTTTAAAATGTAATGCCTCCATTCGAAGTCGAAAACCATTGCATGCATCACAAGTTTTTTTATTCATGAAACTCAGCGCCCAACGTTGTATTCCAGCACCACTTTCCTCGGCATGTCGCGTAATGAAATTAATAATCCCTTCAAATCGAATTGTTTTTTCTTTTTTCGAAGTATCCATATCTTCATTACCATAAAGTAGTAATTTGAGTAATTCTTCATCGAATTCTGCAATTGGTGTGGATATAGTAAATCCATTTAGGGCTATAATTTCTTCAATTTTGTCAAAAATCCAACTTTTTTTGTAGTCCCCCAAAGGAGCAAAAGCACCTTTTCGAATAGATTTTGAAGAATCTGGAATAATTTTTTCCATAGCTGCAACACTCACTTCACCGAGTCCACTACAAGTTGGACATGCGCCGTATGGAGAATTAAAAGAAAATAAATTCGGTTCCGGTTCCGGATAACTTACACCACTGGTTGGACACATCAGCGATCGACTAAAAAATTGGTTTTTATTCGTTTCCAAATCGAGTACCATCAAACTGGATTCACCGTGTTTCATGCAAACTTGAACAGCATCGGATAGGCGCTTTCTGTCCTTCTCGTCGGCCACTAGTCGATCAACTACTAACTCAATATCGTGCATTTTGTAGCGATCAAGCTTCATTCCAACAGTGATATCTTTCACTTGCCCATCGACTCTTACTTTTGTAAATCCTATTCTCAAGATTTGTTCGAATAGTTCACGGTAATGTCCTTTTCGCCCACGAACTTTAGGTGCTAAGAGTGCAATTTTTTTTCCACTGTAATTACTTAAAATCAGTGATGTGATTTCTTCGTCGGCATATTTCACCATTTTTTCGCCGCTAGTAAATGAATATGCGGTCGAGGCACGTGCGTAAAGTAATCGAAAGAAATCGTAAAGTTCCGTTATCGTTCCAACAGTCGATCTTGGTGAACGGGACACCGTTTTTTGTTCAATTGAAATCACAGGACTCAAGCCGTCGATTTTTTCTACATCAGGGCGTTCAAGTCCGCCGATAAATTGTCTAACATACGAGGAAAATGTTTCAATGTAGCGTCGCTGACCTTCTGCAAAAAGTGTATCAAAAGCAAGGGAGGATTTACCACTTCCACTTAAGCCAGTAAAAACAATTAATTTATTTCTTGGGATTTGTAAATCAACGTTTTTAAGGTTGTGTTCTTTTGCGCCAAAAATAGAAATTAGACCCTCATCAATTTGTTCTTTGTTCATTTCCTGTAGTCGCTGTATTGTTTTAAATTATAACTCGAATGAGGTAATGTGATGATGTAATTTATTGGCGGTGTAGTTAAGGTATTTTTGAGTAACCAAGGATTTAATTTCCTAACTATTTTTAATGTTACTTGGTTATTTTTTGCCCACAAAGCCAAGTCCAATATTGGATCATGCACATTAACTTTTCGTATCTTTCTTGTGGGATACAAATCTTTATTTTGCAGATTAAAACCATACGATTTAGGGTTTTCTAAAATTAGTTTGAGCGCCATAATTCTGAAGACATATCGACTAGTTTCATTGTTCATCTCAGTGTCAAAATAAGTTGAAACGTATTGCGATTTTAAGTCGGATTGAACACCACCTAGTCCACGATTATAAGCTGCTGCGGCAAGAATCCAATTGTCTAATTCGGCGTATGCCTTTCTTAGATAGGCACATGCGGCACGAGTACTTTTTTCAACATCTAGGCGTTCATCGACTTCATTGGTAACGAGTAACTTATACTCCTTTGCTGTTTCGGGCATAAACTGCCAAAAGCCTTGAGCGCCCGCAGGACTTTTCGCTTGTGTTAAATTACTCTCGATAACACATAAATACTTGAAATCATCGTGTAAGTTTTCTTCTTTTAAAAGTTGTTCCAAGATTGGAAAATAGCGATTAGCCCTTTTAATTATTAAAGTTGTAGAACTTTGAAAAAAAGCGTTTACTGTTAATTCGTGATCCAAGCGTTCTCTAATGTCTTCGTCTGTAAGATGAATTGTTTCTCCAAAAAGCTCCATGCTTTGTGGAACGCTTGGCAACTGTTGGCTTACTTGCTTTGAATTTACAGTGACTTTGTTTGTGTTTTTTTCGGTACAGCCAATGAATAAGAGGCTTAATATCAATAATTTTAGATAGTTCATTCGTACTAATTTCAAAAGCAAGTTTGTTTATTTTTGGGCGTATTTTATTGTTTTTTGGTAAAGAAAATAAAAAGCTAGCACAAGCCATATTAACATTAATATTGTTGACCAAGGAACGAATTTTTGGGGTATTATGAAGTAGAAAACACAAAGTAACATGGAAATAAACCCGATTAATACAAAGATTAAAAATACGCTTCGTTCGTTATATCCTGCATAAACAAGGTGATGGGTGGTGTGGTCTTTACCCCCAATAAAAGGGGATGTTTTCTTTCGAAGCCGATTAATTATAACGCTTAGTGTATCAATAAAAGGCGAGGTAAAACAAACCATCACTGTAATTACCACCACCCAGAGTGGAATTCCGGGACTTACTGACTGAACACCCCACAAAAATTTAATTGAAAAAAAAGCACAGATTAGCCCGATAAATTGGCTCCCTGAATCTCCCATAAACATTTTTGCTGGTGGAAAATTAAAACACAAAAAACCAATAAGCGATCCAATGCAAGTCAATAAAATTAAATTCCAAACAGGATTAGTTTCCACTTGAAACAATAAATTAAAAATAAAGCAAGTAGAAAGAATGAAGAGCGCTGCAGTAGTTGTAATGCCATCCATGTTGTCCAACATATTGAGTGAATTCATTAGTACCACCACCCAAAAAACAGTCAAGAAAGTATTTACTTCATCGAAGTTGGAAACGTTTATGGTTGTTCCACCATAAGAAATGAGCAAGCCACATGCAATTTGAATAAGTAGTTTAAGTATAGGTTGAGTATTATACGCATCATCAGCTAAGCCCATTAAAAATCCCAAAGTTGCAGAAACGAAAAAACAAACAAATTCTTTTTGACTAAATAAATTTAAGGTAGGTGTGAAAATCAAGTAGGCGATAATGGCAGATAGAAAGCTTATAAAAATGGCAATACCTCCAAGCGAAGGTCTGGAACTATTGCTCCAACGTATCATGACGTCGTTTTTATTTCTAATTCCCAACGATTCTGAAAAATTTAGAATTAGTTTATTGATAACCAATGAAGATAAAACACCAAGAATAAAGAATAAGATAAAATAATACGATTTTTCCATCGATCAAAAAGGGGTGTTGAATAAACGAAATGGTATACCTTGTTGATCCTTTGCAGACACAATAACTGCTGTCTCTCCCCAATTAATTCCGAGGTCTTTGTCGTTCCAACAAATTGTTTCTTCGTGCTCTGGTGAATAATTATTGGTGCATTTATACGAGAAAATGGTGTTTTCTTCAAGTGATAGAAACCCGTGAGCGAATCCGGGTGGAATCCAGAATTGTAGTCTATTTATATCGTTTAATACTACTTGGAAGTGTTTGCCAAAAGTGCTACTTTTTCTTCTCAAATCTACCGCCACATCAAGCACACTTCCTTTAAGTACTTGAACGAGCTTGCCCTGATCGAAAGGAGGTAGTTGAAAATGTAGTCCTCGAAGTACATTTTTGTGTGAAATGGATAAATTATCCTGAACAAAATTAGTTTGTGGGAATAATCCGCTAAATTTATTGTGGTTGAAGGATTCAAAAAACACCCCGCGGTCATCTTTAAAAACAGGGGGCTTTATTAAAGCCAAACCGTCAATTTCAGTTATTATTTTTTCCATTTACTTTTTATTTTT
>CAMDAH010000012.1 GCA_945888625.1 Chryseobacterium gleum
AAATCAGCTCCCGCATACATGGCAATATCACTTGCTTTACGAACACTATCGAGTGTGCAAAGCTCACCGGTTTCAAGAATCACCTTCAATCTTGACTTTCCGCACGCCTCTTTGATTGCTGCTATTTCATCAAATACAAAATTATATTCTCCCGCTAAAAACTTACCGCGAGAAATAACCATGTCAATTTCATCCGCTCCTTCATCAACAGCAAATTTGGTGTCTGCAATTTTTATTTCTCTAGTTGATTGCCCTGATGGAAAAGCCGTTGAAACAGAAGCCACTTTAACATCTGTTCCATTAAGAGCCATTTTTGCAATACGAACCATGGAAGGATAGACACAAACTGCGGCTACATTTGGCACACCTGCATAGGCATCATGTAAGTGATGAGCCTTATAGCACATTTGTTTTACTTTTCCTGGTGTGTCCTTCCCCTCTAAGGTAGTAAGGTCAATCATACTCAAAACTAAATCAAGCCCGTGACGCTTCGATTCATTTTTAATACTTCGTGTTTGGAATCTAGCAACGCGTTCCTCTACTCCTACCTTATCAATAGAAGGAGAGATTGGTAATTTATTAAAAGAAATAGGAACTTTCATAATTATCTTCAAGATATTCCTTCAAAGATAAATAAAAGTCAGGGAAAAGAAAATTATGACGGTAAAAACAAACAACTAGTCCTTATCATCATCATCGTTGGCATCTGGCTTATCATAATCATCTAAATCATCGTCAGAATCATCTTCTTTTTCATCGTCCATGTCCTCATCTTTGATTTCATCTTCTTTGTCCAAATCATCCGCAAAATCGTCATCGGCATCATCGGTAATTATTTTAGTTTTAATTTTTGGTTTGATAATTTTAACCAAATAAATAATTTCATCCGTTTCCCAAATTAACGCATCTAAAATTTCACCTGTTGGTGTTTTGATAGTCGTTAGATGATTGATGTAACCATCAGGAAATTCTTTTAAAATCTGTTTTTTTTGCTCGATTGAAAGCTTATCGTAACTAATTATTGATCTCCTTTTTGTCATATCAAATGCTTATTTATCTATTTTCGATTTCAAAATTAATTGTTTTTACTAACAGCAATACACCTAATTCAAAATTATTTAAAAAATATTAACGATAAAAAGTGAATTAATTAGCATTAAAAAAGTTATGCGCTATTAATTGATTTTAGCATAAGCTCATTCAATAGATAATTTTAACTTTGAAGCCTATTTATGTCAAAACAGAAAAGTGCTTTTTTTTGTCAAGAGTGTGGCCTTGAGGCTCCGAAATGGTTAGGAAAGTGTCCATCTTGTTCTTCTTGGAATACCTTTGTGGAAGAAATTGTTTCCAATACGAAGAGTGCACTCCCATTTTCTGTCGATTCTAGAAATTCAAAGCCAACCCTAATTAATGAAATACAACACCATGAGGAGAACCGTATTCCTCTTCAAGATAGCGAACTCAACCGGGTTTTGGGCGGGGGGCTGGTTAAAGGCGCTTTAGTTTTAATTGGCGGCGAACCTGGAATTGGCAAATCAACATTGATGTTACAAATGGCCATTGAAGAGCCCTTAAATATCTTGTATGTTTCCGGCGAAGAGAGTGAGCAACAAATAAGAATGCGCGCAGAAAGAATTGGGATTAAAAACCAACAATGTCAATTATTGACTGAAACGAACTTGGTTAATATTATCAATCACGCTAAGGCTATTATGCCTGAAATGTTAATTATTGATTCTATTCAAACCTTATTTTTTTCTTCCATTGATAGTTCACCGGGCAGCGTTTCACAGGTGAGGGAATGCACGGCACAATTACTTCGTTTTGCGAAGGAAACAAACGTTCCTGTCTTTTTAATTGGCCACATCACCAAAGATGGATCGATTGCTGGTCCGAAAGTGTTGGAACATATGGTCGATGCCGTGCTTCAGTTCGAAGGCGATAGAAATCATGTCTACCGTTTATTGCGTACGGTTAAAAATCGCTTTGGATCAACCAACGAACTGGGGATTTATGAAATGCAAGGAACTGGCTTACGCGTCGTGGACAACCCATCGGAAATTTTAATTACCAACTCAGATAATAGTTTAAGTGGTGTCGCTATTGCCACTACGGTAGAGGGCATGCGTCCGCTACAAATTGAAGTGCAAGCGCTGGTTAGTTCGGCAGCTTATGGCACGCCACAGCGATCCTCCACTGGTTTTGATCCAAAGCGACTAAACATGCTTCTGGCAGTAATGGAAAAGCGATGTGGTTTCAAATTAGCTTCAAAAGATGTGTTTTTGAATATCGCCGGCGGAATCAAAGTAGACGATACCGCGGTAGATTTGGCAGTAACGATGGCCGTTTTATCATCTAATGCTGATTTACCAATTCCACAAGGCATTACTTTTGCTGCAGAAGTGGGGTTGTCGGGAGAAGTAAGGCCAGTAAATAGAGCCGAAGTTAGAATTCATGAAGCGCAAAAATTAGGATATAAAACTATATACCTCTCTAAATATAATAAAGGCATCACTATTTCTAACTTCAAAATTAAAGTAGTGCTTTGCGAAAAAATTGAGGAAGTGGTAAGAAAAGTCTTTTCATAGTAATTAGAAAAACAGAAGTCGATAGAATATGGCTAGATTGATACTTATCCCAACTCCAATAGGAAATTTAGAAGATATCACCTTGCGTTCAATCCGTATATTAAGCAGTGCAGATTTAATTTTTTCGGAAGACACCAGGGTAACGAAACGATTACTTGCACACCTAAACATCACCAACACCATCTTTTCTTTTCATAGCCAAAATGAACACCGTTTATTAGATCGTGTGATTGAAAAAATACAAGAAGTAGAAACAGCCGTATTAGTCTCAGATGCTGGCACACCTGGTATTTCAGACCCTGGATTTTTATTGGTCCGAGCCTGTATTGAAGCAAATATTCCCGTAGAATGCTTGCCTGGTCCAACTGCCTTCGTGCCAGCACTTGTTGCTAGTGGTTTACCCTGTGACAAGTTCGTTTTTGAAGGTTTTCTACCGCATAAAAAGGGGCGTCAAACTAGGTTGATTTTACTCAGTCAAGAAAGCCGTACGATTATTTTGTATGAATCCCCACACCGACTAGTAAAATGCTTGGGGCAAATTGTGGAGTATTTTGGTGCAGACCGTAAAATTTGTGTCTGCAGGGAAATATCGAAGTTTTACGAGGAATTTGCACGTGGAACGGCAGAAGAAGTTTTAGCGCATTTTCAACAAAAAGAAGTGAAAGGGGAAATCGTGCTAATTATAGGTGGAAGTACGACTAATTAATTGATTTCTTCTTTTTTTCAATGGCGTTAACCTTGGTTTCTTGAGTTTTAATTTCATTGGTTTTTACCCCTTGATCTTTTTTATTTTCCTCTATTTTTTTTTCATTATCACTAATTTGTTTTTTTAATTTTTCAATTTCTGACTGATAATCTTGCAAATCTCTCTCTAATTTTTTTTGATCGGAATTTAGATTTTTCAATTCCTCATTTGCAGCAGCTAATTCAATCGAAACGCACTCGCTTGCTGTTTTGACACCGAACTCTTGTAGCCGTTTATTCCATGACTGAAATTGGTCAGCGTGATCTTTTTTAGTTAAAAATGCACCCCCTAAATCTACAGCAAAATAAATTGTTGTTGATTCTCCGTTCTTTTCTTCGCTAATTGTTGCGTAAGCGTCAAAAGGTTTTGCACCGAGTGACTTTGAACTGCCCTGAAGAACAACGTGTTCGCCTTTGCTCGACTTATGCTTTCCCCAATCCTTCATTAACGATTTTAGAGCATCTGAAGCTTGATCGACATTGGCATAAGGAATTACCAACGATATGCAAGGTTTGCTACCCACTGAAAATGTTGAAGTGCTCTCGCCAATTTTAATTTGTTGGGTGAAACCCTTACTTAAAAATGCTGTTAGAAGTAATAAAAAAAATAGTTTCATGGAAAAATGTTTTTTATAAAATTAGTAAACAAACGGGAGAAATGAAGCTAAATTTTAAAATTGCGCTAATTTTACATTATGCAATTTTCACAAATAATTGGGCAGGATTCACTTAAGGAAGATTTTATCCATGAGATTAATTCAGGAAGGGTAAGCCATGCAAAATTATTTTCTGGAAAACATGGCCATGGAACACTTGCCTTAGCGCTGGCATTTACTCAATTTTTATTATGCGAGAATAAACAAGCTACCGATAGTTGTGGGGGCTGTCATTCGTGCAAACAAATGAATGATTTTGTTCATCCCGACGTGCATTATGTTTTTCCAATCGTTTTGGCAAACGAAAAATTATCCAATGGACATTTGCCAGCTTGGCGAAAACAGCTCTTTGAAAATAGCTACTTTGATTTATTGCAATGGACTAATATAATTGACACCAAAGAAAGAAAACCAGTAATTGGCTCCGAGGAAAGCCTTGACATTCAAAAAAAACTCAGTTTAAAGTCGTACCAAGGAAATTACAAAGTAATGATAATCTGGTGTGCCGACGAAATGAATGCAACCTGCGCCAATAAACTGTTAAAGATTATTGAAGAGCCGCCACCTCTTACCCTATTTATTCTGGTAACGGAAAAACCACAAAAACTACTTCCAACAATTCAATCAAGAACGCAAGCAGTCATCGTGCCGAGAATAAATCGCTCAATTTTAGCCGGCGAACTAATGGTTAGGCATCATGTAGAGGAAAGGGTTGCTCAAACCATCGCAGGATTTTCAGACGGCGACTACCTTCGTTCGTTTGAATTATTAAAAGAAGACAGCGTAAATGCCGCTTACCGAGAACAATTTATGAGTTTGATGCGCTGCACTTATAAAAAGGATGTTATTGCAATGCTCGACTGGGCAGAGGCATTAGCTGCAATTTCAAAAGAACGCCAAAAACTATTTGTTCTCTACAGCCTACATATGCTTAGACAAAGTCTTGTAAATAATTACATCGGGATCTCCAATCTTCCTGTCTCTGAGGAAGAGGCAACATTCATCGGGAAATTTTCTCCCTATATTTCAGGAAACAACATCTCGAAGTTTTTAACAACGTTCGATGAAGCCTATTATCATATCGAGCGAAATGCATTCGGCAAATTACTCTTTACACAAATGTGTTTTCAAACAATGCGGTACATTCACCAAGCATAATTTCGTAACTTTACACAAAAAAAACAAATGGGTTGTAATTCATGTGGGTCAGACGGCGGAACGCCAAGAGGTTGTAAAAATAACGGGACATGCAGTGCAGGTGGGTGTAATAAATTGGATGTTTATGATTGGCTTGCCAATATTTCACTCCCTTCCGGACAAAAAGTATATGATATAGTAGAGGTTCGCTTTAAAAATTCAAGAAAAGGATTTTATCGAAACGCCAACCACATTTCATTAAGCGTAGGCGATGTGGTGGTGGTGGAAACGGTACCAGGTTATGACGTTGGAGTAGTTTCAATTGTGGGGGAATTGGCACGCATCCAAGTAAAAAAGAAAGCGCCAGGTTTTAAACCAATGGAAACAAGAAAAATAACGGCTATTGCTTCCCAAAAAGAAATAGACAATTGGATTCAAGCGCGATCATTAGAGCAGGAAACGATGAACAAGTCGAGGGTTATGGCGCTAAAACTAGGACTTGAAATGAAAATTTCTGACGTTGAATACCAAGCTGACATGTCGAAAGCCCTCTTTTACTACACTGCCGAAGGAAGAATTGACTTTCGCCAATTGATTAAAGATATGGCTGATCAGTTTAAAATTCGAATTGAAATGAAACAAATTGGATCCAGACAAGAATCGGCGCGCCTAGGAGGAATTGGCTCCTGTGGTCGCGAACTTTGCTGTAGTACTTGGCTTACGGACTTCAGGTCTGTCTCCACCTCCGCCGCACGCTATCAACAATTATCCCTCAACCCACAAAAACTTGCTGGTCAATGTGGCAAACTAAAATGCTGCTTGAATTACGAGCTAGATATGTACCTCGATGCAATAAAATCATTTCCCAAAAACGAAGTGAAGCTCAAAACGGAAAAAGGAGAGGCAACACATATAAAAACCGATGTTTTTAAACGCCTCATGTGGTTTGCGCTACAAGGCGAGAATGGACTAATTGCATTGAATCCTGAACAAGTAAAAAAAATTCAGGAACTCAATAAAGCGGGATCAATTCCCAAAGACCTAAAAGAATTTACCTTTGTCGTTGAAAAAGAAGTAGAAATTGGATACGATAACGTAGTTGGTCAAGACAGTATTTCTCGTTTTGCTCATAACAACAAAAACAGAAATAAAAATAAAAACAGGAATAAATTTAGGCCTAAAAAATAAGCGATGAAGAAATTATTATATCTATTAATTGGAATTGCTTTTTTATTCTCTTGCACCAATTCTTCGATATACAATCGCTCCTTTCATTTTGACAATAATACGTGGAAACAAAAAATAAAACCAAAATTTATAGTTCAAATTAAGGACACTTCACTTACCTACGATTTTACCTTAAGTTTTCGCACCACTACCGACTATAAATTCAGCAATATTTGGATTTACTTAACAACTAAAACACCTTTCAAACAAGTTATTCGTGAACCATATGAAATAAAAACTTGCTATCCTAATGGCGAGTGGGTTGGTACGAAAACGGGCAGTATGGTGGAACACAAACTGGTGTTCAGAAGGCGGAAAGTGCCACAAATTGGCAAATACACTTTTATCATAGAACAAGGAGTCGTTCAAAAAGCATTGAATGAACTTGTCGACATTACCTTTGATGTATCTAAAGTAGAAGAATAAGATGCGATTTCGGTGCCTAAATGACGATGAATTAGTTGAACTAGACAAAGAGTTTGTTCAGTTTTTAATACTAAATCATGTTTACAAAGAAGATTGGGCCACTTTGAACCAAAGTCAACCACTGAAAGCCAAGCAATTAGTCGAAATGTTTAGCGACGTAGTTTTAGAAAAAGTTTATTCGAAAGTTTCCTACTTAGAACGCCTAGTGGCCAAACAAATTTGCTTTTGTTCATTGGCTGAATCGAGTGCTGAAATGCTAACAGTAGAGGCACTTGTCGATGATATTGATTTAACAAACGAAGATAAGCTGGACGATTATCTGCTAATAACACCCTCTAAATTATCTATTTATCACGGTAAAAAAAAATTTACAAAAGCAAAAGCAGATGAAGTATTTTTGCTGTTAAACCACGGATTTGTCATGTCAAATGAAGATCGCTACCAAAATTTATCTCAACACCTAATCAAAACAAATTAATCCAAACTTTATGAAAAAAACAATTTTAATAATCGCTCTGGGTTTTATTACCGCAGGCTATTCGCAAATTACAACTCCCAAAGCAAGTCCTTTGGCTAAAATTGAGCAAAAAGTGGGCTTAGCTGATATCAGCATCACCTATTCGAGACCAAGCGTAAAAGACCGAACCGTATTTGGTGATGTGGTAGAATTTGGCAAGATTTGGCGATTGGGAGCCAATGAAAACACCTTGATAAAATCCTCTGAAAACCTAATCTTTGGCAATGACACCGTAAAAGCGGGCACCTATTCACTATATGTTATTGCCGATAAAAAATCATGGCAGATCATCTTTTACAATGAAGTAGATAATTGGGGAGTACCTGATAATTGGTCTGCGGATAAAATTGTTTACAAAGTAACAGTTCCTGTAATAGAAATGAAAGATAAAGTAGAAAATTTACAGATTTCTATTGACAAAATAACTAATAATGGTGCAGAAATAAACATAGCATGGGACCGAACCAAAGTGGCACTCTCATTTAGTCTTAACACTAAAGACAAAGTTATTACGAGCATCAAAAAAACAATGAATGGGCCACAAGCCAACGACTACCACCAAGCAGCAACCTATTATTTCACAGAAAAAATAGACATGAAACAAGCATTAATCTGGTCGACTCTAGCGGTTGAAATGCGTGGTGAAAAAGCGTATTGGATGACGCGATTAAAAGCGCAACTTCAAGCAGAAAATGGCGACTTCAAGGGAGCAATAGCAACCGCAAAAAAATCGATGGAAGCAGCTGCTGCAGATGACGACTCAAATTATGTTAAAATGAATAAATTGTCCATCGAAGAATGGTCTAAAAAATAAAATTCATGTGGCAAAGGTACAAGTACCATGCATTGTTGCACATCATAATTTTCTTGTGGGGATTTACAGGTATCTTAGGTAAACTAATACACAAAGACGCCTTGTACATCGTTTGGTATCGCGTGTTAATTGCCTTTATTGCCCTTGGATTGTTTTTATTCTTCGTCGGAAAAAGTGTTCACCTGACCAAGAAAACAGCCCTGAGGACTTTTGGAGTTGGTTTTATTGTTGCAATACACTGGATTTCCTTTTATTACGCTATTCAACTCTCCACTGCGTCATTGGCTATTTTGTGCTTGTCAACAACAACACTACACGTTTCCTGGTTAGCTCCTTTGGTAATGAAACAAAAATTTTCTTTGCGGCAATTTTTTATGGGCTTACTCGTGATTGCGGGCATTTCGCTTGTTTCGTTTAATTTCAATGGTCAAGAAATTTTCGCGCTTGTTCTTGGTCTGTTTTCGGCACTTTGCGCCGCATTCTTCTCTGTTTTCAATGCTAAGTTGTCCGAAGACACAAGTGCTGATAAGTTAACATTTTACGAAATGATTGCCGCATATATTTTCGTGTCTATTCTACTTTTATGTACAGGAAAATTTACTGTATCGGCGCTTCAACTAACGGTTACTGATTTTCTTTGGCTACTTTTTCTTGGTGTTGTATGTACCTCGTTTGCATTTTTAGCAACGATTATTATCGTCCGAAAATTAGGAGCGTTTACGGTGTCTTTAAGTATAAACCTCGAACCCATTTACACGATTATTTTAGCAATTATTCTTTTAAAAGAACACAAATTACTTTCGCTTAACTTTTATATTGGTGCTGTACTCATCCTCCTAGTATTGCTAATTAATGGCTTGATGAAACACTATGAAGTAAAGTCAAGCGATAAGGTGCAGCATTAAACTATTTTTTTTGAGTAACTTTGTAAAAACATGAAAACACTCATCTTATTTACTACCATCTTTTTAATTTTTGTTGGAAACGTAGGTTTGCCTGTTTTCAATCATTCGTGTAAAGAAAATGGTGTTTTCACCTCCTACATTTTTGATCACAATGCATGTGTTTGCGCGAATAAAAAAGTACCTCCTTGCTGTGAAAAAGATAAGGACAAAGAAGACGGTTGCTGTTCTGACAGTTTGGACGTACTAAAAAATAATTGTGACTACGAACGAACAGCTAATTTTAAACTACCACTTTTCACACTTTTATCCAATAATAACGCAATAAATACATTTCAAGACCGAGTTTTAGTCCCGCAAATAGAAAATAGCGTGGATTTCGAACAGCCGCCCAACAAACCACCCGGAAAACTTATTTTGCTCAAAAAACAAGTATCTCAGATTTAAAAATACAAGGCGTGATTTTCTAACCTTCTATTTTTAATTATGTATTCAAAACTTTTAATTAACCTAACATTCATTTTTTGTTCGATAACAATCCATGCGCAAATTAAAGGCCTTGTGCAAGGACTTAATGCCACATCTGTTGAGATACTGGTAGGAACAAAAATAAAACTCCTTCGTGCAAAAACAGGAACGAGCACGAAAGAAAGTGGCACCTTCGAAATTGCTTTACCTAAAATACTCCCCGATACATTGGTTTTTTTCTATCCTGGCTATTACCCCGACTCAATTATTGTGGACAAAAAAGACCGGTTTATTGCCTTAAATATCATCCTCAAGGCGGAAGTACATTTTGGTGAAATTACTGTTGATGGAAAAAAATTTACGCATGGTATTTCGAAAATGAAAACCCTTCATGTGGAGGAAATTACTGCCGGAGAATTACGCAAAGCTGCCTGTTGCAATTTATCCGAATCATTTGAGACAAATGCCTCAGTAGATGTAAACTTTACCGATGCCGTGTCGGGTGCGAAAAAAATTCAAATGATGGGAATTAACGGCGTTTACACACAAATACAACTGGAAAATATCCCCTACCTCCGAGGACTAGAAAGTTCGTTCGGACTTAATTCACTTCCTGGCACTTGGATTGAATCTATTCAAATTACAAAAGGGACAGGAAATGTGGTTAACGGTTACGAATCCATGGCTGGATTAATCAACTTGGAATTAAAAAAACCAAGCGAGATGGAACGTTTATTTGTGAATGCGTACCAAAATAGATTTGGGCGCTCAGAAGTGAATGTAAATGGGGGGCAAATAATCAATAAAAAATGGAGTAGCGGTACCTTTGCGCATGCCTCAGTAGTTCTGGGTAACATCGACGAGAATAACGATGGATTTCGAGATGTCCCAATGGGCGACAACTTCGCACTGATGAATCGTTGGGCTTATCAAGGAGATAAAATGGAAGCGCAACTCGGCATAAACTTGAACCATGAACGAAAAATGGGGGGACAAAACGTTTACCTTAGAGAAAATCCAGTTGGTTACGGTGTATTAATTAATTCGCGACACGCAGATGTCTTTGCGAAAACTGGATTTTTTATGAAAAAACCAATGCGCTCATTTGGCGTGATTTACAACCTAAAATACCAGGATATTGAGGGACAATTTGGTAATCGCCTTTTCGCAGGTACAGAGAAACGAGGATACGTAAATGCCCTTTACGAGGACATTATCGGTACAAGCGATCACAAAATAAAAGTAGGATCAAGCTTTGTTGTGACTCAAATCACACAAAATAACGACTCGATTAACGATAATAGAAATGAGATTGTTCCGGGTGCATTTGTAGAATATACCTACGGAGGTTCGCGCTTGAACACTGTTGTGGGTGCACGTATGGATTATCATAATTTATTCGGGTGGCAGTTTTGTCCTCGCGTTCATGCAAAATATACTTTTACTGAAACAACAGATTTTCGGTTTACAGCAGGGCGAGGATGGCGCGTACCTAACTATATTATTGATAATGTTTCCCTGTTAGCAAGTTCTAAAAACTGGATTGCCCCATCGGAAATACTCCCTGAAATTTCATGGAACTTCGGTGGCTCGATTGTGCAAGAATTTACCCTATTCAAAAGAAAAGCATCATTTAGTGTTGACTTATACCGAACGTTTTTCGAACGACAATTAATCATCGACCGGGATGAAGACCCTTCAAAAGTTGTCTTTAAAAATTTGAATTCCCCATCTATTTCGAACAGCCTACAAGCGGAAGTAGCGATTAATCCACTTAAAAATCTAGAAATTCGAATTGCCGGTAAATATTTGGATGTAAAAACAATTTTAGATGGTAGATTTCAACAGCAGATTATGCTTCCAAAATATCGAGGCTTTGTTAATGTTGCCTCCAAAAGCAAAAACAAGCGTTGGGAATATGATTTTACCTGTTCTATTTTTGGAAAATCACGTCTTCCAATAGAAAAACCAGGTGACCCAGAAAGGTTCAGCCCATCCTATCCCATGATCAACACACAAATAACGCATGTTTACAAACGCATGGATTTTTACCTCGGCATTGAAAATTTGACTAATTTTAGGCAACTAAGACCTGTGGTTGACCCTTTAAATCCATTTGGTAGCGACTTTGATGCCACCTGTGTTTGGGGTCCTATTACAGGAACAAATGCATACATTGGCCTGCGATATGCCCTTTTACGTAAACCTCTAAAAAAATAAATTATGAAAACAACGCTTTTAATTCTGGCGATTTGCTTAAGCCAAGTAGTATTATCTCAACAAGCAAAAAAACAAACCATTCTCATTCAAACATCCGCCCAATGTGATGACTGTAAAGAACGAATTGAAGGTGCGCTGAATTATACCAAAGGTGTGAAATTCGCAGATTTAGACCTCGAAACAAAAAAGGTAAGCGTGCAATATAAAACCAAGAAAATAAACGCGCAAGAGATTAAAGATATCATCGCTAAAATCGGCTACGATGCCGACGAAGTAAAAGCTGACGCTGAAGCGGTTTCAAAACTTCCCAAATGCTGCCAGCCAAAAGGTCATCCCTGAAGTGAAATTGTGCTCACTGCAATATCCCGTGGTAAGACCAAAAATAAAAGTTGATAACTAGTATGTGGTTTTTTTTGATTTATCGACCTGTTCAATTAACATTGGTTATCTTCGCACAAAAATTTGTAAAAAGCCATGAGTGATGCAATCAAACACGAATGTGGAATTGCCTTGTTGAGGCTCAAGAAACCACTGCAGTTTTACTTAGACAAATACGGCACGGCTTTGTACGGCCTAAATAAAATGCAACTCTTAATGGAAAAGCAGCACAACCGCGGTCAAGATGGCGCAGGTTTGGCTAACATTAAATTTGATATGACCCCGGGAGATCGGTACATTTCTCGCGTTCGTTCCATTCAAAAAAATCCAATACAAGATATTTTTGATCAAATTAATGCTCGGTTTCTTCAAATTCAACGCGAAGACCCTAAACTGCTTAAAGACATTGATTTTTTGAAAAAAAACGCGGGTTTTACCGGCGAATTATTTCTAGGCCATCTTCGCTATGGAACCTTTGGTCGAAATTCGATCGAGAGTTGTCATCCTTTTCTCCGCCAAAATAACTGGATTTCGAGAAATCTTGTCGTGGCAGGAAACTTTAACTTAACCAATGTAGATGAATTATTTGATTCCTTAGTGAAAATTGGCCAGCATCCAAAAGAAAAATCAGATACGGTTACCGTATTAGAGAAAATCGGGCATTCCTTAGATGTAGCACACGATGCCTTGGTTGAAAACTATAAAGCCAAAGGATTTGATAAAGCAACTAGCTACAAAATGATTGCTGATCAACTCCAAATTGCAGACATACTTAAAAACTCCTCCAATAATTGGGATGGTGGCTATGCTATGGCGGGACTTTTAGGACATGGAGATGCATTCGTACTGCGGGACCCTGCCGGGATTCGACCTGCATTTTGGTACGAAGATGACGAAATATGTGTAGTGGCCTCGGAACGACCTGTAATTCAAACGGCCTTTAATTTACAGCTCGAAGAAATTAACGAATTAAAACCGGGGCATGCGCTAATCGTCAAAAAAAATGGGCATGTTACAGAAGAATTAATCAATGCGCCTGTTGCTCCTCTACAATGTTCATTCGAAAGAATCTATTTCTCTAGGGGCTCAGATGCAGACATCTATAAAGAAAGACAGGCACTGGGAAACTACATTGTTCCACAAGTAATGGCTGCAATAGACAACGATCTTTGTGATTCTGTTTTCTCTTTTATTCCAAATACAGCAGAGGTATCCTTTCTTGGAATGATAAAAGGTATTGAGGATGAATTAAATGAGCGAAAAGTAAAAGAAATTACAGCGCTAGGCGCAAATCCATCCGCGGAAGATATTACGAAAATAATTCAGCAACGAACAAGAATTGAAAAAATAGCGATTAAAGATGCCAAACTTCGCACCTTCATAACCCAAGATAATTCGCGTGACGATCTCGTTACGCACGTGTACGATATTACCTATGGCAGCTTGCGCAAGGGAGTTGATAATTTAGTCATCATCGACGATAGCATTGTGCGTGGAACAACCTTGAAACAAAGTATATTAAGAATGTTGGATCGATTACAACCTAAAAAAATAGTGGTGGTGTCCTCCGCCCCTCAAATTCGCTATCCAGACTGTTATGGCATTGACATGGCAAAACTTGGGGACTTTATTGCCTTTGAAGCCGCTATTTGTCTTCTACATGATCGAAATATGCAATCAACCATTGATTTTGTTTACCGAAAATGTAAAGAACAACTGCTACTTCCTAAAGAACAAGCCAAAAATTTTGTTAAAGAAATATACGCCCCTTTCACTGATGAAGAAATCTCAGCCAAAATAGCCGTTCTACTGAAACCTAAAATCGTACTATCAGAGGTGGTTATTATTTTTCAAAAAGTGGAAAACCTCCATAAAGCTTGTCCAAATCATTTAGGCGATTGGTATTTCACAGGAAATTATCCCACACCCGGCGGCAATAAGGTCGTTAATCGTGCTTTTGTTAATTGGTTTGAAAAAATAAACGAAAGAGCGTACTAAGGCATAAAAATAGCCTGCTCACTAATCAATTGGGTAGCACCGCTATTATTTTTAATAAAGTCGCTTGCTTTTGTAGCTAATTCTACCTTGTTTTTCTCCATGGCCCCTACTGCCGCTATAAATTCAACTGGAGATTTAACACGGATAGCAAAACCCGCCTTTAATGGCTCTACGGTCTCTGGAAATTTATCCACTTTTGGCCCAAAAATAACCGGCAGACCAAAAACCAAGGGCTCAAGAATGTTATGCAATTTACCGGAAAATCCCCCGCCGATTACTGCAATATCGCCAAACCGATAAGCCAGTGATAAATGACCAATCGTGTCTAAAATTAAGACCTGTTGTTGCTTGTAATCGCTGAATGCTGTAAAGCGAATGGCTTTATCACCCATACTAGCCATGAGTCGCGCGCTATTTTCTTCTTTAACATCGTGTGGTGCAACAATGATTTTTCGTGTGCAGCCACTTTCCAATAAAGCAAGTAACAAACCCTCCTCTTCTCTCCAACTGCTACCAAAAATGATGGCTTTTTCACCTTCCAAAAAAGTACTAAAAATCTCGTTTTCAAGAGATGAATGGTTTGATTTTTCAATTGTTGCAGCGCGATTTGCCAAAACGCGATCAAATCGTGTGTCGCCAACACATGCTATCTGCTCTATTTGGATAGACTGCAGCAATGCAAATGTTGACTTATTTTGAACGAAGAAAAAATCAAACGATTGAAGTATTTTTCGGAAGAATCCCCCATAAAATTTAAAATAAACTTGATTCTTTCGAAGTAAAGTAGCTACTGAAAGTAACACAACTCCTTGTTTCTTAGCGGCAAAGATAACATTAGCCCAAAACTCATACTTAATAAATATCGCGTAAGTAGGTTGAAGTTTTTGAATAAAAATCGCCGCATTTTTGGGTGTATCGAGCGGCAAATACACTGCGTAATCGACACAGTTTCTCCTCTTTTGATAATGATCCATGCCGGATGGCGAAAAAAAAGAGACAACGATCAAACAAGAGGGATCACGCTCTTTTAAAGCAAACATGAGGTCTAATCCTTGGTCAAATTCGCCCAATGAGGCACAATGAAACCAACAAATTTTATCACTTTTAGGGATGCTATCTAATGTTTCCTGCCAATTTTTTCGACCAACAACCCACTTTTTTGCTTTTGGAGAAAAAACTGCATAAATCCGAATGAAAAAACCAAAAACTAAAACAGAAAAATTATACAACAAATTCATCTTAATTATAATAAAAATCTTTTGGCTTACGCTTGTAAATCGGAATAAACCAACCTATGCGAAAACCGAACTGAAGATCTAATCTTATGGCTTGAGATACCGGAATCGTGGGCTGGTCAAAGAAAATTGTTCGTCTATTTTTTGTGAATCCTTGTTGTGCGTATAGCCCTGCATAAAAGCTATAAAATCCACCGTCAGCCAAAAAAGAATACCCAACGAATTGATGCGTGTTAACACCCGTTGTCATGCGGTCGTATCCCTTTTTATAATCTAATTCTAACTGAGGGATAACCTGATCCTGTGTTTCAATTCGCATGTGATGCAACAAATACCCCACCCCCCCGTGTACAAAAATACCTGAATTCTTGTTAGATCCCCGAACCGGAAACAAGCCTCCAATTGATAAATTTGCATTAAATCCACGCGGCATAACCAATACCACGGCAACATCGCCATTAATATCCGTAATATTTCCCTGTGCATCTACCAAGTGATCAAACACCCCCGTTAAATTTACTTTTTGTCCAAAAATAAAATTAGCATCTAAACCGAAGTAAAACTGCTTAGCTGTTTTATAACCCGCCATAAAACCAATATGGTTAAGATAGCCGTACCGATCGTCCAAATCTCCTGATGGGAAATTTCCCCCATAATGCACCCCAACCCATGGCGTAGCGATGGCAGAATCTTTCACTGTTCGCTGAGCGACAAACACTTGAATGGATTGGAACATGAGGCTTGCAATTATAGATACCCTCAAAAAAATAGAAGTCTTTTTCATGATCTACAGTTCTTATAGATAAAAACTTTCTATAAAATTAGCACATAATTCTATACTAATTAGTTTGTGCCTTTTTATATCCTTATAATCCATGTAAATTATTATTTGAACACTTATTATCTTGCCTAAAACCCTTACTTTTGACGTAAATTGATTTCAATTATTTGTATGAGAAAAATTCAAATGGTCGATTTGATCAGCCAATATGAAAAAATTAAGCCGGCCATTGATGAAGCGATTTTTTCGGTCATACAAAATGCCCAATTTATTAATGGACCAGAAGTTGCTGGTTTTCAAAGTGAATTTGAAAGCTATCTAGGAATTAAACACGTAATTCCATGTGCTAACGGCACAGATGCTTTACAAATCGCCATGATGAGTTTAGGGTTGAAACCTGGTGATGAAATTATTACTCCTTCCTTTACCTATATTGCCACCACAGAAGTGATGGCTCTACTTGGACTAACACCTATTTTTGTTGATGTAGATCCACTTACATTTTGTTTAGACCCGAGCAAAATTGAAGCAGCAATCACCAAAAATACCAAGGCAATTGTTCCCGTTCATCTTTATGGACAAGCTGCCGATATGAATAAAATAATGGCTATCGCAGAAAAGCACGAACTATTTGTAATAGAAGATAATGCGCAAGCAATCGGCTCTGATTATCACTTAGATAATGGATCTGTCGTAAAAACTGGGACCATTGGTCATATTGGCTGCACATCATTTTTTCCTAGTAAAAACTTAGGCTGCTTCGGCGACGGGGGAGCAATGTGTACGAACGATGAAAAGCTAGCCGAAAAAATGCGCATGATCGCCAATCATGGCCAAAGTAAAAGATATTACCACGATACGGTTGGATGTAATTCGCGATTAGATAGCATTCAAGCAGCTGTTTTGCGCATAAAACTTCGTCAATTAGATAATTACATTGATGCTCGAAGAAATGTTGCGGATTACTATGATGGGATACTAGGAAGTATTAAAGGCGTGAGTATTCCATTTCGTGCACATGATTCCAAACATGTTTTTCATCAATACACTCTTAAATTGGAAGGGATTGATCGCAATGGATTAAATGAATATTTGGCCTCCAAAGAAATTCCATCCATGATCTATTATCCGGTTCCGGCTCATCGTCAAAAAATGTTTGCCCATTTTGGAAGTGATGCCACTAATTTACCGGTAACTGATGAACTTACCTCCATTGTTATTTCACTTCCTATTCATACTGAAATGCAAGATGAACAACTTGAATTGATCACATCAGAAATCATTGAATACATTCAAAAAAAATGAAAATAGCGGTAATTGGAACTGGGTATGTTGGACTGGTAACAGGGACTTGTTTCGCTGAAACAGGGAATATTGTTACTTGCATAGACATTGATGCTACAAAAATTGAACGCTTAAATAATGGTGAAGTAACGATTTACGAACCACAACTCGATACATTTTTTCAGCGAAACCTACTCGCAAAACGACTTTTTTTTACTACCTCCTTAGCCGAAGGGATAAAAGATGCCGAAGTTGTTTTCCTAGCCTTACCTACCCCACCTGGAGAAGATGGTTCAGCCGATCTTTCATACATTTTAAAATCAGCTGAAGAAGTAGCTAAATTAATACAAAACTATACCGTAATTGTTGATAAAAGTACCGTTCCTGTTGGTACTGCAGATCAAGTAGGCAATATAATTTCGAAAAATACTTCCTGTCCTTTTAGCATAGTTTCTAACCCTGAATTTTTGCGTGAAGGTTTTGCAATTAGTGATTTCATGAAACCAGACCGGGTAATTATTGGGACCAATGATGAAGCCGCAAGAAAAATAATGGAAAATCTATATAAACCGTTTGTTCGGCAAGGCAATCCAATTTATTTTATGGATGCAAGATCCGCTGAATTAACAAAATATGCGGCAAATGCTTTTTTGGCCACCAAAATTACCTTCATGAATGAAATAGCTAATTATTGTGAAATAGTTGGCGCAAATGTAGACCAAGTTAGAATCGGTATTGGTTCAGACGAGCGAATTGGCAAACGCTTTTTATTCCCTGGAATTGGCTATGGTGGCTCTTGTTTTCCGAAAGATGTACAAGCATTAGTTAAAGCGGGAAAAGACCATCAATTTGACTTTAGCATTTTAAATGCTGTTGAGCAACGAAATAACGAACAAAAAACAGTTCTTTTCCCTAAAATCAGCACCTACTTTAATGCAAATTTAAAGGGTAAAAATATTGCGGTTTGGGGCTTGGCATTTAAGCCCGATACGGATGATATTCGCGAAGCTCCCGCTTTATATTTAATTAATAAATTAGTTGAGTCAGGGGCCGTAATCACAGCCTTTGATCCGGAGGCCATGGAAAATGTTCGTGCACAAATAGGCGATAAGATCCAGTATACCGAAAATGAATACGATGCCTTAAAAGAAGCCGATGCTTTGATAATCTGTACCGAATGGAGCATCTTTAGAAATCCAGATTTTAGTAGAATTAAAGCAGAAATGAAGGGAAATGCACTATTTGACGGCAGAAACTTATTCGACCTAGAAGATATGGAATCAAAAGGATTTTGCTATTTTAGCATTGGTCGAAAAGCCATAATCTCAAAACAATGAAAAGAATACTCATTACAGGAGCGGCAGGTTTTTTAGGCTCCCATCTTTGCGATCGGTTTATTAAAGACGGGTATCATGTGATTGGCATGGACAACCTCATCACTGGAAATTTGAAAAACATTGAGCACCTTTTTAAACTAGAACACTTTGAGTTTTACCACCACGACATTTCTAAATTTATCCATGTTTCAGGAAAACTAGACTTTATTCTTCACTTTGCTTCACCTGCAAGCCCTATTGATTACCTTAAAATTCCAATTCAAACCTTAAAAGTTGGCTCTTTAGGCGTTCATAATTGCCTTGGTTTAGCAAAAACAAAAGCAGCACGTATTCTTATCGCATCTACTTCTGAAGTGTATGGAGACCCTGAGGTGCATCCGCAGCACGAAGATTATTGGGGCAATGTAAATCCTGTTGGACCCAGAGGAGTATACGATGAAGCCAAACGATTTCAAGAAGCCATCACCATGGCATATCATAATTTTCACGGCTTGGAAACAAGAATTGCCAGGATATTTAATACCTACGGCCCGAGAATGCGCCTAAACGATGGCCGAGTACTCCCAGCATTTATTGGTCAAGCACTTCGTGGAGAAGATTTAACTGTATTTGGAGATGGTTCACAAACCCGTTCCTTTTGCTATGTTGACGATCTAGTGGAAGGTATCGTACGTTTATTACACAGCGATTGTTCTGATCCAGTTAACCTTGGAAACCCAGCGGAAATTACCATTGATCAGTTCGCAAAAGAAATCATTGAGCTAACCAATACAACGCAAAAGGTAGTTTATAGTTCATTGCCCGTTGATGATCCGAAACAACGCAGACCCGATATTACTAAAGCAACTTCACTACTGAATTGGAATCCTGCCATTGATCGTAAAGAGGGCCTAAATAGGACTTACTCCTATTTTTTAAGCTTGTCGAAAGAAGAATTAATGGCAACAGAACATAATAATTTTGATAAATACATCATCTCTTAATGGAACGCTATTTTTCACATGAAACAGCCATCATAGATGCGAATTCCTCCATCGGGGAAGGAACAAAAATTTGGCATTTTTCTCATATTATGGCAAACTGTATAATTGGTAAAGGATGTAATATTGGTCAAAATGTGGTGGTCTCGCCTGATGTGGCACTTGGCGATAATGTGAAAGTTCAAAACAACGTGTCTATATATTCCGGTGTAATCTGTGAAGACGATGTTTTTCTTGGGCCTTCCATGGTATTTACCAATGTGATAAATCCCAGAAGCCATGTTGTACGCAGAGGACAATATGCCAAAACAATTGTGAGAAAGGGGGCAAGTATTGGCGCAAACGCAACCATTGTTTGCGGACACGAGATTGGCGAATATGCCTTTATCGGAGCAGGCGCTGTTGTTACAAAGGAAGTGCTTCCCTATGCCTTAGTGCTTGGTAATCCAGCCCGACAAGTTGGTTGGATGAGTAAATTTGGACATAAATTAGTTTTTGATGAAAATGGATTGGCTAACTGTCCCGAAAGTGGTGAAAAATATCAGCTAAATGAAAACAAACTTTCAATTATTGTATAATGTCAGAAGAAAATAAAATTCGTTTTGCTGTAGTTGGAGCAGGACATATAGGTAAAAGGCACGCCGAAATGATTTGTCGAGAAGCCGAAGCCGAATTAGTGGCATTGGTTGACTGCAGAACTGTCGCAGATTGTGATGCCGAAAAATTTGCCGTCCCGTTCTTTACCTCTATAGAAGAATTGCTAGCGGCAGATTTAGCTATTGATGTTGTCAATATATGCACACCGAATGGCCTCCACGCTTCGCAAGCAATAGCTGCCCTCCATGCAAATAAGCACGTTGTATGCGAAAAACCGATGGGCCTCAGCAAAGAAAGTTGCGAAAAAGTATTGTTTCAAGCCCTGCAAGTATCAAAACATGTCTTTTGTGTGATGCAAAATCGGTATTCTCCACCATCTGAATGGATTAAATCGATCATTGAAGAAGGCAAATTAGGAGAGATATTTATGGTGCAATTGAATTGTTTTTGGAATAGAGACGAACGCTATTACAAAGCAGGTGGCTGGAAAGGTACTGAGGAAATGGATGGAGGAACGTTGTTTACCCAATTCTCACACTTTATTGATATTATGTACTGGCTTTTTGGAGATGTTGAGAATATTCAAGGGAAATTTGCCGATTTTACACACAAGGGCTTAACCGATTTTGAAGATTCTGGATTCGTTAGTTTCAACTTTACTAGCGGAGGAATGGGCTGTATCAATTATTCAACGGCCGTTGCCAATCAAAATTTAGAGTCTTCCATGACCATCATTGGTGAAAAAGGAAGCGTTAAAATTGGTGGACAATACATGAATGAGGTAGAGGTTTGTTCAATTGAAGGTTATGCCATGCCCGAATTAAAAGAGTCGAATCCCGCCAATGATTATGGCCCTTATAAAGGTTCTGCAGCCAACCATAACTATGTAATTTCAAATGTTATTGATACGCTAAAAGGGCGAACTTCAGCCACTACAAATGCACTAGAAGGCATGAAAGTGGTTGATATTATTGAACGTATTTACAAGGTAAGAAATGAAGCTATTCAATTGAATCGATCGTAAAAATGGAAAAGAAAATCTATCAAAAACTTATAGACCGTGAAACAAGTCTCGCAGTTATAGGATTAGGTTATGTTGGTTTACCAATTGCCTTAGAATTTGCTAAAAAGATAAACGTGATTGGCTTTGATATTAGTCAAGAGCGCATCGATTTAATGAAAAATAAAATCGATCCAAGCAACGAATTAAAGTCGGTAGATTTTGAAAATTGTTCGATTGATTTTACGGCTAATTTGGAGGAACTTCGTGCTGCTACTTTTTATATTATTGCTGTTCCCACACCAATTGACGATGCGAATTTACCCGATTTACGCCCGCTACTCGCCGCTACAAAAACCATCGCTAAAGTTTTAAAAAAAGGAGATTACGTGGTGTATGAATCAACTGTTTATCCTGGCTGTACTGAGGAGGACTGTATCCCACTTATAGAAAAGAAAAGCGGCTTAGTGTTTAAAGAAGATTTTAAGATAGGTTATTCCCCTGAAAGAATTAATCCGGGAGATAAGGTACACACCCTGCAAAATGTGGTGAAGGTTGTTTCAGGATGTTGCGATGAGTCTCTTCAAGAAATTGCACTCACCTATCAACTAGTTGTAGAAGCAGGCGTGCATCGTGCGCCATCAATAAAGGTGGCTGAAGCGGCAAAAATTATCGAAAATACCCAACGTGATGTAAACATTGCTTTGATAAATGAATTATCAATCATTTTTAATAAGCTTAAGATTAACACTTATGATGTGCTAGAAGCAGCCGGTACCAAATGGAATTTTTTGAATTTCACTCCTGGTTTGGTGGGTGGCCATTGTATTGGAGTTGATCCCTACTATCTGACACATAAAGCGCAACAAGCCGGTTATCACTCACGTGTAATTACTAGTGGCCGATATGTCAATGACTCCATGGGGTTTTATATCGCAAAACAGACTGTAAAAAAAGTAATTGCACAGGGAAAACACATTCAAGAAGCGAGAGCCCTCATCATGGGCGCTACGTTTAAGGAGGATGTAAGCGATATTCGGAATACGAAGGTTATTGATATCGTAACTGAATTAAAATCCTACCAAATGGCTGTAGATATTGTAGATCCCCATGCAAGCTCTGAGGAAATGGAAAAAGAATACGGCGTTACACTCATTCAGCAACCTTCTAATAACTATGATGCTATTATCGTTGCCGTTAATCATCACGCCTATTTAGATTTAACAGAAACCTATTTTAAAAGTTTATTCAAAGAAGGTAAAGGTATTTTTATCGATGTCAAAGGAATATATAAATCAAAAATTAAGGACCTAGAATATTGGAGTTTGTAAAAAATGATACAGTATAAAAAACACATAATGTTAACTGGTGGGGCAGGATTTATTGGATCCCATGTTGTAAGACGTTTTGTGACGAATTATCCCGATTATCGAATCATTAATGTAGATAAACTCACGTATGCTGGAAATTTAGAAAACCTCATTGATATAGAACACAAAGACAACTATGTGTTCGAAAAAGCGGATGTCGTTGATAAAAAAGCATTGGATGAATTGTTTCTAAAATATAAAATTACTGATGTCATTCACCTTGCTGCAGAATCACACGTAGATCGTTCTATTGAGGGACCGATGGAATTTGTGTTAACCAATGTGGTTGGAACGGTCACCCTTCTCGAAGCCGCTAAAGCCGCTTGGACTGATAAAAACGACCACGTTTTTTACCATGTTTCAACGGATGAAGTTTTTGGGAGTTTGGAAAGCGAAGGTTTTTTTACCGAAAATACACCCTACGATCCACGGAGCCCCTACTCTGCCTCCAAAGCATCATCTGATCATTTTGTTCACGCTTATTTTCATACCTTTCAGCTTCCTGTAAAGATGTCAAATTGCTCCAATAATTATGGCAGTCATCATTTTCCTGAAAAATTAATTCCCCTAATGATTAATAACATTCTTAATGAAAAACCCTTGCCGATTTATGGTAATGGCCTAAATATTAGGGATTGGCTTTGGGTAGAAGATCACGCAAGTGCTATTGATGCTGTTTTTCATAAAGGTAAAATTGGCGAGTCGTATAATATTGGAGGATTAAATGAATGGTCCAACATCGATTTAGTGATGTTTTTATGCCAACTCATGGATCAAAAATTGGGAAGAGCAGAAGGCAGTTCTGCCAAATTAATCACGTACATCAAAGACAGAGCAGGTCACGATCAGCGCTACGCGATTGATGCAAGTAAAGTAAGTAACGAATTAGGTTGGACACCTTCCATAAACTTTGAAGATGGCTTATCAAAAACCATCGACTGGTATTTAGCAAATAAAGAATGGATCGACAAAGTGACTAGCGGAAGCTACCAAAATTATTACGACCAACAATACAATAATCGTTAATTAATATGGGATTATTTGGATTTTTCAAACAGCAAACAAGTAATAAAAAAGCCCTAGACATATCAAAAATAAAAGTAGATATGCATAGCCATTTGATCCCGGGAATTGATGATGGGGCAAAAAGCATGGACGAGACAATTGCGCTCCTTACAAAATTTGAATCCCTCGGCTATTCGAAAATAATTACCACCCCACACATTAAAAATCCATCCTATCCAAATACAAGTGCTATTATTTTAAGTGGATTAGATGAGGTGCGAAAAGAAATGGAAGCAGTGGGCATTACCCTAACACTAGAAGCCGCAGCGGAGTATTTTTTTGATGAATCCTTTCTAGAAAAAGTTAAAAATCGCGATGTACTCACCTTTGGCGATAACTACGTTTTATTTGAATTCTCATTTTATCATGCTCCAAGTTTTGAAGAAGTACTGTTTGATGAATTAATAAAAGCAGGCTATAAACCTGTTATTGCTCATTTTGAGCGCTACTTATACTATTTAGGGTCCATTGAAAAAGCCGTTGAATGGCGAAAAAGAGGCGTGAACATTCAAATTAATCTCCTTTCTCTCACTGGGCATTATGGTATGGAAATAAAGAAACAGGCTGAAATGCTCATTGATGCCTGTGAGTTTGATTTTGTTGGTTCGGATTGTCACCGCATGGAGCATCTTACGCTACTTGAAGAATCACTAACCCTTCCTCAACTTGAAAAGATGAACAACTATTTACTTAAAAATAAATTCTTGTGAAGCTCCACCTGCTGCGCCACGCCAAAACGAAAGTACTATCCATCAGCGGTAAAGACATTGATCGAGAATTAGCCGAAAAAGGACTGCGACAAGCGATTGAAATGAAAGCGTTTCTTTCGAAAACCGATTGGAAAAAAACCTTGCTCTTGTGTTCAGACGCAACCCGCACCAAACAAACACTCGAAAATGTAGCACTGGAAGGGCAATTTAATGCAATCGAATATTCAATTGAATTATACCTTGCAGAGGCAATGCATCTAAAAACTCTCATAGCGGACCAAGAGAATTATGATTTATTTATTATTGGTCATAACAATGGCTTGTCAGAATTAGCAGAAGAACTGTGCGGCAATTACATCTGCCTGAAAACCTGTGAATACATCGAAATTGAATGTGCTGGAAACGATTGGTCGGATATTTTTATCCAAAAAGGAAGGGTTACAGCACAGTTTCATCCAAAGGTGGATTAATCACTGGTTTTTCTTTTGCGTCTTTGTTATCTATGTAATGATAGATGATTTGTGGAGTTGATTTAATTGCTGCTTCACGCTCCTCCTCCTCACGTAATTTTTGCTTATAGATGGCCTCTAAATCGGGGGGCTCAATGCCTAACTCTTTTTCGATTTCGTATTGAAATTTTGGACGTTGAGGGCCTTTTGATCTATAATAGATAGCTAAAAAAAAACCGGTACTTAAGCCCATTAAATGTCCTTCCCATGAAATTCTTAAATTGGTTGGAAAAAGCCCCCAAACCATGCTACCGTATAAAAAAACAATTAATAAGGATAAGGCTTGAAGCGGAAAATATTTTCGAATTATTCCAGACATAAATAGAAAACCAGCTAAAGCGTAAATTACAGCACTCATTCCAATGTGATAAACACCCCGGTCCTCCGCAAAAGCCCACAATAACAATCCACTCATAATCCATGAAAGGACAAAAATCTTGAACCCAATTTTACGATACGAATAAAATAATAAAGTGCTAAGAAAAAAAATAGCTGGCGTATTGTTTAAAATATGTTTGGAATCATCACTAGCGTGAATTAGAGGCATAAATAAAATTCCTTTTAGCCCTCTGAGTTGCTTAGGCAATACACCTAATTCATAGAAATTATAAAGAAATAAGGCATCCGCCCAGTATACTAACCACATGGCAAATACAATAAGCAAAGCCCAGAACGCAGCACTTTTTAAACTTACCTCTTCCAATTGATTTTTTACCATACTAGAAAATATCAAATGCTGTACCTAATCGAAATCACTGACAATCTGTCCGAGATTTTAAATTTTTGACGCCAACAACCAAAGAGATAATCCGTAAAATGCTAACAAATAATAAAGTACCTTTGAGAAATCAAAAATCAGGTTTTCTTTATGTCAAAGTTTACTTTTGAAAACAAAGTTTTCATCATTACAGGGTCCAGTAGCGGAATCGGAAAAGCAATTGCCCTTGCATTAGCTCGTAAGGGAGCACAAGTGGTCTTAAATGGTAGAAATGAGGAACGATTACGTACCACAGAATCAGAACTTCTTGCTATTACAGCAAACATAATTTCAGTTTGTGCCGACGTTTCCACGATTTCTGGTGCACAAGAACTAATCGATAAAACAATCGAGCGCTTCCATAAGATAGACGGCTTAATAAATAATGTTGGTGTTTCCATGCGTGGTCGAATAGCTGATTTAAACCCTGAGGTCTACAAAACCGTTTTTGAAAGTAATGTACTTGGAACCGTTTACCCAACAATTCCTGCCATTAAACACATCAGAGAAACAAAAGGAAGTATCGTGTTTATTTCAAGCTTGGCCGCAGTGCACGGCCTGCCCTTTTTATCCGCATACAGTTCCTCCAAATTGGCCTTGAGGGCTATCGTTGAATCGCTGCGAATAGAAGAGGTAAAACATAAAGTGCACGTGGGCCTTGTACTTGTTGGGATTACGGCAATTGAGGACAATAAAGAAGCCATTAATTTTGACGGCAGTAAAATTCTTTTGGAAAAACGAGACGCTCGAAAAGTCCAAAGTACAGAGCAAGTTGCCCAAGCAGTGCTAAATAATATCTCGAAACGTAAATTTATCACGGTGCAAACAACCATCGGAAAGATAAATGCATTTCTCCACGCTCGATTTCCTCTCTTAGTGGAACGGATTTTAATTAAGAACATACATAAATTTGATCATTTCAATAAATAATATGCTGATAGGTTCGAATTACGACAAACTTGAATTAATAGTGGGAGACATCTTATTACTGGAACCCATCGGGTTCTTTGGCGACCTGCTCATTTTTTTAATTAGTGTTTATTTTGCCTATAAAATCATTAAACGCAATGTAAAATCGTCCTTTTTCACTTATTGGATTTGGTTCTTTTTGATTTTCGGAACATCAATGTTAATTGGGGGATTTGGACATTTGATGTACCACTATTGGGGCGAAAGTGGTAAATACATGGGTTGGTATAGTTCACTTTTCGCAACAATCTGTCTCGAATTGGCCTTCATTTCAATTTATCCCAATTTAGCAAGAAAAAAATTATTGACGTTTCTGGCTTTTGGGAAACTGATTGCTGCTATTTTGCTGGAGTTTTACCTATTAAGTACAAATGATATCGATAAAAACGAAGCGCTTGGTGTAATTATCCCTTCGATAAACTCATTTATTGGCCTTGGCTATTGCGCTGGTTATTTAAGTTATTATTACCAAAATAAATTTGTGGTGCACTTCCACTATTTTTGGATCAGCATTCTAATTTTAATGCCAGCCAGTATATTTCAACTACTAAAAATAAATCCTCACCAATACTTTGACCGAAATGATGTGTCGCATTTATTACTAATTTTGACTTTATTTACTTTCTATAAAGGACTCCAAAAACTAGCTGTAATTGATCTCTCTAAAAGCTTGGATTAGCGCACTAAGATTACGGACGCTTCCCCTATCGATTTCGGGAATTCTGATGGGCATTGCCTTGGCAAAGATAAATGGGCAATGGGATAATTTGATTTTTTTTGGCGCCCTGTGTGCCACGATTTCATTTCAAATTACCTCCAACCTGGCTAACGACTTGGGAGATACCCTGAAAGGTACAGATAATGCCGAACGAATTGGGCCTTTACGCGGTGTTCAATCGGGACTAATTTCCAAAAACGCAATGATTGGCGCTATTTGCGTGTTCGTAATGTTAAGTTTTGCTTCCTCATTTCTTCTCCTCTTCCATTGTGCCGACTTGTTGAGTCCTTATGCAGTAACTTGCTATGCCATACTTTCGCTACTTTGCGTTATTGCGGCAATTACCTACACAATAGGTAAAAAAGCATACGGTTATCACGGACTCGGCGATGCCATGGTTTTTATTTTTTTTGGATTAGTCGGTGTAATGGGCTCCTATGGTTTGTTTGGAAATACCCTGAATATAAATACCATTTTTGCTAGTTTAAGTATTGGTACTTGGAGTGTTGGTGTATTAAATCTTAATAACATGCGCGACCGAGAAAATGATATGCGCTGCAACAAAAATACCATTGCAGTAAAACTCGGTTTTGAAGGCGCCAAAAAATATCATTTCACCCTTGTAATTATAGGCATTTGCTCATGGATACTTCTCCTTATAAATAGCTATTTAGAGAACAAAAACATCCTTATTTTTCTTGCTTTTCTGCCCCTAATACTTTTTTTAAATCACCTTCAAAAAATAAAAAAAATAAATTTACCTATCGCGTTCGATCCCGAATTAAAAGTGCTTTCGTTGAGTACTTTTCTCGCGACGCTTTTTCTATTCGCAATTAGTTTTATTGAGCGTTAAATTGTCTGATAATTAGGCTTCATCGGAGCATAACTAAAAAATAATAGTAACTTTGTACACTTTAAAAAGTGTAAAATGAATATTCTAGTTTGTATAAGTAAATCCCCCGATACTACGTCAAAAATTGCATTTGTTCAAGACAATAAAGTGTTTGATGAAACTGGTGTGCAATACATTGTTAACCCTTATGATGAATGGTACGCGTTAGTTAGGGCGCTTGAATTAAAAGAAAGTTTAGGTGGGCAAGTTACCATCATTACTGTTGGCTTGGCAAACGACGAAGCAATCATGCGAAAAGCCCTAGCGATTGGTGCAGATGAAGCCATTAGAATTAATGCTGAAGCAAAAGATGCCTACTTCACGGCGTGTCAAATTGGAAATTATGCCAAAGAAAAAGGCTTTGATTTAATTTTAACAGGCAAAGAAACTATCAATTTTAACGGTTCACAGGTCGGAGGAATGATTTCGGAAGTGCTTGACCTACCGTTTCTTTCCCTTGCGTCTAAACTAACTGTCGATGGCCAAACTGTCCATGTTGAACGAGAAATTGCCGGTGGAATACAGGTAGTGGAGTGCCATTTACCGCTTGTCATATCATGTGCGAAAGGAATGGCTGAACCACGAATTCCAAATATGCGAGGGATAATGGCGGCAAGAACAAAGCCCTTACAAATCATAGAGCCAATAAATATCGAGGAACTTACCAGCTATGTGTCGTTTGTAACACCTGCAACCAAGGCGACAGTAAAAATTATAGATTCAGCAAACATGGATGAACTAGTCCGCTTATTGCACAGTGAAGCAAAAGTTATATAATTATAAAAATAAAAAAAATGGTTTTAGTTTATTTAACAACGCAAAATGGTCTATCAAAGTCTGCACTTGAAACAGTAAGCTATGCTAGAAAATTAGCGGATGATGTCGCCGTCATAACTTGTGGCAACGCGTCAGAAAACGATTTGTCTGTCCTCGGTGAATACGGCGCGAAATCGATTTTAATCCATCGCGCCATCAACGGAGAAGACCATCAACAACTTACACGCTTAATTGCTTCATTTGCTAATTCACTTGCTGTAAACACTGTTTTATTTTCGCACGATTTCGTTGGGAAAGCAGTTGCTCCAAGACTATCCGTGCGACTAAAAGCTGGATTAATTTCAGGTGCTATTGACTTGCCTGCTGCTGATGGGTCAATTAAAGTAAACGTGTTTTCGGGAAAGGCAATGGCCTACGTAAAAGTTAATACTTCCATTAAAATTATTTCCTTGTTGCCAAATAGTGTTCCCGCAGAAAATAACCCTGTTGCCTGTACATTTCAGGAAGTAAGTGATGATTTTGGAACAGCAGCGATTACCATTTTATCGACTAAAAAACCGGAAGGTGATATTCCACTTCCCGAAGCAGAGTTAGTCGTTTCGGCAGGAAGGGGGATGAAGGGACCCGAAAATTGGACGATGATTGAAAACTTAGCACAAGCACTGGGTGCAGCAACTGCATGCTCTCGACCTGTTGCTGATATTGGCTGGCGACCGCATCACGAACATGTTGGTCAAACGGGAGTTGCCATTCGTCCGAACCTTTACATTGCAATCGGTATTTCCGGTGCAATTCAACATTTAGCAGGTGTAAATGGATCTAAAGTGATCGTGGTGGTGAATAGCGATAGTGAGGCTCCTTTTTTTAAAGCGGCTGACTACGGTGTTATTGGCGATGCTTTTGATGTTATTCCTAAACTGACAGAAGCCGTGAGAAAATTTAGAGCAGAAAACAATTAGTCATTATTTTTTGTAATTTTAGCTTAAGACAATTTTCGAAAAAATGAAAAAAATAGCCCTAGAAATAGCTGGTATCACTTATAGCCAAACTCAATCAGGGTCGTACGTCCTTACCCTATCCGAAGAGAATGGGAAAAGAAAATTACCCATTGTTATTGGTGGATTTGAGGCACAAGCCATCGCAATAGAATTGGAAAAAATGTCTCCTAACCGTCCACTTACTCATGATTTGTTTAAATCTTTCTGCGAATCGTATTCCGTTAATGTTACCGAAGTGATTATTTACAAATTTTTTGAGGGTGTTTTTTATGCTAAGATAATTTGCATTAAAGAAAATGAAGTTACGGAAATCGACTCAAGGACGTCAGATGCAATTGCTATAGGCATTCGGTTTGATTGCCCTATTTATTCTTATGAGAGCATATTGGATGAGGTTGGTTCTACCAATGAGCGAAAAGAATATAATCGGGATGAATCAACAGATGAGGATCAAGAACAGTTGGAAATAAACGACTCATCACGAGAAGATTTTTTTGCCGAAATCAATGAATCTATCGAAGAAATGAAGTTGCGACTCCAAGACGCTATCAGTCAAGAGGATTACGAATTGGCCTCGTATTTAAGGGATGAAATTGCGAAGAAATCCATTAAATAATGATTGAAAACGCAACACCGCTTTCCACCAATTCCACGTTTAGTATAAAATTGAAATTAATCGTTATGATTTTCTTTCAATATTTTATTTGGGGTGCTTGGTTGATTACTATTGCCAACTACTGGTTTACCACCAAACAATGGAACGCCACAGCATTCGGTGCCATTTTTACGACCATGGGAATTTCTTCCGTCTTTATGCCTAGCTTAATGGGAATTGTCGCTGATCGTTACATGAACGCAGAACGCTTATTTGCATTACTACATGTCTTAGGGGGGATTAGCTTAATGGCACTACCATTTGTCACTAATTCGTTCACTTTTTTCTGGGTTATCTTAATGGCAATGCTTTTTTATATGCCAACGATAGCGATTTCAAATTCAATTAGTTATAGCGTATTAACGAAGTATAACTTAGAGATTGTAAAAACATTTCCTCCCATTCGTGTTTGGGGAACCATCGGATTTATTGCAGCCATGTGGTTGACAAATTTAACCGGAAATAAAGCGTCCGCAAATCAATTTTACTTTGCTGGAATAGCGGCAGTTATTTTAGCTGTTTATGCGCTTAGCTTACCAAAATGCCCTCCAATCCCGAAAGAAAATACGAAACAAAGTTGGGTTCAAGTTCTTGGTTTAGATGCCTTTAAATTATTAGCTTCCTACAAAATGCTCATCTTCTTTCTGTTTTCGTTATTGTTAGGCGGAGCACTGCAACTAACCAATATGTATGGCGATGTATTCCTTGACCACTTTAAGGAAATTCCTAAGTATGCTGATTCATTTGCTGTAAAATATTCGACTATTATTATGTCCATTTCGCAAATATCAGAAACACTTTTTATCCTTGCGATTCCATTTTTCTTGTATCGATTTGGCATCAAAAAAGTAATGATAATTAGCATGGTAGCATGGGTATTACGCTTTGGACTCCTCGCCTATGCCAATCCTGCAGACGGACTTTGGATGATTATTATTTCCTGTATCGTCTACGGTATGGCATTCGACTTTTTTAACATCTCAGGATCGCTCTTCGTTGATTCATCCGTTGACCCAAGCATACGATCGAGTGCCCAGGGATTATTCATGATGATGACAAACGGTTTTGGTGCAATATTAGGAAGTCTTGTTAGCGGTGTTTTAATTGATTATTATTTTTTGTTTAAAGATGGCAGTAAGGATTGGACGAATATATGGATCTGTTTCTCACTATATGCTTTATTCATCGCTGTATTTTTTACGCTACTTTTTCGTCACAAACACGACCCCGCGCAATTGGGGGAGATCAAACATTAAATAATTCAAACTATATTAGTAAAAAATTAATAACCTAAAAATAAACCATGAAAAAATTAATCTCAGTTCTTAGCCTCATTTTACTATGTTCATTTTCGATAAGTGCGCAAAAATCAACCCCCTACATTGGTACTATCGATGGAAAAGACCTAAAAGCCACCTTTGAATTGCATAGTGGAGAAAGCTCAGGGACCTTCTTTGTTACTAGCCAACCTGCGGATAACTACCAAATGACTACGACCAACAAAACTAATCAGGAAATTGAAATTCGTATTACTTTAAATTCGACTAAATATGGTAGTGGTACCTTAGCAAAAAGTTTAAAAGACGGCAAAGTTAAGATCGAGGGCAACATCACAAAAGCTGATGGCACAACCGCTTTTCTAGTGCTCATAGAAGAATAAAAAGTAAATTTTAATTCCTTGGGTGACGTTTTCCAATTGAATAAAGGTAAAATGTCGCCAAGGTTAATAAGCTATTTTTTAAAAATAGTATCTCCACTACTAAAATAAGAGCGTTTATTATTTTTTTCTTGTTCGAAAAATTCTACATAACTCTCAGGATTAGTTATATTTTCTCTTTCAGAGATTAATTGTACTGTAATATTTTTATTTTTTGCTTGTATCACAAAATCTTCGAATATTTCTATAATATCGCTGTCAATGTATTTACTATTCCTCACGTTAATTTCCAAAGTTATGTCATTAGGCAGACTTGCAAGTTGTTTTGTAATTGCGCCTTTGTTTAAAAAGGTTGCTTCTTCTGCCAAAGTCATTTTAACTAATTTATCATTTATTTTGTCGATGTTTAGAAATGAAGCATTTTGATAATTTTTAATGATAATTACTATTACCCCCAAAAATAACCCAACGGAAATACCCCATAATAAATCTTTAGCAACGATAACTACAATTGTAGCCACAAAAGGCAAAAATTGTGTCCACCCTTTACTCCACATTTTTTTGAATAAGCTCGGTTTCGCAAGTTTATAACCCACTACTATTAGAACTGCTGCTAAAACAGATAATGGAATATGATTCAGTATTTTTGGCAATGCTAAAACCGCAAGTAATAGTAAAAGTCCGTGAATAATTGTGGACAGTTTACTTTTGGCGTTTGACTGTATATTGGCTGAACTTCTAACAATCACTTGCGTTAAAGGCAAACCTCCAATCAGACCAGAAATAATATTTCCTGTTCCTTGCGCAAACAGTTCGCGATTAGTGGGCGTTACGTTTTTATCCGGATCTATTTTGTCTGTTGCTTCTACGCTCAATAACGTTTCTAAACTCGCAATTAAAGCTATAGTAAATGCTACTGTCAAAACCTTTGGATTTGTGATGGCACTAAAATCGGGAAAAGTAAGGAATCCTCGCAAATCATTAAGATTCTTAGCCACAGGAATGGAAACTAAATGAATATCTTTTACAGCTAAAATCGAGTAATTGTCAAAAATTAATTTAGTGATTGTACCAAGCAAAACAGCCACAATAGCTCCTTGTATAACTTTGAATATTTTTGATTTTTTAGATAAAACTGTGTCCCAAAAAATAATCAAGGCCAAACCTGTAAAACCAATGATAACTGGACCTATACTGATATTGCCAATTATATGAGAAATCGCTGAAAATGTATTTTCACCCGTTGTCTCTATAAACTCATCGGCTCCCATTGGCTCTGAATCGTATCCAAATAAATGTGGAATTTGTTTTAAGATGATAATAATTCCAATGCCCGAAAGCATTCCAAGTATCACACTGTTAGGGAAGAAATATCCTATTATCCCCAATCTTAAGATACCAAATAATATCTGTATTATACCCGATAAAACTACAGCTACTAGAAATACCTCAAAACTACCTAGTTCCGTAATTGAAGCGGCTACTATAGCAGCAAGACCAGCCGCGGGACCTGATACACCCATATTAGAACCACTCAATGCACCTACAACAATTCCTCCTATTACACCAGATATCAATCCTGATAAAAGTGGTGCTCCTGATGCTAACGCTATACCTAAACACAAGGGCAATGCAACAAAAAAAACAACTACACTCGCCGGAAAATCACTTTTTAAATTTTTTAAATACATATTTACGAAATAAAAGCTGTTTCTGAATAATAGGTAACTTGTCCTGTTGATAAATCATGCATTCCTCCGATTATGCCGATTTCGCCGCTTTTAATCATTTGTTCAAGAATGGTACTTCGCTCCATGACTGCTTTAACTGTTCTTTTAACATTTATGGCAGCGACATTTTCTACAAAAATTGCATTTTGAGATGTGCGATTATCTTGCGTTTCTTGTTCTTCTTCAACAGCTGGTCTTATTTTAGACAATAAGGCAGTTAAATTACCCATTTCGACATGGTCGCATGCGCCCTTAATAGCGCCACATTTGGAGTGCCCCAGTACAACAATAATCTTTGAACCCGCAACTTTACAGCCAAATTCCATACTACCCAAAATATCTTCGTTAATGATGTTTCCAGCAATACGCACGCTAAAGATATCGCCTAGTCCTTGATCAAAAATAAGTTCGGCAGAGGTTCTGCTATCAATACAACTTAAAACTACAGCGAATGGATGCTGCCCATCGGAGGTTTCGTTCGCCTGTTGTAATAAGTTACGGTTTGCTTTTAAATTATTTACAAACCGATTATTTCCTTCTTCTAATAATTTTAATGCGTTTGCAGGAGAAAGGGACTCCTGTTTTTCTTTAGTCAATGTTTTCATGTTCAATAAAATAAGGTGAAAAATATTGTTAAAAATGATGATAAGACAATGGAAAGAGATGCAACCGAACAACTCAAAAAACAAAAAATTAGCTAAATTTAATGATTCGGAAAAGACATTCTGCTGAACGTGGCCACTAACTTGAGTAAAAACTCAAAAGTCATATCATCTCCGGAGGAGAATACGTTGCTTCTAAAAAAACGGGCTGAAGTTTCTGATTTCTTAAAAATGCAAACGATTCGTTTTCATAGCCGTAAGCAGCAGAAAGAGCGATCGATATTTGCTTATTATACAATTTAAAAAAGTCTTTATTATTTTCATCTTCCAAATCCTCTGATGAACAATCACCGCCAGATTCCTCCGTTGGTGATTTTTCAACTAGGGAAATTTCCTGCTCAAATTGAACTGGAACTATGGAATAAGCTAATTGCATTACAAAAAGCAACAGAAATAAAACCTTGTAAAAAGTGGTCTTTTTATTCACACACAAATATAATTTACTAATCCTTGAAATCAAAACTTTAGATTAAATAACAGCTAACTTTTTACCAACTTTAATGAACGCTGCAATTGCCTTATCCAAATCTTCTTTAGAGTGAGCAGCAGATAGCTGCGTTCTAATTCGGGCTTGGTCCTTTGCTACAACTGGATAAAAAAATCCGATTGCATAAATACCCTCTTTGAGTAGTTCATCGGCAAACTTTTGAGATAGCGCTGCATCGTAGAGCATAATAGGAACTATAGGCGAATTGCCAGGTTTAATATCGAAGCCTGCGGCCTTAATTTTTTCTTTAAAGTAAAGGGTATTTTCCTCCAATTTGTCGCGTAAATCGGTGTTAGTGGAAAGAATATCAAATACCTTGATAGACGCACCAACTATGGCAGGCGATAAGGAATTTGAAAATAAATAAGGGCGTGAACGCTGCCTAAGCATTTCAATAATTTCTTTATTTCCAGTAGTGTAACCCCCCATTGCGCCACCCAAGGCCTTTCCAAGCGTTCCTGTAATAATATCTACTCGATCCATCACACCGCAATGTTCCGGAACTCCTCTACCTGTCTTGCCAATAAAACCTGCGGAATGACATTCGTCTGTCATGACTAATGCGTCGTACTTGTCGGCCAAATCACAAATCTTATCCATTAAGGCAATATCGCCATCCATAGAAAAAACTCCATCGGTAACAATAATCCGGTGTCTTTGGTCCTGCGCCTTAATTAATTGGTCCTCTAGATCCTGCATGTTGGAATGCTTGTAACGATAACGCTGGGCTTTGCATAAGCGAACACCATCAATAATCGAAGCATGATTTAATTCATCGGAGATTATAGCATCATCCTCCGAAAAAAGAGGTTCAAATAAACCACCATTGGCATCAAAAGCAGCAGCGTAAAGAATCGTATCTTCAGTACCGTAAAACTCCGCTATTTTACGCTCTAAAGTTTTATGAATATCTTGCGTACCGCAAATAAATCGAACCGAAGACATTCCAAATCCATGCGAATCTAATGCGTCTTTTGCCGCTTGCACTACCTCAGGATGAGATGAAAGACCAAGGTAATTATTAGCACACATAACTACTACATCTTCGCCGGTACTCACGTGAACACTTGGACCTTGAGGACCAGTAATAATACGCTCTTTTTTCATCAATCCCTTATCTTGAATTGACGCTAATTCATCCGACAAAAAAGATTTTATATTTCCGTACATACTTATTTATTTAGAAATTCTCGACTCCGTTTAACTAATAAATTTAATAAAACACTTGCTTCTTTTGGATCAATTTTTTTACCAAACCGAACCGATTTATTGAGGTATTCAAATTGAAACCGCTCCCCGCCATTAATCCATGGAGATGATTCCCAAACACTTTGAATGGAGTTAGGTTCAGGATACACCAAACTAATTTTTTCAATGTTTTCATGAAAATATACCGAAGACTTACCGTAATTAGCGATTGACTTTTTAATGTGAATACCAACCTCATTAACTTTAATTTTTTCCTTTCCATATTGTAACCAAAGAAAGGCCTTCGTTACGCGAAAAGCGTAATAGAACCAAAAAACTAATGCAACAACAATAATAATTTTTTCCTGTCGGGACAACTTAAGAACATTAAAAGCCCAAATTAATGTAAAACCGATGGTATACCACATAGCTAACCAAGCACCCATCATAAGATTGACAAACAACTTCTTTTCTGGCTCAATAACAATCGTTGTTTTATCGGAATGATCAACAAAAGTAATTCGTTGCCCTATTGATTTCATAGTACAAAAATAAAACAAAAAACCCCGGCAAGTGCCAGGGCTTTGAAAAATTTAACACCACTTAGTAATTCCAAACGTCGTGTTCCCAAGTGCGCAACGAATTTTTAAATTCTTCCGCTTTGTATAGTGCATCCACACCAAAACGATAATCTTGAATTTCTTGATCGAATCTGTTTGAACTCTTGTAAATCTGTGCAGTAAAATAACGTTTCCAAAATAAATCATCGAAAGACATTAAATTAGCGTCTGATTTATCGTTGTACACAAAATAATTTACGATAACATTTCTCAATTCAGGGAAATACAACCAAAACATTTCACGCTCTTCATACTCATCCTCGTATTCCTCAAAACCTTTGCCAAAAATATATGCTTTACCAGATTTACTGTATACAATTAAATCGCCACGTTCAGCGTCGGGATCATTTGAATTGACATCTACCGTATAACGTGCAACAGGCGCAATGCAAATAACTCGTTTTTCAAACATGGATAATTCTTTATCGAAATACCAATCTTCCTTTAGGTTGTACGCAAAAATGCTATTTGAAGCAGCATACATAACCTTGTAATCTTTTTTTACTACCGAATTAACATTGGCTGCATCCCACCAACTTTGAAATTTATCCCTATCAACAGATAAAAACGTTTCGTAATCAGGATCAGCTTTAATAGCCGAGTCTAAAAATACTTGGAGTGTTTGGTCCGTTTTCACAACAGTAATGGTGTCTTCAGTGTCACTTATTCGAGCGAGTTTTAAATCATCTCCCTTTCCATTGGCTGAAATTATGTCTGATATTGCTTTTTTGTATTGACCACTTAGAAAATAGTCGTTTCCGTTAAAATTAGGACTTTTGACCACTGGATATTTGAGACTGTAGCCGTCTTCCACGGTCGGGTGTAAATCGCTAGCAACCTGATAAACTGTCAAATCGCCAAGAAGGATATGTCGCAAAATGATTGTCCAAAGTGACCAACTCGTTTGATTACGATTCCAAGATGTATTATCCACCTCTTTTAAACTAGAAGGACTGTATGATGTTGCTTCGCCCTCCGCACCTTCAAAAGAATCGTAGGGTAGAAATATCGAGTGATTCATTTTTTCTCTGGCATCGATTCGAGAATACACTCTTTTAGCAAAAGCATAATCAGCTGCACGAACAAACTCGTATGGCCTAGCCGCACCCACTGGCAGTTCTTCCTGAAGTACAACCCCGTCAATAACACCGTTGGAAGGTTGATTTAATGGCCCTCTCATCGGATCACCTTGTGCACTTACTAAAGACGACAAGCCAATACAAAAATAAATTAATCCAATAGTTGCTTTCATAATTTCCTAGTTTGTAACTTTTAAAATTCCTTGAGCAGGCAAATCAGCTTTCTTTCCGTTTCGGGTGTAAAAAATCTCAATTCCCACTCGCTTACCAGCTCTAAGCTTAGCTACAGCACTCCCTGGAACTACTCGTCCATTAAAAGGAACATCATCAATCGTTCCACCAATATATCCAAAAACTACACCTGTAAAAACGGATTCTGCTCCAAAGCTTACAGTTGCGGTATAACCAGTTTGCTTAGAGATCACAGTACCTGCTACTTGTGCAGTTGGAAATGGCTTTACTCTATACTTAAAAGTACCGAAACCTCTCGATTTACCATCTTTATCTTTTCCTGTTAAAGTAATGGCCACTTGCTTGGATCCTGGAGCAACTCTAACATAATAACCTTTGTAGTTGCCATTTGCATCACTCCAACTAGCTTGAGTAGCTGATCCACCAGAAACACTAATAGAAGAGGATACTACACCTGCAGCAACAGGAACCACTTTATTATCATGATCTTTATACATAACAGATAACTCGGGTAACGCAATGGAACCATTTGGCTGAACAATCTGCACTTTCCACGTCCATGGTCTTTCTTTTGGAACACCAGCTTTGTTAAAAATCTTAACTGTTCCAGATAGATTCATTTCACCGTTGTTAGCTGCACGTGTTTTAACGGTTCCTATACCGTCAACAACTGTTATCGTTCCAGGACCAGTTACCACAGGGTTATTGTCTGAATCGTATGCGGCCATAGTTACTTTCAGCTCGATATCTTCACCAGCTGTCGCTACGCCAGGCCCACTAACCAATTCTTGAATTTTATTAAAAGAATATTCACCAGTCGTAACCTTACTTTTCAACAAGTTCACTGCTTTTGCTCTTGCTGCTAAAATATCATTCTGCAAGGAAGATAATGAAGCAAGTGCACCAACAAGCGGTGAATGGTCAAAAGTTTTTGCCATCCAATGGATACCTTTCAATTCATGGTGATCATTTAATTCCTGCTTTGTTAATTCTTCATAAATGGATGATAAAGCAGCAAGATCTTCCTTGTTAACTTTATTACCTGGTGCTTTAAACATGTTTTCGATTTGCTTCGTTAAATCGTTATTGTCTTTAAAGGTGTTGATGTCTTTCACTTTAACAACCCATTTGGTATTTTCACCTTCTTTGTATGATCCAGTGGTTTCTACAACGAACTTGCGGTAAGCATTAAATTTTTTCCAAAGTTTTAAACCATCTTTCGTGGGGTCTAATCTTTTAATTTCAGAACCTATTATTTCATGCATCGGCTTATCAAACTGGTCTTTCGCTTGAACTGCTTCTAAATTCATTCTAATGGGCAACAATGGCTTTTCTAAAGAATATTTAGTCCAAATAATCGATTCTTTATTCTTGTCCTTTACGTTTTTTATGTCTTCACCACTTTTCTCAAGGATTTTGAGCTTCACTTCGTCAATGAGCTTAATCATAGCGCCTGTTTCTTTATCCACTTTTTTAATGAGGTCCAAGTATTGTTTGATTTTTTTCTTCTTAGCTCTACCAGCCTCGTCATCTAACTGAGTTGACAATTCTTGACTAAGATCTTTTTTAGCAGCCTCTCCTCTTTCAAACTGAACAATATTTCCTCTTTGAATATTCTCCTCAATAGCAACAAAAGCATCAAGAACAGACTTAGAAACATTCAATGCAAGTAATGCCGTAAGCACTAAATACATCATACCAATCATCTTTTGTCTTGGGGTTTCTTTACCTCCAGCCATAATTTATGTGTTTAAAATTATTTATAATTAATTAGGTTGTTAAATGATTTAGCTTTTCATTGCCTTAAGCATGTTTCCGTAAACATTATTCAAGTCGGTTAAGTTTTGTGCTAACATAGCCATGTTCTCACGGTACAATTTAGTATCCTCGGCAGAAGCTGATAAATCACTCATCATTTCTAACACTTGTTTTTGGAAGCCTTGAGTTGCCTCTAAATGGGCTGAAGAACCTTGTAATTGAAGCTCATAAACATTGTTCAAAGCAGTTAAATTTTTGGAAACGCCTTGCATCGCTATACCCATTTGTTCACCGTCTACTTGAGCTTCGGTAATGCCAACGAGTGAAACGGAAGCTTTTTTGTAGTCGGAAACAAGTGTCGCCACACTTTGAGAAGCTGCTTCTAAACTTGCCACATATGAATCGGTAGCTGTTGCGGCAGAAGAAACGCTTTTAAGTTGTTCTGCGTTGTTACTTAAGTCCCTCATAGAAGAACCTAATCTATCTAAAAGAGCTTGATCTATTTTGGCATTTGCAAGTAGCTCGTCGAATTTTTCAGTAATTCCTGTTGAAGAACCTCCTCCTGCTCCACCAGCAAGATCCAATGGCTTTGGAAAAGCAGCCAACTCCTCAGCAGATTGCGGTCTTTCATCTTCTGGTAAAAGGTAAGGGTAATAAACAGCCCAATTTGGTTCTGCATGTAAAGGCTCCATAGCACTCAAGGCAAAAATAAGCGCTTCAGTGGACAGACCGATGATTAACATCTCGTCACAAAAAGGCCAGTGCATAATTTTAAACAACGCTCCAAGAATAACTACGGCAGCACCAAAGCCATAAACTTTACCCATTAACTTCTTATACCCTTTAGATGCGAAAACACTTTTTGACTTACCACTCATGATTTTAGATTTATATGTTAAACTTTAATTAAATAATACGTTACAGAAATAATTATTTTAGCTGGATGTCGCTCTGAATTTCTTCACCATTTTCAGCCTCGAGGTCTTTTCCTCCTCTACCTAAATGTGTCATTACATTACGAAATCCGATATACGATTTAGCAGTGTCTTGGTATTCGTATGTGCGTGTTGAATTAAGAAGATAATACCCAATATCTTTCCAAGAACCACCACGAATAACTTTACGTTTTTTAACAGGGTGGTCGCCGTCTTTCGCATCATACTGATTGTCGGAATTGAGATCATGCGTAAATTCGCTTGCGGAATTTTCATAAGCCGATGAACACCATTCTGCCACATTTCCGGCCATACAATACAGTCCAAAAGCGTTGGGATTATAAGAATATACTTTAACCGTGTGGAACCCACCATCTTCAAAATACCTACCTCTCATCGGCTTGAAATTTGCTAAGAAACAACCATTAGCATTTCTGATGTAAGGACCACCCCAAGGATATTGAGATAAATCTAAATCTCCACGAGATCCTCTCTCCCACTCAGTTTCAGTAGGCAAACGAAAATCATTTACGAATAAATCCCCATTAGATAATAACCAACTGTGAAAAAGTTGTGTTCTCCAAACAGAAAAGGCCTTCGCTTGTGACCAAGTAACTCCAACAACAGGATAGTTGTCATAGGCAGTGTGCCAGAAATAATTTTGAGTCATCGGATCATGAAAAGAATACGTAAAATCCCTAACCCAACATAAAGTGTCAGGATAAACATGAATTCTTTCCTTGATAATAAATCTACTTCTGTCTGTATGGCCCCGAATTGCATTATGTTGGCCCTTCGTATTTGTATAACCCAAATCCAAATCTTGCCCTGGATTGATTAAAATCCCCCCCTCCACTAATGCTACACCATTTTGATCAGTAGGAACCGAGGAATAAGTTGAAGGATCAATAGATGTTGGATCGTTGTAAACAGTTGAATCAAACATTACTTGACTTCCGTCAACATTTAACGTGGAACGATGTAATCCATTATTTTTATAATCTTTAGATAGTGGATCTCTTCTGTGGTTTCCCGTTAAATTTTCATTTAGATAATTGTAAGAATTTCGCGCATCAACATCTGCTGTTTGAATTTTCCCTCGCTTTGCAGCCTCCTTATAATCTATCCAATAATAGTCGTAAAAAAGTAACCTTGTATCGATTTGTTTATTCTTAAAGTACTGTTCCTCCTGACCTAAGTACATATCAGAAAGTAAAAAAGCAGTCTCAGGATCGGTGTAATCAATAGGAACCTCCCAATTCAACGTGAAAAACTTTCGGTTTTCGAGACGACCACCGTTGGCTTCGAGAAGTTTCTTATCAAAATCTTTAGGACCTTCTGACTTCATGTCAGCCGATTTACCTTCTTTGGAATAAGCATAAAAGATATTAGAAACCTCTAATGGATTCAGTGTTAAATCAATATCTTTTCTTGTTATTTTCTTAGGAGCTTTCTCTAAACCTGCTTTTTTCCAATCAAAGCCATTCACTTTAATTCCGTCATAACCAGATAGTAATAAATAAGCTTTATCTAATTCTTCGGAACCTTCTCCTGTTAAAAACGGCTCAAAAGGAGTGTTAGCACCTTGTACATCAGACCCTTGAGAAATAAGTGATCGATAAGGTTCTTTGAAAAAATCATCTGGGACATTAACCCACTCTTCTGCATCGTCAGCAGATTGTCTTCTAAACAATTTTTCTCTCGCCATTGAGTCACGCACCCAATCCACAAATTGGCGGTATTCGTTATTAGAAATCTCAGAAGCATCCATGTAAAATGCTTGAACAGAAACCGTTCTCACTCGAGCGGTATGCAAGCCCATGATGTCCTCATCATCTTCTCCAGACTGATATGCTCCGGCGGGCACATAAATCATTCCATAAGGAACTTTTCCAGGGCCAAGAATGTCTGGGTAAAAAGTACCTCTACCTTGAACACCAACTAAATTACCATCAATGTCATTACACGATGATAAAACAGCTATAAATACGGCAATAGCAAAAAATCTTTTCATTTTATACTTATTTAAGTTCGAACATTAAACAAACTAACTTTGCTACAGGTTATCATGGTTTGTCATAACGTATGAACAATAAAAATGGTTACATACTAAATCTTTAAAATTTATAACCACCTTGGGTGACGCGATTTTGTCACTGGAGGTGGAGGTAAATAAAAACAATACTTAACCATTATTTCATGTGATCCACGGGAAACACTGGAAAGTTTATTTAATGTTAAATCATATGAATACCCTACTGTTAAATCAGCAATTGGATTATATCCAAGAATGATTGCTACTGCATCAGATGTTCGGTAGGTTACCCCTCCGTAGGCAATTTCTTTATTATTTTTTACATAAAAGTACCTAGCATTAATATCAGTAGAAAACTTCACTAAATCAGTTCTTAGTAACAAGTTTCCGTCAATATTACCCCCGGCTACATCTCTTACCTTATAACCACCCATCAAGTAATAGTGACGAGCAGACTGATAGGTTGCAGGAAGAACTTGGGAACCAACACTCGATAAAACAGACTCGCTCAGGTGCGTAGAAGATAGTCCAGCGTAAAAATTTTTCCCTTTGAAATAAGCACCAAAATTTAAATCGAGGTTAGCTGCTTGAAATCCTGTTGCGGGTAATGAAGGGTCAATAATTGTTTGAGGTGGCACCCACGTTGGATTCATGCCATAAGTCATAATGCCAACTCCTAGTCCTAGCCCCAAACGGCCTAAATTCCCTATTTGTATTGGATATGAATAATTAAGCAACACGTTATTTTGTCGCGAAAAACCGATAGCGTCGTGGTAAAATGAAATACCAAGACCTCCAGGAAAGAAGCGATTCATATTAGCTTCAATATTTAAAACGGCAGAATTTGGAGCGCCATTTACTTTGTCCCATTGATTTCTGTATATGGTGGTTGCACAAATACCATCGTCTAAACCAGTTTCGCCTGGATTTATACTCATTTTATCGTAAAAAAAATGAGTTAGCAACTTGTCTTGCTGACTAGAAGCACTGCCTATTACAAACAATACTACGAAAGATAAAACACTTATTTTCAACAGGTTCATTTTAAGTTAACATTAGTCAAGCGCAGAAGGACATGCAGTTTATTCCCAAAACGTGCGCTAAAATAATTAAAAAAAATTAAAACAAAAAAAAAGTTTGTTTTATTATTTCAAATAAAGTTAAAACTAACCGATAAAAACTAGTTGATTTGCTTTTTTTAATTTAGAATAAAAATGATGTAATTTAATTTCAACCTAGTTTTTGATAGGTCCTCCACCACAAATCTGGCATTTCATTTTGCATCGCTTTATCGTAATCATTCTTATTACAAGGAACCATGTGATGCCGTTCAAATTTTGAAAATTGATCAGGTGGATAAGGCACTTCCATCCACCATCTATCTGACTTGTTTGATTTATAAAACACGATTTCATGATCACCTTGTTCAAGATACACCGTGAACTTTGAATAATCTATTTTATTTCCAATAGGAAAGTCACCTTTCCTTGCAAAGTAACCATCTAAAAAATACCAAATCATTTCAGCAATAAGTTTCTCGGCTATCCGTGAACTAGAAAAGCAATTAAAAACACCAAAGCTTGTCGCTTTATCACTTATACCAGCATATTTTGCTATTTGGCAGGCTTGCTCAGCATAAAAACCATTTGGATTACCGTGAGCGCCTCTGGTTTCAGAAGCACGAATCGATTCAAAATCAAAACTAATAATATCAGCGTTCCGCAAAATTGGCTCTGCGTATTTAACATCTGAATTGAATTCTCCGAGGCGACAAACGTCAAAATAAAGTTTTTCAAAGAGCTCGAGTTCTTTCGATTGTGCGAAAGGCAGTTGTAAACCAATATTCGCATGATTGAATAGATAGCAAGGGCGTCTTAATAACAAGCTACCAATGAAACGGTCGTGACAAACAGCATCATCCACAGCTCCTAAATCCAACCTAGCATCAATTGTGCAAGTGTTTATTAATTGCTCTAGTTCTTCATACCCTGTAAACATTGCCGTTGTTAAATCTTGGCCTCCACCCACAACAATTGGAACAATTTTATTTTTTACCAACTCCGCCGTAACTTGAGCTAGTGCATAGTAAGTATCCTTTAAGTCATTGCCAGGCAATAAATCACCAAGATCATAAATGGTTGTTTTCCATTCTAGCCCTTTACATAATAAATAGAGCTCACTTCTGAAATTACTTGGCCCTTCAATTTCGCGCCCATAATTATCAAAATTTTGATTAAGCCCTCTGTATTCAGGCACATAAATAATTGCACATCCATTGGGTTGTAAATCGGGAAATTCTACCGTAAACGAATCAATAACAAACCCCAATTGCTCTTCATTACAATTTGGTTTTTGGGATATTGGATGAAAATAAATGGATAAATCTTTCATGTTTATTTTGATGGACTCAAAACTAAACTAAAGTCAAAATTAAATAATAGCACATGAGCAAAAGAAATGAAAGGTAAATAGTGAATAACTATTCGAATACTATTTACTGATGTAGTATTTTACCTATGTCGGGTCTAAAATAAAGTGAGGATTTTAGCACTTTACCATCCGCACGATAAATAGGATTGCCATCTTGGTCTAATTTGCTCATATTGGAACGTTGAATTTCCATAAATACTTCTTCTATTTTATGTTGTAATCCATGTCTTAATAAACTCCCACATAAAATATACAATTGATCGCCAAGCGCGTCAGCAATTTCAACAATATCGCCATTTTTCGCTGCCTCCAAGTACTCCTCATTCTCTTCTTTCATTAAATTATACCTCAATTCAGCCGCTGAATGGCTGAGCAATGTCGGTAATGCATTATTTTCTATTCCAAATGCCGTGTGAAAAGATTCTACCTGTTTAATAATATCCTGAAATTCCATAGCTAATTTTGTTTTGTTAAAAAATTCCTTGGTTTTTTGATTAGATCAATAATGCAACAAACTGAGCAGTGCCACTTTAACTTTTTCTGCATTCGGTAAAATGGCAGCCTCAAGATCCGCATTAAGCGGTATTGCTGGTGTATCGATCGCCCCGACTAATTTTATGGGGGCGTCTAAGGAGGAAAAACAATTCGCTTGAATTCTTCCCATCAAGCTTAGTCCAAAAGTACATTCTTGTGATTCTTCCGAAACGATTAAAACCTTTCCGTGTCGATTAGCCAAGGAATATATTGCGTCTTCGTCGAGCGGATTAAGCGAACGTAGATCAAGAATCTCAATTTTCTGTGCAAAAGAATTTGAAGCTTCTATGCTCCAATACACCCCACGTCCATAAGTCACTACACCTACAGAATCTCCTTTATCAATATGCAACGCATCTGCTTCCTGCACCGTTCTTGCCTTTCCGATTGGAATAATATATTGGTCATCGGGCTCAATTGACATGGCTCCTTCTGTCCCCGCAATTTTTGACCAATAAAGGCCTTTGTGCTCAAGTATTACCACAGGATTCGGATCATAAAAAGCCGCTTTCATTAATCCCTTTAAGTCTGCACCGGTGGACGGATAAACCACTTTTATTCCACGGATATTTAACAATACAGACTCCACACTTGATGAGTGATAAGGCCCTCCAGAACCGTAAGCACCGATTGGAACTCGGATAACGCAACTAACAGGCCATTTGCCGTTTGAAAGGTAACAAGACCTAGACACCTCGGTAAAAAGCTGATTTAACCCCGGCCAAATGTAATCTGCAAACTGCACCTCAACAATAGGTTTAAGCCCGACTGCAGACATCCCGACTGTAGATCCAAATATAAATGCCTCTTGAATTGGCGTATTAAAAACCCTATCATCACCAAAAGTTTCTCCAAGAGTTGCTGCTTCGCGAAAAACACCTCCTAATCTACGACCGACATCCTGACCATAAAGCAATGCCTCAGGGTGTTTTTGCATCAATTCTCTTACAGCAAAGAGCGCAGAGTCAACCATTACTGTTTTCTTTTTTCCAATTGGCTCTCGAGAACCTGACTCTTCCATAATAGGCGTTGGCGCAAAAATAAAATCAGTGAGTGAGTCGACATCAGGATCTGGAGCCAAAAGTGCCTGTTCGTATTGTTCATCAACCAGCTTTCGTGTTTTTGCCTCAATAAGTATTGTATCAGCAAGCGAAATGGAATAATTTGGCAAAAGCTTTTTTAATTTAGGAAAAGGATCATTTTTTTCGGCTTCAACTAAATCATCCCTATACCATTCTTTTCTTACACCCGAAGTGTGGTGTCCGAGCAGGGGAACTTTTGCGTGAATGATAAAAGGCCGTCTTTCTTTCCTTACCAGACTAAAAACCTCTTGAACTGTTTGGTAACAACTAGCGAAATCAGTGCCGTCGATAGTTCGTACTTCAATGCCATTAAAACCCTTTGCAAAAGTAGTTATATCCTGCGCTCTTGTTTCCGAAGCTTTTGCAGAGATATCCCAATTATTATCTTGTACTAGATAGACGACAGGAAATTGTTTCAAAGCGGCCATTTGAAATGCCTCTGAAACTTCTCCTTCGGTGCAAGCCGCATCGCCAAGTGAGCAGACAACCACGGGGGCGTCATTTTCATCAACTTCACTTAATCCTGTTTTTTCTTTATACTGAATTCCCATTGCTATACCGGTAGTCGGGATTGCTTGCATTCCTGTGGCTGAGGACTGGTGAATAATTTTAGGAAACGAAACTTTGTTTAAAGATGGATGTGCATAATATGTTCTGCCACCGGAAAAAATATCATCTTTTTTTGCAAACAATTGCAGCATCAACTCATAAGGAGAAATGCCCATACTTAGAAGCATGGCATCATCTCTATAATAAGGCGACACCCAATCCATTGATTTTAATTGAAGTCCAACAGCAATTTGAATTGCTTCATGACCTCGCGAAGTGGCGTGAACATACTTAGATGTAATTTCCTTGTTTAGTTCATATTTCTCCGATAAATACTTAGTGGTAAACATATGAATGAAAGCAGACTCGACAATCGTTTTGTCTAAAACATCATTTAATACCAATTCATTATTTTGTATCATACAGATAAAACAGGGGCAAATATACGAAAGAAGATTCTTAAGAAACTACAAAAGGGGTAATTCTGCACGAATAGAGGCCTAATTATCCATCAATTACAACCGCAGATTGTTGCAGTTCAAAGCTCGATTTAATCGTATCAAGTTCAGCAAAAACACCAATTGGGATCGTCCATTTTTTAGTGGTATGACCAAAGGGTGCGTTGTAAATAGCAGGAATCTTTAAAGGTAAAATATGGTAATTTACGACTTGAATTAAGGAGAAAGAATGCTGTAGATCTTCTGCGTCACATTTTGTACAAACACCAAATATAAACCCAACAATCTTATCCAAAATACCGGCAAGCTTTAAATGCGTAAACATTCGATCTATTTTATATGGGTCCTCATTTAACTCTTCCAAAAATAAAATTTTACCCTCACAATTTGGAAGATATTCTGTTCCAATTAAACTATTAAACACGGTGAAATTGCCACCAATCAGCTCACCCCGCGCAAATCCAGGAGACAAAGTAATTAGTTTATCCGAAGCACTAAAGGGGAACACATTTTTTTCTGCTCTTACGACAACTGATTTAAAGCAATTTTCAGAAAAAATATCCCAAGAAGACAGGCCAACAGGACCATGAAAAGTAACAAAATTCGCCTTTACAGAAATCGCTAGGAGTAGACTTGTAATGTCACTAAAACCCAATATCACCTTAGGGTTTTCAGAAATCATTTTAAAATCAAGCAAACTTAAAATTCTTGCACAACCCCAACCACCTCTCATACAAAAAATACCCCTAATAGACTTATCTGCGAATGCGTTATTAATATCATCGGCACGTTCTTGATCTTTTCCCGCAAAATAACCGTATTGCCTAGCTACTGACTTTGAAAGAATAACAACGAAACCTAGCTTCGAAAGAACTTGGCGAAACGCTTCAATTTTGGATAAATCAAAAACTGCTCCTGCGGGAGACACAATTATCACCTTATCGCCCGCTTTAAGCGCTACAGGAAACGCTTTTTTTGCTTCGGAAGGCAATAAAGGCGGACTAAAACTTATTAACGGTTGAGCAATTGAGGCAGAAGCAACCAATGCTGTGTACTTTAAAAAACTTCTTCTGTTTTGCATTAAAAAATTGATACAATATTAAAAACTATTCTTAATGGTTATGGACTTATTTTTATCTAGTTTAACGGCGCAACTTTCAAAAGAAGGGACTGAAAAAACAGGTCGAATATTATTTGAAAAGCCGTATGGTTCTGTTGGGAAACCGAAAAAATTTCTGTCACAGGCTTTATTGTTGTTTTCGTCATGATAAATACAAACCCCGTATTTACCTTCGGTAAGATCATGAAAAACAACGGTCACCTCATTACCTGAAAATGACGTTCTAATTTGTTTAAAAGTTAGCCCAACTTTAGCGAAATTTTCAGCATTTCTATATAAACCGAACTCGACCATACCTTTGGAATTTTTAAGATTCGTAACGGTAACTGTAAGGTTAAAAGTAGCTTTTTGGGCATGACAGAAACAAACTAAAAAACTACTGAAAATCAAACAATAAAATCGCATCTAAGCCTTGAAATTAGTTTTAAAAATCTTATCCATCCAAATGAAGGTTGAGGAGTAATTCCCACTTAGCTTCGCATGGTGATCGTCGTGGTGCTTCGTTTTACTAAGCAATGGGATCTTACTCGATAATGGCAATTCTAAATCAGAGTGAATATGTATTTCGTGTAAATTTCTCAATCCACCAAAAATCCAAAAAGCATACACATTAACTGGCATAAAAATTAATAAAATTGCAAAACCCAAAAATGCGCCAATCATACCCAGCAACCATTCAACGGGGTGGGCATACAGGTATTCAAGCGGAAAAGGTTTCGTTGCCCGATGGTGAATAGAATGAATTGTTTTGAGCATGAATTTATTTTCATGTAACCAACGATGATAAAAATAAAAAAAAACATCATCGATAACGAAAGCGAAAATGACCTGAAAAACGATGGTGCCAATAGAAAATGATTGATTAAGCAAAGGAGCCCCAAAATAGGCACCAAGACCAGAAATGCTAAGCAAAAGAGCTATGTTAAATAAATAAAGTGGCATCCTTTTGGCAAAAAGTCCTTTAACGTATGGCTTTTTTTGAATTGAAAATTGTTGAAAGATGTTTGTGTACAGCACAAGAATAGAGTACAATAAGCCGAAAAGATTCGTGCCTACTAATAAAAGAACCGTATAAAAAGCAATACTACTAGCGCTCATTCTTTTAAGGCGAAAATGTTATACATAGCGGAAGATTCCAATCCTTTTTCTTGTTCGTCAAAAATACGTGTAAATCCTTTTTGGGTAAACAACTCTTTTACTTTAGTTAGGCGATTTTCCGTATTGTGAACTTCAATAACAATTGATTTTATTTTCGACCAATCATCCTCTTTAATTCCTTTTAACACATCCCACTCAGCTCCTTCACAGTCAATTTTTAACAGATCTATTTTCCGAATATTTTCAGATGCTATGATTGAAGAGAGTGTTTTTAATTCACACGTGACCATTTTTTTTCCTTTCACTAATTGCTTAGCAATAATTCCTGAAAACACCAATGGAATCCATTTCATCCAGCGCATATTTTCCGGAGGATTACGCATTGTACCCCTTACTGCCTTGTGAAAAGCTTGAGGATCTTCGTCCCATTGCTCTGGGTGAAGTGTAGAAAGCGCGGGAGTATTTGGGAAGTAAGTAAATGTGGCTTGAGCGCTTTCGCTTGAGACACCGTAAGGAAGAACAAACATGTTTCCGTTACCATGCAATGCAGCATTTTGAGTGAGAACTTGAATGATATCAGGAATCGGTTCGAAACAATACACCTTTACATTTTTTGCTTTTTGCATAGCCCGAACGCCAAAAATTCCAATGTTGGCACCAATATCAACAACAACGTCGTTATCTTTTATGCCAATGCCATTTTGGAGGTACCCTTCCACGTGATGATCCAGCATTTTTGCCTCCGGCTTTCTTAAACAATGTACAACAGTACCATCGGAAAGTTTAGTTGTCATATAACTTTTAACTTTTTGCTAAAATAAACATAATTATTGTTCGAGAAAAGGGTATTGGTAGCTAGTTGGTGGGACAAAAGTTTCTTTTATCGTTCTAGCCGAAACCCAGCGCAAAAGATTCATTGCAGCACCCGCCTTGTCATTTGTTCCGGAACCCCTTGCGCCACCGAAAGGCTGTTGTCCAACAACCGCTCCCGAGGGCTTGTCATTGATGTAAAAATTACCCGCTGCATTTTCAAGCATTCGCGTTGCTGTATTTATTGCGTATCTATCTTGAGCAATTATTGAGCCCGTTAATGCATAATCCGATGTTTCGTCGACCAACGAAAGCGTTGCTTCAAATTGATCATCTTCGTAAACGAAAATAGTTAGAACAGGACCAAAAATCTCCTCACACATCGTTCTAAAAACCGGATTGGTGGTTACAAATGTTGTTGGCTCAATAAAATACCCAATTGTTTTATCGTACCCCCCACCTGTAATCAATTCTGCATCTTCTTGCGCTTTGCAATAATCAATGTAGGCAGCTATTTTATCAAATGCTTTTTCATCAATGACCGCATTAACAAAGTTTGACGTATCGTAAGGAGAACCAACCGAAATTGTTTTTACTTGATCAACAAAAAGTTGTTTCACCTCAGGCCATATTGATTTAGGTATGTAGGCACGCGATGCAGCCGAACATTTTTGACCTTGAAATTCAAACGCACCACGTGCTAGCGCTGTTGCAACTATAGCTGGCGATGCTGAACTGTGAGCAACAACAAAATCTTTTCCCCCCGTCTCCCCAACGATTCTAGGGTAAGTTCGAAAACTCGACAGGTTTGTCCCAATTTGTTTCCACAATTCTTTAAAAACACTCGTTGAACCGGTAAAATGTAAGCCCGCAAAATCTTTGTGTTTAAAAATAATCTCCCCGGCAACTGGTCCATCGACGGTAATCATATTAATGACGCCATGGGGTAGGCCTGCAGCATGAAATAATTCCATAATCACTTGAGCAGAATAAATCTGTGTGTCGGAAGGCTTCCAAACCACCACATTACCCATCATTGCAGGCGCAGCGCACAAATTTGCAGCAATTGCAGTGAAATTAAACGGTGTTATCGCGAAAACGAATCCTTCAAGGGGCCTATATTGTAGCCGATTCCAAACGCCTGTAGAAGATTCTGGTTGTTCTTTGTAAATTTGGGTCATGTACTGCACATTGAAGCGCAAAAAATCAATTAATTCACAAGCCGCATCGATTTCTGACTGAAATACGTTTTTTGATTGCCCAAGCATCGTTGCGGCATTCATTTTATTTCGAAATGGACCTGAAAGTAAATCGGCAGCTTTTAAAAAGATAGCCGCTCGGTCCTCCCAAGGAAGATTGTTCCAATCCTTTTTAGCTTGCATCGCTTGAGCTATCGCTTCTTCAACGTGAGAACCGTCACCTATATTAAAATGCCCTAGTACTTTTTGATGGTCGTGGGGTGGGCTAATTGTCATTTTGTTATTTGTCCTCACCTCTTTAGCTCCGATATACATGGGTACATCAATAGGTTGCTGAGAAAACATTTCTTTGTAGCAGTGCAGTAAGCTTTCTCGTTCGATACTACCTTTAGCATACGATCTAACCGGTTCGTTTATAGCCTCAGGAGTTTTAAAAAATGCATTTGACATAATAAAATTTATTTGCACAAATATAATAAATGTTCGCACCGACATCTCGAAAAAATAAGGGGAATAAGAGAAAATATATTATTGCTAAGCAAAACAAAGCTGATAAAATTGTACCTTTGGAATTCATGTATTTAACCCATTTACACTTACTTAACTTTAAAAATTATTCCGATACTGAAATACAATTTTCGTCTCGACTAAACGGTATTGTAGGTGATAATGGCAGCGGAAAAACCAACATTTTAGATGCTATACATTACCTCAGCATGTGTAAATCTTACCTCAATGTAATCGACCGTCAGAACATAAAATTTGGGGAATTATTTTTTTCAATTCAAGGCAATTGGAAAGAACAAGAAACCGAATCCGTTGTAAATTGCGCTGTAAAATTGGGTTCAAAAAAGGTGGTTAAAAGGAATAAAAAGGAATACGAACGTCTAGCGGATCATATCGGTCTTTATCCTGTCGTATTTATTTCACCTTACGATGGTGATTTGGTTGCTGAAGGAAGCGAATTAAGAAGACGTTGGATGGATGGAATTCTGGTTCAAGTCGACCGTATTTACCTGGACCAACTTCAACAATACAACCGTGTGTTAGAACAACGAAACGCGCTACTTAAAAACATGTTTGAACACCGGTTATTTGATGCCGAAAGCGTGGAGGTTTGGGATCAACAGTTGGTAACATGTGGCAAACTAATTTATGAAAAAAGACGTTCTTTTTTAAACGAATTCATTCCGATTTTTAAAAAATATTATTGCATTATCGGCACGGAAGCAGAGCAGGTAGGATTAAGTTATCGATCGCAACTAAATGAAGGAGATTTTGCTATGCTTTTGAAAGATTCGCTTCGTAAAGACACCTTTACACATTTCACTAATGTTGGGCTCCACAAGGATGATTTATTATTTACGCTAAATGGAAATCCCGTAAAAAAATTCGGATCGCAAGGACAGCAAAAATCATTTATAATTGCCTTGCGATTGGCGCAGTACGAATGGCTAAAAGTTTGCTTAAATAATACCCCAGTACTTTTGTTGGATGATATTTTCGATAAACTCGATGGACAACGCGTAGAAAAACTGCTTAAAATTGTCACCGAAGATTTTTTTGGGCAAGTGATTGTGACCGACACTGATCGATCCAGAATGGAACAATTATTTTCTTCATTAAATGTTTCTAGTAACCTATTCGAGGTAACTTCACAGCAACTAGTATCAATAGGAAATAACAGGTAAAAACATGAATTCATTTGACAAACGAAAATCAGAAAGCCAACCCTTAAAAGACGTCATTGATCGATTTTTAAAAGCCTTTTCTTTGGAAGATAAAATGAAGGAGATGGACGTTATTGCTGCCTGGCCTGAATTAATGGGAAGTGCCGTTGCTTTCAGAACGACCAGCATTAAAATTCACAAAAAGGTGCTTTATTTGGAAATTTCCTCCTCGGTAATGCGAGAGGAATTGTTGAATGGAAAAGAAATTATTATTCTTCGCATCAACGAAAAAGCAGGAAAGGAACTTATAAATAACGTTTGGTTTGGTTGATAAATGGGCAATTTTTATGCGCCTAAAAAGAAATTAACTACTTTTGCATGATGAAAAAATATTTTTTTTTAATTTTCTTTTTAGTTTCTTTACATTTTGTTGGTTTAGGTCAAGTTAAAGCCATTTACAACCAAGCGGATTATCCATTTTGGTTATACCTTCCCTCAGATAGCATTCTAAAAAGTAATCCACCAGTACTCATCTTTCTACATGGACGAAGTTTGTCGGGAACCAATTTAGCCCTCGTAAAGAAATATGGTATTATTCATGAAATAGAAAATGGCAGAAAAATTCCTGCTATTGTTATTGCACCGCAAGTATTAGCAGGAAAAGCTTGGGAGCCTAAGAAAATACTTTCAGTTCTCCGATTTGTGCAAAATAAATTTAATACAGATACTAATCGCGTTTATGTTGCTGGGATGAGTTTGGGAGGCTATGGAACTCTAAATTTTGTTGGAGAATATCCCCATTTAGTGGCTGCAGGTGTGGCACTTTGCGGAGGTGGAAATGTAAATGATGGGTTCAATCTTTCTCAAGTTCCATTATGGATTCAGCATGGAACACGCGATGAAAAAGTACCGATTAGTGAATCCGAAAAAATAGTAACGGCAATAAAAAACGTTAACGGCGGAGAAAACTTAAAGTATTCCCGATTAGAAGGCAAAGACCACGGCGATTTGGAACGCATATTTAGGACAGATGAGATGTACGACTGGCTGTTCCAATTCACCAAAGACTAACGATAACCAAGCTTATTTTGAAGCAAATGGGTACAAAGCGTAGTTTTTCAATTTGGTATTTCTGTCAATTTACAGTTGCCATTGTTATTTGTAATTCCACTTTAATAAACGCACAAACTAATTACCATTTACTTGAAAATTGGGCCGTGTTACCCAATAAAGTTTCTCCATATTTACTTGAAACTATTAAAGACAGTTCGTTGTTAAAAAGCCTCGATGTATTTTACATTTACCCAACTTTTTTAATTGATTCAACTGACAAGCGATGGAACACGACAATCGAAGATGCTATCAACAAAAATGAGGTACTTGAAAATGCCGTTCGCTTTCAAGCGAGCGCATGGGCAGAGTCGGGCAGGATGTTTGTTCCGTATTACCAACAAGCCCATCTTCGCTCCTACCGCAACCTAGATAACGGTGGGCGAAACGCATTACTTTTTGCCTATTCGGATATTAAAGCTGCCTTTGAATACTACCTCGAAAATTTCAATCATGGGCGCGGTATAATTTTAGCTGGACACAGTCAAGGATCCACCCATATTAATTTATTACTCAAAGATTTTTTTGATGGAAAGGCCTTGCAAAAGCAACTCGTTGTGGCATACCTCCCAGGAATTGGTGTTGAGAAGGATGAATATAAAACAATTTCCTTCTCCATTAACCCGTTGGAAGTTGGAGGCTTTGTAAGCTGGAACACCTTTAAAAATCCAATAAACCTAGACACTTACAATAAATGGTACAAGGGAAAAGCAGTTATAAACCCAATTACTTGGGATTTGTCTCCCCTTACTAAACGAAAGTATCAACGCGGTTTTTATTACAAAAACAGTAAAAAATACAAGCGTGTTTTTCAAACAAACTTAATTGATGGCGCTCTAGTATTAACGCATTTGCGATTCCCTTTTAATCTTGTATCCAAAAAAATGGCAAGCTTTCATATTGGCGATGTTAATTTATTTTGGGACGACATCAGACAAAACTCAAAACAACGAGGTAAAACTTGGCTAGTTAAAAATGGGTTGTAGTATAAAAACTATTTCTTCCTTTTTAGTGATTGAGTATCTAACCAATAAATAAGCTTAAAAGAGAAGCTGTTGGTTGGACCTTGCTGAATTGTTTTCGAAAGGTTGTAAACATAAGACTCTGTTACAAATTTATCCGATTGAAATATGGAGTTTTTCCAAACGATATTTATTTCGCTACCAGGAAGAAATACCCAACGGTAAACTAAATCAATAGTAAAAGCATTAAAATTTACGTTGTAAGCCGATTCGCCGTCAAAATCAAGGCCGTCAAAATCAATTGGATTTAATTGTCCATCCAGTTGAAGCTCATAAAATTTGCTGTAAACCAATGTAGATCGATAATGTCTCAATCGAAAAGAGATGTTCATGCGATTAGTAATTGAATAATCTATGGCAATTGTATTGGTTATGTTGTTTCGATTTCGGGAGCCAAATAAGATCCCATTAAAAGAAGTGTCGGCAGGAGAACCAAAAGGGACCGCGAAACCTAGAAAATTAGTTTGAAAACCTTGCTCCCAATTATATTTCAAGAAAATATGATCCGATAATCTTAATCTCACGCCGACGTTGTAATCATACTCCCTCCAGTTATTACCATTAATAATGTAATAACTACCGCCAGCATCAATCGCTATTTTCTTCTGATAATTGCTGGAAATCCATGATGATAAACCGGAAAAAGCAGGTAGCACATAATAATACCCTGGCGTTCTTGCCTCAAAATAATCATACCTTTTAATGGGAGAAACGTACGATTCAACGCCACATGCCAAGAAATCTTTTGTAACCAAAAAGGACTTTAAATTGATTCCGAAACTGGTAAAAACGTTAGGGTTGTACAAGCGATTATAATCAATATCAATCGTTGAGGAATACCTCATTAAATTATTAGCGGGCTTGAAATTTCGATAGGAAAAAGAAAATGCAGCATTCCTTCGGTTATTCATTTGATTGAAACCGAGATCATTTGGGTCATACGTATCTGATTCCTCAAAATACGATGCCGAGTATACAAAAGCCCCTCTTTGTTTTCCGGCAAACAAACTCCAATTAAAACCCGTCGAGGTGCTATCTTGAAATAATTTATTAGAAAGCGCAGAGGACGCACCCAAAAAATAATTATTATTCTTTGTATTAATGACCGATTTAAGACTGCTCACATTGGCATCATAAAAGGAACCTGCCCGTGTTACATTGGTATTTGTAAAATTCACATAACTATTATTTTTAAGGTTTTGGTCAAAAACCAATACGTTGTAATTAGTCAATGGAGAGACTAAAACCGCTCTCTCCTCCAGCGTTGTTTGCTCAACCGCCGTAGCAAACAACGGTGCCGTAACTGCATTAAAAACCCCTATTCCTAAGCCTAGTTTTGTTCTGCCACTTAATTTCGTAGCGTTATATAATTGCGTGGCCGTTGGCACAGACGACAAGCGCTCATTACTTTGCAGCAAATTATTCAATACGCTAGCCGGAGCTTGAATACCGATTCTACGACTGTAAAACAAACCAGATCTATTGAAGAGCTCATTTCCTTCGGTAAAAAACTGCCTGTTTTCATTAAACTGAATTTCAAAAGGAGAGAGATTGAGAACCTGATTGTCAAAAACTACCTGTCCAAAATCGGGGATTAAGGTAACATCAATTGTAAAAGCATCATTTAACCCATACTTAATATCCATACCGCCATTAAAAGACTTAGCAACATTGCCTTTATCGGTCACCAAATAAGAGGAAACGTAGGGCATTAAAGCAAGCCGAAAAGGTGGATCAATACCCTTTACTCCTTCGACAACTCCGCTTTCAAGTAAATAATTTTCTAAATCTGGGTTTACAGGCGACCAACTGGCGATTTCCCTGAATCGGCTAATTTGTCTTGAAAAATTAACTCCCCAAGATTGCACATCCTTTTCTGGAAAACGAATGGCAGAAAAAGGGATACTTATTTCTATAATCCAAGCTTCTTTTGCGAACTTAACCTTTGAATTCCATACTAAATTTAGCTCATCAATAAAGTCACCCTCGGCTATTTTAGCGTCGAGCTGAACGCCCTTGCTCGTAACTCCGAAATAGAAACCATTTTGATTATCGTTGTACGTGTCCAAAAAAATAGCAAAAATATCTGCATTCGGGCTATTTTCATCCCTGACACTAAATACTTTCGAGATTGAATCAGGGCTGTCGTAACAAATTGCCGCAAAATAAATTGCCTCAGCTGAATAAGCCATTGCAACTTTAGTATTTTTTCTTGATTTTTCGCTTGGATTAGGCCGCAATTGCGTAAAGCTTTCTACAAACTGAGCTTTCTGCCAAAAAGCCTCGTTTAAATCTCCATCAATTAGCACTTTTTCATCTGTATGTAAGGCCTGAATTGTTTGAGAAAACAAGATGCAAGGGCTTAAAAAGAAAAACGCAACGACCCATTTCATGGCACAAAAATACTTTCTTATTTAAGAACTTTTCAAAAAATAGATTTAATACTAAAATTACCGCCTAAAAAAAGGGGTAGCCAATGGCAAAATGTTTTACGGGTAGTAACCAATCTTAACAAGCAAGTTAAACTGCACAAATGTGTTTTAATAATTCTAAACTACCCGCATGAGAACTTTCATCTTGTTGACTTTTTATTTAATCAGTATTCGTGCATTAGCACAAGACAGCACAGAAGTTTATTTTAGTTTTAACAGCTCAAGCATAGACAAAAAGACAGCACTAGTTTTATCCGATCTAAAACAGCGTGCTGTTACAGTCACTGGAGTGTTTGGGTACACGGATACGCAAGGAACTAATGAGTACAATAATTCATTGGCTAACAAACGAGTAAATGCCGTCTGTGCCTTCTTAAAGTTAAAAAATCCAATTAGCAAGGATAAAGCCGCAGTTGGAGAACTTTTTGACTTTTCCACTGATGATGATAAAAACAGAAAAGTAATTATTGTCACAGAAAATAGACCATCGGAAGTTAAAAAATTAGACGAGCAAATTAGAAATGCAAAAAAAGGCGATAAGATTGTATTAAGCGCATTGAATTTTGAGCCGGGACTGTCTATATTATTAAAGGAATCAGAACCAACATTAAAAACGTTGCTTCTTCAAATGCAAAACAATAAACAATTAGTAATTAAAATTCAGGGGCATATTTGTTGCCAAAAGGAGGATGAAAAGGATTTATCAAGTGAAAGAGCGAGACAAGTTTTTAATTATTTAGTTGCGAATGGAATTACAAAAAGCAGGATGACGTTTGAAGGTTTTGGCGGAAAAGAACCCCTTTATAGTATTCCCGAGAAAAACACAGTAGAGGAAGTTGCCAATCGAAGAGTGGAGATAAAAATTATTAGCAATTAAAGCCTAATATAACAATAGTCAATATTTTGAAAATAAAATTTCATTCATTCCCAAAAAATCACCTTAAATTTGCGTCGTGGAAACATTTGATTCACTTCGTGCGCAACTCGAATTGTTGGAATGGCCAAATGTTTATTTGTTCAAATTTATTATGCCCAACGATAAAATTAAAATAGCGCAAATCACTGCCTTATTTGATTCAAATGCACAACTAAGCCTTCATCCTTCTGGTAAAGGAAACTACACGAGCATCAGTGTTAAAACAGTTATGTTGAGTGTGGATGAAATAATTACTATTTATAAACTTGCCAGTGCCATTGAAGGCGTAATAACACTGTAAATGAACACTTATATTTTTCTTAAAGATGTCCTTTTTTATTCTTTAGTTCTTCTTTGCCTTATTATTTCGTATCACCTAATAATTAAGCGCCTAAGTAAAGGCAGGCATATTCCCAGTGACTTTTGCTCACTTTATCCCCTTGACATAAATCCATCAAAAGGCGATATTTCGTTCTATTTCACAACTGAACTAGTTAAAACTGTACGAATAACCGTTGAAAATGACGAAAACATGAAGGTGGAATTAGCGAACAAAGAATTCGATAAAGGCGGGCACATTATTCGTTTCGATACAACAAGCTTAGCCGATGGCCTATACTTTTACTGTTTAACGACAGATGTACAAGAAACAAAAAAGAAATTTAGGATAGCAAACAATTAACCTTCTTTCTCTTTTTTAGGCTTCTTAACCTTAATTTTTGTTCTCCCTTTGTGAATGTGGTACTTCTTTTTACTAAAGTCGCTCTGTTGAGATGCTAAAGATTCAAATCGAAAAACCAATCCAGCACTATGTTGCATATAATTAGAATAGCCCATAAAGGGGGAAGTTAAACCAAATTTTCCACCAGTTTGAATTTGCAAACCAACCGACTTAGAAAACCAAAAATTACACCCTAACATTAGATTAAGAGTCGGAGTTAATGGGGCAACCAAAGAATCATCTCGATTTCGAATACTTATTCCTAGCCCTGTTGAAACATAAGGGTCTATCGTTCCGGACTTCAACATTTTGTAAAACGAATACTTAAGGTTAACATCGCTTGCTAAAAAAACACCTGTTTTCCCTAATTGCTTATTAAGTAATTTGTTCGCATTGTATTTATTAAAAGCCATTGCAAGTTCACAACTCCAACCATTGTAAATATACCTGTCAACAAAAACTCTTGACGGATAAAAATTATAATGCCAGTCGGCAGGTGAATAAAATGCAGCAGCATTTCCATCATCATCTAGAGCGTTCCACCCAATCCCAAACATCCATTTGTAGCTGTTCTCCTCTGTTAACTTTTTGATCGGTTGTGCAAAAAGGACCGTCGATGTTAAGGCAAAAACAAGCATTAAACACCATTTTGATTGAATCTTTATTTTCATAGGACAAACTTAATTAAAATATTTGCGACGAATAAAATTTTCAAGTAAGAAATCAAACAAAATTGATTCCTAAAACAATAAATAACATGGAGAGAATAATTTATTAACTAAATGGTTACGAAAAAAAGCAGATATTAATCAGTATTTTTGCATTATGCCCAAAAAACTAAAAAAGTATATTTTAGAAAAGGACTCATTCGACTCCTTTGACATTTTAGGAATTGTTACGGCACAAAATGATTTTAGACTGGCTTTGCAATTGAACGAAAAGTACCGCATTTTTTTTGAAAAGAATTTGGAACCCCTCGAAATTCCAGAAAAAAAATCAGGACAAATAGTACCCTTTAATTATTTTTCATTTTCGGACCCTACAGACTTTGTATCCTACTTTTTAATTCGGAATAAACAAGATGGGCACCTCTTGCTTGCCGAAAAACCCTCTATTGATTTCTTTTTGGTGTTACAAAACAATTACAAATTAGAGACACAAGAAATACTAACTGATTTGCGATCAATGGAACGCATAATCGCTGCCTTCCCATTTTCAAGTGATGAATTTGCATTGGCAGAATACCTAATCTTTGAAAACTAAGTTATGAAAAAGACAAAAATAGTTGCCACACTTGGCCCTGCTTCTTCCAACAAAGCAGTATTAAAAGAAATGATGCTTGAAGGTTTAAATGTGTGTCGTTTAAATTTCTCTCATGGCGCCTATGATGATCATGCAAATTCAATTAAAATAATCCGAGAATTAAATGAAGAACTTGGTCTTCATGTGGCTATTTTGGCAGATTTACAAGGGCCCAAAATTAGGACCAATGAAATGGAGAACAATGGCGTTTTACTTGAGCCCGGGAAGGAAATCAACATTATTACAGAAAAAATAGTCGGAAATGCAAAGCAATTTTCCATCAATTATACCAAATTACCGCAAGATGTCTCTGCAGGAGAAAAAATTTTACTTGACGACGGAAAGATAATGTTAGAGGTGATTAGTAGTAATGGTAAATCGGAAATTAAGTGCAAGATTATACAAGGTGGAATACTTTCTTCAAAAAAAGGAGTCAATTTTCCAAATACAAGTATTTCATTGCCTTCTCTAACTGAAAAAGACCAAATGGACTTAGAATTTGCGCTCGATAACGAAGTCGATTGGATAGGATTATCATTTGTCCGATCAGCAAGAGACATAATCGAACTAAAGCATCGCATCACATTGAGAGGCGCAAAAGCAAAAGTAATTGCGAAAATAGAAAAGCCGGAAGCGCTTGATAATATTGACGACATCATAACGGAGAGCGATGGTTTGATGGTGGCACGGGGTGATTTAGGGGTAGAAATTCCCTACCAAAATGTTCCGCTAATTCAAAAAATGCTAATTAATAAATGTGTGCGTAAAGCGAAACCCATTATTGTCGCAACCCAAATGATGGAGTCCATGATAAATAATATGTCTCCATCTCGAGCAGAGGTAAATGATGTTGCGAATGCAGTACTTGACGGAACAGACGCCGTGATGCTTTCGGGAGAAACTTCGGTGGGTAAATACCCGGTTGAAGTAATCCGCACAATGGCAAATATTATTAAGGAAATGGAAACGAATGGTGCCGTCTATAATAAGGAGGAATTACCAAATCCTAAAAGCGAAAGGTTTATTTCTGATTCTATTTGCTTTAACGCCTGTCGTCTAAGCCAACGCGTTGAAGCAAAGGCGATTATTACTATGTCATTTTCAGGGTACACAGCCTACAAAATTGCATCACAACGTCCTAACACCGAAATTTTCATCTTTACAAGCAACAGAAGTATTCTCACCCAATTGAATCTTCTTTGGGGTGTTCGAGCCTTTTATTACAATAAACACATTTCAACCGACCATACCATTGCGGATATAAAGTACATTATGAAAAATGATGGTTATTTAACCCAAGGAGATCTGGTGATCAATATTGCTTCTATTCCAATCGAAGACATGGGCGGTACTAACATGTTAAAATTAAGCTACGTCGATTAGTGATTAAGTGTTAGTGTTTACATGCCGTTAGTGCTTTTTGATTTCCATCAAAACACTTTTATACGCTTATTGTTATAGTGTTGTTCGTTCAAATTTTGAACGTATCTTTGACACATTAAATTATTTATCATGCATTCCCATTTTTCTAAAAGACACATCGGACCAAACGAGCAAGAAAAAACCGCTATGTTAGCTTCCATCGGAGTTGAAAACATTGCTTCGCTTATCGATAAAACGATCCCTGCAAATATTCGATTTTATTCAGCTTTGAATGTCTCTGAGGCGATGAGTGAAGCCGAATACTTAACTCATATTACTGAACTTGGCAGTAAAAATAAAGTGTTAAAATCTTTCATTGGCTTAGGTTATTATGAAACAATTGTGCCCTCTGTTATTCTGCGAAATATATTAGAAAACCCAGGATGGTATACTGCTTATACGCCCTATCAAGCAGAAATTGCACAAGGCCGTCTCGAAGCGTTGTTAAACTTTCAAACCATGGTATTGGATTTAACAGGAATGGAAATTGCCAACGCCTCTTTGCTAGACGAAGGGACATCAGCTGCTGAGGCCATGATTATGTTTTATAATTCACGATCAAAAAGCGATATTAACTCGGGTAAAAATTCTTTTTTCATTTCGGCAGATTGCTTTGCACAAACAATCGAAGTTGTTCAGGGCAGAGCGCTTAATCTGGGTATCGATCTTATTATTGGAAACAAAGATTTTCAACAAGTGAGCGACAAGTGTTTTGGAGCTCTTATCCAATATCCTACTGCTTTGGGCGAGATTAATGATATTGGTCCTTTCATTTCCGGCTGTAAGGCAAATGGCGTTCAGGTTGCTGTTGCATCTGATTTGTTGGCGCTTGCCTTGTTGAAGCCACCCGGAGAAATGGGCGCAGATGTAGTTTTCGGATCCTCTCAACGCTTTGGTGTACCTATGGGATTTGGTGGCCCACATGCTGCCTTCTTCAGTTCAAAAGAAGTGTACAAACGAACAATGCCAGGAAGAATTATTGGTGTATCAAAAGATGCCGATGATAATTTAGCGCTGCGTATGGCACTACAAACAAGAGAACAACATATAAAACGAGACAAAGCGACGTCAAATATTTGTACAGCTCAAGCACTATTAGCGGTTATGGCCAGTATGTACGCTGTATACCATGGCCCTCAAGGAATAAAAGAAATTGCTGAGCATGTCAATCACCTTGCGAAGTCAACTTTTTCCGGCTTGAAGGCACTTGGGTATGAGCTAGCATCACCTTATTTTTTTGATACCGTATGTGTACATGGTGTTGACAAGAATAAATTAAAAGTACTTGCAGAAAACAAATCATTTAACTTCAATTATTTTCTCGACGATAAAGTAATTATAAGTTTTGGCGAGCCACATACCTTGCAGGACGTTAATGAGATACTTGCCATTTTTGCTGAATTAAAAGGAAGCGATCATCCTAGTTCGACCATTGTTAGTAATAGTATTCCCGATTCATTGATCCGAGTGACACCGATTTTAACGCACCCGGTGTTTCGTCGTTACCATTCAGAATCCAAAATGATGCGTTATTTAAAGCGATTGGAGAATAAGGACTTATCCCTTGTTCACAGTATGATTGCGCTTGGCTCTTGTACCATGAAACTCAATGCAGCATCGGAACTTATCCCAATTACCAATTCACAGTTTTGCAATATGCATCCCTTTGCGCCAGTTGATCAAGCGAGCGGATATTATGAAATGTTAGAAGAACTAGCACGCGACTTGTGTGCTTGTACTGGCTTCGCTGCCATGTCTTTACAACCCAATTCGGGTGCTCAGGGAGAGTACGCAGGATTGATGGTCATCAAAGCATTTCATGAAGCGAATGGCGACTTTCAGCGGAAGAAAATTATTATTCCATCTTCGGCGCACGGTACGAATCCCGCCTCTGCTGTCATGGCAGGATTTGAGGTGATTGTTACAGGATGTGATTTAAATGGAAACATTGACATCGAAGAATTGGAAAAAGTAGCAACAGAAAACTCCAATGTATTAGCAGGATTGATGGTTACCTACCCATCTACTCATGGTGTATTTGAGGCAGACATTCAAAAGATAACTGGAATTATACATAGTCATGGAGGACAAGTTTATATGGATGGAGCAAATATGAATGCACAAGTTGGGTTAACAAATCCAGGCATCATCGGAGCTGACGTTTGCCACCTAAATCTTCATAAAACTTTTGCAATCCCACACGGAGGAGGAGGTCCAGGTATGGGTCCAATTGGTGTAGCCGCCCACCTTGCACCCTTTCTCCCAAGTAATCCGTTAATAAAAACAGGAGGAGAAAGCGCCATAAACGCAATTTCTGCCGCTCCTTTTGGAAGTGCCCTCATACTGTTAATTTCATACGGATACATTAAGATGTTAGGTGCTATTGGATTAAGAGAATCAACTGAAATTGCGATACTAAACGCCAATTACATAGCGAGCAAACTGAAAGACCACTATGATATTTTATACAAAGGTGAACACGGAATGGTAGCACACGAAATGATCTTAGATTGCCGCGCTTTCAAACAAACTGCTGAAGTGGAAGTGGCTGATATGGCAAAACGATTAATCGATTTTAATTTCCATGCACCAACTGTTTCGTTTCCTGTAGCGGGTACCTTGATGATTGAGCCAACTGAGTCAGAAGACAAGGAAGAGTTAGATCGCTTTATTGACGCGATGATAAAAATAAGATCGGAAATTAAGGAAATAGAAAATGGTTATGCTGATAAAACAAATAACCTACTTAAAAATGCACCACACACAGCGGACTGTATTATCAATAAAAATTGGGAATACCCATACACGCCACAGGAGGCAGCTTATCCTCTACCCTACTTGAAAGAGTGGAAATATTGGGCCCCAGTGCGACGAGTTGACAATGCTTATGGTGACCGGAATTTAATTTGTTCTTGTCCAAGCGTAGAAAGTTATAGCACCGAGAAAATATGAACTTAGATATCCTAGCTTTTGCTGCACACCCTGATGACGTTGAAATCTCTTGTGGGGGAACCTTGCTCAGGTATGTTCAAGAAGGGAAAAAAGTGGGGATAATTGATCTAACACGTGGAGAACTCGGAACCCGTGGTTCTGCGGAAACGCGAGAAATTGAAGCTAAAAATGCTGCAAAAGCACTCCAATTGAGCGTAAGAAAAAATTTAGGGTTTAAAGACGGTTTTATTACAAACAATGAAGAATATACACGAAAAATAATTTCGGAGATTCGTCGGTTCCAACCTGAAATAGTGCTTGCTAATTCCTTAGTCGATAGGCATCCCGACCATGCAAAAGCCGCAAAATTAGTCGCTGACGCATGTTTTCTCTCTGGACTTAGTAAAATTGAAACGCAAGACGAAGGAACAATGCAACAAGCATTTCGACCGCGTCTAGTGCTCCATTATATTCAAGACTATTACATTGAACCAGACGTTACTTTGGATGTGAGTGAATTTATTGAACAAAAAATAAACGTAATTAACTGTTTTTCATCGCAGTTTTACGATCCAAATTCAACCGAAGCAAATACCCCAATTTCTGGTGAAGAATTTTTTGATTTCTTAAAAGGACGCATGATTAGTTTAGGCAGACCAAGTGGTGTAAAATATGCCGAAGGATTTTCAATCAATCGCTCCTTTGGCGTGAAAGACCTATTCGATATTCAATAATTAATAAAGAAAAAGAGCCAGGCTTACCCCGATTACAATACTAACCAACTTAAGAAAATTGAATTTGTGGTTTTCCGATGTTTCGAAGATAATAGTGGTTGAGATGTGCAGGAACATACCGATCACAACCCCTAAAATCATATGGTAATTCACACCCAAATCGCCCGGAGTAATGTACAATCCTACCATTAGGCCTATTGGCGTCATGATGGCAAACAATAGTAAGATAAGCCAAGCTTTGAAATTAGATATATTCGTGTTTAGCAACAGCGTCATTAGAGCGATGGCAACAGGAATTTGATGAAAGACAATCCCCCAAAATAATGATTCATAATTTACATGTCCGTGTATAGAATCTAATCCTGCAAAATGATTCCCCAAGGGAATTCCCTCAATAATTGAGTGAATGGATAAGGAAAAGAACAAGGTCCAAGGTAGCGCCTGCCCTTTATTAACATGCACGTGGCCATGCTCAATCCCTCCAGAGAAATACTCAAGAATTAATTGAATGAGAAAACCAGATAAAATCCAGATGCCAATTGTGGCATTCCCTGTTTCATATAATTCAGGTAAAAGATGTTCAAAGAGAATAGCGAGTAGAAATCCACC
>CAMDAH010000013.1 GCA_945888625.1 Chryseobacterium gleum
TTCAAACCCCATCTGTTCTAATAGGAGGTTAATCCCTTTTTTTAACCCTAAATTAAAACCACATAAGAAACGCTTTCCTCAATTGCGGGGTGCAAAGGTAACTACTTTTTTTATTCTAACAATCTTTTATTGAAAAAAAAATAGCTGAAAAAAATTTAAAAAATAATAGTAATAAAAACCAACTAGATACGATTAAATCGCTGGTGTTAAAGTACGCTTGAATTGTATTAAATCTGGGTTATCAATCATTAATCCACTAACCGAACTAAAAGATTTTAATGCAGATTTACATTTTTCTAAACATGATTCCATTGTATCGATCGATATGTAGCAGGTAGAATCCTCAATCCTGGCATTTTTGTCGGGCACTAACACAAAACGTTCGGCATTTTGAATAGCTGTTTCATTATCTAATGATAAAAAAACAAAAAAACAGGCAAACTTTAGCGCTTCTTTTTTAGATATTAACTTTACTTCGTTATTATCCAAAATAACTAATGTGTGATTAGCCAAAAGAATACCTATTCTATCTTTAAGAATTTGCATGTCACTTTTTGACCAAAAATTTAAGACAGGGAACAAATGCAACAGGTCGAAAGTGTCATTCGTATTCAAAATTACTCTATCCACTTTTTTATTTCTACGTTTGGCTACGTAAAACCAATAACGTATCGCAATGATTAGTAAAATTGTTGCAAGTATACCTGCTGTTTTAGCTAATAAAATTAGATTAAAAAATACGCCAAAGGGCACTAGGGTAAGTAGTAAAAAAAATACCGCAATCCACAATGGAAAGCGGTATTGAACATTATTTTTATCGGTCATAATAATTAACTAGCTACCCATTTATCATTTAGCATCTCTCCCCGAATAATAACAGTTTTGGATCGCGAATAATCTTCTGCCGCCATTAACATTTGTTCTTTTGTATCTCTTCTAATCAATATCGATCCTGACCCTTGAGATTTGATTTCAATGTAGAAACCGTTTTTAAGTCTTGCCGGCCGAGTAGGTGGTCTTCCCATTTTTTTCTTTTGTTTTTAAAAATTAGTTGCTAAATATAGGCATAATTTGTGAGATAATCTCAAAATAAACGAAATTGAATTTGTTATCAATGTGAATTTTAAGTTAAAACACCCCTTAAGCATAAAAGTTTAAATACTTTTGTAGATGATTAATTTAGAAAAGCTTGGCTATTTTTTACCACAAGGACATTTATTTCAACAAGTAAGTTTACAAATCAATAAAGGCGATAAAGTTGGACTAGTAGGAAAAAACGGCGCAGGCAAATCTACATTGCTAAAAATTTTATCCGGAAGAACTAAACCTAGCGAAGGAAATGTTCATTTGCCCAAAGGAACTATCTTAGGATATTTAACGCAAGACATTGTAATCGATTCAAATAAAAGTGTTTTTGAATACCTCAATTGTTCTAACGAAAGAATAAATTTTATTCGATTAAGACTAGATGAAATAAATAATGAATTAATTGTTAGAACAGACTATGAAAGCGACCATTATGCCGAGTTACTTGATGAGTTAAGCGAAAAAAATCATGAGTTTCAATTAATTGAAGGCTTTCAGTGGGAAGAAAAAATAATGACAGCCTTAAACGGACTTGGTTTTAGCACTAAAGACATTCACAAAAGCCTAAATACATTTTCAGGGGGGTGGAAGATGCGCGCAGAGTTAGCTCGAATTTTAGTCAATCAGCCCGATATTTTACTGCTTGACGAACCAACCAATCACTTGGACATTTTGTCAATTGGATGGCTTGAAACGTACCTTCAGCGATTTGACGGTGTTGTTATCATTATCTCTCACGATCGATTTTTCCTCGATAATGTTACACAAAGAACCTTGGAAATAAGCATGCATAAAATATTCGACTTTCCTTATGGATATACCAAGTATAAGTCTATTCGTGAAGAGGAAATGGGACGCTTAGAACAAGCGAAAAAACAACAAGACAAAGACATTAAACATACAGAGGAACTCATCAATAAATTTAGGGCAAAGCAATCTAAAGCCGCGTTTGCACAATCGTTAATTAAAAAACTTGATAAAACCGAGCGAATAGAAATAGAAAAGGAATCCTACAGCGGCATCCGAATTTCGTTTCCTCTAAGCGTTCAACCAGGTAAATGGGTATTGGAGATGAGTAATCTTGGAAAGTCGTATGGTGACAAAACGCTCTTTAAACAGGTTAATTTAACTGTGGGACGAGGTGAGAAAATAGCACTATTAGGTCCAAATGGGGTTGGAAAATCAACATTGCTAAAAGCCATCATGCGATCAATCGATTTTGAGGGCGATGTAACCAATGGGCACAACGTAAATCTTGCTTATTTTGCACAAGATCAGGCCGAAAAATTAGATACAAGTCTAACAGTTTATGAAACAGTGGATCATATTGCAAAAGGTGAGCTACGAAAAAATTTAAGAACCATTCTCGGTGCGTTTTTATTTTCAGGTGAAATTGTTGAAAAAAAAGTGAGCGTTTTATCTGGTGGAGAGCGCACCCGACTAGCTCTTTGTCAGTTGCTGCTTAGCCCCTCTAACTTTATTATTTTGGATGAACCAACAAATCATTTGGATATGCAGAGTAAGGAAATATTGAAATCAGCCCTAATCAATTATGCAGGTACATTTATTGTTGTTTCGCACGACCGTGAATTTTTGGAAGGGCTAACGAACAGGATATGGGACATTGAAAATGAAAATCTTAAAATCCACCACTTTTCACTTAACGAATACTTAAGTTACAAAAACGAAAATAAACTTAAATTAGACCAGCTTCCACAACAAAATGCCAGTAAAAGCAAAACGCTAAAAGTGAATAAAACCGATGAAGGAAGTAAGGCTTTAGCTAAAGAAATACAAATCATTGAAAAAAAAATTGAAGTCCTAGAAAGTGAAATAATCACATTAAATACGCTGCTCGGCAATCTTAGCTACGGTGAAGATGGATTTGATACTGCCTTGGAAAATCATAAAAATAAAAAAAATGAATTGTCAAAATTGATGGAGGAATGGGAAGCCATCATGTTGAAGCAAAATTAATACTGAGCTTGTTCGTTTTTGTTTACTTTACGTAAATTTGTGTTATGAAAATTGCTTTTGTTATTACTTTATCGCTAATATTCTTTGTAAGTTCATGTGGAAAGAACAATCAAAATCCAGTTCCAAGCATTCCTTTTGATATGACCATCGACATTAATTTGCCAAGTTACTATCCATTGCAAGGTGTTGGATCTTGGGTTTACGTTTTAGGAGGGTCAAGAGGTATTATCGTATATAGAAGATCACTCGATGAATTTGTTGCTTTTGATCGTCATTCTCCCATGGATCCAAACGGGACTTGTTTTCTGCCTCTTTTTCCGGACCAAGATAATTTCCTGCAATTAAAAGATACTTGTAGCAGTGCCCTATTTTCTTTGTATGATGGGGGGGCCATTTCTGGTTCACAATTCGGACTGAGACAATATGCTACCCAATTCAACGGTTTAAATTTACTGCGTATTTACAATTAGCCACATGAGTGAGATAAAAGTTACAATAATTGATCGGGAAGGCAATTCGCATGAATTAGTTGGCCCTACGGATATGAGTATGAATATTATGGAGCTTTGCAAAGCATATGAACTACCCGTTTTAGGCGAGTGCGGAGGAATGGCTATGTGTGCAACCTGTCAATGTTATTTGGAATCAGATACCACCTTGAATGATCAAAGCGACGCAGAGCTAGACATGTTAGATCAAGCATTTTTTGTAAAACCGAATAGCCGATTGGGTTGTCAAATACAGCTGTCTGAAGAAATCGATGGAATCGTTGTAAGATTAGCACCCGAAGCTTAGGCTATTAAATCGTTTGGAATTTTACACACCGGAATCGGCAACATTTTATGCTGATTGATTCGGTTAAAGGTCCTGTAAATCTCCAACACTTGCTTCTGCCTATCTGATAAAGTAGTTTCTTCTCCATTGAATTCCATCGCCCACTCTAATTCTGGGTAGCTAGCTCCGATTTGATCCTCATCACTTCTTCCATCGCCCCATAAACCATCTGTTGGTTTAGCTTCGAGAATCTCAGGAAGAATTCCTACGTGTTTCCCAACTGCCCAAACCTGCGATTTTGATAGGTCGGCAATTGGACTAAGATCAACGCCACCATCGCCATACTTCGTATAAAATCCTATTCCAAAATCTTCGATTTTATTACCAGTTCCCGCAACAAGACAATTATTGGTTTGAGCAACAGCGTATAAAGTTGTCATTCTGAGCCGTGATCGTGAATTTGCCATACTTAAACTATTATTCTTGCAATCGGAAGGCATGGACGTTTCAAATTGTGAGAATAAGTCACTTAAATTAATCTCCAATTCTTTACTGTTTTTATATTTCGAATTAAGGTAAACTAAGTGTTTGTTAGCTAGATTGTATTCTTGCGTAGATTGATGTATGGGCAAATTAATGGCGATTACTTTTAATCCGGTCATGGCGCATAATTCAGAGGTAACTGCAGAATCTATTCCCCCAGAAATACCAACTACAAAACCATCCATGCGGGCATTTAGGGCATATTCCTTTAGCCAAGAAACAATATGATCAATTAATTTATCCAAAATATGGTATCAAAATAGAATAGAAATCTTTAATAGCAATTGGTTTTGCTTCGATTTGGTATAAAAATAAGTACCTGAGTTATTAGATAAGGTATAATTTTTATCACTGAAGCGAAAGTGCATTGGAGTTAAGCCATAGAAAAAGCCAATTTCAGGAACTAAGGTAGTGGTGCCTACAAAATTCCATTCTGCCCCTGCTGAAAAGCCGATAGATCCTTTGTAGAAAAAAGTTTCACCAAATGATTTCATGGAAACGTTTTCTTTTGCTAGACCAGACACTGCATCAATACCTTTATCATTAATCTTTTGGGAAACCAAAAAACTATTGCGCAAACCAAATTTTCCAAAATACCTCCAGTCTCCGATAGGCTCTGTTCTAAAAAGTAACATTAAAGGAATGGTGACATAAACAGGTTTAATTTGTCGTTCAATTAGTTGATAAGAAGTTCCACCCGCCTCATCTTGTCCCAATATTTGATTATCCGTGTAATTATAAAAAACAGCACTGTCACCTGCTTTATACTTTAATGTTTCAAAATCAAATTCTAAACCCGTAGCTAAACCAAGATTTGTTGAATTTTTGAAACTTGTATGAATGATAACGCCTACGGACAAATCGGTGCCAACGCCATTATTACTCATCTTATTACTTCCCATCTTTTGAAAATTCAAACCAAAATTACCAGTCATTCCTGCTTGTATTTTCTTAGCAGATACAGATTGAGCATTGATAATATGAATAGTAAAGAATAAAATAACAACTAATGAAATTTTATAAAAAGTAGAAGGATTTTTCATGAGGTCTTTTTTATGATTAAATTTGAACAAAATTAATAATTAATAATGAAAAGTGTTACTACATGCCTATTTATACTCTTTCTAGCATTTCTTTCTTCGTGCAACAGAAATAAGTACCATGTAAATATAGAAAATATTTCCCTCCCACTCGAATTTATTAACCTTGATTCTATTCTTTACACGACCCATGGCGGCGCATTACTAAAAAAGAAAAATGAATTCCTGAAAAAAGATGCTGATTTATTTAATTATAATCTTGAGTATTGTTACCACATCAAAACCTCATCAGATACGGCCTTTCAGAATGGAATTTCCTTGTTTTTTCAAGATAAATACATCCAACGATTAGAAAAAACCATTGCCAAACAATTTTCAATTAAAGAAAGAAAAGAAGTAGAATTACGCGACGCATTTAAACGCTTAAAATACCATTTTCCAAAAGGAAATTTACCACTGCGTATAGCTTATATCAACTCGCTTTTTACAGCAAGTGCTAATAGCTCAGATTATTTTATCGCCATTGGATTGGATCGCTATTTAGGGGAAAAAGAAAAAGTGATTAAGGAGTTGCCGGGTAATCAGTTTTACGATTGGATAAAAGTTGGAATGGACAAGCAATTTCTTACGAGGGATGTCCTTTTAAGCTGGCTGATGGCACATTACATCAATGAAACTAATGAAAACTACGCAAGCGAAATGATTCGATGGGGGAAATTACTATTCATAACACACGCTTGTTTGCCGGAACTAGAAGACAACATCATTGTTCGCTATTCGAAAAAAGACCATGAATGGGCTGTAAATAACGAAGCCTCTTTTTGGAAATACCTTGTGAAAGAAGAATTGTTATTTGTTACTTCAGATGAACCCAAGCAAAACTTATTACACGAAGGCCCTTTTTCAACTGGTTTACCCAAAGAAAGCCCAGATCGAATGGGACAATTTTTAGGCTATCAAATGGTAAAACAATACATGGATAAAGAAGATATTAGCTTAGAAAAATTAATTTCAATGCCTTACAATACTATTTTACAGTCCTACGAACCAGAATAATTAAATATGAATAAAGAAATCACCAAAACATCCGATATACTCATTAACATAGGTCTGAACCCTAACAAACTTCCCGTTTCCATTAAGTGGAATGCAGAAGACAATGGCTCAACTCCCCAAGAAGCAGAGGCATTTCTATTGTCTATTTGGGATAAAAAAGATAAAAACACACTCAAAATTGACTTATGGACACCAGACATGTCGGTGGAGGAAATGAAACAATTTTTTCATCAAACATTATTATCCATGTCTGACACCTTTGAAAAAGCAACCGGGGAGAATCTAATGGCAGAAGATTTAAGGGATTATTGCTACCATTTTGCAGAGAAAATGAATATCTTACCCAAAGAATGAAAACTATTTTAGAAAAGCTACACACTGAGCAAGGAGATGAAGTACTCTATTTCATTAAACTGAACGATGAAAAGGTGTGTTTAAATGACTTTATTGGACAGCAAATTACATTGCAGTACCTTGGGAAAATTATCTGTTCTAGTTGTAGTAAAATTACCGATAAATCATTTGGTCAAGGATTTTGTTACAAGTGCTTCAACGAAGCGCCCGAGGCAAGCCCCTGCATTATAAATCCTGAATTATGCGAAGCACATTTAGGAAAAGGGCGCGATGTTGAATACGAAGAGCGAAATCACAACCAGCCACATTTTGTCTATTTTGCCGCAACTGACAAAGTGAAAATTGGAATTACACGCAACACGCAAATTCCAACAAGATGGATTGACCAAGGGGCACAATCCGCCATTATATTAGCAGAAACTCCCAATCGATATACAGCTGGAATCATCGAAGTTGCTTTGAAAGAAGCCTATGACGACAAAACAAACTGGCAAAATATGTTGAAGGATATTCGTGATGGTTCCATCGATTTAGTGGAAGAAAAATGGATAGCTCAAGAACTTTTACCAACTGATCTTGCTGTTTATTTTACGGAAGATGAAGCCATTCTTAGCTTTAATTACCCAGTGAAAGAATATCCTTCGACATTAACATCAATGAATTTGGACACAACGCCTACTATACAAGGGACATTAAGCGGAATTCGTGGCCAATATTTATACATAGATGGAAACAGGGTAATTAATATTAGAAGACACACTGGTTACGAAGTAAACATCCAATTGGGAAATGACTAAATTAAAAACCTTACCGAATTTACTGCGATCTTTTTTGGATCTATTTTATCCTATTTTCAAAAAGTTTTTTAGTAAAACCACCTACTATTATGCCGTTTGTGGTGCCTCAAACATGGTCTTGAGTTGGGTATTATTTTATCTTTTCTATAACTATTTATTTCAACAACAAAAATGGACGATTCCGCTTATTAACATGGCCGTTAATGCCTACACGATTAGTGCTGCAATATGCTTTGGAATTTCATTTATAATTGGTTTTACCTTATTAAAGTATGTCGTTTTTACCGAAAGCGAAATAAAAGGAAGGGTGCAATTGTTCCGCTATGGAATAAGTGCCCTCATCTCTTTCGTAACGAGTTATTGCATTCTTCGGCTACTTATAGAAGTCTTCGGAGTCTATGCCTCTATTTCAAACGTAATAGCCTCTGTAATTGTCGCAATTATTAGTTACCTTATTCAGCGGAATTTCACCTTTCGGTAATTCAAAACCAAGAATAAATGGAGGACATTCAATCGTTCAAAGTTAAGCACTATAAATTTTTATAAATTTCATCCAACTGATTCCCAACGGCCGGATAGCTAAAATGCTCCATTGCATAGGCCCTTAATTTTTCCTTATGAAATGGCTGAGAATCAATTAAGGATTTAAATGCTGCCAACAAGCCCGCTTCGTCTTTAGCTTGAATTAGAATTCCATTCGATTCATTTACATATTCAGGTATCCCATTGACAGCGGTAGCAATTACTGGAATTCCAGCCATAAAAGCTTCAGGAATGACGCAGGGGAAATTTTCAAAATTGCTAAATAACACAAGGGCTCGACATGTCTTTAAAAAATCAGCAATTTCTTGTGTTGTCATCGTAGGATAAAAAAAGACAAAGGAGTTCAACACGCCTAATTCACGCACCAATTGATGTGCTTTAGAAACATCGCCATCGCTGATAATATGGAATGAAAACTTAGCATTTTCCCTACTCAATTGCTTTACAGTTCTGATGATACCCAAGAGATTTTTCGCAGGCTCAAAAGCATTTGAAATATGAACAAATTTATTGGTGATATCAAGTTCTTCAGAAGGAATAAAAATACTTTCATTCACCACATTTGGAATCACCTTAATGGTGATGTTGGGAGATAGTTGTTTTAATCTATTCCCTAAATCTTTACTAACAGGCATCACGCAATCCGAGACATTGAGGACTTTCTTCGCCATCCAAATGACTGTTCGAGAATACGAATTTGATCCATTTTGGAAGCCACTAGCATGTTCACTTATGACTAAAGGAGTTCCTGTTTTTTTCTTAAATTTCAAAGCAAAATAGCCAAGCGGATAAATAACATTTAGGTGAACAATATCCGGGGAACCAACAAGTTGGGCAACTCTCTTCATGCCAATGTCAAAAGCCTTTCTGTAAGATAAAAATGACCTTAACTTGGAGAATGATAAAAAGCCAGCCTTCTTTTTTGGAAAGTAAACTAATACCTCGTTCATTTCCCCCCTCCTATTTTTAACTACTTCTAACGAATTAATCGTCTCATCAGCAATAATCGCTAATACAACCACTTCATTCAAGAGGGAAGCCGCCTCTGCATGTTTCTGAACGAAATTACCAAGCGTTGGGTTTTTTCGGTTAGGATACCAAGAACATAAAAAGAGGACTTTTTTACCTTTATGTGACATGTGCTAAACCAGGATGGTTTGAAATATAATGTTAACCTGTTCTATGGTGTAATCAATTTCTTCTTTCGTGGTATAATGGGAAAAGGAAAAACGAACATTTGGCCTAGTCATATCAGCCATTATTCCGCTCAAAACATGAGAACCTGTCGAGGCGCCCGATGAACAAGCACTTCCACCACTTACCGCAATCCCTTTTAAATCTAGGGTAAATAATACCATGGACGCTTTTTCTGTTGGTGGGAAGCAAACGTTGAGTACCGTGTATAGCGCTTTCTCATAGGATGTTTCACCATGAAATGAAATACCTGTTATCGTAGCCGTCAATTGTTCAATCATATACGTTTTTAAACCTTGTACATGGGCCTGATGAGCGGCTAGATTCTCGTAAGCTAAATCAAATGCTTTTGATAAACCTACAATTCCAGCGATGTTTTCTGTGCCACCTCGTAATCCACGTTCTTGCGCACCGCCATAAATAAAAGGGGCCACTTTGGTCGCTTTATTGACATAAAGAAAACCAACTCCTTTTGGCCCATGAAATTTATGTGCCGCACAGGTAATAAAATCGATATCTAGTTCTTTTAAATCAAACGAATAATGTCCCATGGTTTGAACAGTATCCGAATGAAAATAAGCGCCGTTTTCTCGGCAAATTTTCGCCACTGCTTTGAGTGGAATCAGGGTAGCAATTTCATTATTGGCATGCATCAAGGAAACCAAGGTGGGAATTTTATCGGCTAAGTGTTCAGAAAGTTCACTCAAATCGATATTGCCAAGACTGTCTACAGATAAATAAGTAATGGTGGTGCCGTATTTTTTATGTATCGCTTCAGCCGTATGACCTACCGCATGGTGCTCAATCTTCGTGGTGATGATTCGTTTAACGCCTAGGTCTTCTACAGCAGTAAGTAGCGCCATGTTATCTGCTTCGGTTCCACCCGAAGTGAAAATAAGTTCTGATGAATGGCAATTCAACCAGGCCGCAATGGAGCGCCGAGAAGTTTCTAATAAAGCTTTCGAATTGCGACCATAATAATGCGTGGAAGAGGCATTACCAAAATTTTCTTGATAAACATCAACCATTGCCGCTATAACTTCTGGCGCCATTGGTGTAGTTGCTGCATTATCTAAATAAACACGCATTTTTATCTTTTAAAAAGCGAAGATACGCATTTTGTTTCCTATGGTTGAAATTTTAATACCTTTGATTTGTCGATTCAATTGATGTATGAAAACTGTTTCACTCTTATTTTTAGTGTTTTTAACAACAGGCTTTCTTGCCCAAAAGCCTGAAAAATCAAGAACAGGAGGCATGCTTTCATTGGGCCTTCGATCTTCCTTGAGTCTTTTTAACGAAGAAACCAATGAGATGAGCGGAAAAGGAGTTGGGGGTCAATTCCGTTTACGGTTTGCAGAAGATCTAAACAGCGAGTGGTTTTTCGATTATTTAACGAGCGATATTTTAAACTATGCCTTTCGGACCGACTACCACATTGGCTGGAGTGTCATGTATTATCCTCTAGCCTACCAAGCTTATTACAAAAGCAAGGATCACAAACTCACGTTAAGACCTTACATTATCGCTGGACATTGTTTCGACTACACATCCATTCAATCCAAAGCAAACAAGGACATTTTTGCAGATCGCTGGAGCTCAGCAATACAAGCCGGTATCGGCAATCATTTTGAGCTTGGTCCGCGCTTCGACCTCTCACTGAGTGGCCAATACATGGTTCATTTGGGAAAACACCTTCATTCGGACTATAATTTCTCGACTCAAACCTTAGTATTAAGCGAAGAAAAAGGACAAGATTTAGCCGGTCACCTGCTCCTCACCTTGAGTTTAAACTATAAAATTGCTCGATTATGGGGAAAATAATGCTGCTATTGGCCTTGATGACTTCACTTTGTTCATTGAGCCAATCTAGACCCATTCATTACCAAGCTGGTTTACTCAAGGCCAGTGCAACCATCGCACCTACAAATTTTTACAGGGCTTATTCTACCTCAGCAATGCTTAATGGTTACCTTGAATATATCGTAGAGGAAAGAATTAGTATCCGGGGAGATATTTTTCAATACATCCCTGGTGTTGGCAGATTTGTTTTTAATCACCTCAACATGCCGCAAAACTACACAGCCATTTACGCCGGATTCGGCTATCAACTTGGAAAGAAAAATTGGAAACACACCTTGCACATTCAACCCGGCATCACCTATACCCAAATCGGAGCTACCATAGCCTATCCAACACCGCGCTATTCCGTTAATCCTTCAATTAACCTGAAAGCTGGAACTTGTTTGTATGTTTCGCCTTACTTTCATTTTTTTGCAGAAATCAATTGGAATAACTCCTCTATTCGGAATAATCCAGAAAGTTCCTCTATTTCCACAGCACAAGTAGGGATAAGCGCAGGACTTGGATTTAATATTCAAACGCGACGAAAATAAACAGGAATTAGTCTAAGATGAAGAGCTGCCATTAGTTTTAAAAGCGAAACTTAAGATTGAGTTGAGGCGCAAGCGACTGTTACTTTAGGAAGGTTAGTTTTCGCCAAAGCAGCATAACCGCCAATAACGTCTTTTATTCCTTCGAAGCCACGAGCTTTTAGAATAGAGGCCGCAATCATGCTCCTGTAACCACCGCCGCAAAGCAGCACAAGTTCTTTATCCTTAGGGAATTCGGCCATACGTTCATTTATAAAATCGAGGGGAATACTTGGCACATCTGCCAAATGCTCTGATTCGTATTCACCCGGTTTCCGTACATCAATCAAAAGTTCATTGTCAGTTAATCCTTGTTCCACCTCGCTGGCCTCTACCCTGCCGATGCTATCAAGACTATCGTCCCACGCACGAATCCCCCCATCCAAATATCCCCTTACGTTGTCGTATCCAACGCGAGCCAAACGACGTACCGTTTCTTCTTCCTTGCCATCTGGTGTAACTAAAATAATTTCCTGTGCAACATCGGGAATCAAAGCTCCAACCCATGGAGCAAATTGACCTTCCAAGCCAATAAAAATACTTCCCGAAATAAATCCTTGAGCAAATTCGGTAGCAGGGCGTGTATCTAAAATCAATGCTTCAGGCATCAATGAGGTGAATTGGTCCCGACTTAAGGCCTTTAATCCACGAGCCATTACGTCATGAATGGAATCATATCCCTTTTTATTCATCGCTACGTTCATTCCAAAATAACTAGGTGGCGGTAATAAACCATTTGTCAATTCTTTAATAAAATCAGTTCGCTCCATGTCTGACCTCAAGGCATAATTGACCATTTTTTGATTCCCAAGAGTATCAAACGTTTCTTTCGACATATTTTTTCCACAAGAACTCCCAGCTCCATGTGCAGGATATACTATTATGTGATCTGCCAAGGGCATGATTTTATTTCGCAGCGAATCGAATAGTATACCTGCCAATTCCTCTTGCGTCATAGCGGCCGATTTTTGTGCTAAATCAGGTCTTCCAACATCACCAATGAATAAGGTATCACCGGAAAACAAGGCGTGTTCTGATCCGTTTTCGTCGATTAAAAGATAACAAGTGGATTCCATGGTATGTCCTGGTGTGTGCAAGACCCGAACAGAGCAATCTCCAAAAGCCAATAATTCTCCATCTTTGGCCGAATGAAACGCAAATTGAGGATCAGCTAAAGGACCAAAAACAATGGGAGCACCTGTAGCTTTAGCTAAATCCAAATGACCGGAGACGAAATCGGCGTGGAAATGCGTTTCTAAAATATATTTTATCGTTACACCATCTGCCTGGGCTCTGCTCATGTAAGGGCTTATTTCCCTCAAGGGATCAATAATAATCGCCTCCGAACCGGAAGTCACATAATAAGCACCTTGCGCTAAACATCCTGTGTAAATTTGTTCGATTTTCATGATCAGTATATTTATTACAAAGGTAAAAAATTAGTGGGGGTTTTATCAAAAAGAGCATTAAAACGATATAAATTGCCATTGACAAAACAAAATAGCCACTTTACTATTTTAACTTGTGTCCTTTGTTTTTTTATACCCAAAATTAGCTCATCTCGACTCCGCTCGATGAGCTATAAGTGGATCGAGCGGAGTCGAGAGACACGATGAACTAGAGAGTCACTTTCAAGACTTTTGTCCCAATTAATGGGATTAGTTGAATATTGTTGTACTTTTGCACTTTAAATACAGTTCTTTTGATTAAAAAGTTGTCCCAGGAATTGTAAATCATCTTAAACAATTCTAATGAAATTTGAACAACTTGGGGTCATTCCCACGATTTTAACCGCAATCGAAAATCAAGGTTACACCAACCCAACGCCCATCCAAGAAAAAGCTATTCCCATCGTTTTAAACGGTAATGATTTAATTGGTTGCGCTCAGACTGGAACAGGAAAAACAGCTGCTTTTTCGATTCCTATTTTACAATTATTATACGCATCACCCGAGCGAAAAAAACACGGTAAAATTCGTTCCTTAATTGTTACACCTACGAGAGAATTAGCCATTCAAATTGGAGAAAGTATCAAACTGTACGGTCAAGGACTAAATATTCGTCATGCTGTTATTTTTGGGGGTGTATCGCAACATGCTCAAGTAAATCAACTAAAAGCACACTGCGATATCCTAGTGGCTACACCGGGAAGATTACTGGATTTAATTCAGCAAGGATTTATTAAATTAAGTGACTTGGAAATTTTTGTACTCGACGAAGCAGACCGAATGCTTGACATGGGTTTTATTCATGACATTAAAAAAATCATCAAATTACTACCGCAAAAGAGACAAAATTTATTTTTCTCAGCAACCATGCCGAAAGAAATTATTGGTCTAGCAAATACCATTTTAACCAACCCTAAACTAGTAGAGGTTACACCGATTGCTTCCACATCAGATTTAATTGAGCAACACATTTATCACGTTGATGCAGATGAAAAGAAAAATTTATTAATCGAGTTAGTAAAAGCACAACCTACAGAGGCAAGAGTTTTAGTATTCACTAGAACCAAACATGGGGCTGATAAAGTGGTGAAATTCCTTCAAAAAGTGCAAATAAAATCAGCTGCAATTCATGGAAATAAATCTCAAAATGCACGTCAAAATGCATTAAATGATTTTAAAAACAAAAACCTTAAAGTGCTTGTTGCCACAGATATCGCGGCACGCGGTATCGACATCGACGACTTAGAAATGGTGTTAAATTATGAAATTCCAAACATCCCAGAAACATACGTTCACCGAATAGGTCGAACAGGAAGAGCAGGTGTAAAGGGTATTGCAGTATCTTTTTGCGATCAGACGGAGAAAAACTTTGTAAAACTCATTCAAAAACTAACTAAAAAAGAGTTGACTGTTAAAAAAGCTTAAAGGAAAACTTTATACTTTTATTTTTGTTTAATTCAAATGAAATCAATTTTATTTACTTCTTATGATTTTAATACATTTGAATCACGTTACAAAGCTCTATTTTTTAATTCCTTGTCAGGAATTAAAAACGTTTGCTTAATAGGAACCAAAGACGCGAAAGGGCTGACTAACTTGGCGATATTTAACTCTTTAATACATGTTGGGTCTAATCCCCCTTTATTAGGATTCATTGTTCGTCCCGACCTTGTTGAAAGGCATACCTTAAAAAACATATTGGATACGAGGCATTACACCATCAATTTTTTAACCTTGGGTATGGAGGGTAAAGGGCATCAAACGTCAGCACGTTATCCAAAAGATACTTCAGAGTTCCACGCAGTTGGTTTCAACGAAGAATATTCCAATGATTTTATAGCACCTTATGTTGGCGAATCAATCGTAAAAGTCGGTATGGTATTTAAGGAAAAAATTGATATCAAAAGCAATGGAACCCACTTGATTGTTGGCGAAATCAACCAACTAATCATGCCTGAAAACATTTTAAAACCCGATGGATTCGTCGACTTAGCGGCAGTGAATACACTTGCGTCTAGTGGAACTGATGCTTATTACACCATTGAAATGCTCGCCCGATACCAATACGCTAAACCAAACCAAGAAAGTAAAACCATTTCTAATGACTGAAAACTATTGCCATTACAGCGATTTGCCTTCTGTTAATGCTTACAAAACCAAAGAATTGCTCCCTGATCAACTAACTATTTCGGATGCAGATACAGACCGCATCATCGAGATGGCCTGGGAAGATCGAACTCCTTTTGACGCAATAAAAGCGCAGTTCGGCCTAAACGAGCAAGGCGTGCGCAATTTAATGCGAAAAGAATTGAAAGCAAGTAGTTATAGTCGTTGGAGAAAAAGAGTTGAAGAATGTAAAACGAAACACACCAAAAAGCGATTGGATATTATTAATCGTTTCAAATCCTCCTCCCAACGATTGATCACAAAGAATAAAATTTCAAAACGTTAAAAAACATCAATAACTAATTTACTTCCTTTCAAAATAAGTTTGAAAAGCTAAATTATTGACTAATATTCTTCTATTTAGTTTCGAAAGAATTTTAGGGACGTAGCTAATTTTGCTCGTATTTCAGTGCGATCGACAATGAAGTCTAAAAAACCGTGTTCCAATAGAAATTCAGCAGTTTGAAAACCATCGGGTAAATCTCTACCTATCGTTTCTTTCACCACACGAGGTCCAGCGAAAGCAATTAATGCACCCGGTTCAGCTATATTAATATCGCCCAACATAGCAAAAGATGCGGTAACTCCTCCTGTTGTCGGATCTGTTAAATAAGAAATGTAAGGTAAACCAGCATCGGCTAACTGACCTAATTTACCGGAAACCTTTGCCATTTGCATTAGTGAAAATCCAGCCTCCATCATCCTCGCTCCACCCGACTTGGATATTATCATAAAAGGTGCTTTCAATTTAATCGCCTCATCAATTGCTCGAGCTATCTTTTCCCCCATTACACTTCCCATAGAACCACCAATAAATGAAAAATCCATTGCGGCGACAATAAAGTCGTTTTGATCCAACTTACCTTTTGCAGTTCGAATTGCATCTGCTAAACCAGTTGCTTTTTGGGAAGCAGCAACGCGATCAGTGTATTTTTTAGTGTCGGTAAATCCGAGCGGATCGCCAGAACTTAATTTTTTATCGAGTTCAGTATATTTCCCATCGTCAAAAATAACATCGAAATATTGCGCAGCGGTCAAACGCTCATGATGCGAACACCTCGAACAAACACCGTTGTTTTTAGCAAGTTCCTCTGCAGTATACAGGGTTTTGCAATTGGAACATTTCACCCAATAACCCTCTGGAGTTTCTTTTTTATCACTCGTGGAAGTGGTAATCCCTTCCTTTTTTCTTGTGAACCAACTCATATTTTACTAAGTTTTAGAAAGTGTATTTACGTTATTTAAATCCCTGAATGCTTGTTCTAAACGAGCAATAAAGGTTAACTCTCCATCGCGAAGCCATTTTCTAGGATCGTAATACTTTTTATTAGGTAAATCAGCGCCGTCGGGATTACCAATTTGTTTAAGCAGGTAAGGTAGTTTATTAGCGATGTAATCTCTTACTCCCTCTGTGAAAGCAAATTGTAAGTCCGTATCCAAATTCATCTTTATTACACCGTATCCAATTGCTTCTCTAATTTCTTCGACAGAAGAACCTGATCCACCGTGAAAAACAAAATCAATAGGATTGTATCCAGTAGCAAATTTTTGTTTTACAAAATCTTGGGAATTTTTCAGGATTACAGGGGTTAATAACACATTTCCCGGTTTATAAACGCCATGAACATTACCAAAAGCTGCAGCAATAGTGAAACGAGGTGAAACCTTCATTAATTCCTCATAAGCGTAGGCAACCTCATCAGGTTGCGTGTATAATTTTGAGTTATCCACATGACTATTATCGACTCCATCCTCTTCTCCGCCTGTTATACCAAGTTCTACTTCTAAAGTCATTCCTATTTTAGACATGCGAGAAAGATATGCGCTACAAATAGTCATATTTTCCTCTATGGGCTCTTCAGATAAATCGATCATGTGAGAACTGTACAATGGTTTACCATGTTCACGATAAAACTTTTCACCGGCATCGAGTAGGCCATCTAACCAAGGCAAAATATCTTTAGCACAATGGTCCGTGTGTAAAATAACAGTAGCACCGTAGGCCTCAGCAACTTGATGCACATGCATAGCACCACTAATTCCACCAAGAATCGCCGCCTTTTCATTTACATTTGATAGTCCTTTACCCGCAAAAAACTGCGATCCACCGTTGGAAAATTGAATTATTACCGGCGAGTTGAGTTTTGCGGCTGCCTCAATTACACCATTTACGGTGGAAGTATTTGTGACATTTATTGCTGGTAAAGCATACGCGAACTTTTTAGCATGATTAAATATCGCCTGAACCTCATCACCAGTAGCAACACCAGTGCGAAAAATATTTTCCATAAACAATGATTATTGAAACAAAGTTAGAAAAAATATGACCGCAATAAAATAAAGTGAAAGGTATTTCGTTAACACATTTCATCCCTAAAAACGTATATGATACAAAAATACCCTTCACCTGAAAACAAAGCAAAAAAAAAAAATGAAACAGTATCAAACGATACTTTACAATTTTTGCTAAACTTTAGTAAATCGCTTGAATCGAAAAAGTTGTTAAAAAAAACTATTCTTATTCACAAGAATTAATGAAACGCCGAAAGGCGTTTTTTTTGTTTTAATTCCGTTCATTTGTAAAAATTACTTATGAAAATCCTTGTCGCTCTCTTGTTATTGATGTTTCCTCTGCTATTTGTAGCACAGCAAAACACCATCTTGCCTCACCCGGTTGTTTTCAAGAGTATGCCGGGCTCTATTCAACTTGATGGATCGCTATCGCTCGATTTTAGTAGTCTCAGTTCAACACTTCTTCAACAGCTAAAAACAACAAGCGATTACTACCATAATTTACCTTTAATCGATGTAAAAGAAAAGCCCTTAATTATTTTTAAAAAAATACAAAATGTTCCGTTAGATAGCTACTCAATTAATATTAACGGACAAATAATTCTCACCTATTCTTCGCCGAAATCGTGTTATTATGCCTTTCACTCCCTCATGCAACTCATTCAAAAAAATACGGAGGGATTATTCATTAAGAATGGATTTGTGGATGATTATTCGAAGTTTCAGTGGCGCGGAATGCACCTTGATGTCGCAAGACATTTTTTTCAACTAGAGGAAATCAAACAATTCCTTGATGTCATGGCCGTATATAAATTCACCACTTTTCATTGGCATCTCACTGATGATCAAGGCTGGCGAATCGAAATTAAAAAATACCCAAAATTAACGGATATAGGTGCTTGGAGAGACAGTACGGTTGAAAATCATTTTACCACTTCGCCAAGAACCTATAAAGTTGAACGTTACGGTGGATTTTACACCCAAGAACAAATAAAGGAAATTGTCCAATACGCTGCTCAAAGGAACATTACGGTTGTACCAGAAATTGAAATGCCCGGACATGCCAGAGCGGCGTTGGCAGCCTATCCAAATTACTCATGTAAAGGTATACAACAAGAAGTACCCGGCCTTTGGGGTATTTTTGATGATATTTTTTGCTCGAAAGAAGAAAGTATCCTTTTTCTTCAAGATATACTTTCTGAAATAATTCCCCTATTTCCCTCTAAATACATCCATATTGGGGGAGATGAGGCACCAAAGACAAGATGGAAAAAATGTGATAAATGTCAAGCCATCATGAAAGAAAATCACCTGAAAGATGAACATGAATTGCAAAGTTATTTTATTCAACGAATGGATAAATATTTAATGTCGCAAGGAAAAAAATTGATTGGTTGGGATGAAATTCTTGAAGGCGGGCTCTCACCAAATGCCGCGGTGATGTCTTGGCGAGGTTTTGAAGGTGGAATTGAAGCGGCAAAACTTGGGCACGAAGTCGTTATGTCGCCGGGATCTCATTGTTATTTTGATCATTACCAGGGCAAAGGAAACGAGGAACCACTTGCCATTGGAGGTTTTACCAATCTGGAAAAAGTATTTGACTTTAATCCTGTTTCTCCAAAAATGTCGAGGGAAAATGCAAGCTATGTTCTAGGTGGACAAGCCAATTTGTGGACGGAATACATCCCTTCGTTTAATCAACTGATGTACATGGCTTTTCCAAGAGCAATCGCTTTAAGTGAGGCGCTGTGGTGTACAGAAAAAACGACGTATGATGCCTTCGAAAAAACACTAATCGATTCGCATTTTCCACTTTTAAAAAAGAAAGGAATCAATTTCTCACAAACAATTCTCAAACCTAAAATCACCTTCAAACGTACGCCAAAAGGTGTTGCCCTAAAAATCGCATCAAACTCAGCAACGGAAGCATTTACACTAAATCAGAATAATGAATTTATTGGGTCTGCCGAATTCAACATTGATCGTGTGAACAAAACAAATCCTATTAGGTATCAATTTGTTTCAAATGAAACAGGAATAGACAGAACAATTGTTATTCTTAAAAATCCCTGCTTAGGTGTCCCTGTAACCTATGTAACTAAACCAAGTGATCGCTATAACAGCGGAGATTTAACCCTTGTGGATGGCCAGTTTGGCGCAAGACCATGGAAAGGTCACGAGTGGATAGGATTTGACACCTCCGTTGTAATCATTGAAATAGATTTACTTAAAAAACAAAAAATTGATAGCCTACAAATCTCATTTTTGAATGATGAGAATTCTTGGATTCATTTGCCTTACGCAATTGAATTTAAAAATTTAAAAACAAACTTAGGCTTTGGCATTGCACAAAGCGAGAATTTCGTGAATGAAAAGCAAGTGCTATTTATCGGGAAAAAAGTGCAAAAATTTAGAATCACCATCAAAACGTTAGATAAGATACCACTAGGAATGCCAGGCGAAGGAACGCAACCTTGGCTATTTATTGATGAAATTAGTATCAAAAACAAGTAGTTTACAGGATATAAAACCCTTATTTAACTACTTAAGGCCAGACTAAAAAGATCGAATAGCACGCACTTTTTGACCCGTATTACTTCGAGAAACAGTACTTACGGCCCCGGTTGAAAAATTAGTTATAAAACCTTGAATTGGCAATTGATTATCAGTACAACTGCTGCTCCAATAATTACTTGAAGAAAAACCACCAAGTGGTGGAGAGGCCAAATGCAGGTTTGAGTACATAAGATTTAATTGATATCGAGAAGGTATGCGCCAATCCGTAAAAACTTGGCCAGCTAGATTGTGATTAATTGGATTGGAAATCGCATCATCGGCGAGTCCAAAATTAATACCCGCAGATTGATCTTGCAAGGCACAAATAAGGCCATGATCGCCACTTGCATTCACATAAAAAACAATACCTCCTCCCCATAATTCACCTATGAAGTGGGGAACTCCCCCGCCAACACCTACCCCATTGCACACATAAGTGGTAAGTGCCGCATTGATTTCACCGGCATCAAGAATACCGCTGCCGTTGGCATCTAAACCGGTCTCAAATTTGGTTCCTCCAGCTGCACAATTAGCCCCTATGGGTTCAATCGTTGTTTTTATTAAGGCATTTAGTCCTTGTGAGCCGTTGGCTCCGGCTGGACCAGTAGCACCAATTCCTCCTTTTAATTCAATGGCATGTATGACAGGCCCTTTTGTCTCTCCGAACCAAGTTCCTGAAGCTAAATACACCGCTTTTAAGGTATAATTATAGGTGCCTGCAAGAAGAGCCGAATCGATTACGCTCAATCCATATTGTTGATTTTCATTGGAACCATTGCTTTCTATCCAACAATAATTACCCAATGGAACATTATCTCTGTATAATTGAAGCTTCCCAATTACATTACCTCCTAAGACAGTAGCATCACCGTATGCACTTACTAAAACAGGACCTCCAGTTGTGGTTAGCGAAACGGATATAATGTTTTGAAAATTACCCGAATTTAAATATATTTCTAGCCCTACATTTTGAGCATAACTCATATTAGTAGGAGCTGGTGCCGGGCCAACTGGTCCCTGAGCACCTGCTGGTCCAGGTAATCCAATGGGGCCCGTTGCGCCTGCTGGACCGATTGCGCCTGTTAGTCCGGTTGGGCCAACTGGTCCGGGTAATCCAATGGGGCCCATTGCGCCTGCTGGACCTATTGCGCCTGTTAGTCCGGTTGGGCCAACTGGTCCAGGTAATCCAATGGGGCCCGTTGCGCCTGCTGGACCAGTTAATCCTGTTGGGCCAGTTGCTCCAACAGCTCCGTTAGTTCCCACGGGACCTGTTGCACCTGTAGCACCTGTTAGACCCTGAATTCCTTGTGCGCCCGTTGCACCTGCAGGACCGGTTATATTTCCAGTTAATAACCAAGTAGTTGGATTGGATTTATAATATACATTTCCGTCTGTCATATTGAGATAAAAATCTCCCAATGTACCTAAAGCGGCAGCGGGTGCGGTATTGCCGTAGCGCCATTGATTTAATTGATTTCCTGCATTTTTTGCATACAAAGCATACGGAACGCTCATTAATTGTTGCGAACCGTAATCTAAATAGTTGGTGCCATTGGTAAAACTTACGCCTAAACTTACAAAATAAGGACCTGTCGCCCAGTTTATGGTAGAAAAGTTTCCGCCTAGCAAGGTACCTTGTCCAATGACTAAATTTACCACTCCTTGTGCAGAGGTGGTCACACTGTGTCTTTCTTGAAAAACGATGGTTCCCGAGGCAGAAGTTTGTTTCACCTGAATCCGAATTGCGATCGTAGAATTGGCCACCAAGGTTCCCGATAAATTGCGAATTACCGCCTGGTAATTAATTCCATCAGGTGCTTGAGCGTAAGAACTTGCTGCAAGAAACAAAACAACGATAAGTGTAAAGATATTTTTCATGGTTTTGAATTTATTATTTTAATAGATTACTAAACTAATTAATTTCTTAAAATAAAGAAGAAAATCAACAATTTATTGTTTTTTGGTTCATAGTAACATATTTTTGAGTAGTTTAATTTTCTAAAAAATAATTATGTCAACTCGTAGAAAATTTATTCAACAATCAGCAGCTCTTGCAGGTGGATTTATCACTGCTGCCACCCTAGATCCTTGGGCTCATGCAGCTGAAAACATCCCATCATTGGATTATTCAAAACTACCTTTACTCAACGATGATGATTTTTGGGCATGGGTACGCTCCTGTTTTACAACTTCTTCCAATATCATCAACCTGAACAATGGTGGCGTAAGCCCACAACCAAAACAAGTTCAAGATGTCCATATTAAGTATTACCAATGGTGCAACGAAGCGCCAACCTATTATATGTGGAGAAGCTTAGATGAAGGACGAGAACCATTACGAAGGAAATTAGCACATTTCAGTGGTGTGGACCCAGAAGAAATAAGCATCAATAGAAATGCCACCGAGGCGCTTAACACCATCATTTTTGGGCTAGACTTGAAAGAAGGTGATGAAGTAGTGGTGAACAAATACGATTATCCCAACATGCGAAATGCATGGAAACAAAGAGAAAAAAGAGATAAGATTAAACTTAGCTGGGTAGAATTGAACATGCCGACAACCGACGATGATTACATCTATAAAATTTATGCGGATGCAATAAACTCAAAGACAAAAATCGTCTATTTGACGCACCTCATCAACTGGACAGGTCAGCTAATTCCAGTGGCGGTAATGAAACGAATTGCTGATTTAGCCCATAAAGTTGGGGCAGAAGTAATAGTGGATGGCGCTCATAGCTTTGCACATACTGACTATAAAATAGGCGACTTAGGCTGTGATTATTATGGAACGAGTCTGCATAAATGGATATGCGCGCCTTTTGGAAACGGCATGATGTACATTAAAAAAGATAAAATAAAAAATGTTTGGGCGCTTCTTTCAAATGATATTCCGGATGGTGACAATATTCGCAAATTCGAGTCGCTTGGCACAAGGTCATTTGCTTCCGAAATGGCAATTGGATCGGCTATTGATTTTCATAATGCCATTGGCTCTGAACGAAAAGAGAATAGATTGTTCAAATTAAAAAAATATTGGACAGATCAAGTAAAAGGCCTACCCAAAGTAACATTTTATTCGCCCTTGGAAAAAAACTATTCTTGCGCTATTGCTAATTTCGGAATCGAAGGCATGAAAGGATCAGAAATTGAAGCGCTCTTAATGAAATATAGAAAAGTGCATACTGTTGCTATTGAATACGAAAAAATAAATGGCGTGCGCGTTACACCGAATGTCTATACTTCTTTTTATGATTTAGATCAATTGGTTGAAGGTATTAAAGAAATTATAGCCAATAAAAAACCTTGATAATAAAATTGCTTCTTCTACTATTTCATTATTAGACTAGTTGCTTTCTTATTACCTTTGCGTAAATTTTAGTCTATGCGAAATTGGGTCTCCATAAAAACTTTTACAGATATTAAATTTGAGTTTTTTGAAGGTATTGCAAAAATAACCATCAACCGTCCGCAAGTTTACAATGCATTCCGACCGGAAACAAATATGGAAATGTTAGAAGCCATGCATATTTGTAGAGAAAGAAACGATATTAATGTGGTCGTACTCACAGGCGCTGGAGACAAAGCATTCTGTTCTGGCGGTGATCAAAACGTAAAAGGAATTGGTGGATACATTTCAGAAAATGGGGTTCCACGGCTTAATGTCCTCGATCTACATAAAGCAATTCGCTCCCTACCTAAACCAGTAATTGCCATGGTAAATGGTTACGCAATTGGTGGTGGACATGTACTACACGTGGTTTGTGACTTAACAATTGCTTCCGATAATGCTAAATTCGGTCAAACTGGTCCTAAAGTGGGCAGTTTTGATGGCGGATTCGGTTCGTCTTTCCTTGCCCGACATGTGGGACAGAAAAAAGCACGAGAAATTTGGTTTCTATGCAATCAATATACGGCTGATGAAGCAGAAAAAATGGGCATGGTCAATAAAGTCGTTCCCTTTGAACAATTAGAAAATACGGTTGTTGATTGGTGTAATATCATTATGAAAAGAAGTCCATTAGCATTACGAATGATTAAAAGATCCATGAATGCCGAATTGGATGGACAACATGGTTTAATGGAATTAGCAGGTGATGCCACTCTACTCTATTACCTTACCCAAGAGGCGCAAGAAGGAAAAAATGCCTTTCTAGAAAAAAGAGATCCTGATTTTCAACAATTTCCCAAATTTCCCTAAATATGAATAAATTAATTAACATTGAACCAAGAGCACTTTGGAAATACTTCGAATTGCTAAATGCAGTGCCTAGACCATCAAAAAAAGAAGAACGGGTAAGACAGTTCATGGTGGATTTCGGAAATAAGCACGGACTAGAAACAATAGTGGATGCAATCGGAAATGTTATCATAAAAAAACCCGCCAGTTCGGGCATGGAAAAAGCAAAGACCGTTATTCTGCAATCCCATTTAGATATGGTGCATCAAAAAAATAACGCTACTGTTTTTGATTTCGATACACAAGGAATTGATATGTTTATCGATGGCGACTGGGTTCGAGCTCACGGTACCACCTTGGGTTCCGATAACGGTATTGGGGTTGCTGCAATTATGGCGGTATTAGCTTCAGATAATATCATTCATCCCGCATTGGAAGCATTGTTTACAATCGATGAAGAAACAGGGATGACAGGTGCTAAACAAATGGACGGTAGTTTATTTTCCGGAGAAATTTTATTAAATCTTGACACAGAGGATGATGACGAATTATCCGTGGGTTGCGCAGGCGGAATTGATACGAATACAAGTTTTTCATACAACGAAACTGCTATTTCTCCCGATTCAACAGGAATAGAAATTACTATAAATGGTTTGCTTGGTGGTCATTCCGGCATGGACATCGATAGAGGTCGAGGAAACGCAAATAAACTAATGGCGAGGTTACTTTGGAAATTAGCAAATAAAATGTCAGTTCAATTGGTTTCATTCGAAGGTGGAAGCCTAAGAAATGCGATTCCGAGAGAGGCAACTGCAATACTAGCAGTTTCAAGTCAAAAAGTTGAAGAAGCGATTGAATTACTAGAAAAAGAAGCCGTTATTTTAAAAGAGGAACACCAAACAATAGAAACGTTTTTCAAAGTTACCATCAACACAACATCAATTGATGGAAAAGCAATGGAGAACGGAGACTTCACCAAAGTGATAAATTGCCTTTGCGCCATACAAAATGGTGTTTTTCGTATGAGTCCTGACATCATTGGATTAGTGGAAGCATCGTCTAGTCTAGCAAAGGTAACTGTTAAAGAAGGATTGTTTACTTCGCAATCATTACAACGGAGCAGTGTTGAAAGTACAAAAGACGAGGTGGCGATGAGTATTCGATCAACATTTGAGTTGATAGGTGCAACGGTAACACAAGGTGGGGAATATCCCGGTTGGAAGCCAAATACCAACTCCGATATACTTAAATTGATGCGCGAAATATACCTTGAATTATTCCATGAAGAACCCAAGGTTAAAGCGTGCCACGCAGGCTTAGAATGCGGTATACTAGGATTACATTTACCAAACGTAGATATGATTTCTTTCGGACCAAATATTCGTGCTGCACACTCTCCAGACGAAAAAGTACAAATATCTTCTGTACAAAAGTTTTGGGGTTTCTACCTAAAAACGTTGGAACAAACTCCCCTCAAATCGTAAAATGGACATAAAGCTCAACAGCATCGAAGAGGCGATAACGGCCATACAAAATGGCGAAGTGATCATTGTAGTTGACGACGAAGATCGTGAAAATGAGGGTGACTTTTTAACGGCAGCAAGAAACGCAACACCTGAGTTAATCAACTTCATGGCAACTCACGGACGTGGTTTAATCTGCGCACCAATTAGCGAAGAACGATGTACCAAACTTGGCCTTGAGATGATGGTTAACAATAACTCCGCAGCTTATGAGACACCTTTCACAGTAAGCATTGACCTAATTGGGCATGGATGTACAACTGGTATTTCGGCAAGCGACCGTTCCAAAACCATACTCGCCATGATAGATCCGAAAACACGGCCAGAAGAATTAGGCAAGCCAGGACATATATTTCCGTTAAGAGCAAGAAATGGTGGCGTTTTAAGAAGAGCCGGGCATACCGAAGCTGCAGTTGATTTAGCCCGATTAGCAGGGTTTGAAGAGGCAGGCGTTATCGTTGAAATACTGAACGAAGACGGCAGTATGGCGCGCTTACCTGAATTAATTGAAATTAGCAAGAGATTTAACCTTAAACTAATTTCAATTGAAGAATTGATTAAATACCGAATAGCACACGAATCGCTAGTTGAAAAAGTAGTTAATGTTCACTTACCAACTGAGTGGGGAGACTTTCAGTTACATGCCTTTAAAGATAAAAGTAATGTCATGGACCATCTTGCATTGGTAAAAGGAACTTGGGAAAAAGATGAAGCCATTTTGGTTAGGGTTCACTCCTCGTGTTTAACAGGAGACATATTTGGTTCCTGTCGCTGCGACTGTGGTCCTCAATTGCACAGCGCCATGAAGCAGATTGAAAAAGAAGGAAAAGGCGTGATTGTTTACATGAATCAAGAAGGAAGAGGAATTGGCCTAGTAAACAAACTTAAAGCCTATAAATTGCAGGAACAAGGTTTGGATACAATAGACGCAAATATTCAACTTGGATTTCAAGCAGATGAACGCGATTATGGTATTGGCGCTCAAATTTTAAGAGAATTAGGCGTAAATAACATGCGTTTAATGTCGAATAACCCTAAAAAGCGCACGGGACTTATTGGATATGGCTTAGAAATCATAGAGAATGTTTCCCTTGAAATTCCTAGTAATGTTCATAATAAACAGTATTTAGAAACTAAACGCGATAAAATGGGTCACCAACTAAACATCGATAAAGAGTGCTAAGCGCATCCGGAATCAACAAAAAATATGGCGAATTGCACATATTAAAAGGGGTTGATTTACAAATCAATGAAAGTGAAATTGTTTCCATTGTTGGCTCGTCGGGAGCAGGAAAAACTACCTTGTTACAAATACTTGGCACTTTAGATAAACCTGACAGCGGAAAGATGAGTATTAATGGAATAGATCCATTCTCCTTATCTAGCAACAAAATGGCCGAATTTAGGAATAAAGAAATTGGGTTTATATTTCAATTTCACCAACTGCTACCTGAATTTAATGCTTTTGAAAACGTGATGTTACCCGCTTTAATTTTAGGATTAAGTAAAAAAGAAGCCGCTGATAAAGCAAAAGAAATCTTAGCGAAAATTGGACTTGAATCGCGCTTTAATCATCGACCATCAGAATTATCAGGTGGAGAACAGCAACGAGTTGCCGTTTGCAGGTCCTTGATTAATAATCCTACCATTATCTTCGCCGATGAACCTTCTGGAAATCTAGACTCAAAAAATGCAGCAGAATTACATGATTTATTTTTTCAGTTAAGAGAAGACTTTAAACAAACTTTTGTTATTGTTACCCACAACGAAAAGTTAGCACAAATGGCGGATAGAAAACTTGTTATGCAGGATGGTAATTTCCTTTAAAAGCTTAAGGTAATTTATTAGAATGACGATGCAATAATAGCCACTTGCCTTTCTGCTTTACGTAAATTTCAGAATACATTAATGGTATTTCTAATTTTTGATTCTCAAGTATAACTGAAAATAGCCCTTTTCCACTAACAATAGCAACATGATGCGTGAGGTTTACTTTCGTTTCACTTACCGTAACTTGCTTGTACACTAACTTTTCACTTCTTAAATTAGCAAGTAAGTCCTCTTTTGATTCCACCCAACCGTTCGAATGAATGTACTTAAGGTCAGCATCTAATAACAATGCCAATGAATCAAACTGCTTCGAAATCATGAAATCGAATTTTTTTTGATGTAAAGCGATGACGTGATGAGCTATTTTATCTTTCTTCGTTTGTGAAAAAAAGGGTAGATAAATTAAAAGGAATAAAACAAAAATATTTCTTTTCATTGAAATTTTTGGCAGGTAAGCAAAACAAAGTTAACGCTTAAAGATGACCAATTTCCTCTATGGTCACTAATTCTCTATTAAGATGGATTTTAAACGGATCACCTGGGTTTCCTTCAATGGTATAAAAATTAGATAACTTAGTACCAACTGCTGACCTAAATTTAGCACGTATTCTTGAAAGAACTTGATTGATATTGCCTTCAGTAGGGTCTAATAATAAATTTATCGATTGCCCAATTTGAACAGTTTCATAGCTATTTGTGAAAGTTTCATAAAAGTGGGATATTTCAGTCTTATGGTCTATTAAATCAACAATTCTAACTCCTTCAGGATGATTTAGAAAAAATAAGTAGATTGTTTTTTCTTTTGGATTGAGTTGTATTTCTAAATCGCCTAAATCCTTTAAAAAAATACGCTTCATAAATCCTCTGATTTCCATTTTACTAGGACTATTCAAGAACTCTGAGCGTTCCCTGAACATCATGTGTTGACGAATACCATCCATTGAATCAAGAACCTGCCTCGCTAAAGGTCTATCAACCTCTCGATTTTGAATTATCTTCAAACAATCGTTACAGATATCTGCTGTTCGCATCTTTAAAATAATATCTTTTTTGTTTTCGCAGAAATCCATCATGCAACCAGTAGCTCCTTTATGAACACCACCCATAATTTCTTGTCTGTTTTGAAACATTTGACTGCGTAATAACCATATTACAATTTCATAGGCAATAGGAAAACGTGAATCAATAGAATTTCCAAGAAAGTGATGCCAATTTGATGTTTGTATGAAGTAATTTTTCATCGTTGAATCAATTCCGGCAAACCAATTTTGTTCATTGGAAAAATCTGTTAATAGTATGACAAGATCTTTTTCTGGAATATTATGCTTCCTACGATAATCAATGCAAGCGGCAAAAAACGTATCCCATGAAAGTGATGGCACCTCTACAGGAAAGACAATACTTTTCATAGGTTTTGATTCAAACATAGAATAATTATGACTAATTTGATCTCGGTTAGCAGAAAATTGTGGGGTGTTTTTCTTTTCAAACTCCAATTTTGACATCCATGAAAGTACTGGAGGAGTAGATTGTAAATAATTTGTTTCCGCTGAAATAAATTCAATCGGACCGTTAAATTGCTTTAATAAATTAACTACTTGAGAAAAATCTTCCTCTATGAATTCGTCTGAGCGAATTAAATGAACCTTGGAATTAAACATGCTTTTCTAGAAAAATTGGGGTTAAAATGATAAGTTGAAATTACTTAAAAAAATCAATAAAAAAGTATGGACAAGTAGCAACTTATCCATACTCATTTTAAAAGTTAGAAATCCCTTAAGACTCCTTATTTCTTATGTCTTTATTTTTAAAGATATCAAAAATATCTTTTTTTGTAGTTCCTTCAGCTTTGGTTTTGGAATATTCTCTCATAGATTCATTAACGTTATTCATCATCCCAGCATAATTTTCTTTACTGAATGACATCACGTTTTCATTTCTAATGTTTAGCATTTTTGAGGTATGGATGGCATCTAAGTCAGCGCCTAGAAAACTAAAGGTCCACCTTTCTGTCGCATCTAATTCTTTAATCATACGCGCAATATCGTGATACGTATAAAAGCGCGAAGCATTTTCATGGCCATCGGTAATAATTATTAAAACAACAGATGCTAAATCCTGATCGATTTCTGGACCGTAAATAGATTTTATATCATAAATAGATTTTCCTATTGCATCCAACAAGGCAGTACTGCCGCTCGGAATGTATGAGATTGGGCTCAAAAAGTTAACGGATGATGCTTTTGAATTTTGAATAATCGGTGCTACCTGATCATTAAAAAAAGTTAAATAAACCGCGTATTCCTGTTCCTTAAATTCAATTTCAAGATCTTGAACTGTTTTTAAATTCGTGTTGAAACCTGCAATTGTTTGCGTTTCACTCCCGTGCATAGAACCACTCTTATCAATGATAAAGTGATAAATTGTTTTTTTGTTTTTCATAGCTTTTAAGTTTTAAAGTTGATACAAAATTAGCTCCCTAATACTCCTTAATATATTCCTTGCAAGGTTGCAATGCCGAAGTCAACATTCAATTCTTCCGTCTTAGAGAAGAAACCAATTTATCCATATGAAAAACAAAAAAACAATGACTATGAAAATAAAAGAGTGCATAAGAAGCAACTGCATAACATTCAACCAAGAAAATATATGGCAACAAAAACGAATAATTATAAACAATAACTAAAAATCCAACAATGAAAAGAAACAAAAAAATTTACACCTATTACACACCTAAACAAGTGTGCACGGATAATATAAAGGACTTGTCTTTCTCACAATCGCCCTTAAAGCCAAAATTGTTAATGGAGCGAATTGACACCTTAGGTTTTTCTGAAATGTTAGATCAAAAAAGCGATTTCAAACCTTATAATAAAAAAGATTTCAAGATAGCGCATTCGAACCAATATGTTGAAAATGTATTCAATAAAACGGGTAATTACCGGTCAAACGACCTACCTTGGTCAAAAAACTTGGTGTACAGTCTCGGCTACACAAATGCATCATTATATCATGCAAAACGACATGCGATCCTACATCCAGAAAGCGTGACGTTTGCGCCAATATCAGGAATGCACCACGCAAGACCAACTAGCGGATCAGGATTTTGTACCTTTTCAGGGCAAGTTATTTCTGCGATTAAAATATATGAGGAATTCGGTCTCTCTGGTGCATATTTCGATTTAGATGGGCATTTTGGCAACAGTATAGAAGATACACGAGATTTTAATCCTTTGTTAAATAAAGCGATTCCTCAAGGATGCAATGTAAACCCATTTGGGAATAACGAAGAATACACAGCTGATTTCGCAAGAAAATTAGTTTTGATTGGCAATCTAATTAAATCAGGAAAAATACATTATGTTGTATTTGCACATGGTGCTGACAGCCACATGGATGACGATCTAGGATGGAATTGTGATACCTATCATTGGGTAAAATGTGCAGAAATGTTTGCAAACTGGGTGAACGAAATCTCTAATGAAATTGGAAAGCCCTTACCTGTCACACTGGCTTTATTCGGAGGATACCGGAAAAACAATTACACCGCAGTGCTAGATTTACACATTAAATCGATACTAAAAATCAGTAATATCGTGTGTGGAACAAGTTTCGATGACAACTTAGCGATTCCAGAAAAATATCCAAGTTATGTAAAATAAATTTTTTTGCTCGGTTAAGATATCCTTTAATTCACATTGTTCTATTTTTACCACATGGAATTAAATGAATTAAAGGATTTTCTTGATTTTAAAGCAACACTATATGAAAACCCCTTATTTTTGGAACACGACCCAATTCAACTTCCACATAAATTTTCACGAAAGGAAGACATTGAAATTATAGGTTTTTTAATGGCTACGATCGCCTGGGGAAATCGAAAAAGCATCATTAACAGCGGAGATAAACTCCTACATCTCATGGGAGAATCTCCTTTGGATTACATTATGAATTACCAGTCAAAGAAAAAAACGACAGCATTTGTTCACAGAACATTTAATGCGCAAGATTTAGATTTTTTTTTTCGTAGTCTCAAATATATATATCAAAATAAAGGAGGACTGGAAAAGGTTTTTGACACTAACAACGCGACAAATTGTAAAGACCGAATTGCGTGCTTTAGGAAACACTTCTTGGATACAGCGCATGAGCAACGGAGTGAAAAGCACCTTTCTAACCCTCAAAAAAATTCTGCTTGCAAACGACTTGTCATGTTTTTAAGATGGATGGTTCGAGACGAAAAAAAAGGAGTTGACTTTGGGCTTTGGAAGAAAATTTCGCCCTCGGAACTATACATTCCCTTGGATGTGCATACGGGCACTATCGCAAGAAAGTTGGGCTTGCTAAAACGGACACAAAATGATTGGGCTACAAATGAGGAACTGATTGAAATACTAAGGAAATTTGACCCTGCCGACCCTGCTAAGTACGATTTTGCCCTTTTCGGATTGGGCGCTTTTGAAAAGTTTTAACTAAAAAAAATAAGTTCACACCTTAAAAAATAAGTTTTCCCTCAGTCAAATAATCCAAAACTACTTTTGAAACGGAATCAATTTTTTCAGCTTTGACTTTTTGATCATTGATTTCCTCACATTTTACGTAGGCATAACGCCCTTTTTCCCATGTAAATAAACAATGATAGAAATACTTTTGCTTATCATAACGTTCAAAAAAACGAACAACAATGTCGTCGTATGCACTTTTTGAGGACCTGCGCTCAATTAAATAACCATTAAAGCCATTCACCTTTACTAATTGCTTTGATTCACGTTGAAAAATTAGTAACAAACGAGTTGGAAAAGCATGCACACCAGAGCGAACCAACAACATAAAACCATCGTTAAAGTTGGTATTGTTTTTTAACGGAAAAAAACGAAAAAACCTAGGGCTACATGCCGGTTGATCCAAGTTATTATCTTTAACGATAAGGGTGTCACAAATACCAATTTCATGTAGTAATCGTTGTTCGTTGCCCTGTGTGAATTTATTTTCATTAAAGTCAGTAGAGATTTCCTTTCCCGGTAGAGTAACTTTTGGTCGAACAACAACCTTTTTTTTTGCATTCGAGGGAAACGCATAAAACAGCACTAAAACTCCTACAATACTTACCAAAAAAATAATTCCCATTTGTTTGAGTCGTCGTGATGCCCTCATTTTAGCTTGTTCATTTTTATCTGACGTCATAGGATACTTTTAGTGGATATTAAATAGTTGTCTTGCCTGTTTTTCAGCCAATGAAAATGAGTGCATATCAAGCATATTATCTATATTATTAAGTGCCAACCAAAGAAGCAATTCTTCCGTACCTAAATTTCCAATTAATTCATCTTTAGCCATCGGGCACCCCCCCATACCCTTCATTGCCACATCAAAACGTCGACAGCCAGCGAAGTATGCAGCATCTAACAACGGACTAGAATGATTTGGTTTCACATGGAAATGAGCACCTAATTCGGTAGAAGGCAATTCTTTACTGAAAAGCTCAAATAATCCACGAACATTTTCAGCACTTGCACAACCAATCGTGTCGGAAAGTGCCAAAGTAGTTATTCCTAGCTTATTCACAAGTTGTTCTGCCCAAGTAAGTGCCAAAACTGGACTCCATTCTTCACCATATGGATTTCCAAAACCCATTGATAAATAAATAACCAACTCTTTTCCCTTCTGATCGCATAATTCTTTTATCTGAGAAACCGAATCAAATGCATCTGCTATTGAGCTATTGGTATTGCGTTGCTGAAATTGCTCAGAGATGGAAAATGGAAATCCTAAACAATTAATCTCATCAAACTCAAGGGCATCCTTAGCTCCTCGTTCGTTGGCAACAATAGCTAATAATTTAGTCGTATTATTTAACTCCAATCCCTTTAGTACCGACGCTGTATCTCGCATTTGAGGTATTGCCTTTGGCGAGACAAAACTGCCAAAGTCAATGGTATCAAAACCACATTTAAGTAAGCTATTTATGTACATGATTTTATCAGCAGTCGGAATAAACTCCGTTATGCCTTGCATAGCATCACGAGGGCATTCAATAATTTTAATTGAATTGTTCATCCAGTTTCTTGGTTAAAATAGCTTTATTGATTCGCTTGTTCAAGAAAGGTCCTTCATAAATAAATCCCGTATAAAGTTGTAATAAACTCGCTCCAGCATTCAACTTTTCTATTGCATCAGCAGCAGAATGAATCCCGCCAACACCAATAATTGGAAAAGCACCTTTAGATTTATCGTGAATATAGCGAATAACTTCTGTTGATCTTTTTTCCAGAGGCTTTCCTGATAAACCACCCGCTCCAATATTTTCAATCATTGCTGAGCTAGCCTTCAAGTCAGAACGATCCGTTGTGGTATTCGTAGCAACTAAACCATCTAACTTAATACTGAGCATTATTTCAATGATATCATCCAATTGCTCATTGGATAAATCAGGAGCTATTTTTAACAACAGCGGCTTTTGTACAGGAAAGGATGCGTTGACTTCCTGCAAAGCAACTAATAATTTTTTTAAGGGTTCCTTTTCTTGTAAAGCGCGTAAATCCTTAGTATTTGGGGAGGAAACGTTCACTACAAAATAATCAACATGATCAAATAATACTTTGAAGGAAGCAATATAATCAGATGTTGCATCTTCGTTTAAAGTCGATTTATTTTTACCAATATTACCTCCAATAATGAGTTTTGAATTTGGGGATTTCTTTTTCAAATTTTCTACCGCAGCATGCATTCCGTTGTTATTGAAACCCATTCGATTAATTATCGCTTCATCTTTTTTCAATCTAAATAATCGTGGCTGCTCATTACCTGGCTGCGCCAAAGGGGTTACCGTTCCAATTTCGACAAATCCAAAACCGCAGTATTCCATTTCATTAAAGCAAGTTGCATTTTTATCAAATCCGGCAGCTAATCCAATAGGATTTGGAAAAGTTAATCCAAAAATGGTTTGCTCGATAAGAGAGGACTCAACACAAAAAAGTTTTTTGAAAATAAACTTAGAAAAAGGCAGCTTCAATGTAATTTTCAACAGGCCTACAGTAAAATAATGCGCTTTTTCGGCTGGGAGTAAAAAAACAAAGGATCTAAATACGTTATATAAAATCATATAACTTTAACGAAGAAATAAAATTAGAACCTTAAACTTTATATTTACCAGATGACTTTGAAATAGACTTTGAACGCTGACGGCCATAATCTTTGTAAGTTATGTTTCGGGAAATAACAATATTTAAATGGTAAAAGGCATCTTTTTGCTTATCGTCACCACGTTTGTAACCGGCAGAATAACCAGGATTTCCTCCTGAACCATCAGCTACAGCAGCACCAATAGCCGATAAAGTGGAAGGATCAGCATAAACGGTACTCACATCATCCATGTAGTCTGTAAATGTTTTGACGTAAGACACTTCCATTCCAATTCGCCACATCTTAGAAATACCCATTCTAAAACCAATACCCGCAGGGATAGTCAGTGTAAACGGACTGTAAGCAACACCTTCAGTTTTCAGGGGACGTAAGGCGACCCATTCATCATTGTATAAGGCCTTTGGATTATGAAAACATACACCTACTCCACCAAAAATGTAATATTGTTGGTTTCTATTTTTAGAAGGGTTTGTTCCTGGAGATTTGTATGTCGGACTAAACTGCTCTTTTGAAAAAACGATAAACTCGAATTTTTGCTGCAATTCAACAACACCACTTTTAAAATGTAAATTTCTGTTGAATCTAACAGTCTCCTCTGAATATTTATCATCTCCTTTAAGTGTAAAATAACTTAATGAAGTCGTTGTAGCGAAAAGTGGATGAAAACGGTACCGAAAACCGACCATTCCCGCAATTCCCGTTGATTTCCAGTCGATATCTTTTGGACTATAATCTATTCCTTCCGTTGATCCACCACCCAAATCACCATTAAATTGTGTAGCACCAATACCGAAAATAAGCTCTTTTTTATTTAAAGACCAATTTTTTTGGGAATTGAAATTTACGTGTTGTGAGAAGGATACCGAGACTATCAATAAAGAAACAAAAAGTAATAATTTTTTCATACAAAAAGCTTGATTTTCAAAAGTAATAAAAAAAACTAACTCAATAAAACTAAATGAAAATTATTAGTTAATTAAGTTAGTTTTAATTACAAAATAAATAAAATTAGCTATTGCAACAGAAAACACAAAGAAATGAAACCTATAACTGAAGATAAACCTATTGCTCCGTAAAACCATGGATTTATCCAATTTTTCTTTTGTGGTAGTGCAGCTAAAATTTTGTTAAAATCCTGACGGGAATTAATTTCAGCTGAACTTATTTCTTTTCTGTCGATATAAATTTTAATCATACTTGTTTATTTAGTTTTGTTAAATAATTCCTTTAATTTCACCAACGCTCTGAACGTTTTCACTTTTGCGTTATTTTCTGTTAATCCAATAATTTCACCAATTTCTTTAAATGATCGCTTTTCAAAAAACCGCATTTCAATTAATTGTAGTTGATTTTCTTTCAACATAGGTAAACATTTTAGCAATTTAGCTTTGTTCTCCTCGGAAAAATCTTCAATAAAATCTTCAATCATGTCAGCCACCTGAACACTATCTAATTTAACTGTTCGCTTTGCCTTCTGGTCACGAAAAGATTGATACAACTCGCTCTTAGCAATTCGAAACAACCAAGAGGAAAAAGGAACTCCACGAAATTCGTAGCGATTGATATTCGTAAGTGCTTTCACAAAAACACATGAAGTAATATCGTAAGCTGTTTCTTCTTCATCTACTCTTTTATTGATGTACCTAAAAATTGATTCATAATATTTTTTGTACAAAGGAGCAAAATGGGAAGGGTTTAACTTCGCCTTTTCAATAATTTGGTGTTCTTCTTCAAGACGGAGCGCATCCTGAAAATACATCATGTTCATAGCCATAGTACTTTGTTTTAATTTTAGTTAAACTTGGAGAGAAAAATAAAGCTTGCAGTCTTTACAAATTAGATAACGCCAGTACTTAAAAAAGGTAACAAAAAAAAGATAAAAAAAATTAAAATTAATTATTTTATACACCTAACTAATTGATAAGCAACAAAATAAAAATTAAATTTAGGTAACTTAATACCACATTAAGCCAAGAATTATTACAAGGTAATGCGCAATTGAACGATTAAATCGGTTTTTCTACTTCCTAAAATACCCTCAGCTCCCGAACTAATAGACGTTCGATTATCATAAAGAAAAACGCCATAACGAACCCATAAATCACAATGTCGTAAAAATGAGTAACGCACGAGTACATAAGCTCTGCTTCCCTGATAATAATAAGCTGGGACAGCAAAAGCATACAGCGCATTATTTTCAAAAGCATATAATCGGGTGTCGTAGTCATCGGTATCAAACAAAGCATAGCGCAAGGAAAAGTCCAATGGAAAACTTTTTGGTTTATACAGAAGGTCTTGCGATAGCAGCATACCCATTTTGTGCCCCGTACTGTTTCGATGAAGTGTTACGAACTCAACCCGTGATTTAAAAGTAAACGATTCGTTAATAACATAAGAAAGATTCAAACGGTAATTTCGTTGTAAAACATCTTCCAAAGGCGTTACATTTCCATCATAGGCTCGACTATTTTTTTCTCGTAATTGTTGGCGAAACCTAACATAAATTTCAAATATTTTATTTGGCTTGTAACTCGATTGTACCAAAAACTCATGTCCTTTCGAAGGCCCGTCAACGCCGTATTTCATCCATGGAAATTGAAAAATATCAGCGTAGCCGTTAAGCGACCAAGCTGGCGCAAGCTTTAATTTAACGCCTGCGTACAGTCCTTTTTCGTTTTGAGTATTACTTCCTTCAGAAAAACCGGCATTGTAAAAAGTTTGATAATCCTTTTGGTAATCGCGGTAGAGTAATCCGACACTTGCTTTTGAATCTAAAGCAACCATAGCGCCATGCACCATGGCCCAACCTGATTTAAATTGGTCAACTTCGCTATTCCAAATTTTAGCTACTTCACCAAAAACATTTATATTTTTTATGTTGTAAGAATAATCTGCGCTGTAAGAAAAATTGTGCTGCCCACGAAAATCAAATTGGTTGTAAAGCTGCACTGCTTTTTCATAGGGCTTGTCATACCCCTGATAAATAGCAGCAACACCTAAACGAAAACCGGCCTTAACATATTTAAAATTTAAACCCGCAATATTTTCGCGTAGTGAATTCATTTTATCAATTTCCCTGTTTGTTCTATGTAATCCCGATAGATCAATAGAGGAGATAAACTGAAGATCATCTAATATTGAATCGGAAATGGCTGTAGCATCAACTCGCTTGGAGGAAACGAAAGCAAGTACCGAAAAGTTTTTTATACCATAATCAACTGCAAAGCCTCGGAAAAAACGAGCCTCATCAACTGAAGTATAAGGGCGTATGGGAATAGCTGTTCTTTTCATCGTTGCAAAGTCAACTGTTTTTCCGAAGGCGTAACTGGACCATAAATTTAGTCCTTGCCCAACTTGTATTTGATAATCACCAATAACGGCAGACCTGAGGTATTTTCCACCTTTAAAAAAAGCATGTGCTGAATAAAAATCAAAACCATGTTTTTGAGCACCTTTAAAAAATTGTTCTCCAGCATCTTTTTCAGCTGTTACACCAACGCTAATATTGGTCTTGTAAGTATATCGAAATCGAGCATAATACCTGTCGCCATTGCCTTTGTAGTAATTATTGGAAATAGCTAAGACAGAGTCTGATACTTTTACATAACCTCCTTTTTGTTCTACCATCGGTTGATACCGCAAAAATGTTTCATACTTTCCGCCTTTAAGCGCCTCTTTCAAGGAAATGTGTAGGTTATCTAATTTATCATCAATTCGTATAAACGGCATCAACAATTGAATAGTAGAAAGATCCCAATAAGTCAAACTTTGCAACTCATAAATGGAGATAAATTTTCCAAATAATTTGCGATGGAGAAGAAGGTCGTTAATCTGAATGCTCGAAAGCAAACCCAGCTCTTCTAAGTCTTCACCATTCGTTTCGTTTAAGTTAATAGGGTGATCAAAATAATAATTGAATTGTTCAATGTAGTTGGTTAAATCAATCGATTCTGTCTGTAATTGCTCAGAGATAAATTCAATCCGTTGTTGTATAATTTCGCTTTTAACCTGGCTATAAGAAATAGAAAAAAAAAGCAAGAAAAACAAACAAAGAAAATCTTTGAACATATTTATTTTACTTGATAAACAAATGAAAAATTTGGAGACCATCCCAACAATTGATGATAGGCACATCCCATATCTAGCGAAAACTTTTCCTTAAAACGATAGCCAATTCCAGCCGTCAATTCAATCGGTGTTGTAGATAAACCGCCGCGAAGAAAAAGTTTCTGCATCGGACGATACTCTATGCCTGTTTTAAAACGCAATGGAAACTCGATATTTTTTTCAAGTTCAGCAACCACAAATACCTTTTCAGAAAATTTGTAAAGCGTGCCTAGTCGCATGAGAGTGCTCAAACGATCTTCTCCAAACTCCGCCAATTGAGTTCGACTGATATTAAAAACACTAAACGCTATATGCCAATTTTCAGAAACCCTTGCCTGCAATCCCACCTCGGCTGTCAATGCGTTTTTACGCCCATAAGGTTCGCTTAAGCGTACTTGATGATAATTAAGCTGAACACCTGCAGATAAAAAATTAGACAATTTCATGCTGTAACCTAGACCTGTCCTAAAGGTTCGGAAGTTTTTGAAGCCAAAAGACTGCGCGCCAACAGAAAGCACTCCTTTCTTCAATGGAAGAGCCACGACTAGGCCTTGAGATTGTAATTCTTTAAGTAGAAATCTATTTTCATAAGAAAGTCCAACTGTTATTTTTTCAATACCTACTAAATTTGCCGGGTTGTGGTGATAAGCCCAAACATCGGATATTGCGACACTAGCATTGCCTAGGGCATGAGAACGACTTCCCATTGGAAGCCAACCTTGAGCAATCAATGATTGACTATACAATAAACCCAAAATGGTACAAAACAATTTAAATTGTGTACCAAAAAAACTAACTTTGTATGACACTAATCAACAATTTAAAAAATAAAAATACACAATTAAGACGCAAAAATAGCATGTTCAATAATTAATAAGGTTAAGTTAGCATTACTAATTTCGAATTAATATCCGGAGTAAGTGACTCGCAACAACAAGTTTTTTAACATTTGGTCAACTACAGGAAATTTGAAAATTAAATTTTGCTCATGTCAAACACTACGTCATCGATACCTACTAACGATCAAAATGCTTGGAAAGAAAAGGTGATTCGCGAACTCAAAAAACAACAATTTGACGAAGAATATGAGGATAAAATAGAAAATATCGTCATTAGAATTGAAGATGGATTAAACAACGTTGCAAGTTCAACTATCACCACCACAAATAGCGACACGAATGAATGGCAAATAAGCGCATCAATTGATGTAACAGATGAAAAAGAGACAAATAAAAAACTACTTGAAGTATTAATAAACGGTGCAGATACCCTCTTTATTTGTCCCACAAAAACAGACCACGATTGGGATATACTTTTCAATGAAATCGAATTTGAGTACATCGTAACCCATGTCCAAATTAAGCACATGGAATGTTTGAATTCGCTGCAACGCTGGTTCACCAATCAAACAAACTTTTTTGTTGTCATCGACTTTTTAACCATAAATGAAACCAGTGAAACCTTAGCCATCATTTCAAAAAGCAACATTCCGATAAAGATTAAAATAGATGGGTTTTCACTCCAACAGTGCGGGGCAAATTCGCAACAAGAAATGGCGTTTATTTGCGATCAATTGCATGAAACGATCCTTTTATTACCCGAGCAAAATAAGCTTCAATTTCAACTAAACATGGGTGTCGGAAATAACTTTATGTTGGAAATTGCAAAATTTAGAACGTTAAAAGGTCTAGTAAATACCGTTTTAACGGCCTACAACTACCCACTTAATTCTTTTGAACTCATTGCTGAAATCGGTTGGACAAATAAATCACTTAAAGATCTACATACTAATCAACTTAGGCAAACAACAGAGGCTATTTCTGCCGTAATTGGTGGGGTTGACATCCTACAAATCCATCCCTACGACCAAAGAAGTATTCATGGATCCACCTCTTTTTCTCAACGTATGGCACTTAACATTTCCTCCATTCTTAAAGAGGAAAGTTACCTTAAACTTGTAAAAGATGCCTACAGAGGAAGTTATTACATCGAAAACCTAAGCTATAAAATGGGAGATGGTGCTTGGCGTTTGTTCAAACAATTGACCTCTATGCCGGAACTAAATTCGAAAGAAAAAAGGATGTTTATAGTTGCAATGGTAGGAGAAATTGTCGAGTTACGCAAACTTTATTTTGCACAAAAACAACTCAAATTAATCGGTTTGAATGTATTTGAAAATTCAATTCCAACAAATAATGATTGGCAAAAAGAAAACTTATTTTTAGGAATGTCCTTTTTTAGATACGAAAAAATAAGCACGAATGAATAGGACTGACTTCACGAATATAGATTGGAAAGAAAAGCAAGTGCCCCAAGTTTATGAAAAGTCGTTTGTCGAAATTTCCGATGACATCATAGTACCCAATTTATTTGATTACACCACTGAACAAGCAAGTAAAAATAATGAACTTGCCGGCGAATTTCCCTACATGAGGGGTCCATACGCTTCGATGTATTTAACAAAGCCATGGACAATCAGACAATACGCGGGATTTTCAACAGCAGAGGATTCAAACACCTTCTATAAAAAAAACTTAAAAGAGGGGCAAAAAGGTTTATCTGTTGCATTCGATTTAGCCACCCATCGTGGTTATGATTCTGATCATCCACGTGTGATCGGCGACGTAGGTAAAGCGGGAGTTGCCATTGATTCGATTGAAGACATGAAGATGTTATTCAAGGATATTCCACTAGGAGAAATGTCCGTTTCTATGACGATGAATGGTGCTGTGCTTCCTATACTCGCATTTTATATTGGAGCAGCCCAAGAGCAAGGAGTAAATATTGCCGAACTGTCGGGAACAATACAAAACGATATTTTGAAAGAATTCATGGTGCGAAACACCTATATCTACCCGCCGAAACCTTCCATGAAAATCATTGCTGACATTTTCGCTTTTTCATCGCAAAACATGCCAAAATTCAATTCAATTTCAATTTCTGGCTACCACATGCACGAAGCAGGTGCAACAGCAGCAATCGAACTTGCTTACACTCTTGCAGATGGGTTAGATTACATCCGTACTGGAATAGCTGCCGGATTATCCATAGATGAATTTGCACCAAGACTCAGTTTTTTCTGGGCAGTTGGGATGAATTTTCAGGTGGAGATTGCCAAATTAAGAGCTGGTCGACAACTTTGGGCAAAGCTGCTTGATCAGTTTAAACCGTATAATCCAAAATCTGCTGTTTTACGAGCACATTGTCAAACATCGGGCTGGTCCTTAACAGAACAAGACCCGTTTAACAACATAACACGAACTTGCATTGAAGCACTCGCCGCAGTGATAGGAGGAACGCAATCGTTGCACACCAACGCACTTGACGAAGCAATCGCATTACCAACCGATTTTTCAGCGCGCATAGCACGAAACACTCAATTATATCTACAATACGAGATCGGTATAACTAACTTTATTGACCCAACAGGAGGAAGTTTTTACATTGAATACTTGAGTGATGAATTAATTAATAAAGCATCGCTACTCATAAAAGAAATAGAAGCACTAGGCGGCATGACCGCAGCCATTGAATCGGGTATTCCAAAAATGAGAATTGAAGAATCATCCGCAAAAAAGCAATCTCGCATTGATTCAGTGATAGACGTAATTGTTGGGGTAAATCGCTTCACTAATTTTGAAGAATCAGCACTAGAATTACGCGATGTAGATAATACCAAAGTACTGCAACAACAACTTCAACAATTGGCGGTAATTAAGGAAAAAAGAGAGGATGAGCAAGTAGAAAATTTGCTCAATCGCCTTACAAAATGCGCAAAAGATGGAAAAGAAAATTTACTAGAAATCGCTGTAATGTGTGCAAAAGCCAGATGTACCTTAGGTGAAATATCAGATGCACTAGAACGAGAATATGGTCGCTACCAAGCAAAAATAAATACTATTAGTGGCGTGTACGAAAAATCAATTATGAAAAACGACCAATTTATAAAAGCAAAACAATTATGTGTTGATTTTGCCTTGCTAGAGGGCCGAAGACCTCGAATTTTAATTGCAAAAATGGGTCAAGATGGCCATGATCGAGGTGCAAAAATAATAGCAACAGCGTTTGCAGACATTGGCTTCGACGTGGATATGGGGCCCTTATTTCAAACACCAGAAGAAGTAGCAAAACAAGCAATTGAAAACGATGTGCATATTGTCGGGGTTTCTTCTTTAGCCGCAGGTCATAAAACACTTGTACCCACCTTAGTAAAGGCACTATCAGCTTACAATAGAAAGGATATTTTAGTTGTTGTTGGAGGTGTAATTCCAAAACAAGATTACACTTTTCTTAAAGATGCCGGAGTATTTGGAATTTATGGCCCAGGAACAGTTCTGTCGGAAGCAGCTCAAGAAATATTATCTCTCTTAATAACAAGTCACAATTAATTAGTAAATTCGGCACAGAATTTGAATCTTTGCCACAAATTTTAGGTATGAAAAAAATATTTTTATTTGTCCTTTTAACATGGATTAGCTGTTTTGTAATTCAAGCACAAACAATTGAAATAACGTCCGCCAAACGGCTTGTTGAACCTGTATTTGAACGCGTCGTTAAGCCTGAAAATATAGTTGAATTGAAAAGTATCCTTAAAAATACAAAAGGAAAACCCTCTTACAATTGGGTAATATCAGGAAGTAAAGGCAAAGACTGGGACTTTGAAAAAGGCTCAAGCGAAACAAGTGATAAAATTAAAGTAACTTTTAATCGCCTAGGTAATTACACCATTACCTTGACTGTTATCTTCGATAAAAACACAGACAACGAGACAGAACTAGAAACAGAAATCGAAGACTATGTAACTGTTCGAAGCGTATTTCCTGAATTGGCAGCGCTTTATGCTCAAAAACCAAAACCAAACTACGAAAAACTTACTTTAAGGGCTTCCGACTTTATCGCCAAAGCAAAATATGCAAATGACCCAACACCCTATTTGTTCTTGGCCAAAGGCTTGTATGGTCTTGTTAAAGAGGGCAATGCTGAACCTGAATTTGAAGATGCGTTGGAAGAATCCATTGCAAGTCTTCAATCTGCGGTGGAACTGGATAAAAATGGCGTGCTAAATGATGTAGAGCACCAAAATTTCATTAATGAACTTGAATCGTACTTATTACGTGAATTTATTGAAGTTCAACTTGATGGTAAAATATCGGAGCTAATGGAAGCAACAGACTTGTACAAGCAGACCACACTAAACCCAATAACAATAAACTTTTTGGAGGCATACTGCAAATACAAAACAAAAAATGTTAAAGGAGCTAATCTTGTTTGGTCCACTGAAATACCCAAATTATTAAAATACGTTCGACAAGAAAATGACGGCAAGTTCACTAATTTCTTCAAAAACGAACTTGGTGTTTTAGTTCAACTAACGGAAACAGATTTAAAAGTATTAAAAATCGGTGTCATGTTATCCGCTAAACTGTTATCTGAAAGAGATAAAAATCCAACTAAGGCATGTGAAATGCTGCGCAAAGTAGATCCTTGGTTTCAATTTGATCAAGACTTTAGAGGGCTTTTCGAAGGAGAACCATTTAATAGCTGCATCATAAAATAAACAAGCTTGTTTTAATAACTTTTTTGTTTGGTTAATCAAAAGTGCTGTAACGAAGTTAACTTTGAAACATGGCTAAGTTTCCATTATTCCTTAAAAATAAATTTACAATAACACTAGTTGTATTTTTTGTTTACATGTTTTTTTTAGACGATACCGACGTTTTTTCACTGATACACAACCTCAATAAGCGGCATGAAATAAATGCACAAAACGAATTGATGATCAAACAGTTGAAAGAAACATCCGCTACATTAAAACAATTGAAAAATATAAATTACCTAGAATCATACGCGCGCTCCAAAAAATTCTTTAAGAAAGAATCTGAAGACATTTTTGTTATTACTTACAAATAAGTTGCGAAATAAGCGCATCAGGAAAATAAAAACCAAGTATTTGGTCAAAAGAATACCCAATCCGTGCCATTTTCATTGCTCCTTCCTGGCATAAACCAACACCGTGTCCAAAACCTCTACCAACAAGCACCATAGTATCACCTTCTTTTTTGGCATCAAAAAACGTCGAGTTTAATTTAAACTTTTCTCGGACATCCCTTAAAGGTATTCCGTAGCCAGGATGAAGATAAAATGCCTGACGTTCCTCTTGCCTGAAATCGTAAAGCAACTGAACACTAGCACTATCATCGATGGGAAAATTATACGTCGAGACAAAAAAACTAACCCAATCTGAAATAGGAATATACTTCTTCCAATTGGCTTGCTTCGTGTAAATACAAAAGGTATCTATAAAAGAATGTAAGCCATTTATTCGCTCATTCCAAACTTGCTCCGGTGCACAAGTCTGACCGCCGCAGTTTGCCGAAAAATAAGTTGGCGCGTAATCTCCTTGCAAAGCACACAAAATTTGTCCGCGGGTATGCGAAACGGCAGAGTCAATTTGCAAGTTATTGGAGCGCTTGTGATGGTATACCTGACAATGTACCCTATCACACAATTGAAAGCCATCAGTAGCATGTTTACGCTCATTTTTTTTTGCGTATGTTCTGCTTACAATTGCTTGTACTTTATAATAATCATATTGCTGAGAAACCCCAGACTCAGACTCAATAACCCCCTCTAAATAAGTTTCCAGATCAACTAAATTCACGATTCGGATTGTCGACTTCAAGGCCAAAATTTCAAAATCACCCTCGTATGAACGCCCATTGAAAAAAGGGGTTGTTCCTGTAAATTGAATGGCTTGCTCCTCGAAAGAAGAAAGTAGCATTAATTTTTTGATAGAGCTATATTTACCCCCTTTGAATTGCACATTCATTTTACCCGATGACACAAACACCAAATCAATAATGTCGGCCGAGTTTGCGGTACCTAGATAGACAGAATCAGCAAAAAGATGATAGTTTCCGATTACTTTATTGATCTTGACCTTTTTTAACTGATAATCCGTCAAAATTCCGATACGCATTATTTGAGTCGAAGCAATACTTAACGAGAAAATAACAACGAATGAAAATAAGTACCTCAAATTTTTAACATGTCTTTAAGGCAATTAATTACCCCTATTCGAAAAAAAAGTTACAACAATATCATTTGCAACTCGACTACTGGCACCGTTAGAACCCAAAATTTTAGTTAATGATTGATAAGCAGACAACATTTGTTCGCGTTTTGGTTGACCAAGCGCCAACAAGCGCAATTCATTTCTCATGTTTTCAGCAGTACATTTATTTTGAATTAGCTCGGTAACCACCTCGTCATCCATTATTAAATTAACCAATGAAATGAACTTAATCTTTACAAGTGCCTTTGCTATTTGATATGAAATAACCGAACTTTTATAACAAACGACTTGTGGCACTCCAAACAAAGCCGTTTCTAAGGTTGCCGTTCCGGACGTAACTAGAGCTAAATTAGCCTGATTTAATATTTCATAAGTTTCACCAAACACCAATTGAATAGAACTATCTGCATATTTTCGATAAAACGACTCATCGAGGTTAGCTGAACAGGCAACAACCACAAGATAATCTGGAAAAGCTTTCGATGCATCAAGCATTAGTGGGAGTTTTCGTTTTACCTCCTGAGAACGACTACCCGGTAATAGCGCTAGAATAGGTTTGTTTGCGCTCAACTTAGCTGTGCTTTCTTTGGCACGAAATTTACTTATTTCATCTAAAAGCGGGTGTCCTAGGTATTGCACATCAACATTGTATTTCAAATAAAATGCCTTTTCAAACGGCAGAATACAATACATTTTAGAAACATCACGACCAATAGCATGCACTCGAGAAGCTTTCCAAGCCCAAATTTGAGGGGAAATATAAAAAATTACAGGGATATTATGTTGTTTTAACCACTTGGCAATTCGCAAATTAAAACCCGGAAAATCAATTAAAACAACTACATCGGGTTGGTGAATCAACAGTTGCTCTTTACAAATAGCTATATTTCTTAGAATTGTTCTAATATTCAACAGTACTTCAATAAAGCCCATGAAAGACAGTGACCTGATGTGTTTCAATGTTATCATCCCTTCACTGGCCATTTTATCACCTCCCCATCCAACGAAAGCAGTATTAGGTGCTAACTTTTTCCATTCATTGATAAGATTTGCCCCATGTAAATCACCCGATGCCTCGCCTGCTATTAGAAAAATTTTTGTTTTAGGCATTAAAATAAATTAACATAAATCATGAAAGGAATAAAACAAAGCATGGCGAATATAATCCCCCTTACCAATTCATATTTCTCTCGGTTTAAGAAAATATAGAACCAAAGTAGATTAGATATTAATGCCAGTGAAATATACTTGCTAGTAAACTCTGGAAACGATATAAACTGATCCCATGTATAGCTGAAGGAATTATCTTTAATTAATGAAAGGATAAATAAAACGATCGGCAGAAATAAAATTGGTGAAGCAATGCCAATACCAAATCCAATAAAATGTTCTTTTTTAAGGGCTATTTTCATAATTTCCAGTTCGCTAGCTTAGCTATTGCTTGATAATTTGTTAAGTCGAAATGCGTGGGAACTACACTGATAAAACCATTTTTTAACGCTGCTAAATCCGTGTTTTCTTTTGGTTTCTCTTCCGTAAAATCACCCGTAAGCCAAAAATAGGGATTGCCAAATTGATCTAATCGTTTGTCAAAACGATCTGCCCAAAAAGCATGGGCTTGACTACAGATTCGAAATCCGTTGATTTCTTCTAATTTTAATTTAGGAAAATTGACGTTTAGGCAAGTATTTACCTCTAAGCCATTTGTTAATGTAAGGTCAATTAGTTTTTTTACAAAAGGTTCGCAAGGAGAAAAATCGGCGTCACTCGCATAATCTGCTAGTGAAAACCCGATGGAAGGAATACCTTCCATAGCCCCTTCAATTGCCGCAGACATGGTCCCTGAATAGAGCACATTAGTGGAAGTGTTTTCACCATGATTTATTCCAGAGAGTAAAATATCCGGCTTACATTTTAACACTTCATAAATTGCCAATTTCACGCAGTCAACTGGTGTTCCGGAACAAGCATAAGCCTCTATTCCCTCGAACAAATCAATGCGGTTTAACCGTAGAGGATGATTAATCGTAATAGCATGACCCATGCCCGATTGCGGTTTGTCGGGAGCAACAACCACTACCCTACCCATTTGTTTCGCTACTTTAATTAAGGTTCGAATTCCTTTTGCATTTACGCTGTCGTCGTTGGTAATGAGTATAAGTTTTTGATTCATATTAATTGGCTATTCGACAAATTTAATTATTATTAAAAGACTTTGCTTAAATTTGGTTACGACAATACAAAAATGAAAATTCAAGATCTTAATGAGCCCCATGCTTTTTGTTTAGTGAGCGTAAGTCCAATACGTAAAGAACCAAAAGATACCGCTGAAATGACTAGTCAACTTTTATTTGGTGAAGTTATAAAAGTTCACGCCATTCATGCGTCTTGGGTAGAAATCAGCACGCTTTTGGATGATTATAATGGCTTTGTTGATGTAAAGCATTTACTGCCTATATCCGAGCATGATAGATTAAACTGGCAAACGTCAACTAAAATACAACGCAATCTTCTCAATGAAATAAATACACCTTGGGGAAAACAACATACAAGTTGCGGCAGTTTTATTGGTAAATCCTCCTCGTTTCATATCGGTCGCTTTTCTTTTCAGTGTTTAACGGAGGAAAGATCAGCTCCTGCTGATACCATTATAGAAAATTTAATCAACACCCCTTACCTATGGGGAGGCAAGTCGTTTTTTGGAATCGATTGTTCTGGTTTTTCACAGTTGTTTTGTCGCCTGCAAGACAAGTATATACCCCGTGACGCTTATCAGCAGGCCGAATTTGGGAAAGAGGTAAGTTATGGGGCGCAACAAGCAAATGACCTGGCTTTTTTCCAAAATAAAGAGGGAAAAATTATACATGTAGGAATTATACTAGAAAACAATCACCTAATTCATGCCTCTGGGTATGTGCGAATAGACCACATTGATGAAAAGGGAATTTTCAATAAAGAAATGAACCAACACACGCATTCTTTGTCTTGCATAAGAAGATTGTAAGTCCTTGCTATGTAAATGCATTATTGAATCGATAATTTTTAAGATATTTGTACTTATAAAATATATTCTTCCCATGAAAATATTGGTAACCGGTGGAGCAGGATTTATCGGCAGTAATTTAGTTAGTCGCTTGTTAAAAGACGGCCATGAGGTAAATGTTTTGGATAACTTACTTCGTGGAAATAAGTTAGAGAAAGACGCCTTCCAAAAAATTAACTTCTACAAAGGAGATATTAGAGATCAAGCGCTTGTTATTAGTGCGTCCAAAAATTGTGACGCGATATACCACTTTGCCGCAGTATTGGGTGTCGACATAGTGGCGGATCAGCCAGTGGAGACCATGGATGTGGAGGTCATCGGAACGCGAAATGTTGTTCAAGCGGCAGAAATAAACAATGTTAAATACATACTTTACGCCTCTACCAGCGGCATCTATTCGCACAGTGCGATTTTAAAAACGACACTTACGGAAGATGTTTTAGTTGACCCCCGTACTTCTTATGCCATGGCCAAAAGATACAACGAAATATACCTTGCATCGCATCACAACGAAAGAGGACTGAACGTTATTTCATTGCGATTTTTCAATGTTTATGGATTTAATCAAGATAACAGGATGGTTATTCCTCGATTTTTTGAACAAGCCATTGCCAACGAAGCAATCACTGTATATGGAAACGGCGAACAAACAAGAGATTTCACTTTCATAGAGGACACTATTGATGCATGCGTAAGTTTGCTAGGTACAAAAGGCTGTCATATTATCAACATCGCAAATGAAAAGGAATGGACAATACGAGAATTAGCTAAAAGCATTAAAAAAGTATGTCAATCCACTTCAGTAATTTCTCACCACGAAGCTCCTAAGAAGCGCTACGATTACGAAGTTGAGCGGCGCGTTGGTAACTCGGACAAATTAAAAAAAATGACGGGTAATAAACCACAAACAGACCTAATAGCTGGCCTTGAATTAATTTATAAAGCAAATTATCTAATAACTCCAGTAGAACAAGAAAGATGAAAGACGAACTGATTTTTAAGCTGATTAATGAAGAAAACGAGCGCCAAATTAACGGAATAGAATTAATAGCATCCGAAAATTTTGTTAGTGATGACGTCATGCGAGCAGCGGGAAGCGTTTTAACGAACAAATATGCCGAGGGCTTACCTGGAAAACGATATTACGGTGGTTGTGAAGTAGTGGACAAAATAGAACAACTTGCTATAGATCGACTGTGTTCTTTATTTGGCGCAACATGGGCAAACGTACAACCACACTCTGGAGCTCAAGCAAATGCTGCTGTATTTCTTGCGTGCCTAAATCCTGGCGATAAGATTTTAGGCTTTGATTTATCGCATGGTGGACATCTAACCCATGGTTCTCCCGTTAATTTTTCGGGTAAACTCTATCAACCACACTTTTACGGCGTAACAAAAGAAACCGGATTAATTGATTACAATGCGCTAGAGGAGGTTGCGCTGCGCGTTAAACCAAAAATGATTATATGTGGTGCCTCGGCTTATTCACGCGATTGGGACTATGCGAAAATTCGCAAAGTAGCTGATCAAATTGGTGCGTTGGTATTAGCAGACATTTCCCATCCATCCGGCTTAATTGCAGCTAAATTATTAAATGATCCATTAAGTCATTGTCATATAGTGACCAGCACTACCCACAAAACATTACGCGGTCCAAGAGGTGGTATCATCATGATGCGCACAAATTTTGATAATCCTTTTGGCTTAAAATGGAACAACGGAAATCCAAAATCAATGGCGGCTTTACTAGATGCTGCTGTTTTTCCTGGTATTCAAGGTGGACCGCTAGAACACGTGATTGCTGCAAAAGCAGTTGCTTTTGGTGAAGCATTGGCGCCTGAATTTACCACGTACATGAAACAAGTAAAACTCAATGCGAGTGTAATGGCAAATTCATTTACTCAAAAAGGGTATACCATTGTTTCCGGAGGCACCGATAACCACAGTATGCTCATTGATTTACGCAGCAAAGGCATTAACGGAAAAGATGCTGAGAATAGCTTGGTGAAAGCAGATATCACAGTAAATAAAAACATGGTGCCTTTTGATACAGAATCGCCGTTTATTACCTCTGGAATTCGACTAGGTACTGCAGCGCTTACATCAAGAGGTGTTAATGAAAATGAAATTGAAAAAATGGTTCAATTAATTGACGAAGCATTAAACCATAGAAATGATGATGCCCAATTGATGAGAATTAAAGGCGCTGTTAATCTATTAATGCAAGATCGACCATTATTTGCTTGGTGACAAGGTATTCATCAAAAGTAGATTGGGTTTATAAAGCTAGCTTAATCCTGATTGCTTCATTAGATCTACTAATTTCGCTAACAACATTTTATCAAGAAGGCATATTTCCTACCTTAATTATTTCCGGTCTTTTAACCTTGACATTAGCCTATTTGATATCCTTGTACTACACCACAAGTTACGTTCTTCACCAAGATTATATGAGATGTTCAAGTGGGTGGATAGTAAAAAAAATTACCTACCAAGCTATTAAAAAAATTGAAAAAAATAAGGGATTGTATATCGGTTGGAAATTAAGTTTAGCACTTGATGGGCTTATCATATATTACCATGACGGGAATGAATTGTTTATTTCACCAGAAAATCTCGATCAATTTATTGACGATCTGGAACAAAGGATTTCAACATCGAATGATCATTCATAACCAATTAAAGCAAATACAGAAAAAGTAGAAAGCCAGTGATCAATATCATAATTTCCTTTTCCGATACTTTCCTGAGCATAATCCCACATTCCATTCATTGCGCTAACCCATTCTGATTTTGCTTCCTTGCTTAAAGCATCCGCTGGAAGGGTTTTAAGAATCCCATTTAAGCACCAAATTCGATTTAAATGAAACCCATCCCAATGCGATTCATAACCATCGTGTTTATCTACACGATCTAACTTGAGGGGAATATTAACTTTTCCTGGAATAAATAATTCCGGAGAAAAGCTCTTCAACCAAATAACATACTCTTTAGGAGCTACGACCTTTCGCATCAAATCTGTTACCAATAAACCAGCAGACATAAAATCATAGTCGAATGGCTCCTCATTTAAAGGCGCATTGGCGATATCACCGTAAAAACGAATAGCTGCCTGTGAAACGATTTCCTTTAATTTTTTATTCTTTGAACTTACCGCATAATCATAAGCAAAAGAAAGACCCATTGCAGGACTGTCATGACTTCCTGACAAACTCACTGTTGGAACATTAGGCCAAACAGATAAATGTACAGAAACAATATAATCAACAAGTGGCTGTAAGTTCCGTAACCATTTTTTTGCGTCTGGGTGGTCCCAACGAATTAATTCATCAGCAACCTTTAATAACCAAGATTGTCCGTAAGGAAACTCAAACAAACCGTCTTCGTGTGTTTTTAAATAATCAAGTTCTGCCAGAATGTTATCCTCATTAAAACTTAGCGCTAATTTTTCTTGTAATTCAGCTGCCTCAGGAATAAGAGGATACAATTTCAGCAATTTTACCATTGCCCAATGATTGTGAACAGCAGAATGCCAATCATAACAACCATAAAATGAAGGCCAATAATCTTTCGGTCCCAATTTTTCGCCCTCTTTACGTAAGGCCTTATAAAAATAATGAGGCGCTGCTTTTTTAGTACAATCCAAGGATAACTTGGCGAAATAGGAAGCCCCTTCCTGAGAAAGCATGTACCGACCATCGGATAATTTATCAACAAGATGTTGGCTATGCAATGATAGAGAAAAAAATAAAAGACAAGTAACTAAAATTTTCAAATTTTCTTTAATTCATCGGGACGTTTAAATCCATTTTTTGCAATTGATATGGATTCCTTTCCAATGCCAATAATGGATACCATATTAAGCGGGAACTCCAGCAATACGTGGGTAAAGCTAAGAAAAAATAAGAAGCTTAATCCTAAAGCATAGTTGTAAGCATACAAACCACATGCTGAAAGCCAAATAAGAAGTACCGCTGCAAAACGAATCTTAGGCACCTTATGCCAACGAATCACCTCCGTTTTACTAAACCAATTTAGGTAATGATACATGTACGCAAAAGCAATAAAACGCATGAGCATGATGCCAAATCCAGAGAAAAATACAGAAGACCAATACAACGATTTAGAATCAACTGGAATGGCCTTATTTACCGGAATTGGCTTCATATAATATTCGCTATCTGGGTTAGGCACCAAGAATGCCCCACTCAAGTTTTTGCTCAATGAATCCGTTATGCGCTTCCGTTCTGCGACAGGAAATTGGTTCGCAGGGGAATTCTTGTTGACCACCGAGTCTAAATATTGTTTATTAGTAAGATTAGGGACCTTCATTAAATTGAAATGGTCGAGAATACCCACGTTTGTATAGAAAAAACCGTCACCACCCGCGTAGTAGGCCTCTGTACCGTAGTTGGAGATTGTTGCCTTTGGTTTTACAGGTATAGCAAAAACTAAAATTAACGGAAGTATAATAAAAGCGGCTACAGACATGAGTCCTGTTTTACTTCGTGACTTCAGCGCTCCAAATAACATAAAAAGCCCTGTGAATAAATAAACATGTATAAGTGTAGGCAACAAAGAAGTGAGGGCAAATACAGTCGTGCTGCTCTGATTAGCCTCACGGTTATCCTCACTAAACCATCCAGAAATAAAAATAAACAAGAATAAAATACTAAATATCTTTACCGGTAAATTTTTCACGAAAGCAAATAGTAAAGAACTAAATAGGGCAAGAACAAGCAACTTATCGAATAAACCTAATTCAACAAACGTATTGTAAAAATCCATGTCAAAGCCGGCATCTTTTGCAAAAGCGGCATAAGACAGGGCAATTCCAATGAGTAAAAGCGGAATGAAATCATATTTTCCCTTGGTGAAATACTGACGATCATGCAGCCAACTAATCTCCGTTAAGTAATGTAAAGGACCAAGAAAAGCATAAGCTAATAAGAACGTTTCAAAAGGAAAATAGTAGGCCAAAACCATGGTGACCAACATTAAACCAATATTCAGATAATTAATTTTATCGTCCTTAACCATAACAACAATTTAAACAAAGTTATCAAAAAAACATTCCTTATTCATTATAGTTCACAGAATAATGACTTATTCGAATCCTTTTTCTTTTCCTTTTTCTTTAATGCTTTTACTCATGGCTGAACCGAAATCATCTTTTGTACCAGATTCGCTTAATTTAGCTTTCTCTTTGGCAATAAAATCATCCCTAAGTAATGCTAATTGTACAATTTCTGCTTGAATGTTGCTTCTTTCAATTGTTTTATCCGCAATATATTTTTTAATATCTTCATCAGACTTACCTTTTAATTCAGCTGGCATTGCTCGTTCTTCTAAGTCTAAGATACTGGTAGAATCAGCTCGATAGGCATCGACTATATCCCAAGAAGCATTGTTGTAACTGCCTTTAGATTTTACAATCGCCCTTTCTGAAGCGACACTAATATTTTGATTCAAGGCATTGTTATCTTCTTTTAATTGGCTTTCCTTTTTGAGATTACCTGAAAAGCCATAGCTAATGTAAGTGCCATTCAGTGATTGGTTTAAACGAAAAATTTCATCATCATAAGGTGTCGCGATGGAAGTAATTTTATCATTCGAATTAATATTAAAATATGCTCCATTTGAACATGTTGCGCCATCTTTCCAAAATTCTCTGATACCTTGTTGATAATCGCCACAATAGATAGTATTTACGATCACGTCTTTTTTAAGAATTTCAGCACATACTTCTTTATAACTAATAGGACCTTGATTGAAGGGTTCATTTCCTGCAATATAAATCAGCTTTAAGTCCTTAGGATCATTTGACCAATTCAATTGTTGCAATGATTTTTGAATAGCCGCGCCGCAATATTCTTCACCACCATTGGTTCTAATACCAAAAAGCTTAGCGGAAATAAGATCTAAATCTGTCGTGAAATTAGTTTGCATTCGCACATAATTATCAACAGAAGAGATGCCCGAATTTCCATAATCATACATGGCAATCTCAAGTACTGGGGTTGTTCCTTGGTATCGTAAGCCACCTGCATCATTCACGATGGCCCATATTTTTGATTTTGCTTGATCTAACAAACCATCCATGCTATTTGAAGCATCAAAAAGAATAACTAATTGAATTTTTCTATTTTGCTGAGCTTGGGCAACAAAAGAAAAGGAAATTAATCCGATAAAAAGGGCTAGATTTTTCATAAACGAACGATTAAAGGTTTTGCTTCCATACAGGTAAGCCCTAAAAAAGTTCAATCGCTAAAAATACTTATTGAAAATACGACAAGGCCATCTCGTAACCTTTAAGCCCAAAACCAACTATACAGCCAACACAAACGGGCGCTAGAAGCGAATCGTGACGAAAAGACTCCCGACTAGAAAGATTTGAAATGTGTACCTCAACGACAGGAATTCCTATTGCAGCAATGCAATCACGAATAGCAATACTTGTATGCGTATAGGCACCAGCATTTAGAATCACTCCATCGACACTCGCTTCTTGTAGAAAATTAATTAATTCACCTTCAACATTTGATTGCAAGTAGTGTAACTCATGATCAGATGTAGATTTTAAGGTAAGAAAGTAATCATCAAATGATTGATTTCCATAGATAGATGTTTCACGCTTGCCAATTAAATTTAAATTTGGACCATTAATAATTAAAATTTTCATCCTTGTCAAGTTGGAATCGCTACATTAAAGAATTTGTATCATACCTAAAAATCGAAAAAGGATTAGCAGAAAATTCGATTTTCGCCTACCAAAACGATGTCGCTAAATTACAAGATTTTAGTATTGGAATAGGAAAAAATGCCGAACAAATAAGTTATCAAGACTTAAAATTATTTATTACTGCCTTATATGACTTAGGACTCAGTGCACGAACTCAGGCAAGAATAATATCAGGAATCAAGCAATTTTATAGCTACTTACTTTTGGAAAATTACATTTCCATAGATCCAAGCGAATTATTAGACCCACCAAAAGTTGGAAGAAAATTACCAGAAGTGCTCACAATTGAAGAAATTGATCAATTAATTGGTGTAATTGACATGAGTAAAACAGAGGCGCATCGCAACAAAGCAATAATCGAAACACTTTACAGTTGTGGGTTACGCGTATCAGAATTGGTGAACCTTCGGTTTTCTGATTTATTCTTTGAAGAAGGATTTGTGAGGGTAATTGGTAAAGGGAACAAAGAAAGACTCGTACCTGTATCATCCAGTGTAGAAAAAGAAATATCGATTTATAATGATCATATTCGACGGCATCAAAACATTAAAAAAGGGGATGAAAATGTCGTTTTTTTAAATCGGAGAGGGGGGAAACTGACCCGTGTTATGATTTTTACCATCATTAAAGATTTAGCTGAACGAATTGGACTTCAAAAAACCATTTCGCCACATACCTTTAGGCATTCCTTTGCTACCCATTTATTAGAGGGCGGGGCAAATCTAAGAGCCATACAAGAAATGCTTGGCCACGAATCAATTACCACTACAGAAATCTATACCCACCTTGATCAACGCTATTTAAAAGAAGCGATACTTTCGTTTCATCCAAGAAATGCAGTGAATTAATACGCCAAAATAGCTTCAATCGCCTTGAGCAAGCGTTCCTGCGGTAAAAATTGCCTTTCAAGATCAGCTGCAAAAGGAACAGGTGTATCCATCGACCCGACTCTACTCACGGGCGCATCTAAAAACTCGAAGCAATTTTCCATAATAAGCGCTGAAATTTCACCGCCAATTCCACCCATCAGGCAATCTTCATGCAAGACGATCACCCTACCCGTTTTCTTGGCTGCCTTATAAATAGTTTCAGTATCCAAGGGTAACAAGGTTCGTAAATCAACAATTTCAGCTGACTTTTCAGGAAAAGATTCCATAGCCTCGAACGCCCAATTTACGCCTGCACCATAAGTAATAATCGTTACATCATTTCCTTCATTCACCACATTTGCCTTACCGATTTCTAGTGTATAATAATCCGTTGGAACATTTCCTTTTACGCTTCGATAGAGCATTTTGTGTTCAAAAAACAATACAGGGTTTGGATCTTCAATCGCGGCATTTAACAATCCTTTTGCATCAAAGGGATTAGAGGGATAAACAATTTTTAATCCAGGAGTATGAAAAAACCACGCTTCGTTGCTTTGAGAATGAAAAGGACCTGCAGCTGCCCCTGCTCCCGTTGGCATGCGAACCACAACATCAGCATTTTGTCCCCACCTCCAATGAATCTTTGCTAGATTATTAATGATTTGATTGAATCCACAAGTTACGAAATCAGCAAATTGCATTTCAACAACAGCTTTCATTCCAGCGATTGACAAACCAAGTCCGGCTCCTAAAATAGCTGATTCACACAAGGGCGTATTTCGAATTCGTTCCTTTCCAAATTCATCTACAAAACCCTCCGTAACTTTAAAGGCACCACCATATTCAGCAATGTCTTGCCCCATAATAATTAATGAGGGAAAACGCTCTAAGGATTGCCTTAAACCATTTTGTATTGCATCAATAAACCTAATTTCCTCTGTCGTTTCGTTGGCATTCGTTGGTGTAAAAAGATGTGGAGCGTAAACATCCGTTAACTCGTTAGCGACATTAGGGATAATATCGCTCTGATCATTTGCATGATCGAAAGCGACTTGAATATCATTTTTAATTTGACTTTTCAATGATTCATCATACTCATCCGTCAAAATTCCTTTTGATTTCAGAAATACTTCAAAATTTACAACCGGGTCACGTTTTTCCCATTCGTCTTGAAGTCCTTCGGGATAATACTTTGTTCCAGATGCTTCCTCATGTCCACGCATTCTAAACGTCATTAATTCCAACAGAACAGGTTTCGGGTCTACCCTGATTTCTTCGTTAATCGAACGGACAGCGCGGATAACATCCAATATATTATTTCCATCGACTTGAATTGCTTTCATTCCATAGCCAATCCCCTTATCAATAAATTGCTTGCATCTAAATTGTTCACTAGAAGGAGTCGATAAACCCCAAGAATTGTTTTCCACACAGAAAATAACAGGAAGATCCCAAACAGAAGCAACATTCAAGGCCTCATGAAAATCTCCTTCCGATGCACCACCATCACCAGTAAATACTAGGGTTGCTTTCTTTTCTCCGCGAATTTTATGTGCTAGTGCTATCCCATCTGCAATGCCTAATTGAGGTCCTAAATGAGAAATCATTCCAACAATCTTATATTCTTGAGTTCCAAAATGAAAAGATCTGTCACGCCCATTGGTAAACCCATCGGCTTTACCTTGAAATTGAGCAAAAAGTCTTGTTAACGGGATATCACGCGAAGTAAAAACACCCAAATTTCTGTGCATGGGAAGAATATATTCATCCTTATCCATTGCATAGCAAGTTCCAACAGAAATGCCCTCTTGTCCCCAACCTGAGAACCATTTAGTAATCTTCCCTTGACGAAGAAGAATTAGCATTTTTTCTTCAATCAAACGTGGGGTGATTAGTTTTTGATAGATCGTGAGCAACTCAGCAGATTCAAAACCTGCGGCATCAAATTCTATGGTATTTTCTTTCAAACTTTTCGTGAATTATTAGAGGGCAAAATTATTGAAAATAGTAGTGCAAATTCCTAATTGAATAATTTATTAGTTCGAGGAAAAAAATTAATAAAAAAAAGCCCAATAAAATTGAGCTTTTTTTAAAATTTTGAGGTTTATCAATATTAAACCAAGCCTTGATCAATCATTGAGTCAGCCACTTTAACAAAACCTGCAATATTGGCTCCTTTTACATAATCTACAAATCCATCAGCTCCCGTACCATATTGTACACAAGCATTATGAATTGAAACCATGATACCATGTAGTTTTTGGTCTACTTCCTCCGCCGTCCAAGATAGACGCAAGGAATTTTGAGACATTTCTAATCCTGAAGTTGCTACTCCACCAGCATTAGATGCTTTCCCAGGAGCAAATAAAATTTTAGCAGAAAGGAATGCTGTAACTGCTTCTGGCGTTGATGGCATGTTTGCTCCCTCAGCTACACAAATTACACCATTTGAAAGTAATACCTTAGCCTCTTCACCATTCAATTCATTTTGAGTTGCACAAGGAAGAGCAATATCAGCTTTGACTTCCCAAGGCCGTTTCCCAGCGATGAATTTAGCATTTGGATAATGAGTTACATATTCAGAAATCCTTCCTCGTTTAACATTTTTCAATTCCATAACAAACGCAAGTTTAGCTGCGTCAATTCCATCAGTATCATAAATATAGCCCTCAGAATCAGAAAGCGTTACTACTTTTGCGCCTAGCTGCGTCGCTTTTTCGCATGCATATTGCGCTACGTTTCCAGAACCTGATACAGATACCAATTTTCCAGCGAAAGAATCATTTTTAGTTGCCAACATTTCTTGAGCAAAATACACCGTACCGTAACCTGTCGCTTCTGGACGAATCAACGAACCTCCCCAATTTCTTGCTTTACCCGTTAAAACCCCTGTAAATTCATTTCTTATTCTTTTATATTGACCAAACATGTAACCAATTTCACGACCACCTACTCCAATATCCCCCGCAGGTACGTCGGTATTCGGACCAATATGCCGAGAAAGTTCAGTCATAAATGATTGACAAAATTTCATTACTTCATTGTCTGATTTTCCTTTAGGATCAAAATCAGAGCCACCTTTACCACCTCCCATCGGAAGAGTTGTAAGTGAATTTTTGAAGACTTGTTCGAAACCTAAAAACTTCAAAATTGATAAGTTAACAGATGGATGAAAACGCAAGCCTCCTTTGTACGGTCCGATAGCTGAATTAAATTCTACGCGGTAACCACGATTAACTTGTATTTCACCTTTGTCATCTAACCATGGCACACGGAAGAGTATTGTTCTTTCTGGCTCAACGATTCGGTCTAAGATCTTAGCCAATTTATACTTTGGGTGCTCTTCCATAAAAGGAATAACTGCCTCAGCTACTTCATGAACAGCTTGAAGAAATTCTGTTTCATGAGAATTCTTTGCCTTAACAGCCGTCATGAAGTCTTCGATTTGTTTTTGATACATACTATTAAACTTAAAAAGGGTTAATAAAATTTATGGAAGCAAATGTAACAAGTTTTTTAAGGCTGAATTAAAAATTCAAAATTAATTGAACAAATTAATTATTTGGAGACAAATAAAAAACCAACACTAAAAATTATTACCTTTTCTTTTAGTATATTTGAAAAAGTATTTTAGCAACTAAATGAATTTGATTTCGTTTAATTTTTGTTTTTAATTAATATTTAGATGATAATAAAGTTACACCGACTCAAAACATTACTTTTTATACTCGTTCTTAGTCTATTTCACCAGACCTTTGGTCAGTTACAATTGTGCTTAGGTCAAGATGCTACGGTTTGTCCGGGACAAGCTGTAACCATTACCAATTGTAATGCAGGAGGCGGAGTTCAAGTAGCAGGCTTATACCTAAATGCTCCTTCGCAAGTAAATTTATCAGATGATTCTTGGTCTGGTGTTGTAAATATTGGTTTTCCATTCAGTTTCTACGGAAACAATTATTCTCAATGTGTTATTGGATCAAATGGATTGGTTTCTTTCAATTTAGCAAATGCAAACGGATACTGTCCCTGGGCTTTAGGAGGAATTGGCCCCTTGCCAAATGCAGGATTTGCTGCAGCAAGAAATTCAATCATGTTAACCTATCAAGATATCAATCCATCCTTGGGCGGTCAGATCCAATACCAAACCATTGGAACGGCTCCTAATAGACGTTTTGTTGTTTTGTACAAAAACATTTTCATGTTTTCCTGCACGTCACAATGCAATTACATGGCGATCGTCATGTATGAAACTACCAATGTATTTGAACTTCATATCGGAAACAAGCCACAATGTAATGGATGGAATGGTGGATTAGCGATACAAGGATCTGAAAATAACCCAGGTAATTTAGCACACATTACACCAGGCAGAAACAACTCGCAATGGGGAGCAAATCAAGATGGAAGACGTTTTACGCCTACTGCTCCAAATAATAC
>CAMDAH010000014.1 GCA_945888625.1 Chryseobacterium gleum
GTAAAATTATGAAATATTTTGAATTCATGTTTCGATTTTTATGGGAATAAAAGCTATTACCAAACTGATAAAAAAACCTAAAGAAAAAAATACAAGTGAAATCTCGCTGAAACTTAATTTATTAATTGCTACATTTAAAGCCTATGCAGAAAATCGTTGCTGTAACGGGTGCCAGTGGGCATATTGGGAATGGGGTAATGGAGCGTAAAGATTAAACTTCAACAAATGAAAATTCAATCAATTATGGTCGTTTGTTTTTGTAAATGCGTTAACAATGCATTAAATACATATAAACCCCCAATAAAACAGGTAGAAACCCTGAGTCTTGTTTTCAAATCATCGGGGTAATTTTGGTTCACATACTTAAATCAGTTTAAAATTGGCGTAGGTGTTTACCCTTAATGGTTCAGTGGTAAACACTTAATTTTAAAACGTAAGTATTTGCTATTCAAAAAGTTAATTTTTGCTAGATTTTGCCAAGTGCGTCTTGTATGAGATGCCTAACTACATTTGAGGAACAAACATTTTATTAACTTTAAAAAAAACAAAATTATGGCAGGATCAATTATTTCTTTAGCGGATGGCTCAAAAATGACCGCTGACTTTCGAAAAAAGTTTCCGAATGAAACAAAAGCAGTTTATTACTCAGCAGATGTTTACACCGATTTATTGGCTCAAGAAGGTTGTGTTGGAATCAGAATATACAATGCTTTAGATTCTGATAGAAAAATGACAAACGTTCTAGTAGGTGTTGATCAAGATGGGAATGATTTGTATCAAAGTAAGGTGTATAATAAAGGAGGTCTTTGCCCACCGCTATGTTCAACAAAGAATCCACTTAATAGTTAATGTATATATATTACATTTCTTTATATTTTCAATTATTGGCAGGTCTACTGCCAATAATTTTTTATTTAAATAAATTAGGTAAAGAAAACTTAGAATTGTTAATTCTTTTTTCTTCATCGTTTATTGCCACTTTATCGATATTATTTACTTATCAATTTAAAATAAACAACCATTATATTTTTAATGCATATGTTATAATTGAGTTTTGTTGCATTAGTGTTTTTTATTCCAAATTATTCAAGTTAAAGTACGATAAACTGATTAAGTTATTAATCATACCATTTCTCTTTTTGTTTTTTTTTGAAATTTACCAGAACGATGTTATAATATTAGGATCTAATTTAGCCTCAATAATATATATTATTTATTCAATTGTTTTTTTTATTAAACATTTAAATATCAGCAGTCAATCTCATGAATACAAATTCACCCAAGCAATTAATACATCTTTATTAATTTATAACTGTTCATCATTTTTTTTAATATTTTATATAATGAAATTGATGAATTCTAATTTATGGTACGTACATAACTTCATTGAAGGTTCATCAAAATTACTAATCGCATACGCATTGTGGAAACTACCGAAAACAGCTCATTCATAGGATTAATTTTTGCCTTTTCAGGATTTTTCGCTTTCTTGTCGATTGGGTTCTATTTGTTATTCCTTGCATTTAAAAAACGTTTGGAGAAAGAACAAGAAGCATTGCGGACGGCGGAAGTTAATTTTGAGCGTCAAATTAGTGAAGCAACTATTCAAGCAGAACAGCAAGAGCGTGTGCAAATTGCCATGGATTTACATGATGAAATTGGGGCGCTCGTAACAGTATTGAAAATAAACATACTCAACGCTCAGAATCGATTGGATCAACCTGACCGCTTGTTTGGACTTCTCAATGAAACATCTGAACTAATTGAAAAAACAGCTGATACGATTCGTCGTATTTCAAATCGTATTTCGCCACCTACTTTAGTCAAAATGGGTTTAGATACCACACTGATTGAATTGGTTAAAACTATTCAATCCACGGGAAAAATGACGATCAATTACCAAAGCAATTTGAATGGCATCCGTTATCGCTTAGATGCTGAATTGAACATGTACCGCATTATTATCGAAATGATCAATAATGTCTTGAAGCATAGCCATACAGATTGTTTAGACCTTGAAATAATGCGTTCTAATGATCAGCTAAACTTAAGCTTTAACTATGTTGGCCTGGGACTAAATAACGCACAAGTGCAACTCCTCTTGCGCCAAGAAAAAGGGAGTGGATTGAAAAGTATTCAATCAAGAATCAATAACTTTAGAGGAAGTATAAGTTATCGAGTTGATGAAAAAGGAAAGGCTGAAATTTTGATTAAAATACCTACAGATGAAATCAGAAATTAATGTAATCATAGTCGATGATCAAAAGCTCATGCGACAAGGAATTATTAAAATGGTTGAAGACCACTCGCACATTAACGTGATACACGAAGCATCAGACGGAATAGAAATAATCAATTGGTTGAAAGAAAATAAGAATAAAATTCGTGTGGATGTCATCCTTATGGATATGCAAATGCCCAACATGGATGGATGGGAAGCCACTAAATTGATTACACCCAAATACAAAAGTTTAAAAATCATTGGACTCAGTTCCTATGATAATGAAGCATTTGTCGATCGACTCATGAAAAGCGGGGGGAGAGGCTACCTATTAAAGGTTCAAGAAATCAATGAAATTGTTGCGGCGATTGAACAAGTTATGGAAGTTGGTTACTACCTCAGCGAACGAGTACCACTTTCAAAAATCCAAGAATTCCTTAATAAAAGTGTTATTTTTCCTTCTTTTAATACGTCTGTTCTTTCAGATCAGGAAGTAAGAGTTGTTCAACTAATTTGCCAAGAGAAAACCAGCCAAGAAATAGCAGATATCCTATTTGTTTCAAAGAAAACAATCGAATCACACCGGGACAGAATTCTTACCAAAATCAAAGCTCGAAACATGGTTGGCATCGCATTGTATGCATTGAAGCATCAGTTGATAAAGTTTTCATAGATTAGTTCCGCGAAAAGAAAACCTGGAATAAAATCAGAGCCGTACCTTAGTTTAAAGTTAAGATTAAAAATCTCAAAACACCAGCAAGATTGAATATCGATAAAGAGTTGTGACAAACGCCTATTTTTAAAATCATGATGTAACCTATTAATTGATCCTTTCCACATAAAATTTAAAAATAGAATAACCCCTAATTTTATAGGTATTTATACTAAAAATTTAGTGCGCGCTTTGCGAACACTAATTACCTAATTCCTTTACTGCTTATGGGCTATAAAGCTAAATCTTCGAAAAAACTTACCAATAAGCACTTTTTTTAATCGCCGAGGCGATAAATTACCCATTTGTTTTCATTGTAAATTGCATGAACTATTGAGCTCCTAAACTTCGCAAATACTTCTGTTATGGGGGTGTAAATTTTAAACGCTTGTGTAAACGAGTTGAGAGCAAAATGCAACCAATGTTCAAGAGACAATGACAGGGCTGAACACCCAATTTGACATGAAATTAAATGGGGAGAAAAATTTGACTCGAAAACTCCTAAAAAAAAGGTAGAGCTTAAAATTAAATAATTTAAAAATGAAAAAAATAATTTTTGGTGCCGCGGTTTTCGTGACTATTAATAGTTTCGGTCAAACAAAAATAACTGACATGGAAACACTAATTACATATAAAACAACTGAGGTCTATATAAATGGGAAACCAGGATTTGTTGAAAATGAAGCTAAAATTACATCTACAGAAATTACTGCATTTATGATTATAAATAACCCAGCAGATTTAATCGCTGCTGGAGGCAATTTATATACTGGTCCAAGAGAAAAAATCACCTCTGGTCCTTTTGGAGATGAGGGCATGAGCATGATAATCTGGAATAACACTAACAATTTTCCTTGCATGTGGGTTCGTGAACCGAGATAATTTAATAATTGGGAGTCCCTCCAAAGGGACTCCCCACTTTAATCTATAAAAAATGAAACTAATAACATTAATTTCCATTTTTATATTAAGTAATATTCAGAATTGCCATTCGAAAATTATTCCAAAAAATATTCTTTTGGAAATGAAAAATAAAAATTTAACGGAGCAAGGTCTTATTTATATTGTTAGATCGGATGAATGTGCCTCATGTAATTATGCAGAATTAAAAATACTTAGTAATTATTCAGATAAATTTGATGAAAAGGTTTATTTTTTATTTGGTAATATTATTGAACAAAAAAAATATGAAACGATCATAAATCGCGGGAAATATGATTTAAAAAAGATAATCTTTATTAATAGTATTTCCCTATTTGATTTTTTTAAATCACATAAAATTGTTAAGTACATTAAAACTAAATATTCTGTTAAAAATCTAGACTATATTAACCTTGAATCAAATAAACTAGTTTTGAAGAAATCCACCAATTTTCAATTACCAAATAGGAATATTTCTTTTTATCATCATTTATTTTTACTGAATGAACAATTATATACCTTTAACTCTCAACTTGGTGAAGTTAGATTTTTAAATTCTTTTGGTACTACTGACTCTATTTCATTATATAATTTAGTCGATAAAGGATTGATTTTTAGGAAATTAAACTTGAATGCCATAGATTCAATTCTCACAAAAAAAGATATATACAATAGCGAGATTATAGGTAATAGATTCATTGATTTTTTAAATTATTGCCCCTCAGCTGATGCTATATATTTTACAGTTTCGATAAATTATACTCATGAATATACGGAATATGAAACCGAAAAAATATTATCATTAGAAAATCAAATTTCCAAAGAGATAAAAAAGGAAAATGGTAAAATACATAGCACAAAAAACCAACTTTTTGTCATAAAATTTGATGCTAAATGGAAATTAATTTCTCTGTACAACGTTGGGACAGCTTCTCCTGAATATAGTCCAGATTTTTATTCCCCTTTTTTAATTACCGAAAATTCTGTTTTGGGGAACATTAAATATTATCCTAAAAAAAAAGAAAATTTCAATCAAAATAATTTCGCTTATGTTGAATATAAAATAAAAGGGGATACATTACAATTCTTTGAATTTTCAAACTTTTTTAAGCCTTCATGGTTTTATAAAAACAAAATCTATAATAACTATTCAAATGCCTTTTTTCATCAAGGGAACGATGATCAAAATTACTATGTTATATTATCATACCCGTGTGTAATTGACCCTGTTCAAAAAATTAAATATGAAATGCCCTATGATAAACTTGGGGAATTGGCTAAATGGGAAGGCAATAAAAAATTTAGAAAGCCTGTTAATTCATTCATTACATTAGGTATAATTAATAAAAGTAACAATGAAAAAGTTTTAATAATCCGTAGTTTAGTAACAAAGAATATTTATGCTCTTTCTTTTAATAGCGTAGGTGATTACCTTTCATTTCAAGAATTAAAATCTGGTCTGAAATACGATGGGTTTTTCTGTGTTTTAAATGGAAAAATAGCAAGAATAAAAGGTGAATCTGGTGAATATTTTGAAATAGAATAAATTATCCAAAAAAGTGACCTATTAAAAATTAAAATGCTAGAAATCTCAATCATTCACATCATAATGAAAAATCAGGACAAACGACTATTTTTAAAATCATGATGGAACCTATTAATTGATCCTTTCCACATAAAATTTAAAAATAGAATAACCCCTAATTTTATAGGTATTTATACTAAAAATTTAGTGCGCGCTTTGCGAATACTAATTACCTAATTCCTTTACTGCTTAAAGGGCTATTAAGCTAAATCTTCGAAAAAACTTGCCAATAATCACTTTTTTTATCGCTGAGGCGATAAATTACCCATTTGTTTTCATTGTAAATTGCATGGACTTTTGAGCTATTAAACTTCACAAAATGCTTCTGATATGGGGGTGTGAATGTTAAACGCTTATGTAAACGAGTTAGCAAAATGCAAACAATGTTCTATAGACAATGAAATAGATGAACACTGCATGTGACGAGATAAAAGGAGAAAAAACAGACCCGAACACTCCCGAAAAAGAAGTAAGGCAATTTGAAATTAACCATGCGACTCATTATTTTATTCATATTATTTACATCTAATATTTTGGCTCAAAAAGATTTAGGACATGCCTTAGTTGTAAGAGTAAATCCATCTTTTTTAGATACAGGTATAATAAATAATAAAAATAGTTCAGGGGGGAATTTTTTCGAATTTTGTAATAAGTTTGGTAAGTTAGCTATTGATTCAATTAACAAAAAATATAATTGTCAATTAGGTGAAATAAAACTTGAAAAACTTTTTTTATCGATGCAGACATATGATACAATTTCAATAGGAAGACAAGGTCAAAAAGTCGTTGTTCCCCCATTTTGGGCAACGTTCACATTCTATTTTTCAAACTTAAATGAATTAAAAGAATATAAGTTAATTCTTGATAATAGTTATCCTCTTATTGCATATTCTCACCGCTTTTTTGAATTAGAATTCGAATCAGTTCCGAATGATACTTATTATGACTTTCAAAAAGGTTTGAAAAATAACTCTATTCCAAATGCAGATATCAAGGTTGATGAAGCATGGAATATTGAGACTGGTAAAAGGTTTATTAAAGTCGGGGTTTTTGATTCAGGCATAGATTCCAGTCATGAAGACCTTGAAGTATTAAGTGGTTGTATCTGTTATGAAAACAATGGTTTTCTTGATTACAGTTTTGGTTCTGACAAACTAGGACATGGAACATCAGTTGCAGGAATCATTGCAGCCAATAGAAACAACAATATTGGGATTTCTGGTATTGCAGGTGGAGACGGTACAGATTCATCCGGTGTGAGTCTTTTGGATTTTAGACTTACTGATAGTATAGGTACATTTTCAAGATTTGGCGTAGGTGTCGGATTAATCGATGCTTCTCGTCGAGTTGGAACTTATTATGACTGGGGGCAAGATGATCCATTAACCTTATCTGAACTACAGAATCAATCAAACCCGGGATATGGTATTCATATTGCTAATCATAGTTACAACCTAAAGGTTTACCCATTTAATCGTCCAAGTGAAATTGGTGTTGGGGATTCTATTTTTATTGACGACGTTGATGAGCCTACAATAAATGAATGTTATTTGTGTAGAGAAGCTTTTTTATTTTCCTTAAAAAATGGCGTCATAAATGTTGTTTCTAGGGGTAATCGTACAAGCTCAGCATTTACAAATATTGGAATACCAAAAGTCCCAACTATTTATGATGATTCGTGGATAATTTCTGTAGGTTCAAGCGATATTAGTGGAGATTTTATTGACTCTGTCGAATATCTTTTAAATGGATATACATCCTATATTGGACGATCAGTTGATTTAATAGCACCTGGCACTAAATCAACGGTTTACACCACTAAAAGCACCCATTTAAATACAGGGTTAGCTTATAGGCACTTTAATGGAACTTCAGCTGCTGCTCCTCATGCATCAGGAGTTGCCGCTTTATTACTCAGTAAATATAATAAACCTTGTTATTCAAATATTAATCTCGATCCGGCGGATGTTGAGTACATTCTCCAAAAATCAGCTAGTGATTTGAAGACTGCCAATTATGACGATTCTACTGGTTGGGGTCGGATAAATGCAAAAAAAGCATTAGACATGATTGATTTTCCGAACTTTCAAATTATACATCCACAAAATACACCTTCAAATATTGAATTACTTGAATTAGATACCATTCATATTTATCTTAATCAACCTATTTATGAAGAATATAATGGCCCAATTGGGTCAAATTTTACACCTCCATTGAACAAATTTTATAAAGCAAAACGTTACCACTACGAATTGACCTATGATTTTTCAAATTATATAACAAACAATACACAATTAATTGATTCATGGGTTCGCCATTCTCAAACAAATTCAGCTTTAAAGATACAAGATACTTCATATACATTGGGAATATTAGGTAATACAGGGCAATTAACTAATATTTTGCATGTTGACACTTTTACTATTGAGCCATATGCTTATATTACAAATGTGGATACACTAAATAGTACTATAAAATTAAATGGATATTATTATAATTTCATCAATCAAATGGATAATCAATTTAGCAATGTAATAAATAACCTTGACTTTTGGTATCCATTGAACCCATTTTTAAATACGCCAAATTTAGCATTTTCAATATATATTTTTGATTCTACATTGACTTCTAGATATGATTTTCCTTGTGACTCGTCTAATTTACTGGTGGATCCTACTATAGGTATTATAAATACATTTTCTCAGGAAATAAATATTTATATTTACCCTAATCCATCAACTGGTAAACTTAAAATAGAAGCACTTAATAACCCTTTAAATGGACAATTGAAATTGACAAATCTGGAAGGAAGAGATATTTATAATGTAGAAATTATAAATAAGAAAGATTGTGTTTTAAATTTTGAAAATTTACCAAGCGGTGTTTATTTTATAGAATTTCAGTCAGGAAAAAATAAGATATCAAAAAAATGGATAAAATTATGAAAACGTTTATCGCTCTGTTGTTAATTCAATTCAATTTATCTGCACAAACGTGGCAAGAGGTAAATATTAATTACAATGCGAGATCTATGGCTATCAATCCATATGATTCAACTATATGGTTTGTTAAAAAATACCCTGCTCACATGGATCAGAACGGAGTATTAATAGAATACAATACTTCTTTGGTCCCTATTTTTAATTTTGTTGATTTCACTTGCAGCAAACCTGTATTCACTTCCAATGCAACTTATGCTTATACCAATGGAGCAAATTTCTTTTATAAATTTAATGGAACCACATTTGAAAAGATATATTTGCCAGGCAATCAAACTATGTTTTTTAATATGTCGGCATTTGATGATACCTTGTATTTAAACTGCAGTAATCCAACTCAAACTTTAATGTACTATCAAGATCAACTGGTTGGACAATCAGCCATTGAATCTTTTAGACTTCGAAAGGGCCAATCGACCTTTTATTCATCCTATAATATTGCAACTGTTAATCTCAATTTCAGCCAAAATCAATTTCAATACTTTTATAATTGTCCCAATAATCACCAAATAAATGATTTAAACGTCAAACCGGGCACAGACACTTTGTATTTTACATCAATTGATAAAATTTATACGGCATCTTTATCATCAATTGTTGACAGCATTACCCCTTTTAACTCAACTCAAATGCCATTAGGTCATCTTATCACGTTTCGATTTGATTTAGGAGATAATATTTGGACTTTATTTGGCGATTCCAATTGCAACTTAGTTAACCACTATACCAAGCAGATCTCTAACTATAATGTTGCTACTCAAACATGGGATCAAACAATTAATGTTTCAACTCTATTAACACCATATCCTGAATTGAATCCCAACATGATTGCTGGACAGATTGAAATTGATCCTTACAATAATGTTTGGTTATTATTATATATTAACAATATAACCAAGTACTTCCTTATGCCACAAGGAGATGTGCCTTCATGGGTAGGTGTGAACGAGACACCTGGGTTATTTCATGTGTCATGCTATCCAAATCCTACAAATCAATTGCTGAACATTGAATTGCCTAACACAACAAATGAAAATATTCAAATTTTTGATGTCACAGGAAAACTAGTTCGAGAATTCAAAAACAATAATTTGGCATTTCAAACAGATATAAGCTTATTTGATGATGGGATATATACTATTCGTTTTTCAATAAATGGAAAAGAATTAACTAAGAGATTTATTGTCCAAAAATGAAAAAGCCCGGTTCAGCCAATAAGCGCTAGAAAATCAATGTAAACTTTACAATCGAAAACGATTTATAATCCTGATAAAAAATTGGGACAAACGCCTATTTTTAAAATCATGATGGAACCTATGTCATTGGTCCGGATTCCTCAAGTATTTCTTATGGTACCCACAACATTCAACTCCAAAAGGTAGCCTACAGTGCAAAGCGAACCTTTGGAAAGGAGCGACATGATAGCATTACTTTGCGGGTTGATTAAAAAATTATAGAATTTTAGTTTAATAATAACCACCCCTTTACGCGCGATTTTTCGTTACCTTCAACGAGGAGTACTGCAAAATTGAATATGCTAAAGGAAGAATGGATTGCTGGATCAATGAAATTAGACCGTAAGAGTCAATTGGCTTTGTACAATTATTGTTTTCCTGAATTAAAGAAAGCCGCACGAAAATTTTTCAGCACTGATGTGGAACTTATGCATGTCATTAATGGTTCTTTCATTAAAATCATTGAAAACCTTCATAAGTACGAACCTATTAACTTCAACGCTTGGATTAAGCGAATTTGCACCAATGAATCCATAGATTACCTCCGAAAAAACAAAAAATACAAAGAAACCTTTCTCATCAAAGCGTCAGAAGGAATAAACGAACCTTTCGAAGCGCCTTCTATTGAAACGAGCATAGAAAATGAGCACCTTGAATCTCTTTTACTTCAACTGAATACCCCTTGTCGGATCGTATTTAATCTATTTGCCCTTGAAGGATTTTCGCATAAAGAAATAAGCCAATCCCTCGGGATTACCGTGGAGACCTCAAAATGGCATACCAAAATGGCCCGCAAAAAACTAAAAGACTTACTTGCAAACACTAAAAAAAAAATTATTAACCATGGATAAAAAGGCTGACGATTCTAATTCATTTAATCAAATTCCGGAAAACTACCTAACTGACTTAAACCTGCGCTTGGATGCCTTGGAAAAAAAACGCAAGCGTAAGCGCATTTTCTACATATGGTTTCCTATCCTGCTGCTATTTGGGATTGGCTTAGGCATGTATCAATCACTTAGACCTAATTTGCCGACGACAAAAGTTTCTGTAGTCAAAGCGCTTCCCCTGGTTTCTCCTACAACTCCCGATTCAACCCGCAATTCAACTCCCAATTCAACGTATAAATCAACTCCCGATTCAACTCAGAAATCAATACAGAAACCAAACAGCCTAAGCAGACACCTTGAACCTACTCCTAAAACTTCCATTCCTTCCAAACGAACTGAGAGTGCAACACCATTGAATATCGAAACACAGCGCAAAGATTCCATCCCCTATACTTCTGATGACACTGAAATTGCGGCAGAGGGACATAAAGCTGAAAAAGTAGCAGTTGCACACATCGATTCCACTTTTTCCAAGATCGAAATATCTCCACAACAAAGTGAATTCAGGATTCCCTTCCGAGAAATACCCCCGATTACTTTGCACCGCATTGGCTTTTTCACATGGCCCATCTTAGAGACCTCGCAAGCAAGTAAAACGGAAGTTTCTTGGCAGCATATGCTCGGATTTTCCAGCGGTGTGAGCGGGATCATTTCCTCCTTTACTCCGATGGAAAACCCCATAAGTTCGTTTTTAAATGCTACCTACGTCGATTATAAAAGCTATGCCCAAGCACGAAAAGAAGCAGAGCGCGCTACTAGTTCCTTGGATTTATCGGTATTTTATCGGCAACAAGCCAAACATTGGTTTTATCAAGTGGGGATCGCCTATAATGAATGGGGTGAACAAATTGTATATCCGTTCAATTCAATTGATGGAACCAACCGCTACCGTTACCTCAACATCCCTATCTTTGCGGGCTATCAATGGACCAAAAACAAAGTGAGTCTGAGTCCAATGCTGGGACTATCTGCTGGAATTAAACTGAGCGGAAGAGGGTACTATCTAATGCCTAATGGCGGTGTAGACATCGTTGAAGCACAAACTTTTTCTACTTCCGGTATCGCACAAATCGAATTGGCGTATCACCTGAATCCATTCATTTTCCATTTTACCCCTGGCATTCGTAGCTCCATTGGTTCCCCTGTAAAATCGGCGGTTACAAAAAATAGCTACCAAGCGATTGGATGCCAAATCGGGTTTATTTATCTTTTGGAGCATAAAAGAAAGTGAATCCCCCCTTTTACTCGATGAGTTGCGTTTAGTAGAATGTTGGCAGAAATATTAACGCAACCTTTCAAAGAAAAAAATATCTATTAAAAATATAAAATTATGAAAACAAAAATTTTAGCGTTAGCGGTGATTATTTTTACAGTAATTTCTTGTTCAAAGAATGACGACGATACTTCAAATAATTCGTTGAAAGGAACTTGGAAATTAACTGAAGTATTAGCTGACCCTGGAGACGGCAGTGGAACATTTAACTTGGTTAATAGCAATAAGAATTTGATATTTAGTAATAGTGGAAACCTAAGCTCAAATGGAGCAATTTGTGATATGTCAATTGAAACAAATGTAAGTTCAACAGGAACATATTCAGAAGTTACTGCTACAATTAATTCAACTAATTGTCCAAATAACACAATAAAATATGAATTAAATGGAAACACATTAATTTTAATTTATCCATGTATTGAAGCATGTAAAGCAAAATATACCAGAGTACAATAAGAAAAATACTTCTGCCAACATGGGTTTTGCAAAAGCTGGGCTTCAGTGCTAAGTTAAACATTTGGATTTCTAATAAACTTTAGTGCTAAATTTGAACATTTGTACTTCTAATCCCAGCCTTCGCAAAGCCCCAAAACGTTATGCGTAATAAATAGAGCAACATGATTAATATTTGGACTACATTTTCACTTTTAATATCATTAAATCTTTATTGCCAAAATTTGGTTCCGAATTATTCATTTGAAGAATATTGGAATTGTCCATACGAACCGGGCCAATTATCATTCGCCACTCCATGGACAGCACCTTCATTAGGTACATCAGATTTCTTTCATGAATGTTTTGGGCCCTGTGACCCTTTTTTTAGTGACCCAATTTGTGTTCCTACGAATATTTTTGGCTATCAATATGCTCGAACTGGGCTAGGTTATGCTGGCATATATGTTTACGAAAACACTAATTATCGCGAATATTTGCAGTGCCCACTCATATCCACACTTCAAGCAGGTGAAATATACGAGGTGAAATTTTATGTTTCACTTCCTGATTTTGTATTTCCTTGTGCTTCAGAAATTGGAATTAGTTTTCAAAATGCAAGTATTTTTCAATCAACTAACCAGCCAATCAATGCATTAACTTCGATATTTCCTTCTACACCATTGATTAATGACACAATAAATTGGACTCTAATTTCAGGAGATTACGTGGCTAATGGTTCTGAAGACCATTTAATAATTGGAAATTTCAATGATAATGCAAATACAATTTATGCGGGTGAATGTGGCTTTTACTATGCTTATTATTTCATAGATGATGTATCCGTAATGCTTAAAGGAAATTCAAATACTTCCGAAATCACCAATTCAAAAATGAGTATTTACCCTAATCCATCTATTGATTTACTTAATGTTAATGGAATTTCATTCAAAGAATCAGTTGAATATAAAATTTCAAACCAATTTGGCGTAGTCGTTACTTCCAGTACCATTTTTCAAAACAAAATAGATATAAGCACACTAGATAAAGGCCTATTTTTCCTTTCTATCGAAGGATTTACTCTTAAATTCATTAAAAACTAAAACGCATAACACTTGTTTGGCTACATGCCTTCGATCTCGCTTCGAAAAAACGATACAGAAACCATTAAAAAAAGAAATATGAAGACATCAAGATTTATCCTGACAATTTTCGTGTTGACAATTTATACGAGTTGCAACGGAAAATCTAACGAAATTGAACAAACAGTTAATGCTGTTATTGGCGACATTAGTTTCATGGAAACATTTGGTCAACAACCGACCAACGAAACAGATGAAAACAAAAGACTTCAGACGCATTTAAAGTATGTTGAGAAACTTTTGAGACGTAAGAACACCTCATCACTAACCAAAGATCAAAAAAAAAATAGACTTAAAATGCTTGACTTACTCCACGAGTATTGGACAGCAGGTGTGTTTCCAAAAAATTATGATTATCCAGACCAACGAATTCCCTGCTTTATTGATAAGGACGGAAATATCTGTGCAGTTGGTTATTTAATTGAACAAACTGCTGGTCGACAAACTGCAGAAGAAATTAATTCAAAGTTTAAATACGAGTATTTACTTGCTATGAACGACCAAACAGTTGACAGTTGGATTCAATCCAGCGGACTAACAAAAGAAGAATGTGCCATGGTTCAACCAACTTACGGATCTACTCCGACAGACATAATTACACCTGCTTATAGCATTTCATCATCTTTAATTTGCGGACTAAATTTGTCGCTAAATACAATCAATGGAATTCAAATTTCTAAAGGAGCTAACAGCAAGATAATTCCAATTTTAGGACTAATTACAGGTGTAGGTCAAATTACGCTTGGTACATTAAACTATCCAAAAGAGCAAATAACTTGGGGCGGAACATATGTAAATCCTGGACAAAGGAATCTTACATTAATTAACATTGGACTTGGAACAGCCACCATGATATTAAGCAGTTGGAATTTAATAACCAACATAAAACCAAAAGAAAAATCATTGTCCTGGAACATATATAGTTTTCCAACACAGAACAGTAACATGGGACTTGGCTTAAGCTTGACAAAGCGACTATGACAAGAAAAACGAGCCATAATAGCAGAACTCAAAAACAGTTTAATCGCTCCTTTAGTTAGGTCAAGCGGTTGATTTAAATTAATACTAATTTGAGTTATTTATAATTAAAAATTTAAAATTGACTAGTATGAAATACGTATTCTCACTTTTTATAATTTGCTTTTTGTTCAACTTCAATTCAAATTCGCAAATAAATTCAACATTTCTAGCGCATAATAATGTTTCTGCACATATATCAGACGCTGGCACATACTTTACAAATTTTGTAAACCAAGGAATGGGATATGAGGTGCCCAAAGGATCAGGTATACAAGCAATTTACTCAACACAATTTTGGTTTGCCGGTAAAGATGGACTCGACAGTTTGCATTTTGTTCAAGGTGGCGCACCTTCACAGGGAAGAGATATCTTCAACGGTCCTTTTTCTGGTGCAGGAACATATACTTCGCCTGAATATCAAACCGCATGGAGTAATTCGATGTGGAGCATTTGTCAATCAGACATTGATCAATATAAATTGTGGTGGGGTTGTAATGCCGGAATTATTACAGCGGGTTGTGGCTCTATTAATCCACCTTCGAACGAGGCTCTGCAAACAATTTATGATTGGCCTGCTCATGGAGATGTTTCTTCAGGACAATCCTTTTATTTAGCACCTTTTTATGATTATGATGCTGATGGAATATATGACCCAAATAATGGTGATTATCCTATTATCAAAGGATGTTGCGCAACGTATTTAATACAAAATGATGTTGCCGAAGGACATTCTTATACCAACACAGATTCCATCGGCATTGAATTACATATTATGTTTTATCAATATCAAACATGGGATTATTTAAATGATGTGACTTTTATCGATATTAAGGCAATAAATCGAGGTGGAATAAATTATCCTGAATTTGCTCACAGCATATTTGTTGATGCAGATCTTGGTTATTATGGCGATGACTTCTTCGGATGTGATTCAGTAAACAATGTCATGTATTTTTATAATGCAGATAATAATGATGATGAAGGGTTTCCAGCATCTGGATATGGAATAGATCCCCCGGCACTTGGGATTGTCAGCTTAAAAGAGGAAATGACTTCTTGTGCCTATTTCATGAATGGAGGCGGTAACTTAGTCTCTGAAAAGTGGAATATTATGAATGGCTTACAATTTTTAGGTAATCCATGGTTAAACCCTTTTAGTAATGAGACTCAATTTGTTTATTCTGGTAACCCAAATATTACGTCAGAATGGAGTGAAATAAGTAATGGCAATCCTTCAGGAGATCGCAGAGGAATTTCGTCAACATCTATCGGCGCTTTTAACATTGGAGACACTTTATTTCAATCTTATGCCATCGTATATGCTAGAGAAGGAAATAACCTAGCAAATGTTCAATCAATTATTGATTTAGCTTCTGATGTAAAGACATTTTTTGATAACGAATCAAACGTTCCATGTATTAACGGAACATGGAATGTTCTCGAACTTGAAAGTCTCCAAATAGAAATTGCACCAAATCCATCTAGTGGCATTTTCTATATATCAAGTGCGAAAGAGAAGCTAACATCAATAGTTGTTTATAATAATCAAGGGAAAATTGTTAAAGTGATTAACCCCTTCTGTTTTGATCAAATCGAGCTCGATTTAAGCAATCAAAGCAATGGTTTTTACTTGATACATATAAAAAGTGAGAAAGGAATCTCAGTTCAAAAAATAATCATTGAATAAATTAAAAGTCCCCAGGAAGGGTTAGCGCCATGCCTATGGCTAGCTTCAAAAAACCACTATTTATGACAGAAAATAATACAACTCCTTAACGATAATTTATTTAAAATGTCGGCAGGTCGCCAAACGCCAAGCCCGAAACTTACCTTCACTAAACCATACCTCATGAAGACACTTCTATTCGCTTTTATCGCCATCCAGGCTTTCATATCCACGGCGCAACAAACCAACTACATGCCCTTAGATCACAACAATGTATCCTGCTTACTCGATGACGAAGGTGGGTTTTTTAACCATCTGCAGGTAGGCACGAACGGTTATGAAATCCCTAAACAAAGTGGCTTATCTACCATTTTTGCCGGAACCTATTGGATGGGAGCTGAAGATGTGAACGGTGCACTTTATGTTTCCTCCGTTATGTATAGCGGTGGAGGCAGCTGGAGTGCGTTTCATGGTGGCCCAATCGCTAACAACAGTGCATACAATTCCTTGGCCTATATGAATCAATATCAACAGTCCATTTGGAAAATAAGCGAAGCAGAAATAACTAACCATCAAACAAATTTTCAAACACCGGGTTATGTTGTCCCCAATTCCTTATCCACTTGGCCCGGAAATGGCGATGTGTCTCTTGGTGTGGCGACGAAGCTTGCTCCCTTTGTGGATTTAAACGGTAATGGAATCTACGAACCCTTACTCGGTGATTATCCAGACATACGGGGCGATGAAGCTGTTTATATTATTATGAATGATGAATCGTATCAACCCGATGGGAATCAACTAGGGATAGAATTACATGCCATGTTTTATCAATACAGCTCGGGAACCTACCTAAACAACACTACGTTTCTTAATTTGCGCGTCATAAATCGCAGCAACCGCACTTATTATAACTTTCATGAAGGCCTTTACCTTGATTTTGATCTTGGTAATTATTCAGACGATTACATAGGTTGTGATCCTACCAATAGACTGTTATATGCTTACAATGGCGATGATTTTGACGAGCTTGATCTTGATATTTCATATGGTGCTAATCCACCTTGCCAAGGTGTTTTATGCCTCTCTCATCCCCTGGAAAGTGCCACCATGATTACAGGATCCATGGATGCAGGCATAACTACCAGTTTTGATACGACGGCATGGCTAATGATGAACGGACAATTCAGTGACAGCAGTAATTGGATGAATCCCCTAACGAACCTCCCCACCCACTTTACGTACGATGGCAATCCAAACTTGCCCAATACCTGGAATGAAGGGGCAAGTAATAACCCTCCAGGGGATCGACGCGGAATGCTCAGTATAAGGGAAACGACATTTCCACAAAACGCATCTATCTGTTCTGATTACGCATTTGTTTATGATCGATCTGGTAGCAGATTAAACAACGTTCAACAAGTTATAAATATAAGTGGAGCTTTATTGAATGCATATCAAAATGGCGGAAATTTTCCCTGTCTTTCTAGCGCCTTTAATGAACTCTCTGATGAAACACTATCACCGAGCGAAATAGTTGTTTATCCCAACCCAAGCAATGGAAAAATTCGAATAACTTGGAATAACATCCAGGCAAAACAACTTGAAATCCGAAGCATGCAAGGAGCGCTTGTTTATGCTGAATCCATCGAAAATTTGAGTTCAAAAACGCTTGATTTAACCGTGCTTTCTAAGGGAATTTACTTTATTCAAATAGGGACACAAATGCAACGCATAATCATTGAGTAGCGCAATCGTTTTATACCAAACCATCAAATATGAAAAAAATCATTATTCAGACAATTGTTTTCCTAAGCCCAATAATAGCATTCGGACAAGAAAACGTAAAAGCGACAGAATTAAAAAGAAACTCAATTTATTTAGAGGCTTTCGGTCAAGGTCTTTATAATTCTTTTTCGTTCGATCGACTTTATAATGTTGACAAAAAAATCAAGACATCTTTTAGTGCTGGCTTGACAATTATTCCAGTCCCAGGGCTTTTCGTTCTAGGCGTTCCAGTTTCTTACAACTATTTATTCGGAAAAAAAAATCATCACTTAGAGTTAGGATTTGGTTTTACTGCCATGTATTTGCGACAAGGTCGAATTATTGCGGCTGAAGGCTATATTGACAACAATGGTTTATCACAGACAAATAATTTCGTTGGACATAGTAATGAATTCTATTCTTTCTTTACTCCAAAAATTGGTTACCGTTTTCAAAAACCAAGTGGAGGCCTATTTCTGCGTTTAACTTTAACCCCACCAATTGCTGGTATAAATAAAATCGGTAGTGTAAAGGGAGGTAAATACAACTCAGGATGGACATACACAGAATATTTTACTAGTGCCGCTTTTTTTGGTTACCGTGTGTTTCCATGGGCTGGTTTTAGCATTGGTTGGACGCTTAAAAAATAAACTACACCTAGCACACGTATTGCAAAAAAGCCGAAACTTCAGTTACAAAAAACGACAATGGAAAGCTTTCGATTATTGAGTGAAAAAAATATTAATTTTAATAATCGGCACGTCGCCAAGCCAATAAATTATCAAGCAAAAATATAAGCGGGTAAGAATCATGCGAAATTAATTGCTACATTTAAACACTATGCAAAAAACAATTGCTGTAACGGGTGCCAGTGGGCACATTGGAAATATGGTTTGTAGAAAACTGATTGAATTAGGCTATGACGTAAAAGCCTTTTATCATTCTGATGCTGCCAGTCTAAAAGATTTGCAACTTACATTGGTTAAAGGTGATATTCTCGATCCAACTGAGGTAAGCAACTTATTAACTGGATGTGATTATGTAATCAATTGCGCGGCCCTAATAAGTATCAATGGCGATCCAAGTGGAATAGTCTACAAGACCAATACCCAAGGTCCTGCAAACATTCTTTCTGTAGCCAAAGAACTTGGAATAAAAAAAATAATTCATGTCAGCAGTGTACATGCCGTTCATGATTTGCCGCACAATACGCCTTATGATGAAACGCGACCTTATAAAACGATAAAAGATTTTGCCTACGATTACTCTAAAGCCCAAGGCGAACAAATCATGCTTTCGGGAGCTGAAACGGATGGCGTAGAAGTGGTGGTGGTAAGACCCAGTTGTGTCATTGGGCCTTTTGATTTTAAACCTTCCAAAATGGGTGGCGCACTTTATGGATTTTACAAAAAGAAATTCTTATTCCTTCCCAAGGGAGGCTATGATTTAGTGGATGTTCGCGATCTTTCAGCGTCCATTGTTGCGGCTCTTGAACTTGGGAAAAATAAAGAAATTTACTTGTTATCTGGAAAGTATTACAGCTTCAAAGAGTTGGGAAAAGAAATTGGAATGGTGCGCGCACAAAAGAAAACCATCCTGATACTACCCAATTGGATTTTAACTTGCAGCCTTCCTTTTGTTTGGTTAGCTGGTAAAATAACCATGACATCGCCCTCGCTTACTAAGGAAGCGATCGTTGCCATTACGGAAGGTCACCCTGAAATGAATAATGAGAAAGCCAGATTGATACTGCATCACAAAACAAGGCCACTACAAGAAACGCTTAGGGATGTTTTTAATAGCAAATTAAATAATACGTAATCTTATGACCCTTTCCACCCTTAATAGTATCACCTTTTCATGGATTGGATTAGCAATCGCGGTTCATGTTACTATGTTTTTTATCAAAGCTCCCTTCGGTAGACATACCTCCACAAAATATGGAAGGTCGATTAATAACAAATGGGGGTGGTTTTTAATGGAATTACCTTCCCTTTTAATCATGAGTTATTTTTTATTCTTTGGTACTAGATCGCTCCATTCTTTTACTTGGATCTTATTCCTCATGTGGATTTTGCACTATTTAAACCGCACCGTGATTTATCCCTTGCGCATCAAGTCCACAGATAAAAAAATGCCGCTATTCATTGTGCTTAATGCTGTAATTTTTAATCTATTTAATGCGGGATTGAACGGTTACTTTTTGGCTGAATTAGCTGATGGTGCGAATTATTCAGCTGCTTGGTTGAGCAGTCCGCATTTCATCATTGGAAGCAGTTTATTTTTTATTGGGATGGCCATTAACTGGACTTCCGATACCCTATTGATCGGTTTAAGAAAAAAAGGAGAAACAGGCTATCAAATCCCAAAAGGCTTTTTATTTGATTTGATTTCATCGCCCAATTTATTTGGGGAAATTATAGAATGGACAGGATTTGCTATCCTTGCATGGAACCTTCCAGCGCTTAGTTTTGCGATTTGGACCTTCGCGAATTTAGTGCCAAGAGCCTTGAATCACCACCAATGGTACAAAGACAAATTCCCAGATTACCCCAAGAACAGAAAGGCGGTATTTCCGTACCTATTTTAGGTAGAAACTTATTTTAAAGCTACTATTAGTTGGGCAATTTGAACGGCATTGCTTGCTGCTCCTTTCCGAAGATTATCCGCAACAATCCATAAATTAAGGGTGTTTTTTTGACTTTCATCACGGCGAATTCTGCCTACAAAGACATCGTCTTTTCCTTCAACATACTTTGGCATTGGATACGAAAAAGTATCCGGATCATCTTTCAATACTACTCCTGGCGTATCGTGAAGAAGTTTTCGAACCTCAGCGAGATCAAAATCATTCTCAAATTCAATATTAACTGCTTCCGAATGTCCCCCAACAACAGGTACTCTTACCGCTGTAGCTGTTAATTTAATGGATGGATCTAAAATCTTTTTGGTTTCGTTTGACAATTTCATTTCCTCTTTTGTATAGCCATTGTCCATGAAGTCGTCGCACTGTGGAATACAATTTTTATCAATTGGATATTTATACGCCATTTCGCCAGCAAGCCCATTTCGTTCATTTTCCATTTGTTGAAAAGCCTTTACCCCTGTCCCTGTGATCGACTGATAAGTAGAAATAACAACGCGTTTAATGGAATACTTTTTATGTAAAGGAGCAAGCACCATCACTAATTGAATCGTACTGCAATTCGGGTTGGCAATAATTTTATCAGTCAGGCTTAACAAATGACCATTAATTTCCGGAACGATTAACTTCTTGGTTGGGTCCATTCTCCAAGCAGATGAATTATCAATTACCACCGTGCCTACCTCAGCAAATTTAGGCGCCCATTCCAACGAAATAGCTCCTCCAGCAGAAAAGATGGCAATGTCTGGTTGCTTGTCCAAGGCTTCTTGTAAACCAATCACGGGATAAATCAATCCTCCAAAATCCAGTTCACTTCCAATCGATTTTTCTGAAGCCACTGGAAATAATTCTGTAATTGGGAAGGCCTGTTCCCTTAAAACTTGTAACATAACTGTCCCAACCATTCCAGTTGCGCCTACTATTGCTACTCTCATGCCTTTATTTTATTGTTATCAATTAGTAAAACGCCTTGATTTCTCATTGTAAAATTATACATTTGAGGGGAACTAATACTCTATGCGACTTTTTTTCTCTTTTATATCCTTGTTATTGTTGATTTGCAGTGCTTTTGGTCAAACAACAGAAACCTTTTCTGATGGTGATTTTACAACAAACCCTACTTGGCAGGGTAACACCTCCGAATTTATTGTTAATGCTAGCGGTCAATTGCAACTTAACAATTCAATTGCCGGCACGTCCTATTTATCCATACCGCACGGCTTAATTGATCTTACTAACAAAGAATGGCAAATTTATGTAAAGCAAAGTATTGCTTCTTCTTCCAGTAATTTTGGGCGGGTTTACTTATGCGCTGATAACAGCAATTTGAACCTTACACAAAATGGCTATTACCTGCAGTTTGGGGAAGCAAATGCAACCGATGCCATCCGATTATTTAAATTACAAGCTGGTATTTCTACACAAATTTGCGCGGGTGTTGATGGGCAAATTGCAAATAGTTTTATTTCCTCAGTTCGGGTAAAAAGAAATGCCATTGGAGACTGGGACCTAGCCGTAGATTTTTCTGGGGGAGGAAACTATGTATTTCAAGCTAGTGGCAATGATCCCAGTAATTTAATCGGCAACTCATTTGGTGTGCTTTGCACATATACGGCGAGTAATGCCACTAAATTCTATTATGACAATGTTTATATTGGCAATGAGATTATTGATGTTACTGCGCCAGTAGTAGACACGGCCATTGCCATTTCGCAAAACCAAGTTGATGTCTATTTTAATGAGGCGATTTCAACGGCAAGTGCCAATTTAGTTACCAACTATTCTTTAATTCCCTTCCAGAGTATTTCCAGTGCCGTTCAAGATGGAGCAAATTTATCCTTGGTTCATTTAACCTTAACGAACTCACTTGTTAATGGAACTACCTACACCCTAAACACCGCAAATATCGCGGATCTAGTGGGGAATGTTGCAGGAAATCAATCCATTAATTTTGATTATTTAGTCGCTGAAATTCCACTAAAAGGCGATGTGATTATCAATGAATTTTTTGCAGACCCTACCCCTGTTATTGGCTTGCCAGAAGTGGAATATGTAGAAATTTATAATAAAAGCAATAAAATATTCAATGTTCAAAATTGGCGAATAACAGATGGATCTTCCTCAGGAACGATTGCAAATGCCTGGCTACTACCCGGTGAATATTTAATTTTAGCAGCTACCTCGAGCATCCCCTTATTTTCTCCAATGGTTCCTGTTGGTGTTACCAGTTTTCCTAGCTTAAATAATGCTGGAGATAGTATTATTTTAAAAGACGATAACGGTGTTTTCATTGATTATCTCGTTTATACAGATGACTGGTACCAAGATGATGTAAAAAAAGATGGCGGTTATTCCTTGGAAATAATCAACCCACTAGACCCATGTTCAGATGGAGATAATTGGACGGCATCCACTTGGATTATGGGAGGAACACCAGGGCTCGTTAATTCTGTCTACAATGTTACGCCTGATACGGATTCACCGAACATTACACAACTAATTGCTTTAGCTCCGAATTATGTAGAGGTTCATTTCGACGAGGGAATGGATTCAACAAGTCTTGCTAATGCCATTATTCAAACGGTTGCGCCACTGACCATCCAAAATAGTTACATCAGTGGAAATCATCCCACTCAATTTACCCTTCAGTTTATTGAAAATTTACAAAGTTCCGTGATTTATAATATTACGATTGCATCCGTTGCCGATTGTTGGATGAACACCGCCAATCTTTCCGGAGAGTTTGTGTTAACCGAAATGCCACAAAAAGGGGACATTGTCATTAATGAGATACTTCAAAATCCCTTAAATGGCGGCTACGATTGGATAGAATTATATAACAATTCACAGAAGATGTTTAATTTAAAAAATATGGAATTTGCCAATTTTGACAATGACACCATCGATAACAACAAAATAATCCCACATGATTTCATCCTTAAACCTGGCGAATATGCGGTAATTGGAAAAGACTCCGCTTTTGTCAAGCAAAATTATCCCTTTAGCGTAGCAGGTACTTTTGTTTATAGTGAATTACCGAGTTACAACAATGATTCTGGGCAGGTATACTTTATTAGCAATTACCAAGTAATTGATTCCGTTTCGTACTACAATTCTTGGCAGTTTAAATTGTTAGATGATGTGGACGGCGTTTCATTGGAACGGATTGATCCAAAAGGGCCGTCATCCAGTGCGTACAATTGGCACTCAGCCGCAGAAGCAGTTGGATTTGCTACACCTGGTAGAAAAAACTCACAGTACCTTCCTGCATTAATCAATGGGGAAATAAATTTAACTAACGATGTTTTTTCACCGGACCTTGATGGTTTTGAGGACGTGCTTCAAGTTTCTTACAACATGATGAAAGAGGGTTTGTTAGGAAAAGCCACCGTATTTGATGATCGAGGCCGAGTGGTAAGAAGCTTATTCAGCAATGAATATCTAGGCACAAGTGGTGCCTTTTCTTGGGATGGCATAACAGATACTAATTTCAAAGCCAGTATTGGCGTGTATGTTTTACTCTTTGAGGCTTTTTCAATTGACGGAGCTGTTTTTTATACCGCGAAAAAAGCACTTACCTTAGCGGGTAAATTATAACTATAAAATGTTTTCCCCAAGCGCTAAAAACTGGATTGCAAAATACTTTACTTACGTTAATAGTGGTGAAATTGTCATTGCTGAGTCAACGCATTTCAAGGGGGAATCCGATGAAAAAAACGATGAAATTCTCCACTTTTTTGCCAATCATACCGGATTAACTTTTGGATCTCCTACTAGACTTATTTTTTCGGAGGAGATGAAATTTGATTTAACGCAAGAAGAGAAATTGAAGGTGTTATTATTCGAAGCATTGATCATTGTTTACATTCAAGAAGCACAGAAACCATTTGACGAAAATGAATTCATTGCTTGTTTATGCGGATTTTACACGCCAGATAAAGTAACGAATATTTATCCATGGTTATCGGTATTTTATTCAGACAAGCCAAAAAATGCACTGGAACGATTATTTTCAAAACGCATCAAAATAAAAAGTAGTCTTAAGGAAAGTAATTTTTGGTTAAATTACCTATCTAATAGCTTTGTTTATCTAGATGTAATCATGTTTAGTGCTTACCTCAGGGGGAAATCAAAAGGATTTGAAAATCATTCGGAAGCGTATGCGCTGCAAATTCTACAAGCAATTGTTTTCGCTGCCAAGGTGGATGGCCAAATTGACAAAGTAGATCTCCGATTGATCAACTATTTTATTTCCTCCGCCGGCATTTCTGAAAAAAATGAAATTATTATTACGGAATTAATCAGTAATAAAAAGAAGAAATTGAGTGATTGTCACTTTGAAAAAGACAATGCTTTATTTTGTTATTATGTATTTGATTTCGCTTCATTTATGTTGGAAACTACGCGTAAGGGATATATTAATGAGCATGCTTTTCACTTAGAGTTAGGAACATTACTGAATTTAAATGAGGCAGAGCGGGAGTCGTCCATTTCTCAATGCAAAGCATTTATTATGCAATACTCCCCTACTCTTGATATACTGATCAGCAGTTCAGAAACAAAGATGGTGTATTCCAATCTTGCGAAACGTTACCGAAAAATCTTGGGTAGAAACAAGGATAAATTTCTCGATGAAATAAGAGAAAGTAAAGAATTAATGGCGCTCGTAAAAAAGTCTACACATACAGAGCTAACAAATAAAGAAAAGGAAATTGTTAAATCACAATTCAAGGACATACTAAAATCAATACCTTCTATAGCTATTTTTTTGATCCCTGGAGGTTCCTTATTACTGCCATTGATCTTAAAACTAGTTCCGGATATGTTGCCTTCAGCGTTTCAAGATAATGAGATTGAGAAGGAAAAGAAATAATTTAGTGCTTAAATTCAGGGAAAAGACTTAAAATTCCTTTTTCACTCGCCTGACAAATTCCCCGTTCGGTTATTAATCCAGTTACTAATCTCGCAGGTGTTACATCAAAACCATAATTGCTTGCCGCTGTAGATTCAGGACAAATTAATACGTGTTCAATTGCTCCAGTACTTGTTTTTCCGGTAATATATCGCACTTCGTTCTGGTCTCTTTCTTCGATCGGAATTTCTTTCAATCCATCTTTAATCGTCATGTCTAAGGTCGTTGACGGCAAGGCTACATAAAAAGGAATGTTATTGTCCTTTGCAGCTAAGGCCTTCAGATAGGTGCCTATTTTATTAGCCACATCGCCATTCCTTGTGGTTCGATCTGTTCCTACAATTACTATATCAACCTTGCCGTGTTGCATAAGGTGTCCTCCTGTATTATCCACAATAAGCGTGTGGTCAATGCCATGTCTTGTAAGTTCATAAGCAGTTAGATTGGAACCTTGATTACGTGGTCTTGTTTCATCTACCCAAACATGCACCTTTAGCCCTTTTTCTTTCGCTTGATAGATGGGTGATGTAACTGTTCCCCATTCGATACAACCCAACATACCAGCATTACAGTGCGTCAAGATATTAACAGGCGCCCCGTTTTTCATTTTAGAAATCGCCTCAATTAATTCCAAGCCGTGTACACCGATCATTCTACACGTCTCGATGTCTTCACCCACAATTAAATGCGCTTGATTCCAGGCAGTTTCAAGCGGATTATCCGCTATTGACAATGCCTTTTGCATACGATCTAAGGCCCAAAATAAATTAATGGCTGTAGGTCTTGATTGTCGTAGCTCCTTAATTGCCTGTATTAAGAATTCTTTTGGATGACCACTTTCCTGCATTTCACGCACAGCAAGATATACGCCGTATGCAGCAGTCGCTCCAATAAGAGGGGCGCCACGCACGGTCATGTTTTTAATGGCGATTACCGCATCTGAATAACTAAGTAGCTTTACAACGACAAATTGATGCGGAAGGAGCCGTTGATCAATTACTTCAATATAATTATCTGAGGTAGTCCAAATGGTACGAAAAGCTGTAGGCATAGTTAGGCTAATTATAAACCGAATGCAGCTTTGACAGGCGCTACAAAGTTCAATTCTTCCCAAGTAAACAATTCCACTTCAAAAGTTTCCGATTCACAATTAGGTTTACTAAACGTTTTAACAACTTTTTCATGCTTTCGTCCCATGTGCCCGTAGGCAGCCGTTTCAGAATAAATTGGATTACGCAATTTCAATCGTTGTTCTATATGGTATGGTCGCATGTCAAATATAGTTTCTACTATTTTTCCAATTTCACCATCTGTCATGTTTACTTTAGAAGTACCATAGGTATTAACATTTATCGATGTTGGCTCAGCAACCCCAATAGCATAGGATACTTGCACCAACACTTCGTCGCACAATCCAGCTGCAACCAAGTTTTTAGCGATGTGTCTTGTTGCATAAGCACCTGAACGATCTACTTTAGAAGGGTCCTTCCCGGAAAAGGCTCCTCCGCCATGTCCACCTTTACCCCCGTAGGTATCTACAATAATTTTTCTGCCCGTTAATCCAGTATCACCATGTGGTCCACCGATTACGAATTTTCCGGTAGGATTAATATGGTACGTTATATCGTTGTTAAACAAATGAACATATTGAGGGTATTTCGCTTTTACTCGAGGGATTAAGATACCTATTAAATCAGCTTTGATTTTAGCCAGCATTTCTGCCTCGGGCGCAAAATCATCGTGTTGCGTAGAGATTACAATGGCATCAATTCGAACCGGTTTATTATCATCGGAATACTCCAAGGTTACCTGAGATTTCGCATCAGGTCGAAGGTATTTTATCTCATTATTCTCGCGTCGGAGGCTAGCCAATTCAATCAAAAGGGCGTGAGATAAATCCAAGGCAAGCGGCATATAGTTCTCTGTTTCATTCGTCGCATAACCAAACATCATTCCTTGGTCTCCTGCACCTTGATCTTCAGGATTTGTGCGTTCAACCCCTTGATTGATATCAGAGGACTGATCGTGAATAGCGGAAAGCACACCACAAGAATTGGCATCAAACATGTACTCACTTTTGGTATATCCAATTTTTTCAATCACGTCTCTTGCGATTTTTTGTACATCCAAATAAGTAATTGATTTAACCTCTCCGGCCAAAATAACTTGACCTGTTGTTACCAGCGTTTCGCAAGCGACTTTAGCATTTGGATCAAAAGCCATAAAATTATCAATGATTGCGTCTGAAATCTGATCCGCAATTTTATCTGGGTGACCTTCAGAAACAGATTCCGAAGTAAATAAATAAGCCATTTGAAAAAATTTAGGAAACAAAAATAAGCAAATTCAGCCTATTTCTTTCAATTAAAAACATCCATTTGACATATTGTCAAAAGAAGGAACTATTTGTACTAACCATTTTCCTGAGTAAGGGATTTGGTCGATAGCGGTCCTCGCCATAGATTAAGTATAAATCCTCTAGGCGCAACAATACTTCTTCCAAACCAATTTCATCTGCCCAGGCCAATAATCCTTTCGGATAATTTACCCCTTTTGTCATGGCCACATCAATATCCTCTGCAGAAGCTACCCTCATAAAAACAGCGTCTACCGCTTCATTTATGAGCATTGCGATTACCCGTTCGAAAATTAAGCGACCAATTTCTTCGTCTTCATTAGGTAAAGACGCAATAGCAGCCGAACTGTAGTCGTAAAATCCCCTGCCTGATTTACGACCGTAATATCCCGCTTCCTTTAGTCTTTTTTGCGTAAATGAAGGTTTGAACCTCGGATCGAAATAAAAAGCTTGAAATACCGACTCCGTAACAGCATAATTCACATCGTTTCCAATATAATCCATCAGCGTAAAGGGCCCCATTTTAAATCCACCAAAATGAACCATAGCCCAATCAATTGTTGCAAAATCGGCGATTCCTTCCTCAAAAATCCTCAAGGCTTCACCGTAAAAAGGACGAGCTATTCGGTTCACTATAAAACCCGGAGTATCCTTGCAAACCACTACAGTTTTCTTCCAACTTCGAATTAATTCAACAGCGAAATTTAAGACCTCACTGCTTGTTTGAACAGCAGGAATAATCTCGACGAGCGGCATTAGCGGAGCGGGATTAAAAAAATGAATGCCAATACATCGTTCGGCATACTGAAGCGCAGAACCAATCGATGCGATAGACAAAGAAGAGGTATTACTTGCCAAAACACAGGTATTCGAAACATGCTTTTCTATTTCTTGAAAAACGGCATTTTTTACAAATACATCCTCAACAATCGCTTCAATTACTAATTCACAAGAGGCAAAAGAAGCAACATCAGACGAATAGTGAATACGAGATTCAACTGCTAGTTTTTCTGCAGCGTCAATTTTTTCTTTTTCGACAAGTTTCGCTAGGATGGCGCCCAAAGTCATTTGAGCTTTATCAAGTTGATCTTTATTCAAATCAACTAACATTACAGCATGTCCACTTTGTGCAGCTACTTGCGCAATTCCTGCACCCATTGTGCCTGCACCTAGAACCCCTATCGATTTTTTCATCCTTATTTTCCTTTGAATTTCGGGAGTCTTTTCTGCATAAAAGCAGCAACACCTTCAGCAAAATCTTCCGTTGACCCGGCCTCGACTTGCAACTGTACTTCAACATCAAGTTGATCTTCAAGTGAATTAAACAAGCCTAAATTCACCGCTTTCTTCGTTAAACCTAGACCTCGTGTTGGCATCGTCGCAAGTTTTTCTGCGAAATTTTTAATTTCATCATCAAAAGTATCGTCTTCCACGACCTTATAAATCATATTTAATTTTTCAGCTTCTGATGCAGAAACTTTATCGCCAGTCATCATCAGTGCCAATGCCTTTTGCATCCCAATTAAACGAGGAAGAAAAAAAGTACCACCTGAATCTGGAATCAAACCAATTTTAGAAAATGCCTGAATAAACGAAGCGGATTGTTTCGCAATTGTTATATCACAAGCCAAGGCAATGTTAGCACCTGCACCTGCAGCAACACCGTTAACAGCTGCAATAACAGGTTTTTCTATTGCCCTAATTTTTAAAATAATAGGATTATAATGATCCCGTACAATTGTTTCAAGTCCAGGACCATTCGTATCTGTTGCCTCACTTAAATCTTGACCAGCACAAAAAGCTTTGCCTTCACCAATTATAACGACTACGCGGACAGTATCGTTAACCATACAATCATCCAAATGTGCTTGCAATTGCATCGCCATGGACCGATTGAACGAATTGAAGACAGTCGGTCTATTTAATTTTAGCGTACAAACACCCTCAACATCAGTACGTTCTATTTCCATATTATTAGATTAAAAACAAAACTACTTTATTTTTCTAAGGTGGAATAAATTTGCATGTGATTGTTTACTCGATCTTTAATCGTTTGACGCAAATGTTTGGGCTCTGTGACTTCTACTTCACCGCCATAACTCAAAAGTAAACGGATAAATTCCTCTGAAATAAGAATCTTTAACTCAAAAAACCCATGCGTTAACGTTTGTTTTATTAATTTTTGTGAAGCATGTAAGGGTTGAGAATCAATGTATCGCTCAGCAATTTTATTTGCTTTAAGTACAATTTTTTCAGCTGACCCTTTAAATGCCGTTATACCAATAACATCCTGAAAATAAATACTTGGATCAAAATCTTGGGGTAAGGAGATTGTTTCCAATAACACGATCAAATCGGACATTCTGTCCAGTCCGTAGGTGATTATATCATTCTTTGATAAATCAAAAAGAAGGACATACCACCTGTTTCTATATTCCTTGAGATAGAGCGGTAAGCCCTTTCTGGTTTTGGCGAGTCCCGAAACAAAACTTTTATACATGAAAGTGACTACTTTTTTTTCTTTTATACCACTCAATAAGAGCGGCAAAAATTCACTTCCACCAACTGAACTTGCCGATTCAAAACCTACATATTGATTGCCGGTATCATTTGGATCGGTGCCTATTGCCACACGATCAACAATTTTATCAATCGCGTTGCCAAACTGCTGAAAAAACGGCACTTCTCTAAATTGTTGAAGCGTATTAATAGCAAATCGAATGGAACTAAGCTCATCTTCTGATAAAGGGACATCGTTTATACTAAAATCGGCATCTAGGTAATAATAACCTGCATTACTTTTACTGTATTTAATCGGTGCATCGTGATCCATCTTCATAGCAAACATATCTTTTTCTATCGTAGAGTCGCAGATATTGTCTCCGAAAGTAGTACCATATAACGCTTCTTCGCAGGCCTCCCTTAGTGCCGTCTTCGTTGGGAATGGCTTATATTTATTACGCAACATTCGATCAATAATACGATAACGAATTAAGGCATTTTTAATATGAGGCATGATTTAATTCGTTTTTTTTTCTTGTAACTAACTAGTTGGAAATGTAAAATTGCGTTTACTTTCGAACAACACTAAATTCGTTTTCTGAGAATAAAAATACTAATTAGGATCTTTGAATTTCGGATTATTTACAAAATTCAAATCCGTTAAGGTGAATAAGAACTTTTTTAACAGCGTTTTTTCTTCCGTACTTAGCTGAACTCCTCCCTGATTGGCGTACTCAATTAGCGGATCAATCGTTGGGCTAGTATGAATGCCCGTAGAATAAAATTCGATTACCTCATCAAGAGTTGAAAACCTGCCGTCGTGCATGTAAGGAGCCGTTAAAGCAATATTGCGTAGTGTAGGCACTTTAAACTTTCCATTATCATTTGGATTACCAGTTACAGCAGCGCGACCTAAATCCGTTACTGTAGCATCCAAACCATTGTTACTAAACTTTTTAACACGCATCATAGGTCCGTTATGACAATGAAAGCAATCTGCTCCATTTAAACTTTTAAATAAATCATAGCCTGCCCACTCATCGATTTCTATTGTCGTAAAAACTTGCTGTTCGGCAGCTGTTAACGACATGCCATTTTCATACTTGTACATTACATCGAACTTTGACTCACCAGAAACCATAGTTCTTAAAAACTGAGCAATTGCTTTGGCAATTTGAGTAGAGTCAATTGAAGATTTCCCAAAAGCTTTCAAAAAACGATTTCTATATACCACATCACCATTCAGTTTTTCAGCAGCGGCCTTCCAACTTTGATGCATCTCGATCGGATTTGGTATTGGTTCTAGTATTTGCTGTTCTAATGAAGCTGCTCTACCTTCCCAAAAGAAAAAATCCTCCCAGCCTAAATTTATTAAAGCCATGGATTGACGGGTTCCTTGTATTCCATCAATTCCGACTGAAAACTGGTTGTTGTCCGAAAAAGAATTCTGGGGAGAGTGACAAGAAGCACAATTCATTGTATTGTCACCGCTTAGCCTTTTTTCATAAAATAAATACCGTCCTAGTTCAATTGCCTCCACCGACATTGGATTATCGGCCGGAATTTGCATATCCGAAAAATGAGAGGGAATGGTTACGGAGGTGGGAGTTGGCAAAAAAGTGGCCTTTTCCTTAGTACAAGAAACAAATAATAGAAGTGAAAAATAAAAAAATCCTATCCTCATCAAAAAGGCGTTAACGCAGATTCAAAATTCTTTCCGAATTTTTGAGTCAAGGCTGTTTGTAAACTAGAAGAATGCGCCAAAAATTCAGTACTTAAATTAATAGGATCAACACTATTACAAATCACATCAAACAAATCTAAACGCAAGGCAAACGTATGCGTATTCGAACTTGTTTTTACCCAATTGATGGATGAAAATGTTTTTGACTGAAGAAAATCGTCTGTTCCAACGTGAAAACTAAAATTGTGGTCAAAAATGGCAATGCCATCATTTATGGTGTCCGCTTTTCCTTCAACACTAATAAAAATATAACCTGGATTCCAACCCCAATGCATTGTTCCAGCGTTTTCGATATTTAAGGGACTGGTACTTGGGAAACTAGAGGGGTCGGCGTGGTTTAATGAAGTGTCAACGCCAATAAAAAATTGTAAATCAGAAAATAACGAAACATCTTTTTCCACTTTTAAAAACTTATTAGCCGTTGCAGCGAAATCAAAAAACCCTACTTGAGCAAATGCATTTTGGCCATTTTTTAAGGTCGTCGCAAAAAATTTAACATCCGTAAATTTAATTTCATATCCCTCTGTGGTGGTATAAACCGCATCAAGCACTAAATTTTCAGTTCCAAATGTAGGTTGAACGGTAATTTCAGCAAGTGAAACAACTGGCTGTGTCTCGTCAGGAATATCTTTTTTACAAGAAAACGACACGAGGACTATTAAACTTATTAAAGTAAAATTTAACTTTTTCATATTGCAAAATTAAGCAAATTGAAGTAAAAATACCTACCTTTAAATAAATAACATACCTAAATGGATTTTGCGTCTCGAAAGGAGAAACCTTTGCTAATAATGAGTGCCTCAGCTGGTAGCGGAAAAACACACCAACTTGTTTTAGAATACTTATCGATACTACTTGAGGATAATAACAGTATTGGTAAATACAAATCCATTGTTGCCATGACTTTTACAAACAAAGCGGCATTAGAGATGAAGACACGAATAATTGATACACTAGATGGTATTGCCTATGCCATGCCGTCTCAAAAAATTCTTTCCATGCAAGAAGACTTACTAAATGTTCTCTTGATAGAAGAAAAGGAATTAAAACTGCGAGCAAAGCAAGCGCTTCATGAAATTTTACACGGCTATGAAGAATTTCATGTATCCACCATTGATAAGTTCAATCTAAAACTCATCCGTTCGTTTAGTCGCGACTTAGATATTCAAGGTGATTTTGAAGTCGTTTTAAACGAAAAACAAATTTTATCCGATGTAGTAGATTCCATGTTGAATAAACTTGGCATGCCTGGAAACGAACAGTTAACTACTTTGGTTAAACGATATGCAAAATTCAATTTCGAAGAGGGTCAAAAATGGGATTTTAGGGATCAACTCATTTCATTTGCAAGCGTACTGAGTAACGAAAAATACCATAGTCACGTTCATAAATTGTTAGAAATGACGCTGGACGAGGCCTCATTTAGGCACTTGTTGGAAGAAATAAAACAAATCGAGACCGATTTTTTACAAAGCGCCAAAATATTGGGTGATGAATATATTGCGTTGGGTATTGACCCAACTAAAATCCCAAACAAATCAAAAACGGACAAGCCACTTATTGCCCTTAGAACGCTTGAAACTTACCCACTAAAAAAGGATACTTATTTTACGCCCAGCATACTTGAGTTGCTGGAGGATGAAAATAAGTGTGTGTTTTTGCCTAACTCGCTCCGATTAAAGCTTTTAAAATTTAATGAGGATTTTCAAAATAGCTGTCCTCGTTTTTTATTGCTCGATGCCTTTAAAGCAAACTTTTTTAACATGTCATTGCTTCAATTTATTGCCAATGAAATGGATATAATAAAAAAAGAAGACCAAATTATTCGAATTTCAGAATTCAACAAAATGATAAGCACCTTGGTAAGAAACGAAGAGGCACCGTATATCTATGAGCGACTTGGCAATCGATTGAGTTATTTTCTGCTTGACGAATTTCAGGACACTTCGCGTCTTCAGTGGCTAAACCTCATTCCTTTACTCCACGAGTCGTTGTCAAAAAATAATAGAAATTTAATCGTTGGGGATCCTAAACAATCCATTTACCGATTCAATAACGGGCTTGCTGACCAATTTGTATCACTCCCAGCAATATATAATCCGGAAAATAATGCATTGACCGAAAGGCAGTCCGAATACTTCGCCTTACGAGGAGAAAAGAAGGAATTGACAAGTAATTTTCGATCGGCGAAACAAGTTGTTGCCTTCAATAATCTGCTGTTTGAAAAACTAATAGATAACTTGTCTGAAAAATCTGCTAGATTTTATTCCTCTTACAGGCAAATAGCCCAATCGGACAAAGAGGGTTTTGTTCAAATTACATCCCAAGATAAAAAAACATTTGACGGCGATTTAACCGCTTCGATAACCGATATTATTGAAAAATGTGTGGAGGACGGTTTTGATCTTGGTGATATTTGTATCCTTTCAGACACCAAAAAAATTGGAAATTCGGTGGCTAATAAGCTGAGTGCATTGGGCTATAAAATAGTTTCTGTCGATTCACTATTAATTAATAATGATCCTAAAGTTCGGCTGTGTATTTCGTATTTAAAAAGACGCGAAAAACCATCAAATGCGACTGAAATAAAGCGATTTGCCGAAAGTTATTATCGATTAACATTAGGAAGCGCAGGTGCAGAATACTTGGCTTATTTCGAAAATTATATTGACGCGAATGGAAAAACGAAACGAAGTTTTAATGAAAAACGATTTTTAGATGAAAACTTTGGAGGAATAAATGCTTTCTTTTGTTCGTATGAGAACCTCTACGATTTAATTCAACAGTTCTTTTCATTAATGAAATGGAAAGAATCTGAGGAAGCGTACCTCCATCACTTTGCCGATGTTTGTTTTGCTTATCAATCAACAAGGCACTCCGACATCTCCTATTTTAATGAATACCTTCAAGAAAATAAAAATTCTATTGCTATTCAATTACCAGAATCTAGGGACGCAATTCGGGTGATGACCATTCATAAAGCCAAAGGATTAGAATTTCCAATCGTTATACTTCCACAAATAGATTTTTATCTTGAATTTATAAGTTATGCTAAATTCCTAGTTGATGCCGGTGACCAAATCATCTATAAAAACCTATCATTAAATAGTCGAATTGAACCATTAAGGTTGTTTTCAGAAATAGAAAAGGAATTAATATTGACCGATAAAATGAATTTGTTTTATGTTGCCATGACACGTCCCAAAAACAGACTCTACGCCTTTAATCATTATTCTAAAGGAAATTTTGGGGCGCTAGTCCACAAAGCTTTAAAAGAAATTGCAGGTGTTGGAGCAGAGGAGGTCGAACCTTTCGTATACGAGCAGGGAAGTGAGCGAGAAAGGAAGGAAATATTGGAAATAAAAGAAGATGTGTTCTATCGACCTAAAGAAAATAGCGAACGATTATGGTACCCCGATATCGTATTAAGAGCAAATAGAGAAGGGACTTTCTCGTCAGAAGAAATAGAATACGGAGAGAGTTTTCATTTGTTAATGGCAGTGGTGAATAAAATCGAAGAACTTGAAATTAAATTAAATGAGCTTATCGAGATGGGACAGATTGACACGAAGCACAAACAACGGCTCTCGGTGGATGCGAAAGGTCTTCTCGAGAACACACTATACAACAATTATATTTCAAAATCGCATACGATAAAAAGCGAGGCAAGTATTTTAGTTGGTCCAAATGTAATAAAGCGACCTGATAAAATTTTGATGTTACAAGACAAGATTATTGTGATTGATTTTAAAACAGGTGCTCAACATAACAATCACGTTACCCAGGCAAAAGCATACGAAAAAATTCTTCAAGAAATGTTTGAATTGCCGACAGCTACTTATTTATATTATTCATCTAGTCAAAAACTAATCGCTTGCTAATAAAATAGTGGGGGCAGCGCTTTTCAAAAAAGTGTAAATAATGGGGTGAGGAATGTCTCTAGTTGACGATACTTGTGGATAAAAGGCACAAGCAACAAAAAAAGGCATCCCTTTAAAGGATATGATTTCGGGGTCATCAAATTGATTTTTAGCCTCAATATCAATCCAATCAGCAGACAAATCATTTAATAACTTCGGATACAAACTGTAGCGTGCCGCACTCAGTTCTGTAGTGGTAAAATTTTCATATAGTTTAGCAAAAACCCTCGAATTTGGTATTATTTCGATTTGCTCAAAATACGGACCGGTGGATAAATTTTCGGATATCAATTTCTCCCCGCCTATGTTAAGATTATTCGAGGCGATTAAGTATTCCATTACTAATTTAAAACTTTCCCCTGTGATCAAAACAGGCTTCGCAAATTCAACAAGCCGTTTGAAAATTCCGTTGAGAAAAAAAGGATTTTGATAAGGTCCTGGAGCTATCCAAAAAGCGTCATATTGTGCAAAAGTAGCCGCTTTAAAATGTGCTGCATCGTTAACTCTTATCCAATAATAGTTTATATCAATGTCTAAGAATGTAGCTGCGTGATCGAGGGATAAATTAGTCGCATGATGCGCATTGAATGTAAAGTTGTAATCTCCAATTATGGCAATTTTTAATGGATCCATCACTATAAAAAGTTGCCCTTATGTTGTTGGAAATTATTTTCTAAAATAACCAGTATATTTAGCATTCTGCACTTGTAATGAATCCAATACGCCTGAGACAGGATTATTTCGATAAACATAACAAGTAAAACTACAATCAAAGAAGGAATAATCGCCAGTATTGTCAGACTCTTGTTTAATATTAGAAAAAGTAACTGTATGAGGAACATTATACAATTCCCTTGACACCCAAATGGAACTGTTGTTGTCTGTATAAGTGACTTCGAATCCAAAAGCGTTTATATTATCACCATAGTTTTGCTGATTAATAGCTGAATTGGTGTGATAATTATTAAACATGGTTAGCGTTGGTTCTGCGTTAGCAGCAGCATCCCAATTTAATGCACCAAGTTTTAAACGCACGGACAATGGTTGATTTGGCGATAACATTTCAGTCATATAAACCATGAAAGAAGGGTTTGGCGAAGGATTAATATCGACAACATTATCTGTATTTCCTAGGTAACCATTTACGTTTTGGGTAAGTTCGATTTGAGTCCCGTTAACGTATCCACTGAAGGTACAATTTAGATCTACTGTGCTTGATGGAGGCGGAATTACCTCATGTTCTATGCATGAAGTTGCAATTAACAATAAGATTGTAATGGATAAAAATGTAAAAAAAGCTTTCATAGAAATACCAATTATTTAGCAAATATAATTGAATAAACGCAAAATATCAAAAAAAGATGCCTGAAGTTTTTTTATTAATAAAATTTTGTTTTTACTAATAATTTTCTATACAAGAATTGTCAAGAGAAGAAAGAAAAGTTAGTGTAACTGAAATTGTCCAAAGAATTGAATTTGGCTATAATAAATTCGATTAAAAACTGAAAATTGATTGTAACTTTACCATTAATTTTTATGAATTTTGTTAAAGAGTCTGTTAGGGAAATATTAATATCGCTTCATTTGGATTTGACTAAAAATCTAAAATATGACCGACTTACGAGGAAAATACTGAAAAAATATCTTGAAGTAAACTTTAATTGTATTGATGTTGGTTGTCACAAAGGCGAAATCTTAGATTTAATGCTTAAGTATGCGCCTGAGGGAGAGCATTATGCTTTTGAACCAATACCTTATCTATACCAAGAATTGGAAAATAAATACAATAAAAAAGCCACTATTTATTCTTGTGCATTATCTGACAAAAGTGGCGAAAGTACATTTCAACTTGTTAAAAATGCCCCTGCTTACAGCGGAATTAAAAAAAGAAGGTACGATATTTTAAATCCGGAAATTGTAGAAATAAAAGTAGAATTGAAAACCTTAGATGAGATAATTCCCGATGATAAAAAAATTCACTTTATTAAAATTGATGTTGAGGGTGGCGAATTTGGTGTTTTAAAAGGGGCTAAAAAATTACTAAAAATGCATAAACCCATTATTTTATTTGAATTCGGAAAAGGAGCGAGCGATTTTTATGAAACCTCACCAACTGATTTGTATAATTTTGTGGCTAATGAAATCGGATTGAAAATTTATACCCTTCAATCATTTATAAAAAATAAAGAACCAATTAATGAGGGTGACTTTATAAATTATTTTGATAGCAATGAAGAGTATTACTTTATTGCAAGTGCTTGTAGTTAAGAAATAAGCTGAAGGCAGAATAGATAAGCAAACATATGTCAAAAAACATTAAACTTTTTCTCGTTTTGGGATTGATAGCATGCTCAATAATCGGCTTTATGATAAAACTGCCTAAATTATTTCAACCTTATGGCTTTCAACTTCATGCGATTTTCTATTTCTTCGCAACATTTCTATTGGGCATGATGTACCCCAAAAAGTGGTTGCTTATTTCAATATTTCTACTGCTATTTGGGGTGGGGATTGAAATAGCACAAGAATTTTCAAACAAAATAACAATTCGGCTAGGCGGAAAAGCTATTCATGGCAATTTTGATATTCACGACATTAAGTATAATGTAGTTGGCCTATTACTCGGGATCTTCTCTTTTTTCATCGTTAGATCTTTCTTCAGATTCGGTAAGAATACATGATAAAAAAACAAGAGTACTAGTTTTTGTGATTGGTCTGTTGTAATTGTATTGGCTTTATTTTTTTTTCAGGTCATCCAGATATTGTATCGAAAGTAGATTGTCCAGAGAAATCGCTTTGTCAATAACATGGCGAATTTGGTGTATTAAACGGTATAACAGAAAATAAGTAAAATTGTCACCGACTTACTGGCGTAATAAAACCTCCGAAATCCATTGAAAATGCTAAAATTGTGACCTCGCTAGGAATCGAACCTAGATCAAAAGTTTAGGAAACTTCTATTCTATCCGTTGAACTACGAAGTCAAGGTTGCAAAAATAAGTTAATTTTCGCTTTGAACTGAAATTAAATTACTGCGAATTTGAGTTGGCCTACCTTCCCGTTTTTTGACGTTCGTAGGTAATAAATGCCCGCATTTACAAGAGGTAGCTGAATCGTAACTGTCGTTGTATTGGCTTTTGTAAGTAGGATTAATTTACCATTTAAATCGTAAATCTCGATATCTTGATTTAGATCCATCCCACTAATATCAAAACTTCCATTGTTTGGATTAGGTTGTACTTTCACTCCTTGATAACTCAAGTTATCAATTGAAGCGCATGCCTCAACAGTTACCGCTAATACCGCTTGTCCTACACATCCATTAACATCTGTGAAACTTGCCGTTAAATTAAATTGGCCCAGTCCTGATACGGATGGATCAAATGTAGTTCCAACAACCCCTGTCCCTGATAATGTTGCTCCTACAGGACTTAATGTCATTGAAATGGGAGAATCATCTATACAAAAAACTGTGTCTAGAACGCTTGATACAATCGAAACCACCGGACTCGCAAGAACGGTAATTTGCATGCTTGTAGAACTTGAGCCTAAAGAATTACTAACCGATAAGGTCACAGTATAAGTACCAGGTGCCGTATAAATATGGCTTGGGTTTTGCGAATTCGAATTAGTCATGTCGCCAAAATCCCATGCCCACGTCGTTGGTGCATTGGTACTTAAATCATTAAATGTTATTGACGTAGCTTGACAAATTGTGTTTGATGCAGGAGAAAAAGATGCTACGGGTAAAGCTGGTGGAGCATTCAGGTTATACATAATCTTGAAGTCATCAAAATAATAGCCATCCGCATTCGTGCCCCCGTCAGATTTAAGGATAAAGCGCACTTTAATGGTTTGTCCTAAGTAGTCACTCAAATTAATTTCTTCGATTACCCATGAAGACTGCGTTCCTTCATATACGGGAAGGTTATTCGGTTGAACACTCCCATTTGCATTTGTTCCAGGAACCGTGTAATTACCACATTGACCAATCCAAGTCGTTCCACCATCAATTGAAACTTGAAATTGCGTGTAATCATAGTCGGTCTCTAAGGCCCATTTAGCATAAAAAGAAATCATTGCATCCGATGCATTTGTTAGGTCAATTGAAGGGACGTACGTATATGTTTTTGTTGTGTTACTGGTGTAATTTCCCGTTGGGGTATCCGTAAATGATTTGGAAGGAGAAACAAAGGTGGAACCGGTTGTTGACCAATTACCCGTCCAATTTGTTGCGGCTGTGGCATTTTCAATCGCTTGAACCGTTAGTGCACCATACGTTTTTGTAATGGTGTCATTTTTAACCCATAATCCATTATCGGTTTTTAAAATATATTTTATTACATCCCCAAATTGAATCACAGGATTTAAACTATAGGAAATTGCACCAGCCGACGTTTGTGAAATAGCAAGGTTGTAAATTACCGGACTACCCACACTAACAATATTAATAAGTGGTTGGATCGATACCGTAACTGGTCCAGCTTCCCGACCAAGCCTTTTGGCAGAATGATTAAAATTACCAGATAAGGTAGCCACCATTGACGGATCGGTATCTTTTGCGATTAAATAATTACGTGACAAATGAGCTAAAATTAAATTCGGAAACACCATGTCCTTACAAGTTGGAATAATTTCCGCTTGCGGCTGCCAAAACGCCGTGCCTACCTCAGGCGTATCGGCAAAAACGGTGTCTTTTTGCCCCACCCCAATATCAAACTTATACATGTAATCATCCGAGTCGCCGGAAGCAGGGTACAAATCAGAACTTTTTATTGCACCATATCCGTTGAGTTCAACCATATGATTACCATAATCTTGGAAATAAGCATGGTGATCAGCAAATTCAGCCGTTGTGGTTCCAATAGGAAATAATATATCTTTAGCATATGCGTGGGCATTGAATGCAAGAGAAAAATCATTGTTTTGAACCAACCAACGCATGGCCTGCGTTTCGGGCTCTGAAAATGCCGAAGTGCCGCAATACACATCACTGCTAGTCGTAAAACTTGTCCCCGTAGTACCCCAACCATAGGCGTAATTTCTATTTAAATCCACGCCATACACACCGCCCCCGTTATTCCTTCTGTTTTTTCGCCACATTCCACCACCATTAGCATTCGTTGTTTGATTGTAAACATACCCATCAGGATTTAGACATGGGACGAAAAACATCTGCGTATTGTTGACTAGATAGGTAACTTCGGCGTTGACATTGTAATTTTCTAATAGATACCACATGTAGAAAATTGTTTCCATCAAACTCATTGGTTCTCTCGCATGATGAATGGCCGAATAAAGTACTTTTGGTTCATTTTCATCAACAGATGGATTATCAGAAATACGCACGTGATAAATGGGCCGATTTTCCTGGGTTAAAAAATTAGAAATCGGTGTTTTGGGTGTTATAATCGATGGGTATTGAGCCGCCATTGCATCTAATTCAGCTAACATGGCATTGTATGTTAAGTACCCACCCATGGTGCCTAAATTAAAATTTGACGGCGTTTGAGGGGTAAATTCACTTGCACTAGACCCTGCAGTAACACCAGAGCAAGTAGCATTTCTCAATTCTTGTGGAGGGTTTTCATCATTTAGAATAGAAACATAATAAGCTTCCACATCGCTAATCAGAATTTCGAAAACGTATTCGTTTTCTTGCATTATTTCTATTTCTCTTTTGGAAAAATCTGAAATATAAAAGGTGTTTTCTTTGCGGATACCATGATCGATGGTTACGCCATATTCTGATAGTCTATTTAATTCAAAATCAGTAGCAAAAACTTTTACTCTACTGTAATTTTGAGAAAAAGAAAAATAAGAAATAAATAGGGCTGTGAATAGTAAAAGAAAATTTTTCATGTATCCAATTTTTTAAATGCAAAAGAACAAAATTATATCGATTAATTGTCATGTGCCGTTTTTAATTAAAAAAAACATAATTTAACGATAATTCTTGATATTGCGCTAATTTGAGCAACTAAATTACTAAAAACAAGTTATGTAATTTGATTGGATTAACTTATCATCGTACCTTAGCCCTTAGCTTGAAAAACTTACTCTACATCTACTTATTTTTTTCTGCTTTTTGGGTTAAAGCTCAAGATAGTTGGATGACGCCTAATAAAGGGCAATGGGACGAGCGAATAGCTTTTAACATAGATTTAAGCCAAGGTAAATTATACATTGAAAAAAATGCGCTGACGTATTGTTTGAGTAACGCAACTGAGCACCACGACCACGATAAAAAAGCACACGATTCGGATGACAAACAGCTGATTCACGCCATAAAACAAACTTTCATTGGTTCAAACCCATTATCAACTATTACGTCGTTTGACCCTAGCAAGCATTATTCTAATTATTTCGTGGGAAAGGATTCCACAAAATGGAAGTCAAACATACCTAGTTATTCCAACCTTAGATTTGAGGATTTTTATCCCCAAATTGACCTAATTTACTCTACTAAATTAGGTCAACTTTCCTATAATTTTGAGATTTCTCGAGAAGCAAATCCAAAACTAATTCAATTTAGCCTTGATGGAAGCGATTACTTTCGAATAAACGAAAAAGGTGCCCTCGTTATAGGTCACAGCTTCGGGGAAATTACACACAGCGCACCAAAAGCATGGGAAATTGATGAAAATGGCACAAAAAAAATGATTGATGTGTCATTTAATATCGATAAGGAAGTAATTTCTTTTGTTTTTCCCAATGGATATGACTCAACAAAATCACTGTACATTGATCCAAGTTTAACCTTTTCAACTTTTTCAGGTTCCACGATAGATAATTGGGGATTCACAGCAACGCCTGACCTTGCGGGTAATTTATTTGGGGGCGGGATTGTATTTGGTGTTGGGTATCCTCTAACGCTTGGTGCTTACGACGCCTCCTTTAATTCAGGCACAGGTTCATTTCCAATGGACATTGGAATAACAAAATTCAATGCAACTGGCAATGCCCTTATATATTCTACCTACCTTGGTGGAAGTGGCAATGAAACCCCGCATAGCCTTGTTGCGAGTAGCAACGGAGATTTATACCTCTACGGCGTAACCTCATCCACTAATTTTCCTATGGCAGGGTCACCTTACGACAACACGTTTAATGGTGGTTCTTATGTAAGCGAAAATTCATTAGAATTTAACGGAACAGATATTTTTGTTGCTCGCTTAAGTGCTAATGGGACAAGTCTTTTAGCTTCAACATACATTGGAGGCAGCGGTACAGATGGCCTAAATATCAATTCATTACAATATAACTATGGGGACCAATTCCGTGGAGAAATAATTTTAGACAATTCGGGAAATGTTTATGTTTCTAGCACCAGTGAATCCGCTAATTTTCCTTCAACAATCGCTAATAACACCTTGTTAGGATCACAAGATGCGGTTATTTTCAGATTAAATGCAACACTAAATAATCTAGCATGGAGCCGTTTCTTTGGGGGAACAGGACTTGAAACAGGAAACTCAATCGACATTGGCAGTAATGGCAGCTTATACGTTGCGGGAGGAACAAGCTCAGGCTCCTTACCCATGAGTATAGGAAATGATCTCACTTTCAACGGTGGAATGAGCGATGGATATGTTTTACGACTTAATGGAGTTACTGGTGCGATATCTTCCGGATCCTACATGGGCTTAAACGAGTACGATCAAGCCTATTTCGTTCGAGTTGATGTTTTAAATAACATCTATGTTTATGGGCAGACAGAATCACCATGGGCAGTAACACCTGGATGTTATAGCATTCCCAATTCGGGTCAGTTTTTACGTAAATACAACACAGACCTTACCACTATAGCTTGGACAACAATGATTGGTGCTGGCTCTGGACATGTTGAAATATCCCCAACAGCCTTTTTAGTATCCGATTGTTTTGATATCTATATTGCCGGTTGGGGAGGGGTGTTGAACGCAAACCTATCCGTAAGTCAAGCGCAGTTCTCGAGCTCTAATAACTTTCAATGTACACCGAATGGGTACCAAACTTTCACTAATGGAAGTAACTTTTATCTTGCCGTTTTGAGTCAAGATGCAGTAACAATTAAATATGCGACGTTTATGGGAGGGATGACCAGTAGTTCTAATCATGTTGACGGAGGTACTAGTCGCTTTGATAAATCCGGAAGAATATACCATGCTGTTTGTGGCGCTTGTGGGGGGAATAATTTTGGCTTTACAAGCACACCTGGATCATGGTCTCCACAAAACGCAAGTACAAATTGTAACCTTGCTTGCTTTAAATTTGAACTTAGCGCCATTGATGCCATAATTTCCCAACCGGCGCCCTTAATCTGCATACCTCAACCCGTTGTATTCAATAACTTAAGCCAAAATGGCAACACGTATGAGTGGAATTTTGGGGATGGTACCACTTCCAATTTAGTCCAGCCAAGCCATCTATATACAAGTGCTGGTACCTATATTGTTCAATTAATTGTTTCCGATTCCATCGAATGTTACACCCCTGATACTGCATATGTAACGGTTACAATAGGTGATTTTCAAGGAGGGGTAACGCTACCTAGCAGTCCAATTTGTCCGGGAGAATCTTACCAACTTGATGCTTTCGGTGGCAGCACTTACAGTTGGTCGCCGAGTAACGTTTTAAATAACCCAAACATAGCTAATCCAATTGCCACCATTACCACCAATACACTATTTACAGTTATTATAAGTGACAGCTGCGGTTCGGATACCTTACAAGTTACTTTAGCTATCTTTTCAAATTCATTATCCATTTCAAATGACACAAGCGTTTGCATTGGACAAAGTGTTCCCTTATTTGCCAATGGGAATGGGAATGTTGTTTGGTCTCCGCCTCTTTATTTGAATAACAGCACCATTTTAAATCCCATTTCAACACCTGACACCTCGATTACCTACGTTGCTTCCTTCACAAGCCTTGATGGTTGTTTACTGACGGATACGGTAAATATCAATGTTTTTTTCACCCCGCCCAATAGCAACTTGATTGATTCTCTTCAATTGTGTCAGGGCACCGGTACAAGCATAACCGTAGCTGGAGGTATAAGTTATTTTTGGTATCCTAACAACAATATAAATCCGACCAATACTTCTACCGTTTTTATTAATCCAACAGCCAGCCAATATTATTACTGTGAGGTAACAAATGCATGCGGCACGATAACAGACTCTGTTTACATTAACTTAGTCAGTGCGAGCATTGCAGCCGGAAACGATACGGTTATTTGTCCAGGAGAAGAAGCCTATCTATGGGCAAACGGAGCAGTGAGTTACCAATGGTTACCGGCTGCATATGTAATAGCGGCAAATGGCAATAATGCAATAGTTCTTCCAACACAAAGCACACAATTCCTTGTGATTGGAACCGACCAAAACGGATGTAAAGACAGTGCTTATGTAGAAGTGGTGTTGCATCCGCAGCCTTTCATTCAAATTAGCCCAAGTGTACAAGCTTTTTATGGGGACGTAATTCAATTATCAGCAATCGCCAATCAGCCCGGCACCTACGTTTGGAGTCCCCCGGAATATTTATCCTGTATTAATTGTGCTAATCCCATCGCGAACCCTGATATGAACATGACCTATTATGTAAGTTTTGTGGATGAAAACGGATGTGAAGCAAGTAATTTAGTGACCATTACTTACGAGGCGGTGATCTATGTTCCAAATACCTTTATTCCTGACGGCAACGGGACGAACGATGTTTTTGGTGTTTTTGGCGGTAATATTTCCTCTATGGAATTAGTAATTTTTAATCGTTGGGGTGAATTAATTCACACCTTAAATTCCACAGCAGAATTTTGGGACGGAACCTTTAACGGCAAAGCGTGCCAAGACGGAACCTACACATGGCGTTTAATCTACTCTGACATGCAATTTAAAAAATACGAGTTACTTGGGCATGTAAATCTTTTAAGATAGAGAATAAGACCACTAAATTCTTATCTTTGGGGATATGTCACTTAGCATTAAATCTTTCGAGTTCAACGGTTTTCAAGAAAACACATTTATCGTTTCTGATGCATTTAAAAATGCAATTATTATCGATCCGGGATGTTACTCACGTGAAGAACAACAGGAGCTTTCTACTTACGTTGAAAAAGAAAAACTTAAGGTAATTGGGCTCCTGAATACCCATGCGCACATCGATCATGTGCTCGGTAATGCTTTTATAAAAGAGAACTATCAAGTTCCCTTGTACCTTCATAAAGACGATATCAATACCTTAAATGCCGTAGATCAATATGCTTCATTGTACGGATTTGAAGGTTATTGCACCTCACCACAACCAGACTTTTTGTTAGCGCACGATTCAGAATTAACCTTCGGATCTATGCGTATTAAGATTTTTCATACACCAGGACATTGCCCTGGACATGTTGTTTTTTATTTTCCAAGTGAAGGTTTTATAATAAATGGAGACGTATTATTTAATGGAAGTTTTGGTAGAACGGATTTACCCGGAGGGAATTTAGAAATTCTTAAAACCAGTATTTTTGAAACGATGTTTCAACTTCCTGAAGACACCATTGTCTATTGTGGTCACGGTCCTTCAACAACAATTGGGGCTGAAAAATTAAACAACTACATCCATCAATTTTAATTTATGAGAATTGGCATTAATACCCGAAATCTAATTCCCAACAAAATGGAGGGTTTTGGGCACTATACCTTTGAAATAGTATCACGTTTGATTTCAGCTCACCCAGAACATGAATTTATTCTTTTTTATGATCGTCAAATAGATCCGCCCTTCAATTTTGGAACGAATGCCTATGAAGTAGTAGTATCGCCACCGACTCGGCATCCAATTTTACATCTAATTTGGTTTGAAATAAAATTACCAAGGGCATTAAAAAAACACAAGATAGACCTCTTTTTTTCTCCGGACGGATATTGTTCTTTGCGATCTAAAGTACCGCAAGTGGCGGTAATTCACGATATTAATTTTGAGCATAATCCAAAAGATTTACCGAAATTAGTAAGCATTTACTTACGCTATTGCTTTCCGAAATTCGCTAAAAAAGTAAAGCACATCATAACAGTTTCATCTTATTCAAAAGCAGACATAGTTAGAACCTACGCGATAGAGCCAGACGGAATTACAGTAATTCCAAATAGCTCCAACGAGGTATTTGTTCCGATTAGCCTGCCTGAGCGATCAAAGGTAAAAGCACAATGGACGAGTGGAAAAGATTTTTTTTTATTTGTTGGCTCCTTACATCCGAGAAAAAATGTTCAACGCTTACTAGATGCCTTTTCAATTATAGCATCAGAAGATAAAGACATTAAGCTGGTGATTGTTGGGACAAAAATGTGGCGCTCTACTTATCTAAAAATCGCTTTATCCGTTCAGGAACAAGTTGTTTTTACAGGTCATGTTCCCCTTGACGAATTGGCAGGTATCACTGCAAGCGCTATGGCATTAGTTTATGTTCCTTACTTCGAAGGATTTGGTATTCCCTTGGTGGAATCTATGCAATGTGGCATTCCAATTTTGGCCGCGAATACAACTAGTTTACCTGAGGTAGCAGGGAATGCTGCAATTTATTGTGATCCTTTCGATACGAATCAAATCGCTGAAGGAATGAGAAAATTACAAAAAGATGATGCCTTACGTCATGAACTATCCCTTAATGGACTTAAACGCAGCAAGCTATTTTCATGGGAAACGTCGGCACAAGCAGTATGGGAAATTATTGAAGCAACGGCAAAGTCTAAAGTAAGTTAACTTACTTCAAGCACTTAAAATAATCAAAAGGCTCCAGACAATCTTGACATTGGTAATGTGCTTTACATGCTGTGCTTCCAAACTGACTAATCATTTTGGTATTTGGGGTGTCGCACAAAGGACAAGGCACGGGTGTAGGAACGCTAAACAAAAAACTTTTATCAACCTCGTTTACAGGTGGTGCAATTCCATAATCTTTGAGTTTTTTTCGTCCATTATCAGTTAACCAATCGGTCGTCCAAGCAGGCGATAGTACAGATATAATATGCACGTCCTTCAAACCATGTATTGACAATGTTGCTTTTATTCCTTCTTCAATGACAAGCATTGCTGGGCAGCCACTATATGTTGGTGTTATGCTTATTTCCCACGAACCATTTTCTGAGCATTTTATTTCTCGCACAATCCCTAAATCAATAATAGATAAAACGGGTACCTCTGGATCTTTTACCGACTCAAGCCAGTCGTAAATTTGTGCGCTAGTTACCATTCCATATTGGGATAGGTCCGTTGCATGTATTGTAATTCGGCTAAAATAAAACCCATTTGTTCGGAGTGTCTACCTACTCTACCTCCCTGAAATTGCCAATTATTAGTTGGAATTAGGAGATTTGCTTGCTTTAGAATATTATCCACGTACTCTTTCCAACTATTTTTGAGTTGACTTAAATCAGGCACACTATTTTGTCCTTTTAAATAAGTATCAACCTCGTCTTCGTAAAACAACTCATCCGTGTAGCGCCAAAGTGTATTTAGCGATTCTTGCATTTTTGAGTTAGACTCCTCCGTTCCATCACCTAAGCGAATAACCCATTCAGAAGAATGCTTCAAGTGGTATTTAGTTTCTTTCAATGATTTCTCAGCGATGGCTGCAAGGTGCTTATCGCTGGAATTTTGCAACGATTCAAAAAGATTTTTCCTGAAAACATCAAAGAAAAACTGTCGCAAAATAGTATGTCCAAAGTGACCATTCACCTGCTCAACGAGCAAGCAATTCACATATTCTTTTTCTAGTCGCAAAAATGCAAAATCGTCTCCTTTTCTCCCTTTGCCCTCTAAATCGCCGGCATAATTTAGTAAGCTGGTTGCTTGTCCAATTAAGTCAAGGGAAATATTAGTTAGCGCAATATCCTCCTCTAAAATTGGGCCGTGACCGCACCATTCAGCAAGGCGCTGACCGAGAATAAGGCTATCGTCACCTAAACGAAGAACATAGTTGAGTAACTTTTCTTTCATCGGTTACATGTGAGAAATTCCATCCGGCACATCATAAAATGTTGGGTGCCTGTAAACCTTTGAATTTGCGGGATCGTAAAATGCATCTGCTTCGGAAGCATCGGAGGCAAAAACATTGTTGGAGGAAACAACCCAAATAGATATCCCTTCAGATCTTCTCGTATATACGTCGCGGGCATTGTCAACAGCCAATTGGGCGTCAGGTGCTCTTAAGCTACCAACATGTTTGTGATTTAAACCCTGTTTACTTCGAATAAAAACCTCCCAAAGTGGCCAATCTTGTTCTGACATATGTACTAAATTAGGCAATTAATAAATTCCTTGCTGACCTTTTTTGAGCGTGTGCCATTGCGGCATCTCGGACCCATTTTCCATTTTCCTTGGCTTTTTTACGTGCATCAATTCGCTCTTTGTTGCAAGGACCATTCCCGTTTACAACCTGCCAAAACTCATCCCAATTAATCGGACTAGAGATGTAATGTTTTGTTTGTTCATCCCACACTAAACTAGCATCCGGAATAGTTAGGCCTATTAATTCGGCTTGAGGAACTGTTGCATCTACAAACTGTTGTCTCAATTCGTCATTTGTATTTCTTTTGATTTTCCACTTCATTGACTGTGCGGTATGTTTTGATGTCGCATCATTAGGACCAAACATCATTAATGCAGGCCACCAAAAACGATTTAGCGCATCTTGCGCCATAGCTTTCTGCTCTGGAGAACCTTTAGCAAGACTCATCATAATTTCAAAACCCTGTCGTTGGTGAAATGACTCTTCTTTACAAACCCTTACCATCGCTCTAGCGTATGGTCCATACGAACAACGACATAGAGGCACTTGGTTCATGATAGCAGCACCATCAACAAGCCAACCGATAGCACCCATGTCTGCCCAGGAAAGCGTTGGATAATTAAAAATTGAAGAATATTTTGCTCTTCCTTCATGCAAATCATCAATTAACTGTTCTCGATCTGCACCTAACGTTTCTGTGGCGCTGTAAAGATACAGTCCGTGACCTGCTTCGTCCTGCACCTTCGCCAATAAAACAGCCTTTCTTCTCAGATTAGGAGCACGAGTTATCCAGTTTCCTTCGGGTAACATTCCCACCACCTCAGAGTGCGCGTGCTGAGAAATTTGTCGAATTAAAGTCTGGCGGTAATTATCAGGCATCCAATCCTTTGGTTCAATTTTGATATCTCTATCTATTTTAGATTGAAAATTACTTTCTAATAACGATTCAGAAACAACATCCATAATTGAAATAATTTAATACAAATATAATTAATAAGAATTTCTAAAACATCTAATCAAGTTAAATGTTCTTCCAAGCAACATAACAATTAAGATTTTAGGTATTTTTGACGAGCCAAATAGAGACGCATGACCCCCAGATTCCACGCCTTAAAAGTAAAGTCTGTCAACAAATTAATTAAAGATGCCGTTCTGATAGAGTTCGAGGTACCCTTGGCGTTACGGAATAACTTTGAATTTATTTCAGGTCAATACCTTACACTTAAAACGCAAATTCAAAACGAGGAAGTTCGAAGGTCATATTCCTTGTGTTCAGCCCCGTCGGAAGCAAAATGGCAAGTCGCTGTGAAACAAGTGGAAAACGGTGTTTTTTCAACTTACGCTGTTAAACAATTAAAAAGCGGTGATGAAATTGAGGTAATGAACCCAATGGGTAATTTTCGTTATGAACTAGACCAAGCAAAAAAAAAATCGATTGTTCTATTTGCTGCAGGATCCGGAATAACCCCAATGATGTCAATTATTAAATCGGCCCTTAACGACGAAAAAAACAGCGACGTTACCTTGTTTTATGGGAACAAAGGTTTTTACAGTGTTATTTTTAGAGAGGAGTTAGAGGCTTTGAAAAATGCTTATATAGGTAGGTTTCGCATTGTTCACCTATTTTCTCAAGAAAGTTTGGGTTCTGCTATACAGAAAGGTAGGATTGATAAAAATAAAACTGATTCTTTGTACAACGCCTTTTTAAAAAACCAAGCCATTGATGCGGTTTACCTTTGTGGACCAGAACAAATGATTTTGGGTGTTAAAGATAGTTTAGTGGCCTTCGGGGTTAAAAGCGAAAAAATTCATTTCGAACTCTTTCACGCAGGCCTAAAAAGCGAAAAGAAACTAGTGCCCGAAAAAAACATAAATGCTTTTGATAGTCAAATTCAAGTTATCATTGACGGTGATAATATCGAATTTCCTTTGGCTTCAAATGGCTTGTCTATTTTGGATGCTGCACAAGAAGCTGGAGCAGATTTACCCTACGCGTGCAAGGGTGGCGTATGCTGTACTTGCAAAGCAAGGGTACTTGAGGGTACAGTAAGCATGGATGTAAATTATGCTTTAGAAAAAGATGAGGTAGCGGCAGGATACATATTAAGTTGCCAAGCCCACCCAACAAGTAAAATAGTAATTGTAACATTTGATGAATAATTATGGGGATTTTTAATTTTAAAAAGAAGAAAGTAGAAAGCGATTCGAAATGGAAAGAACTTTCTGTCGTTAATCTCGAACAAATTAGCCACGACACGTCAGTCGTCACGCTAATAGCCGAAAACCCTGCATTGTTTAATTTTGTTCCGGGACAATATTTAACCATAGAAGTCGAAATAAATGGAGAAACGGTTAGACGTTCCTACTCTATTTGCAGTGCGCCATCCGAAGGACTTAAAATAGGCGTCAAAAAAGTCCCTAATGGATTAGTTTCTAATTACATCAACAACGAACTAAAAATTGGGGATACCTTGAAGGCTTTGGTACCAGAAGGAAACTTCACCATAAATAAAGAAAAAAAATTGGTTGTTATTGCGGCAGGCAGTGGAATTACACCAATTGTCTCTATTGCAAAAAGTTTGGCAAATGATGCAACAGTTCACTTATTTTTCGGCAATAAGACTAAAAACGACATTCTCTTTAGCGAAGCGTTAAATCAGTTATCAAACGTTCACATCACACACTACTTAACGCGTGAAGAGCAGGATGGCTGGAAGAAAGGTCGATTGAACAAAGCCAATATCACCGAAGAAATTAAATTGGATTTAAGTTTGTTAAAAGCAGACGTTTTCCTTTTATGTGGTCCAGAAGAAATGATAAAAGAAGGTATAGAAGCACTTACTATGTTTGGTGTGAGCCCTCAAAAAATAAAATACGAACTGTTTACAACACCTGTTTTATTGATAAAAGAAGAAATTGACCCAAGCCTCGACTTCAATGGCGATTGTTTACTATCAGTTACCCTCGACCACGAAACCATTGAATTAACAATGAAAAGTGATAAAAAAACAATTTTAGACGTGGTGGAAAATGCAGGTTTTGATCCACCATTTTCTTGCCGAGGAGGGGTTTGTTGTTCTTGCAAAGCAAAAGTTATTGAAGGAAAAGCAACGATGCGTTTAAATTATTCATTAACAGATGAGGAAGTTAAAAATGGTTATATCTTAACTTGTCAAGCAAAACCAGCATCGGAAAAACTAGTTATTAGTTATGATTAAAAAAACAATCGTTGTTACTGGCGCAAGCAGAGGAATTGGTAAAGAATGTGTGCTCAATTTAGCAAAAAATCCCAAGCATACTGTAATAGCCCTTTCAAGAGATAATACCGAAATGCGCTTGCATTTCGCCCACCTTCCAAATGTTTTTTCTTATGCATTTGACCTTGGAAAACCCGTAAAAGAGCAAGCAACCAAGATATTTGAAAATCACCCTTCGGTAGCTATTTTAATTAATAATGCGGGGCTTTTAATTAAAAAACCATTCGAGCAACTTACGAAATATGACTTTGAGCTATCCTTTCAAATTAATTATTTCGGTCCAGTTGAATTAATCCAAACGCTAACAAATAACATGAGTAAAAACGGTGCACACATTGTAAATATCAGTTCAATGGGCGCTTATCAAGGAAGTTCCAAGTTTCCCGAACTAATTGCTTATGCCTCTTCCAAAGCTGCTTTAACTAACTTTACTGAAGTGTATGCAGAAGAAAAAAAAGACAGTAGTATTCGAATGAATTGCCTCTGCCTTGGAGCAGTTCAAACAGAAATGCTTGAGGAGGCGTTTCCAGGATATCTCGCTAAAACAACAGCTGTAGAAATGGCCTCGTTTATTGTCGATTTCGCCTTAAATAAAGGTAATTTTTTCAATGGTAAAATCCTTCCCGTTTCGAGTTCCACTCCATAAAAATCAACAATTTAGAGATTTAAAAACTCAATTGTTTTTGGTATCTTTACATTCGATGAAGCTAGATCCTATAAAACTATTTCTATTTGTTGGTAGTTTTTGCATTTACAATGCATGGACACAAGATATTCATTGGTCGCAATACAATGACAACCAGTTATTTCTTAATCCAGCAAATGCAGGGCATTTCAACGGTGATTTGCGCGTAATAGGAAATTACAGGGATCAATGGCGTAGCGTTACCGTGCCGTTTTCCACCTTTTCTTTTTCTGTGGATAAAACCATAAAAAAAATGGGTGTTGGGCTTTTGGCTTTCCGTGATCAAGTAGGTGACGGCAAGTTAAGTACGATTGAATTGCAAGGAAATTTATCTTATCATTTAAAATTAAGTGCTGATTCCACGCACAATCTAAGAGGTGGGTTAAATGTAGGCATGAACCATCGACAGGTAAATTTTAATTCATTTTATTTTGATAGCCAATTCGATGGCTATGTCTTCGATGCCAGCCTTCCAACTAATGAGGTACTTCAGCGCGACCGTAAAACGAATTTATCCCTTGGTGCAGGTATTTTGTACGAATGGGTTAAAAATCCAAGATTGAAATTTAATGTCGGGATCAGTGCGTTTAACCTTAACCGACCTAATCAAGGATTTTTTAATGAAGTCGTAAAACGGCCTGTTCGGACAACAAGCTTTGTAAAAGCAACTGTTGCAATTGCACCCTCGCTTGACCTTATTCCAAGCGTTCAGTTTTCATCACAAGGAACCTATCAAGAACTTGTGCTTGGATCTGCGGCAAAATATTATTTATTCTCTGAAAACTTCATCTATCGTGCCTTGTATGGAGGATTGTGGATGCGTAATAAAGATGCCATGATTTTGACTTTGGGATATGACTACCAGGAACTATTTGTTGGCCTTAGTTACGATATCAATTTATCCAAACTAGTTCCGGCAAGTAATGCTCGAGGGGGATTTGAAATAGCCGTTCGGTATGTTATTAATCGTTTTAAACCAAAGCGCACCGACCACCGCGTATGTCCAGATTATATCTAGTACTTTTTCTGCTGCTTGTTGCGAATCCAAAATTGCTAACAAGTCAAATTAAATTAAAGGATTTAGTAAGTTTTGCCGATGAACAATATAAAAAAGGCGACTATTACTATGCCTTGGACTTTTATCAACAAGCAATTGCCATTGATTCAAATTCATTAAACTTAAAATGGAAATACGCGCAAACCTTACGAGCTTATAAAGACTACAAGGCAGCAGAAAAAGCGTATGGGGAAATCTACGCCCGAGATGATGGAGAAAAATACCCCGATTGTATTTTGTTTTATGGTTTAATGCAAAAACAGAATGGTAAATATCAACTTGCCTTAGAAACCTTCAAATTGGCAAAAACTCTTTTCGATGAGAAAGAAAGTTATAATTTCAAGAAAGCGAATAAAGAAATTGAGTCTTGTTATTGGGCAATGAAAAACAACAAGGATACCATAATTCTGGCACAATTCAATCAACGAATAAATAGCTTTGATGCGGAGTTTGGTCACCACTATGCACGTGGAAAATTAATTTTTTCTTCCTTGAGAGCTGATTCCACAAATGAAAATGAGGAAGTGTATGGCAGACAGTACACAACCTCACTTTATGAACTTTACACCTCACCGGATTCACTTAAAAAAGCGGTGAAAATTTCAGGGTTAGCAAACGATAAAACAAGCATCGGTAATGCAAGCTACACCCCTAATCAGTCCTATTTTTACTTTAGTATTTGTCAAGACGACGGGTTTAATTATCAATGTAAAATTGCAAGGGCTGCAAACAAAAATGGCATACTTGGCAAAGTGGACACTTTGGGATCAATAATTAATTACCCAAACTCAAATACGACCAATCCAATGATAACGCGAATTAATGGCAAGTCCTATCTCTTCTTCTCATCCAATCGAACTGGTACAAAAGGAGAAATGGATATTTGGTACAGCGAAATAATTGGAGAAACGGAATTTGGTGAAGCAATAAATTTAAACGCTGTTAATTCCCTTGATAATGAAATATGCCCTTGGTACGATACCCTTAAAAATCAACTTTATTTTTCTTCAACTTGGCACAATGGTTTTGGAGGGTATGATGTGTTTTCATCGAAAAAGACTGGCGATAAATTTGAAAAGCCAATCAATCGAAACCAACCAATAAATAGTGCTGCCAACGATTTATATTATTTTGAAGCAGGAGACAGTATTTTTGTTTCTTCTAATCGAGCGGGTAGTTATTCAAAGAAAAACCCCACTTGTTGTAGCGATATCTTCTTTGCAAGCGTGGAGCGCCCATTACCTCCTCCAGACTCGACATCTACCATAATAACCAAAAGACTCGATTTCCCGGTGCGTCTTTTTTTTAGAAATGACCATCCGTCACCGAAAAGTATGGACATAAAAACAAGCGAAACGTATGAAGCAAGTTACTTAGATTACAAGGCAAATTTTGACGACTATCGACTAAAGGTAAATGGCGATTCCTCTGTGGTTACAAACGAAAGATTCAATAAATTAACGGACTTCTTTTCTTCATCCGTTGACAAAGGCTACCAAGACCTAACCGAATTAAGCGATTCTATTTCGTTGTACTTGACACAAAATAAGTTCATTACTTTATTCGTGAAGGGATTTGCTAGTCCGCTGCACAAGACAAAATACAATATAAATCTGTCAAAAAGACGCATAAACTCCTTTTACAATTACCTGTTGGGTTACCAAAATGGCAAATTTAAAACCGCGCTTGAACAAGGAAAAAACAAGGTGGCACAAATCAGAATTATTGAAGTACCCTTCGGTGAATTTGCGGCAAACCAACTGACAAGTGACAATTTCAACGACCAAAAGAATTCAGTGTACTCCTACGAGGCAAGTATTGAGCGAAAGATTGAAATCGTGGCACTTGACCTCATGGCAGAGCGATTAGATAGTTTAATTGAAATTAATCCTGCAATTATTCATTTAATCAATAGAAAAAACCGTGCGCCACAAGAAGTCAATTACTCACTTGAGAATACGAGATTGGAAAGTCTAACCATTGAAAAAATAGAATGCAGTTCCCCAGAGCTCCAAGTAATTGAAGCACCTGTTGCAATTTCACCTAAGAGTAAAGTCAACATAGCACTTCGACTTGATGTACCGCAAGATAAGGGACTGTATTTATTTACATTTGATGTTCATTTTACAGCGTATGTTTATCCTTTACGCGGCTATGTAACGATTGAAGTTCAATAAACAGAAAGGTTGCCTCATCAATACAAAAGAAAAACGAATATATCATTAAATTCGCTAAAAATCAGGTAAACTAAATGACTGTAACAAAACAGCGATTATATTTCATTGATATTGCAAGATCAATTGCGATATTACTTATGCTAGAAGGGCATTTTATCGACGATACTTTAGTGACTGTTGCCCGAGATCCAACTAACGTATACTATACTTTTTGGCTATTTATTCGTGGTTATACATCACCTATCTTTCTCACCATTACAGGAGTTGTTTTTACCTACCTTCTCCTTGGAGATAACGAAGTTACATTCAGTAAAAACATGCGTGTAAGAAAGGGATTGAAACGAGGGCTTGAACTTATTTTTTGGGGTTATTTACTTGAGTATTATTCATTTCACGTTCTACAGTGTATAGGATTTGGCATCCTAACCATACTTTTATTATACGGCTTATACAAACTCACCAAAATAATACCCTTATGGATTTACTTTTTTATTGCGGGCGTATTAATTTTTTCTACTTATGCCTTCTTCAAAAAATACGAAGGAACAGGAAATTTCTGGCCTAAAAATGCACCAGTTTTCGTTCAAAATATGTTCTTCGGTAAACATACTGTATTTCCAATTTTACCTAAAATGGGATTTACCATGTTTGGGGCCATGTTTGGAACAATTATTTACTACTACGAAGAGAAGGTGAAATCGTGGCTGTTTATTTTTACCACTTTTTTCATCGGATTGCTAATCTATGGTTTTATTAAAGACTTTCTACTTTTTTTTGACAAGGCCTTTTCCACAACATACTATCACTTCTACAGTTTCGATTGGCTTTACAAATGCCTTGGCGTAGTTTTTATGCTTTTAGCCTTTCTAATTGCAACAGAAAAATTGATTAAAATTAAAGCGGGCTTATTTTTAAAAATAGGGCAAAATACATTAAGCATTTACATTATACATGCTGTTTTATTGTACGGAGCATTGACGGGCATTGGAATTCATACTTTTCTCTCCAGAAAAATTAGTGGGTGGTACATTGTTCCTTCAACAATACTTTTTTTACTTATTTTCATTCTCATAGTGAAGCACATAGAATTTTTTAGGTCGAAAATTACCTTTATCGTTGAACCTATAAAAAGAAAAACGAACTTACTTTTTGGCATTACAGAAAAACCGTCCTTACCCCAAAAGTAAGGTTTGAATTTCTTCCAACTGAATTGGAGTTAATGATAACTTCGCACGGGTAAAGTTTAGATCGTCTGCCACGTTAATTGGCACAAGATGGATATGTACATGAGGAACTTCTAACCCTATAACACTAAGACCAATTTTCTCGCAATTTATTTTTGTCTTCAATAAATGCGCTACCTTTTTTGAGAAAATCAACATTCTTCCAAGAACATCATCGTCTAGGTCGAAAATGTAATCAATTTCCTTCTTGTAAATAACCAAAACATGACCTATTACCAAAGGATTTACATCCAAGAAAGCAAGAAAATCATCGTCTTCAAGAATACGAAAACAGGGAATATTACCCGCAACAATCTGAGAAAAAATAGTTGGCATTAACGTGATATATTCAACACTTCAAATTGAAGCATACCTCCTGGCGTTTGAATCTCCGCCACTTGGCCTATTTTCTTACCTAATAAACCTCTACCGATCGGGGAGTCTATAGAAATTTTATTTGCTCTAATATCAGCCTCATTCTCCGCAACAAGGGTATACGTCATTTCCGAGCCACTAGAACTATTTTTTATGGTAACAATCGAAAGAATATAAACCTTTGAATTATCCATATTCGCATCGTCAATTAACCGAGCATTAGCGACAATATTTTCCATTTTAGAAATTTTCATTTCTAAAATACCCTGTGCCTCCTTCGCTGCGTCGTATTCTGCATTTTCAGATAAATCTCCTTTGTCGCGTGCCTCACCAATTTGCTCAGAAATAGCAGGACGCTGAACCGTTTTAAGGTCATTTAACTCATCTTTCAGTTTTTGTAAACCAGCTGCAGAATAATAATTGATTTGAGACATGATATCACTCTTTTAAAATAAATAAAAAATGAAACTATAAAACCTTCTGGCAATTAATAAAATAAATGTTCTTTACTTTAAACTAATCGTTACACCCATCGTATGAATAACGCCGAAAACGCCCGCGAATCTTGCGCAGTATTCAAGCCCTAGTGCGCTTTTTGTTTTACCTACCAAAGCATCAAGCGAAAAACCAACTGTTGGACCAATTAATGCATTAGAGCGATTTTCAACAGAAGTTATTCCGTTTTCGTACACATAACCTGCTCGCACGTTAAATGCTAAATTATCGGTAATCATTCCATAATCTAAACCTAGTCGAAACTGATCTTTCGAAAATGAATTTGCTGTAAACCCGAGCGCCAAGTTGAGCTTGCTTTCATCAGAAAAAATAAAATCATATGAACCTCCAATCGACAGAAGCGATGGCAGTTCGTAAGTTGCCGACCTTTGTTCTAGTGAACCAACAAATTCAGTGGACACATAACTTACTTGCTGAGCTAATCCATCGCCCTTGTAGCGCATTACTGGACCAACATTTTTGAGTGCAATACCAAATTTTATCTTCTCTTTATCCCCCGTTACGTAACGAATTCCAGCATCAATAGCGATACCATTAGATTTCAAGTTAAATATATTCTCCGATATAACCTTAAAGTTAATTCCACCCGAAATCGTTGAAGAAAACTTTTTAGCATAACCAACATTAAAAATATTAGCGCGAGGTGAAAAAACACCAATGTTACCCTCTGGATTTGCAACAGTCGTAATAGGAATATCCCCATAATTTAAAGATTGTACACTTACTGAAATTACATCAGATTCAGATAAGCGTTGGGCAAATCCGGCAGAATTTAATCCAATTCCAGCTGAACCCATCCAATTTGAGTAATTAAACTTAATTTGGGTTTTATCGGTAAATGCGAGACCTGCAATATTGGTAAATGTTGCTTCTAAACCATTCATGTTGGCTATACCGGCATCACCTAATGCAGACCCCCTAGCCCACGGATTGATTAAAAGATGTGCTGCTCCGGCAGAGCCCACACGATCTTCATTTCCTGCAAAACCGACTACATTTAAACCCATCATAAAGATGAGCATGTAATTCGATAATTTAGTTATTACTTTTTTCATAGTTCTACTTCTAACCGTTAAATACCTTGTAAATCCACTTGCCTTAATCCTCCGAAGAATTTAAGCACTCTTTCTCCGATTCCGGGTACATCTACATGAATCAAATAAACGCCTCCAGCCACTGGTATCGCTTTAAAGTTTGTTAAATCCCAATCTATTGAAGTAATCGGACTATCCTTTTTGAAAGTACGAATCAATTTACCGTTAACAGAATATATTGTTACTGTACATTTTTCCGGAAGATTTGTAATCTTAACTTTTGTTTCCAACCTACTTCTTTCGTACTCAGAAAACGCATAGTATGGATTAGGAACAACATTAATCATTTTTAATGCTTCTTTTAACATGTCTTGCGAAGAGGTTACTGTTGCAATCTCATCCATTGACCAAGAATACATCGGTCTACCATTGTTTTCTCCCGTCGCTATATAATTTTTATATTCTTTATTGATGCGTAATTTTATCGTTACATCGCTGGCCATTAAATTTTGTCCTTGTGCAACGATTGGATAAGAGATCCAAGTTAAACTTCCGTATAATTCACGTTTTGCTT